>JBMOIJ010000010.1:0-73219 GCA_049317385.1 Acidimicrobiia bacterium
CGTCAGCGAGCCCGTTGCATCGCTTCGCTCGCTGCTCGCCGGGATACCCGGCTCGCGGTGGCTCGGCTCCGCCAGACTTCTGACTTCGTCAGAAGTCTTCGTCGAAGGCGACTTCGCCGGTGACGCCGACTTGGTACGCCGAGACGGTGCGCTCGAAGAAGTTCGAGAGTTCCTGCACGTCCTGGAGTTCCATGAAGGCCAACGGGTTCTTCGTGCCGAACCGCTTCGCGAAACCAAGGTTCAGCAGCCGCTGGTCGGCGACGTACTCGAGGTAGCCGCGCACGTCGGGGATCGACAGACCCGGCACGCCCTCGCCGAGGAGGTCGGCGGCGAACGCCATCTCGCACTCGAGTGCTTCTTCGAGCATGGTGGTGACCTGGCTGGCCAGCTCGTCGTCGAAGAGGTCGGGCTCTTCGCGGCGCACCGTCTCGATGACTTCGAACGCGAACTTCATGTGGCCGCTCTCGTCGCGGAATACCCAGTTGGTGCCCGACGCGAGACCGTTCAGCAATCCCTTGCTGCGCATGAAATACACGTACGCAAAGGCGGCGAAGAAGAACAGCCCTTCGATGCAGCACGCGAAGCAGATGAGGTTCAACAGGAACTGACGACGCTGTTCGCGGGTCTCGATGCGGTCGAGTTGCTCCATAGAGTTCATCCACTTGAAGCAGAACTCGGCCTTCTGGCGAATGCTCGGGATGTTCTCGATGGCGGCGAACGCGGCGTGCCGCTCATCGTGGTCGGGGATGTAGGTGTCGAGCAGCGTCAGGTAGAACTGGACGTGCAGCGCCTCTTCGTAGAGCTGGCGGCTCAGGTACATCCGCGCTTCGGGAGCGTTGATGTGCTGGTACAGGTTGAGCACCAGGTTGTTCGCCACGATGGAGTCGCCCGTGGCGAAGAACGCCACCAGGCGGTTCACCAAGTGCCGCTCGCTCGGCAGCAGCTTGCGCTGCAGGTCGACGATGTCGTCGGAGAAGTCGATCTCCTCGACCGTCCACGTGTTGCGGATCGCGTCGCGGTACATGTCGAAGAACTGCGGGTACCGCATGGGGCGCAACGTGAGGTTGAACCCGGGGTCGAGGATGTTGCCCTGACCTTCTTTGGCCTCTTCGGCCGGCAGGTCGATGAATTCGGGAGCGGTTGCAGTGTTGCTGGTGTTCATGAACGATTCGGTGACAGCCATCAGTCGCACGCCTCACAAGCTTCGGGGTTCTCCAGCGAGCAGGCAATGGCTTCGCTGTCGGTGTAGGTCTTCTTGGTCGCCGGCGGGGTGCCATCCGGGTCAGTCCCTCCGGAACGATCTCCGCCGGTGGTGGTTTGCGCGATACGCGTCGCCGGACGCGACCGCAGGTAGTAGGTGGTCTTCAGACCGGCCTTCCATGCGTGGAGGTACATCGAGCTGAGCTTGCCGATGGTGGGCGACTCGACGAAGAGGTTGAGGCTCTGGCTCTGGTCGATGAACGCGCCACGCTCGGCCGCCATGTCGATCAGGGAGCGCATCGGGACCTCCCACGCGGTGCGGTAGATCTCCTTGACGTCATCGGGGAGCGGCAGCCCTTGCACCGAGCCCTCGGCCTTCTTGAGCTCGGCCCGCAGGGTTTCGGTCCACATGCCGCGGGCCTGCAGGTCTCGCACCAGGTAGGTGTTGATCTGGAGGAACTCGCCCGAGAGCGTTTCGCGCTTGAAGAGGTTGCTGACTTGGGGCTCGATGCACTCGTAGCAACCGGCGATGGATGCAATGGTTGCGGTGGGCGCAATGGCGATGAGCAGCGAGTTGCGCAGGCCGTAGGTCTTGATGTCTTCGCGCAGGGCGTCCCACCGCGCAGGGTCGGTGGGCTCGGCCCCGTCCCAGAGGTCGAACTGCATGACACCTTGCGCGGCGCGGGTGTCGGCGAACGCTGCGTGCGGCCCGTATTCCTTGGCGAGTTCGTTCGAACGCACCAGAGCGTTGAAGTAGATCTCTTCACTGATCCGACGCGAGATCTCGCGGGCCTCGTCGCTGTCGAAGGGCAGACGCATCTGGAAGAGAACGTCCTGGAGCCCCATGAGACCGAGGCCGACCGGCCTCCACTTCGCGTTGGAAGTGGCCGCAGCATCGGTGGGGTAGAAGTTGATGTCGATGACGCGGTCGAGGTACGTGACTGCGGTACGAACCACTTCGCCCAACCGATCGAAGTCGAATGCGGTGACGCCGTCGTCGTGACGGACCAAGCGACCCAGGTTCACCGAGCCGAGGTTGCAGACTGCGGTCTCGTCCTGGTTCGTGACCTCGATGATCTCGGTGCAGAGGTTGGAGAGGTGGATCACGTTCTCGGGCTTGGCAGTTTGGTTGGCCTTGAGGTTGGACGCGTCCTTGAACGTCATCCAGCCGTTGCCGGTTTGCGCAAGCGTGCGCATCATGCGGCCATAGAGCTCGCGGGCGCTGACCTGGCGCTCATAGAGGCCCGCCTCTTCGGCTTCGAGGTATGCCTTCTCGAAGTCGGCGCCGTAGAGGTCGACGAGGTGGGGCACCTTCTTGGGGTCGAAGAGGCTCCACATCCAGTCGTTCTCGACGCGCTGCATGAAGAGGTCGGGGACCCAGTTGGCCAGGTTGAGGTGGTGCGTGCGGCGTGATTCGTCGCCGGTGTTGTCACGGAGTTCGAGGAACTCCTCGATGTCGGCGTGCCAGCTCTCGAGGTACACGCATGCCGCGCCCTTGCGGCGTCCACCCTGGTTCACTGCTGCGACCGATGCGTCGAGGGTCTTGAGCCACGGCACGATGCCGTTGGACAGACCGTTGGTTCCCTTGATGAGCGACCCGCGTGAACGGATGCGGTGGTAGGCGAGACCGATGCCGCCCGCGTGCTTCGAGAGCTTGGCCACGTCGGTGTAGCGGCCGTAGATCGCTTCGAGTTCGTCGAGCGGGGAGTCGAGCAGGTAGCAGCTGCTCATCTGCGCGTGGCGCGTACCCGAGTTGAACAGTGTGGGTGACGACGGCAGGTACTGCAGCGACGAGATGAGGTCGTAGAACTCGACTGCTTCGGCGGGGGTGCGGCTGAGCCCGCACGCCACACGCATGAAGAAGTACTGCGGGGTCTCGACGGCGTCGCGTGCTTCGGGGTGCTTGAGCAGGTAGCGGTCGTAGACGGTGCGCAGACCGAAGAACTCGAAGAGCCAGGTGCGCTCGGGTCGGATGGCGGCGTTGAGCTTGCGAGCGTTGCTCTCGACGAATGCTGCGAGGTCGTCGCCGATGAGTCCGAGCGAGTGGCCATAGCGCACCGACTGGCTGAACGAGTGAACGTCTTGATTCTCGACTTCCTTGAGGATGAAGGTGTCGAGCATGCGGGCCGCAAGCTTGGAGTAGTCGGGCTCTTCCGCGATGAGCGCGGCGGCGGTACGGATGGACAGCTGGTCGAGCTCTTCGGTGGTGGCACCGTCGTAGAGACCGCTGATGGTGCGCGTGGCGACGCGCAACGCGTCGACGCCGCCCAACCCCTCGCAGCACCGTGCGACGGCCTTGACGATCTTGTTGACGTCGACCGACTCGAACTCGCCGTTGCGCTTCCTCACCCGCATCGAGGAGCCGGCGACCGCTGCATCAGTGGTTCCCAGTTCAGCGGTTGCGTCGTGCGTCACCGTCATGCGATCCCCAGTTCCTCCGGGCAGCCCGCTGGTGGCGGCGCTGCTTCCCCCTGTCCGGCATCACGCCGGATTCCTGACTTCCGGCGCTCGGTGCCGGCGTTTCGTGGCCCCGTCGAAACTCCCGAGCAACCACAAGATATTGGGGTTGGGTCTTTCTCTCCCCCCAAGATGAGGTTGAATTACAACAGTGGAACTACAGCGGCGTCAACAGTTTCGGGGTGGGGTGTGACAAAAAGCGCTCCGACCTGCGACGACGCGATCGCTGCGGTGACGACGCCCGCGAATTCGCCTCCCGCGCGCCGGTACGTCCCGTCGGTAGCGTCGACCCATGCGTGTCATCACGTCCCATTTGGCCTTCCCCGAGGGGCCGATCGCCCGACCCGACGGCTCGGTGGTGCTCGTCGAGATTCAGGCCGGTGACGTCACCGAGATCGCTCCCGACGGCACCCGGCGGGTGATCGCGCACACCGGTGGCGGACCCAACGGCGCAGCAATCGGGCCCGACGGCGCGTGCTACGTCGTCAACAGCGGCGGATGGGAGTACCTGCAGTTCGGCGAGCTGGCCGTTCCGCAGAGCCACCTGCCGGAGTGGCACGAAGGCGGCAGCATCCAACGCGTCGACCTGGACACGGGTGTGGTCACCACGCTCTACACCGAGTGCGACGGTGTTCCACTCACGAGCCCGAACGACATCGTGTTCGATGCGGCCGGCGGCATGTGGGTCACCGACCACGGGCGCGAACATCAACGGACCCGCGTGCTCGGGTGTGTGTATTACGCGCAACCTGATGGTTCGTCCATTCGCAAAGCTATTGCGCCCGTCGACAGCGCGAACGGTGTGGGGCTTTCGCCCGACGGGCGCACGCTCTATGTCGCCGACACCTACAGCGGCCGATGCAACCAGTGGGCCCTCGCCGGCCCGGGTGAACTCGAAACGCCGAATCCAGTGTTCGGCAACGGCGGTGGCATGTTCGCCGATCCCGGTGGCTACCGACTCTTCGATTCCCTGGCCGTCGAAGCGAACGGGAACGTGGTGGTGGCGAGCCCTTCGGCGGGCTCGATCTGCGTGTTCTCGCCGACGGGTCAACTCGTCGACGAGGTGAAGTTCGACGACCCGATCGTCACGAACATCTGTTTCGGCGGCCCTGACCTTCGCACCGCTTACGTCACCTTGAGCGGCACTGGTCGTTTGGTCGCGATGGAGTGGCCTCGCCCGGGGCTCCGCCTCGCCTACTGATCGCGGCACGCGGCCGGCGCGTCATCGCCGCCGCCCGGCCGGGCCGCCGTTGGCCCGGTCCGTGCCCGATGTGGTTCCCTGGAGCGCTCGAACACGGACGTGAGAACTGCCCATGGACATTCAATCCGCCGATCGCGCCACCATCGACGATCCCGCGTCGTACGTGGCCGCGGTCCAATGGGTGTTCGCGCTGCAGCGGCTGGCATCGGGATCGTTGTTGCCCCCGCGCCAGGATTCGGACGCCGCCCGTTCGGCTGCTCGCGAGGTGGACGCCTTGTTGCGCGGCCGCGTCACGCCGGCCAACGAAGAGTTCTCGGCGTCCGAACGCGCCCTGGGAACGCCGACGAACGGAACGCAGGCCGGCGTCATGAGTGCACTTACGCCGCGCGCGCTTGTCGAATACGCGCGCTATCTCGATTGGCTCACGGCCCAACCTGCCGATGACCTGCGCGCGTCTTTGCGCAACGACGAATCCTTCATGGTGGTCTGGGGGCTCGACGGACGCGCAGAACGGCTCGACATGTCCACGTCCACCGCAGCCGCCGTGCGTTCCGACCTGCTCGAGGATCTGGTCCTCGCGGCAACGGCGTTGGAGTTCCACGCGCGTATCGCGCCGCCCGGTTCCGCGCATGAGTCGGCGGCCAAGCGACTGTTGCGAGTGAACCGCGATGCCACCGATCTGTTGCTCGCCACTTCCGCGCGCCTCACCCGGGCGGCCGAGGAACTCGAGCGTGCGGATCGCAACGCCCTGCATGACGTCGGGGCTGCCGCGCTGCTCGCCCGCGGTGACGAGACGGTCAAGAAGCTGCTCGGCCAGGTGGCCGAGGCGTTCGTCGAACTGTCGTGGGAGCGTGACGGCTTCGAAGCGGTCTTCCCGCACGAAACGCCGGCCTGGGCGATCGTCGACGGGCGGTGGAGGGGCTGCACTCCTGACATCACGATGCAGCGCGATGATCGACTGTGGGTGATCGAAGTGAAGAGCGGTGGGAACTCGCTCACGTCGGCGCAGAAGGTGGTGATGCCGGCCCTGGCCACGAACGGTGGTGCGTTCGCTCCCGGTATGCGTTCGCACGACATGCAGCGGTCGGTCGATCCGCTCGAGCGGGAGGACTCGGTTGCGTACACCGCCGACGAACTCGTCGTCATGGTTGTGCACTGCGCCACCATCGAAGAGCAACGGTTGCGAGCCGCGCTCGGCGACGAGATCACACGGTGGGGGGTCGAGCCAGCCCGAGCGGTGTTGCGCGCGCACCCCGAGTGGGACCATCTGCGGCACCGCTTCGCCGACCTTGCCGGTCGTGCGGCCCGCGCCGACGACGCCGGTACCCAACAGCTTTTCCGTGATCTGGCTCGCGCCCAACAGCGCATTGCGGTCGGGCTGGCCGAGAAGCGGTTCCTCGGTTCGATGCAACCCTTCGATGAGGGACACGTGTACTACCGCGGCGTGCAAGAGACCGAGGAGTTCCGCGACCATCCGCGCATCAAGGTGCTGCGCGATGCGCTCGACGATCGCGTCATGCAGATCATGGAGTCCCGCGGCATCGACGGCAGCGGTCGTTCGCGCTCCTAACGCGCTTCGTCAGGCCGGCGCGGCCACGCACAGGCGTACCCGCTCGCCGAAGGTCCCCGCAGTGCGCAGGTCCCGGAACAGCTCGGGGTACCCGCCCACCGAGATTCGCAGCGGGTTCGTCGATTCGATGGGATGGGTGAGGCCGTACACCGGCGTCTCGACTTCGGGCTCGTAGGTGCCGAAGAGCCGGTCCCAGATCATGGTGGTCCCGCCGAAGTTCTTGTCGATGTACTGCGCGTTGCGCGCGTGGTGCACCCGATGGTTCGACGGTGTCTGCAGGAACCAGTCGAGCGGCCCGAGCGACCCGATCAGCTTCGTGTGTTGGAGCTGTCCGATCATCAGCGTGAGCGCGCCCATCACCGCACCCATCGTGGGGTTCACTCCGATCAGCGGCGCCCAGATTCCGGTGATCGGCTTGTAGAACACCTCGGTCCAGGGCATGCGGACCGCCGTGGTGAACGAGAACTCCTCCGACGAGTGGTGCACGCAGTGTGTCGCCCACAAGATGCGCACCCGGTGCTCGGCACGATGAATCCAGTAGTAGAAGAAGTCGCCCACCATCCACGCGGCGATCCAGTGCAGCGGGTTGCCGGCGTCGAGCGTGAACAGTCGGTAGTGGTCGAACAGGTAGAAGAATCCGGCGAGTGCCAGCGCCTTGCCGGCGATCACCTTGACCACCAGGTAGGCCGCGCCGTTCGCGATCGAGTTGGCCCGGTCCCGCAGGTCGACGGAACGGGTCCGGCGGAGTTCGATTGCGATTTCGACGGCGATCATGGCGGCCACCGACACGAACAACATGACGGTCGAGGCCTGGAAGACGCTGGAGTGGTGCTGCATGTCTCCAGTGTGCGGACTGGCGGGCCCGTCGCCCATTGGGGGCTGCCCCCATACGGGCCTGGGGATGCCCCCACGAGGCTCCGAGTGGGCCGCACCGGGGAGTGGGGCCGCTAGGTTGCGCGCTCGACCCCACATCCTCTGGAGGCATCGTGGCGAGTGGACCGTTGGCCGGCGTGAAGATCGTGGAGCTCGCGGGTATCGGCCCCGGGCCGTTCTGCGGGATGTTGCTTTCGGACCTGGGGGCCGACATCGTGCGCATCGATCGCGCCGGCGGCCGTCCGTCGCACTCCGAACGCGAGCCCATGTACCGCGGCCGGCGCTCGATTGCCGTCGACCTGAAGAACCCCGAAGGCGTCGAGCTCGTGCTGCAGCTCGTCGAGCAGGCCGACGCGCTGATCGAGGGGTACCGGCCCGGCGTCACCGAACGGTTGGGCGTGGGCCCCGACGCGTGTCTGGCTCGCAACCCCAAGCTCGTCTACGGACGCATGACCGGCTGGGGTCAAGACGGGCCGTACGCCCAGATGGCCGGGCACGACATCAACTACATCGCGCTGGCGGGCGCGCTCGCGCACTTCGGTCGCGCCGGCGCCAAGCCCACGCCGCCCATCAACCTGGTCGGTGACTTCGGTGGCGGCGGCATGTTCCTGGCCCTCGGCGTGGTCAGCGGCATCTTGAGCGCGCGTGCCACCGGCGAAGGCCAAGTGGTCGACGCGGCGATGGTCGATGGTTCGGCCACGCTCATGACCATGATCTGGGGGCTCAGCCAGATCGGTGCGTGGAGCGACGCCTTCGGCACCAACGTGCTCGACACCGGTGCGCCCTTCTACGACACCTACGAGACCAAGGACGGCAAGTTCGTGTCCATCGGTTCGCTCGAACCGCAGTTCTACGCCGAGCTGTTGGCGCGCACCGGGCTCGACCAAGAGGAACTGCCCGCGCAGATGGACGCCGGCGGGTGGCCGCAGTGGCGTGACCGTCTCACCGAACTGTTCAGGACCAAGACGCGCGACGAGTGGGATGCGCTGCTCGCCGGTTCCGACGCGTGTTACGCACCGGTGCTCACCATGAGCGAGGCGAAGGAGCACCCGCACATGCAGGCCCGCGGCACGTTCGTCGAAGATGGCAAGGGCGTGTGGCAACCCGCACCCGCGCCGCGCTTCTCGAAGACGCCGGGTGCCATTCAGCGTGGTGCGCCCAGTGCGATCGGCGAGCACACCGATGAGGCGTTGGCCGACTGGGGCTTCGCCGCCGCCGACGTTGCGCGACTTCGTGACGCCGGCGCCATCGCCTGACCCATCTCCGCCCTCTCCTTTTGGCGCGCGTTCACTGCTCTTCGTGGCGGTCTGCGCGCGCCAGAAGGGGAGTGGAAGTGGTTGTCAGCCGTCTTCAGAGGCAGCGATGAGGGTGCGGACGGCCGAGCAGGCCGCATCGAGCGCGACGCGTTCGTCGGCGGTCACCGTGATGTGCCCCACCTTGCGGGCGTGACGCGGCTCCTTGCCGTAGTCGTGGAAGTGCGCGCCTGGGATGGCGAGAACCGCGTCACGGTCGGGAAGCGCGCCGATGGCATTGAACATCACGCTCATGCCCCGGGCATGGGTTGCGCCCAGCGGAATGCCAGCGATTGCGCGCACGTGGTTCTCGAACTGACTGGTGACGGCGCCTTCGATGGTCCAGTGGCCCGAGTTGTGTACGCGAGGCGCGATTTCGTTCCCGAGCAACTCGCCGTCGAGCACGAAGCACTCCAACGTGATGACACCCACGTACGCGAGTGTGTCGAGCAGCTTGGTGATGTGCGCCTCGGCCTGCGATTGCAGCGCGCCACGGTTCGGTGCCGGTGCGACGGATTCGCGCAGGATGCCGTTGCGGTGCACGTTCTCGACGAGTGGCCACACGCGCACGTCGCCGTCGCGGCCGCGCACGGCGATGACCGACACTTCGCGCTCGAACGGCACGAAGCCCTCGAGGATCGCGGGTACTCCGCCGATTGCGTCGAACGCTCTATCGACATCGGCCGGGGACTGCAGCACCACCTGGCCCTTGCCGTCGTAGCCACCGCGCCGGGTCTTCAGCACTGCGGGCAGCCCGATCTCGGTGACGGCGGTCTGGAGGGACGCGTCGTCGTCGACTGGGGCGAACGGGGCCACACCGATCCCGAGATCGCGCAGGAGGGTCTTCTCGGCGATGCGGTCGGACGCCACCTCCAGCGCGCGGGCGTCGGGGAAGACCGGCACCGACTGGGCCACGTGCTCGGCCGTGGCGGCCGGAACGCCCTCCCACTCGTAGGTGCAGACCCGGGCGCCATCGACGAGGCGGTCGACGGCGGCCAGATCGTCGAGTGGGGCCGTGATCGTGGGACCGGCCACCTGAGCTGGGGGCTGGGCGGCGGGGTCGAGGAAACGGAACTCGACGCCGAGCGGAAGACCAGCGAGGCCGATCATGCGGCCCAGCTGGCCGCCTCCGAGCACTGCGATGAGGTCACCGGTCATGGCGGGCAGCGTACGCAAGTTGTTCCTATGGGGCCGAAACCGTCGTGGCAGGGTTCGCCGAGCCGATAACGTCGGAAGCGCGACAGCGGCGTCGCCGGCGCACACGGTGCGCACTTGGGCTCGATGCTGCGCCCAAGGGCTCGACGGTGAGCCCATCCGCCTGACGGATCGCCAACGGTTGCCGGTCCCGGGCGTGCGACGTACAGCGGCGTACGGTCTTTCACATTGTCATCGCGCGTCCCGCGCCAGATCAGGAGTTCAGTTCGTGGTGCGAGCTGTGCCATACCATCTCGAAGCTTCCACCGCCCGTCGCGTCGAACGCGACGCGTGTGGCATCGGCTTCGTCACCCACACCAGCGGCGAGGCGCGCCGCGACATCGTGGAACTCGCGCTCGACGGGTTGGGCAACATGCATCACCGCGGCGCAATCGCGGCCGATGGACTGTCGGGCGACGGCGCCGGCGTGTTGGTGGCGATTCCTCGCGCGTTCTTCGCCCGCGTTTCGCAATCCGAGCTGGGCGCAACGGTGGACCCCGACGAGTTGGGGGTCGTCTTCGCGTTTCTGGACGCCGACGACCCATCGGCCCGGGCGGCGGCCGAGCAGGCCGTGGTGGACGCATGCGCGGCGGAGTCCATCCGGGTGATCGGATGGCGCGACGTTCCGGTTGACCCCATCCAGGTCGGCGAACAGGCAAACGCGATCATGCCGGCGATGCGTCAGGCAGTGATCGCTTCGCATGCCGACGCAAACGAACGGGAACGGCGCGCCTATCGAGCGCGACGGGCAGCCGAACGGACCTGCGCTGACGCAGGTGTGCGCGCGTACTTCGCCAGCTGGTCGTTCCGCACCGTCACGTACAAGGCGCTCGCCATCAGTGATCGCCTCCGTGCGTTCTTCCCTGACCTCCGGGCCGACGACTTCGCGTCGTCGCTCGCAATCTTCCACTCGCGCTTTTCGACCAACACGAGTCCGGCCTGGGAACGCGCGCAGCCGTTCCGCATGTTGGCGCACAACGGTGAGATCAACACGCTCCTCGGCAACGAGCGCCGCATGTCGGCGCGCAGCGAGTTGGGCACCAAAGCAGTGGGACTCGGGCCGGAGTCCCAGTTTCGCCCCTTGTTCTTGGCTGACGACTCCGACTCCGGCAAGCTCGACAACGCGTTGGAACTGCTGGTGCGCGGTGGCCGTGACGTTCGCCATGCCATCGCCATGCTGGTGCCCGACGCGTGGGAGGGCCAGCGCAGCCTGAGTGGTCCGGTGCGCGACTTCTATCGCTTCCACGCGTGCTTGACCGACCCGTGGGACGGCCCGGCCGGTTTGGTGTTCACCGACGGCCGTCGGGTCGCCGCTGCACTCGACCGCAACGGGTTGCGGCCGCTGCGCTACCAGATCTGTGCCGACGGCTTGGTGGTGTGCGCGTCGGAAGTCGGAGCGGTATCCGTGGCCGGTCGCGGCGCCGTGCAGCGGGGGCGGTTGGGGCCGGGCGACATGTTGTCGGTCGACCCCGACGCGAAGGAGCCCGTGCTCGGTGATCGTGCCGTGAAGCAGTGGCTCGCCACCCAGGCGCCGTACGGCCAATGGGCGGCCGACGGGTTACGACCGTTCCCCGTGGGTGACGTCATCACCGAACCGCGCCCGAGTGACGAGCTCGTGGCCGCGCAGGTTGCGGTCGGGATGACCAAGGAAGAGATCGCCACGGTGATCAAGCCCATGGCGGCCGACGCAAAAGAGCCCACGTTCGCGATGGGCGACGACACGCCGTACGCGGCGTTGGCGGCACGGCCTCGTCAGGTGTCGCACTACCTGAAGCAGCAGTTCGCCCAGGTGACCAACCCGCCGATCGACCACCTGCGCGAACGAGTCGTGATGAGCCTGCGCACCTGCCTGGGGCCGCGGTCACCGATCTTGGTCGAGCATCCCGATGCGGCGTGCCTGCTCGAACTGCCGAGCTTCTTCTTGTACCCGCGTGCGGTGGAGAAGTTGCTCGACCCCGAGGTACGACCTTTCGACGCCCAACGGCTCGACGCTACGTTCCCCGTCGCGAACGGGAGCGGGGGACTGCGTGCCGCGATCGAACGCCTCGCGGCCGAAGCCGAGATCGCCGTGCGCGACGGTGCCGGCATAGTCGTCATCAGCGACCAAGACGCCGATGCTGCGAATGTTCCGGTCCCCACGTTGCTCGTCACCGGGGCAGTGCACCAACGACTCATCGCGGCGCAGCTCCGCTCGCGGGCATCCATCGTGGTGGAAGGCGCCGACGCGCGTGACACCCACTCGATCGCCGCGTTGATCGGCTTCGGCGCTGATGCCGTGTGCCCGTGGCTCGCGCTCGAGACGGTTGCCGCGCTCGCCGACGAGGAACAACTCGGCGAGCTGCAGTCACCCGAAGCGCAGGCCAAGTTGCAGGCGGCGCTCGAAGATGGAGTGCTCAAGATCCTCTCGAAGATGGGGATCTCCACCGTCGATGGCTATCGCTCGGCGCAGATCTTCGAAGTCCTGGGGCTCGGGGCCGACGTGGTGGATCTCTGTTTCACGGGCTGTAACGCGCCGGTTGGTGGCGTGAGCTTCGAACAACTCGCCGACGAGATCCTCGGTTGGCACGAAGAAGCATTCGAGGACGACGTTGCGCTCGCCGAACCCGGGTACGTGCGCCACCGCAAGCGGGGCGGCGAGTACCACGACAACAACCCAACCGTCATCGACAAGTTGCATGCCTTCACCATGCCCGACGAGGAAGTTGTTCCGGTGGGCGATGCGGCCGAGTTGCGCGCCGCACACTTGTTGAACTTGGCGATCGAAGCCGGTCAGCGCGAGCTCTACGACGCGTTCGCCGATGAAGTGCGCGCGCGTCCGGTCACCACGCTCGGTGATCTGCTCGAGTGGGTTCCGGCTGGTGAACCCATTCCGCTCGACCAAGTGGAACCGGCGAGTGCGATCACCAAGCGCTTCTCCACCGGTGCAATGAGTCACGGAGCACTCTCGAAAGAAGCTCACGAGACCTTGGCTGCCGCCATGAACCTCATTGGTGGCGCGAGCAACTGTGGAGAGGGTGGCGAGGACCCGCACCGCTACCGCACGCGCGGCGACGCTCGTGACCTGAATTCGCGCATCAAGCAGATCGCAAGTGGTCGCTTCGGTGTGACGCCCGAGTACTTGGCGTTTGCCGATGAACTCAACATCAAGATGGCCCAGGGGTCCAAGCCCGGTGAGGGCGGGCAGCTGCCCGGCCACAAGGTCAGCGCCGAGATCGCTCGCCTGCGGCACACGCAGCCGGGTGTGGGACTCATCTCGCCACCGCCGCATCACGACATCTATTCGATCGAGGACCTGGCGCAGCTGATCTTCGACCTGAAGCAGGTCAACCAGTTCGCCGCAGTGTCGGTGAAGCTCGTGGCGGAGCTCGGTGTCGGTCAGATCTCGACGGGAGTCGTGAAGGCGCTCGCCGACGTGGTGCAGATCAGTGGGGCCAACGGGGGCACGGGCGCGTCGCCGCTCTCGTCCATCAAGCACGCCGGGATGCCGTGGGAATACGGCCTGGCCGACGCGCAACGGGCGCTCGTCGACGAGGGGCTGCGGAGCCGGGTGAGGGTGCGCGTCGACGGCGGGTTCAAGACCGGTCGCGACATCGTGCTCGCCGCGCTCTTGGGGGCCGATGAGTACAGCTTCGGCACTGCGGTGATGCTCGCCGAAGGCTGCATCATGTTGCGCGCCTGTCACCGGGACACCTGTTCCACGGGCGTGGCCACGCAGCGGCCGAATTTGCGGGCCAAGTTCCGGGGCACACCCGAGGGTGTGGCGCGCTACCTGTTGTTCGTGGCCGAAGAGACCCGTGAAATCCTGGCGTCACTCGGACTGCGCAGCGTCGATGACGCAATCGGCCGGGTCGAGCTCCTGCGCCAACGCGTCACTGGTGATGCTCGGGCGGACGCGTTCGACGTCACGCACTTGCTTGCGCCCCCGTCGGACGCTGACGCGCCGCGCCGCTTCGTAGCTCACGTTCCCATTCAGCGACCGCGTAGCGCGCTCGACGAGCAACTGCTGCTCGACGGGTACTGGCCGCTCTATGAAGGCGACGACTCCGAATTCGAGTACACGATCACCAACGCCGACCGCACCGTTGGCGCGTCACTCGGTGGAGCAGTTGGCCTCGAGTTCGGCGGTCGGTTGCCGCCTGGGTCGGTACACGCGCGGTTCGCGGGCGTGGCCGGTCAGAGCTTCGGCGCGTTCTTGTCGAACGGTGTCACCCTCGAACTCCATGGCGAAGCGAACGACTATGTGGGCAAGGGCATGGGTGGGGGCTGCATCATCATCCGGCCACCTGATGACGACGCCGGCGACCCGGTGCTCATGGGCAACACCGTGCTCTATGGCGCAACCGGCGGCGAGGTCTTCGTTGCGGGTGCGGCGGGCGAACGTTTCTGTGTGCGCAACAGTGGTGCCACGGTGGTGGTCGAAGGGACTGGTGACCACGCGTGTGAGTACATGACCGGTGGTACCGCGGTGATCCTTGGCGAAGTGGGGGCGAACCTGGGGGCGGGCATGACCGGCGGGCAGGCGTACGTGTACGACCCACATGGCCAGTTGGTCGAGCGGATGAACCGTCAGTTGGTTGATGCCATCTCGCTCGACGACGAACACGCGGTGGAGTTGCGCTATCTGGTCGAACGGCACGTGCACCTCACCGGTTCCGAACGGGCTCGCGTCCTGCTGGACCTGTGGGAGTCCGAGCTCGCTCACTTCTGGCGGGTGGTCCCGATCAGCGAGGTACAGCGCATCGAACGGGCGAACGAAGGCGTCCTCACCTCCGCCCGCTGACGGAAGCGTTTTTGACTGTCACATAGCTAGCTCAGAAACGCCTCGGGGGTTACTCGTCGTCGGGCTTGGGTTCCGGTTCGATGAGCAGGTCGTCGCGGACGCGTTGTACCACCCGCTCGAGGTCTTCGATGGTGACCACGTCGGCCAGGGCCAGGCGGATGGCGGCGAGTTCGCGTGCCAGGTATTCGGTGTCGGCCTGATTGCGCGCGGCCAGTTGGCGGTCGCGCTCGGACTGCACGCGGTCGCGCTCCTCTTGGCGGTTCTGGGCGAGCAAGATGAGCGGCGCGGCGTACGCCGCCTGGGTGGAGAACGCCAGGTTCAACAAGATGAACGGGTAGGGGTCCCAGCGCAGCGCGACCACGGCAACGTTGAGCGTGATCCAGACGATGACCACCACGGTTTGGATGGCGAGGTAACGCCCCGTGCCCAAGAAGCGCGCCACGTTCTCGGCCAGCTGACCCATCGCGCTCGAGTCGTAGGACAGTCCGACCGACAGGCCGCGCCGCGGCTGGGAGAGTTCGTCGCGGCGGGTCACGGCGCAGCACTCCGCGTCGGTGCGGTGCGCGTGCGTCGCCACCCTTCGGGGAGGACGGCGTCGAGGACGTCGTCGACGGTGACGGCACCGAGCAGGCGCCCGGTTTCGTCGCACACGGGAATGGCCAGCAGGTCGTAGGCCGCGAAGAGCTCGGCGAGCCGCGACTCAGCGAGATCGGGTCGCACCGGTTCCACCGACGGGTCGACACAACGGTCGAGCGTCACGCCGGGTTGCTCGCGTAGCAGCCGCTGGAATCCGATGACGCCGATGTAGCTCCCGGTGGGCGTGGTGATGGGCGGGCGGGCCACGAACACCTGCGCCGCCAGCGTGCTGGTGGTGTCCGGGTCGCGTAGGCGCGCCAGTGCGGTGGCCACGGTGGCGTTCGGCGGCAACACGATGGGCTCGGGGGTCATGAGCGCGCCTGCGGTCTGGTCGGGGTAGAGCAGGAGGCGCCGCATCGACTCGGCGTCGTCGGGCTCCATCTCTTCAAGGAGGCGCATGCGCATCTGTGCCGGCATCTCGGCGAGGAGGTCGGCGGCGTCGTCGGGCTCCATCTCTTCGACGATGTCGGCGACGCGTTCCATGTCGAGTCCCTCGACGAGTCGTAGCTGCTCGTCTTCGGGGAGTTCCTCGAGGAGGTCGGCCAAGCGTTCGTCGTCCATCGCTTCGGCCAGCCGCCGGCGCCGTTCGTGTGGCATTCGCCGCAACGCAGCCGCCACGTCGGCGGGGTGCAATTCAGCGAGTGATGCCACCTCGCGGCTCATCTCTCCGAGGTCGAAGAGCTCGGCCGCGTCGTCCCAGTCGACGGTGCGCGACCGCGATCGGCGCCGTAACGCGCCGCCCGGTCGGAGTGAGACCTTGGCGACTTCCCAACCCCACGCCTTGCCCCAGGCGGGCCGCAACGCGATGTCGTTGATGTACTCGCGCCCGTGCTTGCGGTCGAGGAGGTCGCCGACCACGAGCAGCTCGTAGGGCCGCTGCGCGAAGTGGCGCAGGTCGAGTGTGCCGGTGCGCAGGGTGATGCCGCTCGCATCGATGGCGCCGACCCGGCCGCCGTTGACGAAGATGGGGCGGCGTTGGACTTCGGCGATGAACCCGGTGACGCGGGGCGCACCTTCGATGGCCGCGCTCACCACCACATCGGTGCAGCGCCCGATGACTTCGTCGTCGACGGCGCGCAGCGGCAACCGGGTGAGTCGGGAGACCCAGATGAGTGGCTGCGGCGGCTGATTCACGCAGTAACCGTACTCAGGACGAGATGCCCGTTGGGTCAGGTTGCGGGCTCATAGGCATCCTGGGGGCGAAATCCGAACAGGACGGCCGCCGGCCGATTGCGCAGCGTGTCGAGAGTGTTCTTGTAGGACCGCACCGCCCGGTTGTACGGGTCGATGAGGCGAGTGCTCGGGACCGTCGGGGGGAGCGCCTCGGCGGCCTTCACCAGATCGGCGTTGGCCGAGAGCTTCGGCACCGACTTGGTGCTCGCGCTCAGGCGCCCCGTGAGGCCCTCGATGCGGTTGGCAAGGCGCACCTCGGCCTGCGGATCACGGGCGGTTCGCCCGCGGGCGCCGGTCTCGCGCCACTGGATGAGCGCCCCGTCGAGCTCCCGGACCACCTCCCGGTCGCCACCCACTTCTTTGGCCAACGCGTTCACTTCGCCGACGGCGAGGTACCGCGTGGTGAGCGGGGCGCGCAGGGTGGCCCAACGGTCCTCGACCTTGGCCTGCCCGTCGGAGAGGCTGCTGCGCCCCATGAACACGATGACTGCGAATGCAACTGCGATGACGCCGAAGACGATGAGGAGGATGAGGCCGGCTTTGCGCATTGGTCGGTGAGGCTAGGGGACCGCACGGTGCAGATCGGGGTCTGTCGTGGTCCTCGTCCGCTTGGCGCTTGGTGCAGTGTGCGGCGAGTTGCGATTGGTATCGCGGTGGTCCTGGTGAGCGCAGTGGTTGCGCACGCGCTCCTGCGCGGGAACGCACACCCGCGCGCTGTGGTGGAACGCGCGGTCGACGGCGACACGCTCGAGGTGCGTGTCGGCACCCGTGTCGAGACCATCCGGGTCCTGGGCGTGAACACGCCCGAGACCCATCACCCCACCAAGCCGGTGGAGTGTTTTGGACCCGAGGCGGCGGCATTCACGGCGGCGCGGCTCACTGGGGCCACGGTCGAACTCGAAGACGACGTGGAAGCACACGACAAGTACGGCCGTCGGCTGGCGTACGTGTGGGTGGATGGACATCTCTTCGAAGATGAACTGCTCCGCGCCGGATACGCGCGGCTGCTGGTGATCGCGCCCAACACTGAGCACGCACGCACGTTTCTGCGGGCGGAGCTCGACGCGCGTCGACGCGGGGCAGGGTTGTGGCGCGCGTGTGAAGGGCGCAACTAGGCGCAGGTGCCGGCGAGGACCTCGAGGACTTCGGCGCCGTAGCGGTCGACGAACGCGGACGAGCAGCCCGCCGTGACGAGGTCGCCGGTGGCCTCGGGTGCCGAGCCGGCGATGGCCGCGATGAGCGTGTCGCTGAGGATGGCCGACTCGACGATGCCGAGGGCGCGCGCGTTGCGGGCCCGCCATTCGGCCAATGCTCGCCGACGGTGCGCGACTTCGTGGGTGGCGGCTGCGTTGAGCGGTGCGGCGATGGCGTCGGTGGCGACTGGTTGGTCGAGCGCGGCGCGGAGCGCGTCGACTCGCTCGAGCGGCACGACTGCGACGGGCGGTACGTGGTCGGCGACAGCATCGACGATGGCTTCGATCCACGGCGAAGGGTCACGCTCGGCCGCGCGTTCTCCGAAACTGCGGGTTTGCGCCCACGAGACGTGGAGTTCCCGACGGGCGCGGCTGAGCGCAACGTAGGCCAGGCGCCGTTCCTCGGTGAGTGCCGCCGCTGACGTGGCGTACGAGATGGGCACCAGTCCGTCTTCGAACCCGATGACGTACACGACGTCCCACTCGAGTCCCTTGGCCCGGTGGAAGGTGATCACGTCGACGGCGTCGCGCTGCATTGGTTCCGGATCGCGGCGCAGCGATGCGGCGAGGGAACTGCGGAACCCGGCCGCACTGGCGGCAGGCCCGTCGGCCAACACGTACTCATGAGCGAGTTCGATGAGCGCGTCGAGCTCGCCACGTTCGTGGGGCGCGGCGTTGGCTGCCGCATCTTCCAGATCGCGGATGTGCCCACTGAATGGCCGGTTGGGCGTGGCGCGCACGATCTCGTCGAGCGCGTCGAGGTTTGCCTTCACCGCGGGGCGGTGCAAGAACGCAGCTGCGACCCGGACGCGGTTGGGGACGGCGGCGTCTTCGAGCGCGCGCCCCATGAGCTCGGCCTGCGCGTTCGTGCGCGCCAGCACGGCGATCGATGACCAGGACGTGCCGTGACGCGCCAGCTGACGGATGGACGTAGCGATGCCCGCACACTCGGAGGCATCGTCGGGGTACTCGGTGAACGTTGGGAGCGGCGCATGGGAGGTTGCATGTTCGGGGCGTTGCGGTTCGACGCGATCGGCGGGAGCCAGCACGGCCCGGGCGGCGGCAATGACCGGCGCCGTGGAGCGGTAGTTGGTGCGCAGCTCGATGACTTCGGCGCCCGGGAACGACCGGGTGAACTCGGTGAGGAGCTCGGGGTCGGCACCGGCGAAGGAGTAGATGGCTTGGTCGGGATCGCCGACCGCGAAGAGGTCGGCCCGGTCGCCGAGCCACGCCTTCACCAACCGCACCTGGGCCGGACTCGCGTCCTGGAACTCGTCGACATGGAGATGGCGGAACCGCCACCGCTGCGCAGCGGCAAAGTCACGGTCGCGTTCGATGAGGTCAGCACACCCAATGATGAGATCGTCGAAGTCGACGAGGCGCTTGCGACGACGTTCCTGTTCGTACTGGCGATACAGCGTGGCGACGCGCTCGAGGGGCAGTCCTGGCCGGCGGTGCGCAGCGATTGCCGCGTGTTCGTAGCGCTCGACGGGCACGCCGCGCGACTTGGCCCACTCGATCTCGCCGGCAACGGCCCCCGCGAGCTTCAGCGAGTTGCCGCCAACCGGCGCGGCTTCCAGCATGGGGATGAGCAACCGGGCTTTGCGTTCGAGGATGCGCGGCGGGGGACGGTTGTGGTCGACGGCGTACCGCCGCAGTTGCGCGAGCGCAATGGCGTGAAACGTGCCGGCCGTGAGCTGATCGTTGACGCCGAGGGCGCGCAACCGGGTGCGGAGTTCGCCGGCGGCTTTGCGCGTGAACGTGACGGCCAGAACGTGCTCGGCGTCGGCGCGTTCAGTGCGGATGCGCCACGCGATGCGGCGGGTGAGGACGCGGGTCTTGCCCGAGCCGGCGTTCGCGAGCACGGCCAGTGGCGCAGCGTCGGAGGTGACGGCCGCGAGTTGGTCGGCATCGAGGCCGGCAAGGAGCGGGGCGAGCTCGCGCATGGCCGAACGGTAGCGAGCCGGTGTGACAGCCGTCCTGGCCGGCCGTGCTTGCCCGGACGGCCAGGGAAGTGGCCCCCCGAACCAGGCCCGAGACGAGAGAAGGCCCCGAGTAGCCGAACGCTGCGTGCGCAGCTCCCGGACTCCTCGGGGCCCTTCCCTGTGCCGGCCAACCCGGCCCCGGAGGACCGCCTTCGCCAGGCACCGGCTCCGTGCACCTTGCGGCGCACCGTGCCCACCAACGCTCACCGCCAGCTCCCGAGCACCCCCGGCCGCCCTTGCGGGCCGCACCAGCGGCTGACCCTGCCGACCCCGAAAGGCCCTCGAGTCTGCGCTCGAAAACCGGTGAATCGGTTTTCGTTGGCGAACGGCAATGTACGACGCGCGCGGTCGCTTGTCCAATGGAATTTCGAAAAACGCGCGAGGTTTCTCGGAGGGTGTTGCGCGTGTTGCGCATGTTGCGCGCGAGTCAGATGGTGGTGGTCAACACGAGGCCGTGGTACGCCTCGGGGATGCGTTGCCGCAGATCGCCGAACCCCACCTGGGCGTCGACATCGGTGGTCCACGTTGCCTTCACGCCCGAGAACTGTGAGAACCGTTGCTCGATGTTGCCGCGGGCCAACACGGGGATGATGTAGGCGCGGGTGACCACGAACTTGCCGGACTTCTTCGTCACCTGGGTTCCGGCCTGCTTCACCGCCGGGTCGGTGCTCTGCACCATCTGATCGAAGGTGCGGTTCGCCTGAGCCTCGGCCCGGTTCTTCTCGATCCGGGTGATTGCGCCGCCGTGGCCGGAGGCCACGATCGTGCCGGCGAGGTACAGCGAACCCAAGAAGACCGCCACGAAGATCATCAACATGAACGTGACGCCGACCACCAGTCCGGCGAGGCGAGTACCCGCCCAGGCCACTCCACGGCCCTTGGACGACGACGATTGAGCAACGGCGCTGGTCACGTCCTCCACGCTAGGCGGTGGGTCGGCCACCGTGCCCGTACCGGGTTCCCGTAGGGTTCGGGCATGGCTCGTTTCGCAGTGTGGGCGGTAGGCGCCGACCAGCCCGGCATCGTTGCGGGGGTGACCGGGGTGGTCCTGGAGCAGGGGGGGAACCTCGCCGACTGCTCCATGACGATCCTTGCCGGCCAGTTCGCCATGGTGCTGGTCGTCGAGTTCCCCGACGATCGGCCCGTCGCCGACGTTGAGGCGGCGTTCGCTCCGGTGGCGGAGCAGCTCGAGCTCGGGGTGTCGGTGCGGGGGTTGGCGAACGCTCCAGCGGGCGTGGCCGGCTCACGCTTCGAACTTGCGGTCTACGGCGCCGACCGGCCGGGCATCGTGCACGCGGTGGCGGCGGCGCTCGCCGACGCCGGGGTGAACATCACGGACCTTGCCACCCGCGTGATCGGTTCCAGCGAGACTCCGGTGTACGCCGCGCTGGTCGACTGCGTTGTACCGGACTCGGCGTCGGTGGATGCGCTCCGCACGCGCGTCAATGCGTTGGCTGCCGAGCTCGGGCTCGACGCCACCTTGCACCCGGCCGACGTCGACGTCCTGTAGCGGCCAATGTCCGTTCGACCGGTTCTGCAGCTCCCGGCTGCAGTGCTCAAGCACCCAACGGCCGAGGTCACGAGCATTGGTGACGACGAGCGCGCGTTGGCGCGCGATCTGCTCGACACCATGGCGGCGTCACCCGCGTGTGTCGGGTTGGCAGCGAACCAGATTGGCGTGGCGTTGCGCGCGTTCGCGGTCGATGTGAGTGGACACAAGAAGGCCGACTCGTGCCACGCCGCAGTCGTGTTGTTCAACCCGGTGTTGATCGGATCGTCCGCGCCGGTGGTGGCGCGCGAAGGGTGCATGAGTGTGCCCGACCTCACCGGCAACGTGGCCCGTCCCACCGAAGTGGTGGTGCAAGGAATCACGCCCGAAGGAACCATGCGTGTCATTGAAGCGAATGCGTTCGAAGCCCGAGCCATCTTGCACGAGCTCGATCACCTGGACGGCCTGGTCTTCCTCGACCGGGTGGTGTCGGTCGCCGATGTGTTCCGTCGGGTGAAGTACCAGTGACGCCGGTTCCCACCGGCAAAGCGCGAGCGCTCGCAACCGCGGGGCCTAGAGTCGACGCATGGCTTTCCCGCACGATGTGCTGAACGAAGGCGAAGAGCTCGCCCTCGATCTTCGCCCGCACTGGTGGTACTTCTGGAAGCACGCCGTGCTCGGCGTGCTGCTCTTCATTGCGTTCATCTTGATGTTCCAACTCAGTGGAACGCCGAAGAAGCTCTTGGCCCCAGTGTTGGCCATCGCGGCTGTGGTGTGGGCCGTGTGGTTGGTGCTCAAGTACTTCCAGTGGACCTATACGCACTTCGTCGTCACGAGTGACCGGGTGATTTGGCGCACCGGGGTCATCGCTCGGCACGGCGTGGAGATCCCGCTCGAGAACGTCAACAACATCAACTTCAAGCAGGGCATCTTCGAACGGATGATCGGCGCCGGCGACCTCATCATCGAATCGGCTGGCAAGGAAGGGCAGTCGGACTTCGACAACGTTCGTCACCCCGACCGCGTTCAACAAGAGATCTACCGGCAGATGGAAGTCAACGCGAAGAAGACGGCATCGTACTCGCGTCCCGAGATTCAACACCAGGACTCCATCCCGGCTCAGATCGAACACCTCGCGCGGCTGCGCGACCAGGGCGTCCTCACCCCTGAGGAGTTCGAGGCCAAGAAGCAGGACCTGCTCAACCGGATGTAGGCGATTCCACCTCGGCGGCGCCCTCCGCGCTGCGGGCCACGAACGCGGTCGGAACCAACATCGACCGTGCCCGATACGGACCCAACGCGCTTGCCGCCACGATCATGCCTTCGCCCGGCTCGGTGAGTGCCACGACGCATCCACCGAAGCCGGCGCCGGTCACACGGGCGCCGAGCGCGCCGTGTTGCACGAGCAGTCGAACGAGCAGGTCGAGTTCGGGCGTGGACACGCGGTAGTCGTCGCGCAGCGACTCGTGGCTGGCAAGCATCAACGCACCGAGCTGCGCGTGATCACTGGCCCGGAGCGCGTCGACGAACGCCAACACGCGGGCGTTCTCGCTGACCACGTGACGGGCGAACGGGTAGTCGGCCACTTGGTCGAGCGTTGCGTCGCGAAGTGCCGGAACACCGAGTCGCGCGGCGGCGGCCTCGCACGCGCGTCGACGCTGTGCGTATTCACTCGATGTCAACGCGCGCGGCATACCCGAGTGCACGACCAAGATGTCGAGATCGGGGAGGGGCACCGCTTCGGTCGAGAGACTGCGGCAGTCGAGCAAGAGCGCGTGGCCTGCTGTTCCCCGAACGCTGGCGAGTTGGTCGAGCACCCCCGTGGGGACGCCGGTAGCTCGCTGCTCGGCGGCCTGGGCGGCGAAGACGAGTTCGTCGGGTTCCAGCGGGCATTCGGCCTGCGCGGCCAGCGCCAGCGCAACTGCGACCTCGAATGCCGCGCTCGACGAGAGCCCGGAGCCCACGGGGACCGTCGACCCAACGGCGAGTTCGGCACCGGGAACCACCACGCCGCGGGTCGCGAGCTCGTGGGCGAGTGCGGCCATGAGGCCGCCCCACCCTGCGGGCGCGGGCGTATCGGGCGCCGGGCCGGCGGCGGGCACCTCGATGCGATCGGGGAAGGCGTCGGACCAGGCCCGGATCCTCCCGTCGGTCCGCGGGGCGGCGGCGACCAACACCTCCCGGTCGATGGCCACCGGGAGGCACCAGCCGTCGCAGTAGTCGGTGTGGTCGCCGATGAGGTTCACCCGCCCAGGGGCCCGGAACCACCGCAGGGTCGAGTCGGTCGGGAGGTGCGAGCGCAGGGGAGTGGGATCGGGCGCAGCCACGGGCGGATCGTAGGGCCCCGGCCTGGAATCGGTCCCCGAGCTGCCGATCAGTCTCCGTGGGTCGAATTCGGAACTCATGGGCACTCGCCCGCAAGTCGGTCGCGGTCGTCACCGAGCACCGCGCGCTCGTGCTGATCCCGGTGGTGCAGTTCCTCGCGGTGTTCCTCGTACTCGCGCTCTTCGCCGGGCTGGCCTTCGCGTTCGGGCCGCGACCGGGGTCCGCAACCGACAGCACGACCGCCAACGCGATCGGACCGCTGACGATCGTGGCGCTCCTCGCGATGTACTTCGTCACCTCGGTGGTCGCGACCTACTTCTTCGCCGCGTTGGTTGTCGGTGCCGACCAAGCGCTCCGCGGCGGGCAGCCTTCGTTCGCGCCGATGTTCGGCGCAGTGAATGCGCGCCTTGGTCGCGTGGTCGAGTGGTCTGCGCTGTTGGCGGTGGTGAAGCTCGTACTCGGGTTGCTGCGACGCAATGGCGGTGCCGGCGGCGCAATCGGCGCTGGTATCGGTGGTGCGGCGTGGAACGTCGTGACGTTTCTCGCGGTGCCCGTCATCGTGCACGAGGACCTGGGGCCAATCCGTGCGCTCAAGCGTTCGGGGAAGTTGTTGCGCCAGACATGGGGTGAGAACCTCGCCGCGCAGGTGGGATTCGGTTTGCTCGGCGTCTTGGCGTTCCTCCCTTGTCTGTTGCTCTTCGCGATCGGTGCGGCGGCCGCCAACGCGGCGGTCTCCGTTGCGTTGGGCGGGATCGCATTCATCTGGCTGTCGATGGCGGCAGCATTCATCAGCACGCTCACCGGTGTGTACCGAGCTGCGTTGTACCGCTACGCCGTCGACGGCGCGGTGCCGCCGGCCTTCGCCGGGGCCGGGCTCGAGCGTGCGTTCGGCGGTCGCAACCGGGGATTGGGTCGCGTCCCGTCGCAGGGAATGTGATGGAAGCCATGTGGTTGCCCGGCGACGAGACCGCTCCGGCGGGCGAACCCGTGGAAGAGCGGCGAGCGCGTGTGGCGCGCGCGCTGGCGCGCTACGTCAACGACCCCGAGGCGCTGGCCGGCGTGATCGACGAGGCGATCGTCGATGGACTCTCGGCCGATCTCGATGACGCAACGCAACGTCTCTTGGCCTTGGAGCCGCGTTCCGAGCGGGCCATCCGCATGCGAGTGCTGGTGCTGACCGCAACGATGCGGCACGACGAAGCGACGGACACGCTCGCAACGGCGTTGGCCGATCAGCCCGATTCCGAGATCCTGCACCGGTTGGCCGATCAGCTCGCGCCGCGACTCGGTGGCGTTCGGCCGGCCCAACCATTGCTTGCCGTGGTGCACGACGGACCGGTGGACGCGTTGGCCCTCACCGAGGGACTGGACGACGCGCCGGCGCCCGCACTTGCACCCGAACCATCGTCATCGGCCCATGCAGTGTGGCGTGAACGCGCCGCGTTGGCTGCGGAAGTGCTGGCTCGCGGCGACGTGGAAACTGCGCTCACTGCGTTCCGTCGGATTGCGGCGGCCGACCGTGAACCCGCAACCATTGCGGTGATCGCCGATGCGTTGGCGAGTCAGGAACGGTGGCAGGTGCTCATCGAACTGGTAGCACCCGACTACGACCCGGCTGCCGACGCCGGTCGCGCCGGATTGCACCTCGCGGAGGCATATTTGGCACTCGGACGCCGATCCGATGGCATCGCGTTGGTGCAGCGGCTCGGTGACCATGTGCCGGCGGCGGAAGCCACGGCGCTCGCCCGTCGGTTCGCGCGATTGGGCGCAGGCTGACCGTTGCGCAGCTGATCAATCGACGGCGCGGCTGATCAATCGCCGGCGCGGCGGAGCGCATCGGCGGCGGCTTCGGGGACGACGGGATTCGAGAACGTTCCCGATCCCAGTTCGCCGGCCGCGACGAACCGCAACGTCGACGGCGCTCGGCGTGGGGGAGCCAAGTGCACGTGCAGATGCGCGATGTCGCGCTCGACGCGTATAGGTGCCTGGTGGATCCAGAGCATGTAGGGAAACGGTGCGGTATTGGGGAACAATGCGTCGTAACGACCGAGGACGTCGACCAAGAGCTCGGCGAGCTCGTTCCGACCGGCGTCATCGAGTTCCATCAGGGACGGAACCCGAGTGCGGGGCGCGAGCAACATGCCGTAGGGCCATGACGACGCGTACGGAACCCACGCGACCCAGTCGCCGCGCCGGTTCACCACCCGCACTTCGGCAGCGAGTTCGGCATCGACCACTGCCGCTAGCGCCGCGCCCTCGCGCGCAACGGCGAGTTCGCGTTCGGCTTCGGGCGGCACGAACGGGAACGCATAGATCTGCCCGTGGGGATGATCGATGGTTGCGCCCACTTCGCGCCCGCGGTTCTCGAATACCAACACGTATTCGATCTCGGGACGCGCGCTGAGTGCTGCCGTGCGCTCGGCCCAGAGGTCGATGACCCTGCGCACGCCCACGGGACCAATGGTGGCCATCGTGGCGTTGTGTTCGGGGGCGTAGAGCACCACTTCGGCGGCGCCACGCGCCGGTCGGCTGGTGAAGGGTTCGGGTCCGACCACCGGCGCAAGCGGCAAGCCGGGTTCCATCGCCGGCCACCGGTTGGTGAACGCCTTCACCTCATAGGGACCAGGGGCTTCGAGCCCGCCCACGCAGAACGGGCAATCCGTGGTGGGCAGGTTGGGACGGTGCTGGCGCGCGCCCACGATGGTGACCCAGTCGCCGGTGAGCGGGTCACGGCGGAACTCGTTGGTCATCGCGGACAGCTCGGCGTCATTGCCGGAACGGTACGCGCTCGGCCCCGATGCCCGGACCAATCGATCGAGAAGTGTCGCGGGTCAGCTGTCGCCGGTGCGGTACTGCGGGAGGCGCAGCGCCGCGGTGACGAGTTCGCCGGTGTGTAGCTCCAGATCGCCGCCGAGCGATCGGGCCAGCGTGCGTGCGAGCACCAGGCCGGGGTCGCCGTCGCCCGCGGGTTCGTCGCTGGGTGATCGCGCCCAGGTGACAACGACCTGGAGGACCCGGTCGTCCCACTGCGCGCTCGCGTGCAATGCCGTGTCGGTGCTGGTGCGCGAACCAGCAGCCAACACGTTCACCAGGATCGTGTGGACCCGCGGCGGGTCGGTGGTGAGGGCGAGCGTCGGGTCGATGTCGACCTGCACTCGTCGGTCGAAATGGTCGCGCACTTCGGAGGCGGCGTGATCGACGAGCGCGTGCAGCTGGACGCGCTCTTGTGCAGCACGAGTCACGGGACCGGCGGCCGGTGCGGTGGTGTCCGCCAGTTCTTCGGTGAGTTCGACGAGTTCGTTCACCAACGCGCGCGCGCGCCGCACGAGGTGCGCGGTACTGGACTCGCCAATGTCCTGGAGCGACAGGCGCTGCAGGCTGCGGGCCACGGACTCGAGTGGCTGGCGAATCTCGTTCTCGACCACCCCGCGCGACAGCCGGCCCCGGGCGCGCGGGGTCCGGGGCGGGTCGACGGGTGCATCGAGCACCAACGGATTGGTGGCGTCGGCAGCGGTCACCGACCCTCCTTGGGTCCTCCGTCTCTCGTCGGCCAGTTGATGACGGGGCTGAGCGATCGGCGCTGCGCCCGGCCTGGTCGGGGCGGGATGGGAGGGCGATTTGGGGCGATTCGCCGGGCTCGTCGGCGGGAGGCGTTCCGCGCGACGCTGCAGGGTCCCCCGGTCGAGGAGCGCCCATGAGCGTCGTGAAGATCAATGCCATCGAGGTGTCCGAAGGTGCCGGCCCCGAGCTCGAAGCGCGCTTCGGAGCGCGGGCGGGTTCCGTGGCCCAGGCGCCCGGCTTCGAAGCGTTCGAACTGCTGCGCCCCACCAACGGCGACACCTACTTCGTGTACACCCGCTGGGAGAGCGAAGAAGCGTTCCAGAACTGGCGCAATGGTCCCGCCTTCGCGCATGCGCACGGGGAAGGGTCCGCGCCCGTCGGCAACCAGAGCGAACTGCTCGAGTTCGAGGTGATCCAGCAGGAGACCGCACGCGCCTGATGGATGCAATCAAGTGGGTTCACTTCCACTGGGGCTGGTACGTCCTGGGCCTCAACGCGATCGCCGGCATCGCCACCTTGGTGACCTACTGGGTGAAGGGCGCGCGCGGGCGCTGGACATGGATCCTCACCGGCATCGCCGAAGTCGGCATGCTCGTACAGATCGTCCTGGGCGTGATCCTCGTCACGTTGTCGAAGGACTACCAAGGGAACAGCCGGGTGCAGTTCCACATGTTCTACGGATTCGTGTCGTTCGTGACCATCGGCTTGCTGTTCGCGTACCGCAAATCCATGCGCGGCCGCCTTGAACTCTTCTACGGTTTGGGTGGTTGCTTCCTGGCCGGGCTCGCCATTCGAGCCATCATGCAGGTGGTGTGACATGACCGAGCGCACGCGGGTTCTCTTGCTCTTCGGCGGTCGTTCGGCCGAGCACGAGGTGTCGTGCATCAGTGCGGTGGCTGCGGCCCGCGCCCTCGACCCTGCTCGCTACGAGGTCACTCCGGTCGGCATCACGCTTGATGGCCGGTTCCTGTTGTCCGGCGCAGCGAAAGCCGCCATCGAGGCCGGCGCCGACGTTCTGCCGCGCGCGTTCGTTGCCGAGGGAGAACCCGTCGCGCTCGAGGACATTGCGAACGGCGCGCTCGGGGTCGATGTCGTGTTCCCGCTGTTGCACGGGCCTTACGGGGAGGACGGCACGGTGCAGGGATTGTTCGAGCTCTTCGACCTGCCGTACGTGGGTTCCGGAGTGCTCGGCTCGGCAGTCGGCATGGACAAAGTGATGATGAAGGTCGCCATCGAATCGGCCGGTTTGCCGGTTCCAAAGTGGCGCGCGTTTCGCGAGTGGGACGTCTCGGTGGCGGCGCTCGACGATGCCGTGCGCGACCTGGGGCTGCCAGTGTTCGTGAAGCCCGCGAATATGGGCTCGTCGGTTGGCATCACGAAAGCGCACGACCGGGCCGAGCTCGAAGCGGCCGTGCAGCTTGCGCTCACTTTCGACGAGTGGGTGATCGTCGAAGAAGCCATCGATGCGCGTGAAGTCGAGGTCGCAGTACTCGGAGACCACCCGGTAGAGGCGTCGGCGCCCGGCGAGATCGTGCCCGGCGACGAGTTCTACAGCTACGCCGACAAGTACCTCGACGACAATGCGCAGCTGCTTGCGCCGGCGCCACTCACGCCGGAACAGACCGACGAAGTGCGCGCGCTGGCTATCAAGGTGTTCGAGGCGTGTCGGGCCGACGCGATGGCACGGGTCGACTTCCTCATGGAACGCACCACTGGCACGTTCTACGTGAACGAGATCAACACCATCCCTGGGTTCACGCCCATCTCGATGTTCCCGCGGCTCTGGCAGGAGAGCGGCGTGACGTATCCCGAACTGCTCGACCGGCTCATCCGTTTGGCGTTCGAACGCCATGGCCGCCGCGCCAAGCGCGCGGGCCGCCCCCGCGACTGACGGTTAGCGAATCGACACGCCGCTGGTGGGTGGCACCGGCCGGAACTTTGGATCATCCAACTCGGTCGTCTTGCGGCCGGGGGGCTGCAAGATGCCCTCAGGCACCGAGGCCAGCTTCGAAAGCTTGAGAAACAGTTTTTCTCGGTTCCGCGCCATGCCCGCGAGTGTGGCTGGAACGTCCGAAACCGGTCAAAACCCCCAGACGCTTACCTATGACCTGGGGCGTTTTTCACCTGCATATATGACAGTGAGAAACGCCTCGGTTGGTTAGGTGAGGCGGGTGCTGAGGGCGTCGAGCTCGTCGTGCAGGCGGGCCGGAACCTTGGTGCCGAAGCGACCGAAGTGCTCGTGAATGAGCGGGATCTCGCGCTGCCACTCGTCGGCATCGACGCGCAGCACCGCTTCGAGCTGCTCCTCGGAGAGGTCGAGTCCCTCCAGGTTGAGGTCGACGGCCTTGGGCACCACGCCGATGGCGGTTTCCTCGCCGCCCACCTGGTTGCCCACGCGCCGGAAGATCCACTCGAGCACGCGACTGTTCTCGCCGTAGCCGGGCCAGAGGAACTTGCCGTCGGCGTCCTTGCGGAACCAGTTCACGCCGTAGATGCGCGGGAGCTTGGACCGGTCGGTGCGTTCGGGCATGGTGAGCCAGTGCGCCCAGTAGCCGGCCATGTTGTACCCGCAGAACGGCAGCATCGCGAACGGGTCACGGCGCACTTCGCCGAGACCACCCACTGCGGCGGCGGTCTTCTCGCTCGCCATGGTGGAACCAACGAACACGCCGTGTTCCCAGTCGCGTGACTCGAACACCAACGGCACGGTGGACGCGCGTCGCCCGCCGAAGAGGATGGCGTCGATGGGCACCCCTGCGGGGTCTTCCCACTCGGGTGCGATCACCGGGCACTGCGATGCCGGCGCGGTGAAGCGCGCGTTCGGGTGCGCGGCGGGTGTGCCTGATTCAGGCGTCCAGTCGTGGCCCTTCCAGTCGATGAGGTGCGCGGGTGGTTCCGACATCTCTTCCCACCACACATCGCCGTCGTCGGTGAGACCGACGTTGGTGAACACCGAGTTCTCGGTCATCGACAACATGGCGTTCGGGTTGGTGTGCATGTTCGTGCCCGGGGCCACGCCGAAGAATCCGAACTCGGGGTTGATGGCGTGCAGGCGGCCGTCGGGGCCGAACTTCATCCACGCGATGTCGTCACCGATGGTTTCGACCTTCCAGCCCGGCACGGTGGGCACCAACATCGCGAGGTTGGTCTTGCCGCAGGCACTGGGGAACGCGGCCGCCACGTACTTGACGGCGCCCTCGGGGTTGGTGAGCTTCAAGATGAGCATGTGCTCGGCGAGCCAGCCCTCGTCGCGCGCGATCACGCTGGCGATGCGCAGCGCGAAGCACTTCTTGCCCAACAATGCGTTGCCGCCGTAGCCCGAGCCGTAGCTCCAGATCTCGCGCGTCTCGGGGAAGTGCACGATGTACTTGGTTTCGTTGCACGGCCAAGCCACGTCGGCCTGTCCGTCGGCGAGCGGCGCACCCACGCTGTGCATGCAGGGAACGAACGAACCGTCGGTACCCAACACGTCGAGCGCGCCCGCGCCCATGCGCGTCATGGTGCGCATGCTGAGAGCAACGTACGGGGAGTCGGTGATCTCGACGCCGATGTAACTGAGCGGCGAACCGAGCGGCCCCATGCTGAATGGCACCACGTACATGGTGCGACCGCGCATGGCGTCGTCGAAGAGGTCCTGGAGGGTGACGCGCATTTCGGCCGGCGCCATCCAGTTGTTCGTGGGCCCGGCTTCGTCTTCGTGTTCAGAACAGATGTACGTGCGATCTTCGACCCGGGCAACGTCGCCGGGATCCGAGTGCGCCCAGTACGAGTTGGGGCGCTTCTCGGGGTTGAGGGGGACGAACGTGCCGGCGGCCACCAGCCGCTGCGCGAGTTCGGTTGCTTCGTCGGCTGAGCCGTCGCACCAGACAACCTGCCCGGGGGAAGCGAGTGCTGCCATCTGGTCGACCCAGGCGAGCAGGGCTTCGTGGGCGACCTCGATCGATCCGCCCGTGACCGTGGGAACCGTACGTGCCATGACGGGATCGTACCGGCGGAGCAAGGGGAGGATTCCATTCGACGCCGACCGCCGCTGGCTGACCCCATCGGTATGCGGAGCCCGGCCCTGTTCGCCCTCGACGTGCTGGTCGTGGTGGTCACCGTGGTGGTCTGCGCCCAGCCGCTCGTGGCGCTCTTCGGTGTGGGCGTAGTGCATGGACTGGCCGAAACCCGCCGAGCGTGGCTCGCTGCCGACGGCGTGACTAGCTTCGACGGCCGAATCCAAGTGGTTTCGAACCTGCAGTTCGCCGGGCTGATGGTGGCGGCAGCGGCGTTGGCCGGAGTCGCGTTCGGTTACGTATGAGTGGTCTGGCTGACCGGCCGAGGTGATCAGACGTGCGCGGTGGGGCCGGCGAGGTCGGCCTCGGCGCCCGAGCGCACGTTGATGGCCTGACCGGCGCCATTGAGTTCGAAGACCACCCGCTGCCCTTGGCGGAGCGTGCGGAAGATGGACCCTTCGAGCGCCCCCGGGGCAATGGCAATCTGGGCCCGGTCGGTGTCGGCGATGACCACGCCTTCCGCAGTCTGCGGGTCGTAGGCGAGGACGACGCCTTGCATCAGGAGGCAGCCTTCGGGGTGCTGACGCGCTTCTCGACCTTGCCGGCCTTCAGGCACGCGGTGCACACGTTGAGCCGCTTGGGCGCGCCGTTCACCACCGCGCGAATGCGGCGGATGTTCGGGTCCCAGCGGCGCTTGGTGCGGCGGTGGGAGTGGGAGAGCTGCATGCCGAAGCGGGGGCTCTTCCCGCACACGTCGCATACCGATGCCATCAGACCTGTTCCTCGCTCGACGGCCGAACGGTTCGACCGGAACTCCATGGGACCGGGAGAGGGTAGCAGTTCGGCTCCCGGAGCGGGCTGGGGTGGCTCCGAAGGAGCGGCGCCGCTTCGCCTACGCTCGACCGCCGATGCCGGTCGACGCTCCCAGTGCCATTGATGCCGCCGTCTTCCGTTCGGTGGTGCTGCGCTATCGCGAGGTGCTACGCGCCCACCAGGAAGAGCTGAACCGTCTCAACGTCTACCCGGTGCCCGACGGCGACACGGGCACGAACATGGCCCTCACCATCGAATCGGTGGTTGGCGAACTCAACGGCGCCGGCGACGGCATGGAGTCGGTCTGCAAGGCCGTGGCCCACGGGTCACTCATGGGGGCCCGCGGCAACTCGGGTGTCATCCTTTCCCAGATCCTGCGCGGCGTGGCCGAGGTGTTCAGCCCGCTGCAGGTGGCCGAGGTGCCTCAGGTGGTGGCAGCGCTGCGCCGGGCCGCCGATGCGGCGTACCAAGCGGTCATGCGTCCGGTGGAAGGCACCATCCTCACGGTGGCGCGTCTCTCGGCCGAGGGCGCTGAAGCGGTGGCCACCACCGTCACCGACGTGCAGTCGTTGCTCGAGCACGTTTCCAGAACCGCGCACGACGCAGTGTCACACACGCCCGACCTGTTGCCGGCGTTGAAGGACGCTGGCGTGGTCGACGCCGGCGGGCGTGGGTTCGCGCTCTTCGTCGACACGATGCTCGAAGTGCTGGGTGGACCGGCCGTCCCCGAACCCGAAGTCGTCATTGGTGGCGCGAAGTACATCGAAGGCGAAGGCGTCGGCGACGACGTCGGCGACTTGCGCTACGAGGTGATGTACCTGCTCGACGCCGCCGACGAAACCATTGCGGGTTTCCGTGATGCGTGGGCGGCCATCGGCGACTCCATCGTGGTGGTGGGCGGCGACGGGCTCTGGAACTGCCACGTGCACACCAATGAAATCGGTGCCGCCATCGAGGCCGGCATCGAAGCCGGCACTCCGCGGCGCATCCGCGTCACCGACCTCTTTGAACAAGTCGAGCACCTCGAGCACCACGAACCGAACTGGGCCGAGGTCGACGGCGATGCACCGGCCACGGAACTTCCGCACGTGGCCACTGCGGTCGTTGCGGTTGCGGTCGGTACCGGCTTGCAGCGGTTGTTCCGCAGCCTCGGCGTGCAGCGCGTCATTGCGGGTGGGCAGTCCATGAACCCGTCCACCGCGCAGATCCTCGACGCCGTACGCGAGTGCAACGCCGATTCGGTCATCGTGTTGCCGAACAACAAGAACATCATCCCGGTCGCCGAGCAGGTCGACGAACTCGCCGACATCCCAGTGCACGTGGTGCCCACCAAGTCGGTCATCGAAGGGCTCGCCGCGCTGGTGGCCTACGACCCCGAAGCCGTGGGCACCGCGAACCTCGATCGATTGTGGGGTGCCGCGGAACATGTGTGCACCGGCGAGATCACCCAAGCCGTGCGCGCGAGTTCGGCCGAGTGTGGTCCCATCGCGGAAGGCGATTGGATCGGCGTGGAACGCGACGGCATCCACGTGTGTGCGAGCAACGTGATCGATGCGCTCACTGCGCTCGTCGACCGCATGGTCGATGACGACTCCGAGATCGTCACCGTCATCGTTGGTGCCGACGCGCACGCCGGTGACACGCGGCTCCTCGAAGAGCACGTGCAGAGCCAACACCCGCACGTCGAGGTCGAGGTGCACGACGGCGGCCAGCCGTTGTACCCATTCCTCGTCGGCGTCGAGTGATCTCGGGCGCAGCAGCCGGCGCGGGCGAACCGAAGTCGTTACGCGAGCTCCGTCAGATCGGCGTCGACCGCCTGAAAGGGGCGGGGCCCAAGGTCACGGAACGGCTCGCCTCCATGGGTATCGAGACACTGCTCGACCTGCTGCAGCACTATCCCCGTCGCTATCTCGATCGTACGAAGCGCGCGTCGATCGCCGAACTCGCGCCGGGCGACGAGGCCACGGTGTTTGCGGAAGTGGTGCGCATCTCTGGTCGGCGTACGCGCAACGGGCGCGCGCTGGTGGAAGCAGTGGTCGAAGAGCAGGGCACGCGTCTCTATGTCACGTTCTTCAACCAGGCGTGGCGTGAGCGGCAGCTCCCGGTGGGCACGGAGGCCGCGTTCTTCGGCAAGGTCGAAGACCGCAACGGGCGTCGACAGATGACCAATCCGGTCGTCGACGTGGTGGGCCTGGCGGGTGAACCGAAGACCGACACCATCGTGCCGCTCTATCCGCAGTCGGCGAAGGCCGAGGTCACCACCTGGCAGTTGCACAAGTTGGTGGCCGAAGCGTTGCGCCGCGTCGCCGGCTTTCGTGATCCGGTGCCCAGTGAGGTTCGCAGCGATCTGCACCTCGTTGATCGCACCGCCGCCTATCGCGGGATCCATCGTCCGCAGGACATGCGCGAGATGCTCGTAGCTGCGCATCGGTTGAAGTTCGACGAGTTCTTCCGCATGCAAGTGGGTCTGGTGGCGCGCAAGCGCGCCCTCGAAGCGGATCGCAAGGGCATCGAGCACGTGAAGGACGCGCCGTTGTTGCACTCCTTTCACGCGCAGCTGCCCTATGAGCTCACCGGTGATCAGCAGCGCGCCATCGGCGACATCGAGCGCGACATGGCGCGGCCCGTTCCGATGCACCGCTTGCTGCAAGGTGACGTGGGGTCCGGTAAGACCGTCGTGGCGCTGAGCGCGCTCATGATCGCGATCCAGGGCGGCCACCAGGGCGCGCTGATGGCGCCGACTGAGGTGCTGGCCGAACAGCACTATCTCGGCAGCATGAAGTTGCTCGATGGGCTCGCGGTCGAGTCGGGCACCGAGAATCTCTTCGGTGCGCGGCCCGTTCGGGTTGCGCTGCTCACCAACCGCACCACGGCGGCCGAGCGCCGTGCGATCCATCGAGACCTGGAGGCGGGCGACCTCGACATCGTGATCGGCACGCACGCGCTTCTCTATGGCGACTTGCCGTGGAAGCACCTCGGCTTAGTCGTGATCGACGAACAACATCGGTTCGGTGTGGAGCAACGCGCAGTCCTGGCGTCGCACGTGGGGAGCGACGGGCGCACGCCCGACGTGTTGGTGATGACCGCAACCCCCATTCCTCGCACCGCGGGCATGTTGATCTACGGCGACCTCGACAAGACCGAACTGCGCGAGCTGCCGCCCGGGCGTACGCCCATCGTTACCGAACACGTCGAAGAGGGAGGAACGGGCGCGCATCGTGCCTACGAGTTGCTGCGCAACGAAGTTGCGGACGGGCACCAGGGGTACGTGGTGTGCCCGTTGGTCGAAGGCTCCGAAAAGGTCGAGGCCAAAGCCGCCACCGAGGAGTACGAACGGCTTGCGGCCGAGGAACTCGAAGGGTTGCGAGTGGGCCTGCTGCATGGGCAGATGAAGGCGCCCGACAAAGAAGCGGTGATGCGGTCGTTTCGCGATCACGATCTCGACGTGTTGGTGTCGACCACGGTGATCGAAGTCGGGGTCGACGTCCCGAACGCCACCGTGATGATCATCGAGGATGCGGATCGCTTCGGGCTCTCGCAGCTCCATCAGCTCCGGGGTCGCGTGGGGCGCGGGGCGGCGAAGAGCTACTGCTATCTGGTGGCCACTCCCACCACCCCGGACGGCGAGGCGCGGCTCGAAGCAATGGTCGAGAGCACCGACGGGTTCCTGCTCGCCGAGCGAGACCTCGAGATTCGTGGAGCGGGCGAGGTGTTCGGTGAGCGCCAGGCCGGGCTGGGCGACCTCAAGCTGGGACGCATTCCGCGCGACGAAGAGATCGTGGTGGCGGCCCGGGCGGCGGCCGAGCGCGTGCTCGAGGGCGATCCAACGTTGCGGGCGCAACGCGACCTGGCCGATGAAGTGGAAGATCTGCTGGGCGACGACGTCGAGTTCCTGTTCAAGAATTGACCGAGAGTCCGAGGAGGCCCATGCGCACACCGAACCGCCCCCGTGGCGCGGCGCGTCGAGCGCCGCTCACTGCTATGCGTCGAGCGCCGCTCACTGGTATGCGTCGAGCCGCGCTGATCGGCGCGCTCGCGTGCGCGTTGGCACTCGTCGGGTGCAGCGGAGGTGGCAAGGGCGGCGCGGTCACCACCTCCGTCCAGGTCGTCACCACGGTTCCCGAGCTGGTGGGCGGCGATGCGATCTTCCGCAATGACTCGGCCAAGCCGCTCGACCCGCAGCGTTCCAGTAACGGGAAGTACGAGCAGGTCTCGTTCCTTGCGAACGATGGTCAACGCATTCCGGGCCTGCTCGCGTTGCCGGCGAACGCAACGGGCCCGTATCCGTGTGTCGTGGTGCAACACGGCCTCGACAGCAGCAAGGCCGATGCCGTGCAGTTCCTCGACACCATCAACAACGCAGGGTCCGGAGCAATTGCGATTGACGCGCGAATCCATGGCGATCGCGGCACGCGTGCGCAGCGGGAAGCGGCATTCAAGGATCCGGCGGCCATGCGCGACGTGTTGGTGGCTTCCGTGCGCGACCTTCGACGCACGCTCGACTACCTCGCAACCATTCCGCAGTGCGACCCCACGCGCACCGGATATCTCGGGTTCAGTCTGGGGGCCATCATGGGGGCGATGGTCAGCGGTGTCGACACCAGGGTTCACGCGGCGGCGTTGCTGTCGGGTGGGGGAGATTGGGACGTCATGCTTGCGGGCACATCGAACCCGTTCCTGCAGAGCTACAAGAACCCTGCGAAACGTGCGCAGGCGGTGCAGATGCTCGCCCCAATCGATCCCGACGTCTGGATTCCGAAGATGGCGGGACGGTCGGTGTTCTTCGCGAACGGGACGCGTGACGACGTGATCGTTCCGGCGAGCGCTCGTGCGTTGCACGACGCGGCGAAGGACCCGAAGCAGGTCGTGTGGTGGGACGGCGGTCACTCGCCCGAGGGGCTGCAGGTCGCCACCACGTTCAATGCGCTGGTGCAGTGGTACCAAGCGAACTTTTCGTGACGCTGCGTCGATCGGATCTGCGATGAGTGCCGGGGTGCGGGTGATCGCCGGCGAGTTCCGCGGTCGGCGATTGCGCGTACCGGCTGGTATCCGCCCCACGGGTGATCGGGTGCGTGAAGCGATCTTCTCGGCGGTGGGCAACCGCTTGCACGATGGCGTGGTGCTCGACGGTTACTCGGGCACCGGCGCGTTCTCGATCGAATCGTTGTCGCGGGGAGCGTACGTTTCGGTCGCAGTCGAGCAGGACGCGCGCGTGGCGAAGGTTCTGGCCGAGAACGTTGCGCTCGTCGATCTCGGCGACCGGGTGCGCGTCGAACGGCGTGATGTCGAGCGATTCGTGGCGGCGGCACCGCCTGCGGAGGCTCCGTTCGATCTGGTGTTCCTCGATCCGCCCTATGACGTTGCGAGCGAGACCGTTGAGCGGGTGCTTCACGCGCTGGCCGCTCCGGGGTGGCTGCAACCCGATGCAATGGTGGTCGTGGAGCGCTCGTCCCGCAGTCGGGAGCCGGTGCTGCCGACTGGCTGGGAGATCCACTGGTTGCGGACCTACGGGGATACGCTCGTCCTGATGGCAACGACGCCTCGCTGAGGTCTCGTCGCCGGTCACCGAGTCCGCTCAACGAGGGAACACCACGCTGCCGTGAGGATTGCGCTCTGCCCAGGGTCCTTCGACCCGGTCACCAACGGGCACATCGACATCATCGAACGCACCGCTGGTCTGTTCGACCAGGTGATCGTCGCGGTGATTCGTAACCCCCAGAAGAGCGAACCACTCTTCACGCTCGAAGAGCGCCAGGACATGCTCACCGAGGTGGTGGCGCATCTTCCCAATGTGCGCATCGAGTTCTTCAAGGGTCTGTTGGTTGACTTCGCGCAGGATCATGGCGCATCGGCCATCGTGAAGGGCCTGCGCGCCGTGTCCGACTATGAGTACGAGATGCAGATGGCGCAGATGAACCGCAGTCTCTCGGGAATTGAAACCGTGTTCGTGACCACGTCGCCGCGCTACTCGTTCTTGTCGTCGAGTCTGGTGCGCGAGATCGCGCGTTTCGGTGGCGACGTGTCCAAGCTGGTGCCGGAGGTCGTGAACGGCCGATTGCACGAGCGCTTCGGAAAGGGATCGTGACGCAATGAACGAAGCCAACTTCGAAACGGTCGACGTGGAAGACCTGTTGTTGCAGCTGCGCGAGATCGTCGAGAGCGCGCGCTCGGTTCCCATGTCGGCATCGGTGATGGTCAACCAGGACGAGTTGCTCGGTCTGCTCGACGACATCTCGGCCGGTCTGCCCGAAGAACTGCGGCGCGCCCGGTGGTTGCTGAAGGAGCGCGAGGAGTTCCTCACCCAGGCTCGGCGTGAGGCCGACGACATCATCGAGTCGGCCCGCGTGCAGGCCGCGAAGATGGTGGAGCGCACCGAGATCGTGCGCGAGGCCCGTCGGACCAGTCAGCAGGTGGTCGACGACGCCGATGCCACTGCCCGCCAGCTCAAGCATGAGGCCGAGGACTACATCGATCAGAAGCTCGCCAGCTTCGAGGTGGTCCTGGAGCGCACCATGCAGACGGTCCAGAAGGGCCGCGAGCGCTTGCAGGTGGTCATCGAGCCCGAGGCCGAGGCCGAGGCGGGCGAAGACGAGCTCGACGGGGGCGCGTTCTTCGACCAGGACGCCGGCTAGCCGGTCCCGCACGCGCAGGCTGGGAGAATCTGGCAGCCTGCTAGCATCGCGCAGCCGTCCTGGCGGGGAAGTACCCCCGGCGCACGCCCATGACTGTGCTTCGCTCCAACGTCGCTGATCTCTTGCACCACCCTGGCGCGCGCCGGCCTTGGCGTCTCGCGGCCCCGGTGGAAGGTCTGCGCGCCGGCACGGCAGTGGTCGCCGACGACGCGCCGGTCGACGTCGACGTCGTGCTCGAGCGGGTCCCCGAGGGCATCATCGTGCGCGGCACCTTCGCCGGGCACTGGAGCGCCGAGTGCAGTCGCTGCCTGGCGCCGGCCAACGGGGTGCTCCAGGTCGGTGTGCAAGAGCTCTACGAGCACGATGCCGTCGACGGCGAGACCTACCCGCTCGACGGTGACGAACTCGACCTCGAGCCGCTCCTGCGCGATGCCGTGCTCCTCGAGTTGCCGTCGGCGCCGTTGTGCCGTCCCGACTGCGCCGGGTTGTGCCCGGTGTGTGGCGTCGACCGCAACCGTGCAACCTGTTCGTGTGACACCTCGGTGCGCGACTCCCGGTGGGACGCGCTCGAGAACCTGAAGTTCTGAAACCAAGGAGAAGCAGCGATGGCTGTCCCGAAGCGCAAGACCCCGCGCAGCAAGACCCGTACCCGGCGAGCTTCGAGCTGGACGCTCGACACGCCGGCCCGCTCGGTGTGCCCGAACTGTGGCGCCGACAAGTTGCCGCACGTGGTGTGTGGCACCTGTGGGCACTACAAGGGCCGCACCGCGGTCGACGTCGACTGACGTGAGCGTCGAGCAGGTCACCGTCGCGATCGACGCGATGGGTGGCGACCACGCACCCGACACCATCGTGGCGGGTGCGCTCGCTGCCGTTGAACAACTCGGGGTGCGAGTGCTGCTTGCCGGGCAAGAAGACCGCATTCGCGCACTGCTGCCCGATGGCGAAACGCCCGAAGGCGTCGAGCTGTTGCCCGCGTCGGAAGTCATCGCAATGGACGACGAACCGGCCACCTCGGTGCGCACCAAGAAGGACGCATCCATGACGCGTGCGGCGGAAGCCGTGCGTGACGGGAAGGCGCAGGCATTGGTGGGCGCCGGCAACACCGGGGCAACCATGGCGGCTGCGTTGTTGCGGTTCGGTCGCATCAAAGGCGTCGCTCGTCCGGCCATTGCGGTGCCAGTGCCCGCGATTGCCGCCGACGCGCAGTTGCTGGTCGACGCCGGGGCCACGGTCGACTGCCAGCCCGATTGGATCCTGCAGTTCGGTCTCATGGCGCGCGAGTACGCACGGGTGCGGTTGGGTGTCGACGAACCGACCGTGGGGTTGCTTTCCAACGGTGAAGAAGCGGGCAAGGGCGACGAGCTCCGCAAAGCCGTGTTCCCCATCTTGCAGGCGCAACTGCCTGGGTTCGTGGGCAACTGCGAAGGTCGCGACATCATGGGCGGCTCGCCGAACGTGGTGCTCACCGACGGGTTCACCGGAAACATTGCGCTCAAGACTGCCGAAGGCGCAGTGCGGGCCGTGGCCAAGCTCGTGTTCGAGGTGCTCGACAGCACGCCCGAGGCTCGCGAGGCCGCCAAGGTCATCACTCCGCTGCTGCTCGAGCGGGCGAAGTACCTCGATCCCGAGCACACCGGCGGCGCGTTGCTGCTGGGTGTCGACGGAGTGTGCATCATCTCGCACGGCTCCTCGGGGTCGACCGCCATCATCAACGCCGTGCGCGCAGCGAAGGATGCCGTCGAAGCGAACGTGATCGATCGGTTGAAGGAGGCCGCACAACATGCCGGCTGAGACCCACATGAGCAGCGGCCCCATCGAACCCGCCGAAGTCGAGACCCTCATCCGTGAGCGCTTGGCCGAGATCCTGGAAATCGACGTCGACCAGATCACTGCGTCCAGTCGGTTCGCCGAAGACCTCGACGCCGACTCGCTCGCCCTCATCGAACTGGTCGAAGCGCTTGAAGAAGAGTTGGGCGAGCGCACTGTTGGGTTCTCCATCGACGACGACGACCTGAGAGATCTCACGTCCGTTGCCGAGGCGCGTGACTACGTGGTGGCGCGCTTGGGCGGGGCGAGCTGAGCGCACCATGACGCTCGCGGCGCTGCAGGCTCGCATCGGGTACGAGTTCTCCGACCTGTCACTGCTCGAACGCGCTCTCACCCACCGGTCCTATTGCGCCGAGCATGCGGGTGAGGAACCGAACGAACGGCTCGAGTTGTTGGGCGATGCCGTGTTGGGGCTTGTCGTCACTGAACAGCTGTACGTCGACTTCCCCGAGCACGCCGAGGGAGAGTTGGCCAAGGCGCGCGCAGCAATCGTCAGCAGTGATGCGCTGTTCGCCTACGCAACCGAGGTCGATCTCGGCGGCCACCTGCGGCTCGGCAAGGGCGAGGAAGCATCGGGCGGACGCGAGAAGGCGTCGATCCTGGCCGATGCCTGTGAGGCCGTCATGGGGGCCGTGTTCCTCGACGGAGGGTTCGAGGCGGCCAAGCCGTTCGTGCTCCGACTCGTCGGTGACCGGTTGCACGAGTCGGCAGCTGTTCCCGGTACCGCCGACTTCAAGACGCGGCTCCAAGAGTTGGCCGCGCAACAGTTCGAACAACTCCCGCGCTACCAGGTGCGGTTCGAAGGCCCCGACCATGAGCGCACGTTCTTCGCTGCAGTGCGCATCGATGGCACGGTCTTCGGTGAGGGTGAAGGGCGATCGAAGAAGGCTGCGGAACAACACGCAGCCGAACGTGCATGGCTCGCGCTCCAACAGGCCGTGAGCTCAACCGCAAGGGGTAACGATGCCGGAGCTGCCTGAGGTCGAGGTGATTCGCCGCGACCTGGAGCGCGAGGTCGTGGGTCGGCGTATCAAGACCGTCGAGGTCGACGGGATGCGTTCGATTCGACGCCACAAGCAACGCAAGCAATTCACCAGCCGGCTCGAGGGCAAGAAGATCACCGGAGTCACGCGCAAGGGCAAGTACGTGCTCGTCAGCCTCGAAGACGGTGACGTGCTCGTGATCCACCTGGGGATGTCGGGTCAGCTCTTGCGGGCGAAGACCGCGCGTGAGACCAAACCGAAGCACACCCATGTGGTGATCGTGTTCCAACAAGGCGGGCAATTGCGTTTCGTCGACCCGCGCACCTTCGGCGAGATGTTCGTCACCGAGGGGGACAACGTCGAGAAGGAAGTCGAAGAGCTCGCGCACCTGGGAATCGATCCCATCGAAACCGTGATGAGTTGGGATCACTTCGGTGCGTTGCTGTACCAGCACAACGCAAAGCTCAAGAACTTGCTGATGGACCAGACGTTCCTCGCGGGCATCGGCAACATCTACAGCGATGAGATCCTCTGGGAGGCCGGGCTGCGCTACGACCGGGCAAGCAACTCGCTGTCGGCTCAGGAAGTGCGCCGGCTCTACCGGGCAATGATCGAGGTGCTCCAAGATGCGCTGAAGTACCGCGGGTCGTCCTTGGCCGACGAGCAGTACGTCGACATCTACGGCGAACCGGGCGAGTACCAGCTGCACCACAAGGTGTACGCCCGTGAAGGCGAGATGTGTCAGCGCTGCCGCGCCACCATCGTGCGTGAGAAGACCAACGGCCGCTCCACCTTCTACTGCGAGGCATGCCAGGTATGAGCGCCGGAACGCGACGGCACGTCTACGTGAGCGGAGCGGTGCAAGGCGTGTGGTTCCGTGACGCCTGCTCGAAGTTGGCGCAGTCGTTCGGTGTGACGGGCTGGGTTCGCAATCTCGACGACGGTCGGGTCGAGGCCGTCTTCGAGGGATCGGACCGCATGGTCGAGGCCATGGTCGGCTGGTGCCATGAAGGGCCGCCTCGGGCCAAGGTCCAGCGAGTTGATTCACAGATCGAGGAGCCCGAAGGGCTCGAGGGGTTCGAGGTCCGCTGAGCTGCTGGTCGGCACGCATCCGCGGTGATTCCGGGACGCGCGCCTACCCTCGACAAACGGAGTAGGGGAGCGGGAATTGTTCCTGAAGTCGTTGACACTGAAGGGCTTCAAGTCCTTCGCAGACAAGACCGTGTTGGAGTTCGAACCGGGCGTCACCGTGGTGGTGGGGCCCAACGGTTCGGGGAAGTCCAACCTTGTGGACGCCGTGGCGTGGGTGCTCGGTGCGCAAGGAGCGCGATCCCTGCGCGGGGCCAAGATGGAAGACGTCATCTTCGCCGGTACGCCCAAGCGTCCGGCGTTGGGGCGGGCCGAGGTTGCGCTCACCATCGACAACAGCGGTGGGCTACTCCCCATCGAGTTCAACGAAGTCACCATCACGCGCACGCTGTTCCGGAACGGTGACAGCGAGTACGCCATCAACGGTGCACCGTGTCGGTTGCTCGACGTGCAGGAGCTGCTCTCAGACTCCGGGATCGGCCGCCAGCAGCACGTCATCATCGGGCAGGGCCAGATCGACGCGATCTTGAATTCCAAGCCCGAAGATCGTCGGGGCGTCATCGAAGAGGCCGCCGGCGTGTTGAAGTACCGCAAGCGCAAGGAGCGCGCTGAGCGTCGTCTCGAAGCCACCGAAGGCAACCTGCTGCGCCTCAACGACCTGCTGCGCGAAGTTCGCCGTCAGCTCGCGCCGTTGGCGCGCCAGGCCGACGCGGCTCGCCGGTACGACGGTCTCGTCGAAGAGCTGAAGTCGATTCGTACGCACCTCGCGGGCACGGAACTACAAGGGCTGCAGCTCAAACTCGAGCGGCTGCGTACCGAGCGTGGCAATCACCGAGCTGCCGCAGACAAGTGTGTGCTGCGGTTACGCGAGCTCGATGTCGATGTATTGGCCTCCGAGCAAGCGTTGTCCGCCATGGGCGACGACGCACTCTCGGACATGCTCGTGCGGGCCGAGGCGCTGCGGGAGCGCGCTCGAGGCTTCAACGCGCTGCTTGCCGAGAAGCAGCGGGGCATCGAACGTGAGATGGCTTCGGTGGCCGACGAGGGCGTCATCGAAACGCTGGTGGCCGATGCGGCGCGTTTGCGGGGTGAGTTGGCCGAGATCGAAGGCGAGATGGCGCTGTTCGCACCACTTGCCGACGAAGTCGCAACCGCCGAAGCCGAGGTGGCGCGCGACCGGGCGGCCATGACCGACGACGACGCGGAAGAGAACGTGGTCGATGCCGAGTCGGTGCGGCGTGAGCTGTCGGCTCGTCGAGGGGCACGCGACCGGGCGGTCGCCGAACTCGACCGGAACCGCACGCGTCTCATGTCCACGCGCCTGCGGGCCGACCAGCTCGAAGCCGATCACGCCTCGTTGCTCGAAGAAGTGAACCGGGCCGAAGCCGATGCACCGGCGCTCAGCGACGCCGCAGCATTCGGGGAAACCACGCGCGTCGACGCGGAACGGGCGGCCGAAGCTTCGGATGCGCGTCGCCTGCGTACCGCTGGTGAATACGAGCACGCGCGAGCTCGGGCCGAAACCCTGGCGTTGGCACTGGCCACCGAGCGGGCCGCGTCGGGAGCCGAGAACCTGAGCGGCATCGACGGCGTCGTCGGTCCGCTGATCGATCATCTCGAGGTCGAAGCCGGTTGCGAAGCCGCAGTCGGTGCAGTTCTCGGTGACGCGTTGCGCGCGGTCGTGGTTCGGGGTGGCGACGGCGCGCGCCGGGCCATGGAGCGTCTGGCCGCCGGCGATGCATCGGGACTGTTGCTCGTGCTCGACGGCACGGCCAGTGCACCGCAGGGGCGCTTCGCTCCCACCGGTGCGCGGCTGCTCGCCGAATATGTGCGGACTCGGGTGGATGGTCTCGACGCCGCCCTCGACCGCTTGTTCGACGGCGCAATCCTGGCGCCGGGGGATTGGCGCAGCGGGATCGACTTTGCCATCGCGAACCCCGGCACCACGGTGGTCACGCGTGACGGCGACCGCTTCGGAGGAACGCGTGCTTGGCGTTTGGGCAGCGATGTCGCAGTCGGCGTCACCCAGGCTGAGCTCGACGAAGCACTCGAACGCGCGCAGCAGGCCGACGCCGCTCGGTCCGAAGCTGAGGCGGCGGCCTCGGCAGCACGAAGCGCACTCGCAACGGCACGTGAACAGGAATCCACCACGCGCGACGCGCTGCGAGTGAACTCCGATGTATTGCAGGGCGCGACGCGTGCCCTCGAGCGCCTCGACGACGAGCGTCGTGCCCGCGCCACCGAGATCGACATACTCGAAGCCGAGGCAGTCGAAGCTGAAACCAGTCGCGACGAGGCGGCCGCGGTCATCACCGAGATCGAAGCGCGGCTGCCGGAACTCGAGCTCGCGGAATCCGAGCGCCACGTTCGTGCCGAAGCCCGACGGACGGCGCGCGTCGAGCTCGCGCAACGCGAGCAGGCCGTGGTCGCGCAGCGACGTGATCTCGAAGTGCGGACGGCCGCGGCCACCGAACGGCGGTCCGTACTGACTGCTCGGCTCTCCGAGGTCGAAGCGCGCCTGGCCCGTCAGCCCGATGCCCAGGCGAAGGCCGAACGACGCCGCACCGAGTTGGCGCAGCGCAGTGCGCGCTACGCCCGAGCCACTGAGCGGTTGTCGCTCTACCTCGCCACGGTCGAGGCCCTGCACGAACGTCTCCGCACCCAACGGCGTGAGCAGTCCGAGGCGGCCCGGGCCGCCACTGAGGCGCTCGAAGGGTTGCGGCGCGACCGCGGCGAGGTCGAACGGGAACTCCAAGAAGCTCGGGAATTGGCTCAGCGCACCGAAGTCGACGAAGCCGAGACCAAGCTGCGGCTCGAGACACTCGTCGAGCGCATCCGTGCCGAACTCGACATGGAGCCCGAGGCCACCCTCGATGCGCCCGTGCCCGACGTGCCTGGGGGTACCACCATGTCAGGGCGCGCCCGCGAGCTCGAGCGCGAGTTGCGGCTCATGGGCCCGATCAACCCGTTGGCACTCCAGGAATACGACGAACTGCAGGAGCGACACACGTTCCTCGAAGAGCAGCTCGAAGACGTCAAGCAGAGTCGACGCGAGTTGCAGCGCGTGATCAAAGCGGTCGACACCGAGATCGTCGCCGTGTTCGAGACCGCGTTCGCCGAGGTGTCGCGGCACTTCTCGGACCTGTTCTCGACGCTGTTCCCCGGGGGCGCGGGACGGTTGTTCCTCACGAACTCGGAGGACATGCTCAACACCGGCATTGAGCTCGAGGCCCGGCCCTCGGGCAAGCAGGTGCGACGGCTGTCGTTGCTCTCGGGTGGGGAGCGGTCGCTCACGGCGTTGGGTTTCCTCTTCGCCGTGGCTCGCGCGTGTCCCTCGCCCTTCTACCTCCTCGACGAGGTCGAAGCTGCGCTCGACGACGTGAACCTGCAACGGTTCCTCGACCTGGTGCACGAGTTCCGCAACGACTCGCAGCTGCTCGTGGTGAGCCACCAGAAGCGTACGATGGAGACGGCTGACTGCTTGTACGGGGTGTCCATGCCACCGGGTGGGTCGAGTCGGGCGATCAGTCAGCGCGTTGGTGACGTCGCGCCCGTCGCAGGCTGACGTTGGTGCTCGCGCTGACTCGCCTGGCGGCGGAGTCGCTGGCCGATGCCGCCGCCCGTGTCCGGGCGTGCGGCCCGCCGGCGCAGGAATCAGTGCTGTGCAAGTGGACCTGGACGGTTACGCGCAACGAGACCGCGGCTTCGGTCGCCCAGGATCTCTCGCGTCCGTTGTGGGCCGCGGTGATCCTGCTGGGCGCGTGGTTGCTGACCCGGGTGGTGCGCAAGGTCACCAAACGCGTGGTGCGTCAGCTCGCGACTGATCGCACCGGTGAACGCATCGACAAGGTTCGCCAGCGTACCGGGCTGGCGTTGCTCGACAGCACGTCCGCCGAAATGGCGTCGCCGCGACGCGCGCAACGGGCCGAGACCATCGGCGTGGTGTTGCGGAGCATCGCAAGCGTTGCGATCTGGCTCGTAGCCATTGTGTGGGCGCTCGACGCGTTGGGCGTGTCGGTTGGTCCGTTGCTCGCCGGTGCCGGCATCGTGGGGGTGGGGCTGGCCTTTGGCGCGCAGAGCATGGTGCGTGACTTCCTCGCGGGCATGTTCATCGTCATCGAAGATCAGTACGGGGTCGGTGACGTGATCGACGTGGGTTCGGCGCTCGGTGGTACCGGTACTACGGGCACCGTCGAGAGCATCACGCTCCGCAGTACCCGCTTGCGCGACCTCGAGGGGGTCGTCTGGCACGTCCCCAACGGTGAGATACGGCGGGTCGGGAACAAGAGCCAGCAGTGGGCCAAGGTCGTGCTTGACATCGCAGTGGCGCGAGAGACCGATCTCGACGCGGCATCGACGGTGATCGAGCAGACCGCACATGACATGTGGCAGAGCGAGGAATGGCGCACGATCATCCTCGACGATCCCGAAGTGCTCGGCGTCGAGGCGTTGGGTGCACTCGACGTGAAGATCCGCCTGGTCGTCAAGACGGTGCCGCTCGAGCAGTGGCGAGTGGCTCGCGAACTCCGAGCGCGTATCAAGGTGGCGCTCGAGGCGGCGGGGATCGACGCGCCGCCGGCTGTCGGCGGTTGAGGCAGCCGCTCGCGGGCTAGCGTCTCGGCCCCATGGAAGTCGTCCTCATCTTCGTCCTCATCGTCGCCGTCATCGGCGTATTGCTGTTCACTGCGGCGGGGGTGTCGCGGCGCACTCGCCGCCGGGCCGACGAGATCGCCAAGGAGTTTGGCTCGGGCGGCACTGCGACATTGCCGCCCCTTCCCGCCGAGCTCCCGCCCGAGGGCGCGATCCCGCCGCCCACCGACCTCGAAGCTCCGCCGGTCGAAGTACCAGCGGTCGGGGCGGTCGAGGCGCCCGAGGCGCCCGAGGCGCCGGTCGCTCCGCCCGAAGCTCCCTCCAAGCCGAAGCTGCGTGATCGGCTGGGCAAGACCCGCGCGGTGTTTGCGGGCCTGTTGGGTCGATCGGTCATCGACGACGACACGTGGGACGAACTCGAAGAGACCCTGCTCCTCGCCGACGTTGGCGTGAACACCAGCACGGCACTGGTCGATCGACTGCGTGCGCGCGTGAAGGCCGAGAAGGTCACCACCGCCGATGGGCTGTTCGCGCTGCTGCGTGCCGAGTTGTTGGCGATGCTGCAGAGCGATGACCGCTCGCTTCATGCGCCAGCCGGCAAGCTCAACGTCTGGATGTTCGTGGGCGTCAACGGGGTGGGAAAGACCACCACGATCGCCAAGCTCGGGCAACGTGAAGTCGACGCCGGCAAGAAGGTGATCCTCGCCGCGGGCGACACGTTCCGGGCCGCCGCAAGCGACCAGCTGGCGCACTGGGCCGATCGCGTGGGCGCCGAGATCGTTCGCGGTCAGGACGGTGCCGACCCGGGCAGTGTGTTGTACGACGCGATGGACGCCGCCAATTCGCGGGGTGCCGACGTCTTGCTCGTCGACACGGCGGGGCGCTTGCACACGAAGACCAACCTGATGGAAGAGCTGAAGAAGCTCCGTCGCATCGTCGACAAGACCCAGGGCGCGCTCGAAGAGGTGCTGCTGGTGATCGATGCGTCCACCGGGCAGAACGGGCTGGCGCAGGCGCGTCAGTTCACCGAAGCGGTCGACGTCACCGGGGTGGTGCTCACCAAGCTCGATGGCACTGCCAAAGGCGGCATCGTGCTCGCGATCCAGCACGAGCTGCAGATCCCGGTCAAGGTGGTGGGAGTCGGGGAAGGTTCGGCCGACCTCATCGAGTTCAACGACGAAGAGTTCGTCGACGCACTCCTCGCCCGGGACTGACGCGGTTCGTCCCGATCGGCTGCAGGTCGGCCCGGCCGCGGCCGATTGAACAGGGCGTGAGCCCGTCGGAGCCCCCATTCAGCGACGCCCAGTACCGCCTCGTGGTGGAGCATTCGCGCGACGCGATTCTTGTGATCGACGAGCATGCGAACGCGACCTTCGCGAGCCCGGCGTGCAAGGAAGTCCTGGGGTACGAGCCCGAGGAGCTGGTGGGTCTGAGCGGGGTCGAGCTGATTCACGCCGAGGATCTCGGGGAGGTCGCTCGTCGTCTCGGTGCGGCATATGACCCATCGATTCCCTCCGGGCCTCCACTGCGGTGCCGTCTCCGCACGGCAACCGGCGAGTACCGATGGTTCGACCTGCGGAGTCAGTTCGCCGCACCCGACCCGTTGTTGGGCGGCATCGTCGTCAACGTGCGGGACGTGCACGACCAAGTGATTGCAGAGCGAGCAGTCGAGGAACACAAGGAGCGGCTCGCGCACATCGCGCTGCACGATGTGCTGACTGGCTTGTCGAATCGGGCCGCGTTCATCGAGCAGCTCGAGGATCTGTTGCGGTCTCGGCCGGGCGACGCGCGTTCGGCATTGCTGCTGTACGTGGACGTCGATCACTTCAAAGCGATCAACGATGCCCATGGACACGCCGTGGGCGACGCGCTCTTGATCGCCGTGGCCGCGCGCCTGCGCGGAAGCGTGCGCGATTCGGATTTGGTTGCGCGTCTTGGCGGCGATGAGTTCGTGGTGTTGTGTGAAGGCATGAGTGATGAGGATGCGCGTCGGGTGCTCGAGCGCTTGACTACGGCCGTTCCGGAACCGTTGGTGGTGAACGCAGCTCGGGTGAATGTCACGGTGAGCATTGGCGTGGCTCGTCCGCGTGTGGGGAGCTCCGCTGACGATGTGATCGCGGCCGCCGACCGGGCGATGTATGAGGCCAAAGGGGCCGGGCGCAACCAGTGGGTGCTCGACCGGGCCAGCACGGCGTAATAGACCGCACCCCTCCGTTCTGGCGCGTGCAGACCGCTGCCGGTGGTACCGAACGCGCGCCAAAAGGGGAGGCCGTACACTGGCGGGGCCCCTTTGATCGCTGAGGAACGCTCGTGTTCGAAGTTCTTTCCGACCGCCTCGACGGCATCTTCAAGAAGGTTCGCTCGCGCGGGAAGCTGACCGAGCAGGACGTCGATGCGGTGATGCGGGAGATTCGTATCGCGCTCCTCGAAGCCGACGTCAACGTCAAGGTCGTGCGCGACTTCATCGGTCGGGTGAAGGAACGCGCCGTGGGTGCTGAGGTCAGCAAGGCGCTCGACCCGGGCCAACAAATCGTCAAGATCGTCCATGAGGAATTGATCACCACGTTGGGCGGCGAGCAGGCGAAGCTCGTCATGAGTTCCAAGCCGCCCACCGTCATCATGCTGGCGGGGTTGCAGGGATCGGGAAAGACCACGCATGCCGGCAAGCTCGCCAAACATCTGAAGAGCCAGGGCTTGCAGCCGCTGTTGGTGGGAGCCGACCTCCAACGGCCCGCGGCCGTGGAGCAGTTGCGCACCCTCGCCGAGCGCGTTGGGGTTCCATTCTACAGCGCGCCCAGCGATCCGGTTTCGGTGGCGCGTGGCGCCATGGAGGAAGCGTCGCGCCTCGGTCGCAACGTGGTGATCGTCGACACGGCGGGTCGTCTGCAGATCGATGACGCGCTCATGGACGAACTCAAAGAGATCCGCAACGTGGTGCAACCACAGAACACGTTGCTGGTTGTGGACGCGATGGCCGGTCAGGAAGCGGTCAACGTTGCAGTTGCATTCAACGAAACCGTGCCGCTCGACGGGTTGATTCTCACCAAGATCGACGGCGACGCGCGCGGTGGTGCCGCACTCAGCGTGAAGCAAGTGGTGGGCAAGCCCATCCTGTTCGTGGGAACGGGCGAAAAACTCGACGAGTTCGAACCGTTCTTCCCCGACCGCTTGGCGGGACGCATTCTCGGTATGGGCGACGTGTTGTCGCTCATCGAGAAGGCCGAGCAGACCTTCAGCGAGCAAGAGGCCGAGAAGGCCGCGGCCATGTTGCAGCGGGGCGAGTTCACGCTCGACGACTTCCTCGACCAGCTGCAACAGGTCAAGAAGATGGGTCCGCTGAAAAATGTCATCGGGATGATCCCGGGCCTGCCCAAGGAAGTGAAGAACGCCGACATCGACGACCACGAACTCGTGAAGGTCCAAGCGATCATCCAGTCGATGACCCGGGAAGAACGCGCCAACCCGAAGATGATCAACGGGTCGCGTCGACTGCGCATCGCGAAGGGCTGCGGCATGCAGACCCAGGACGTGAACCAGCTGCTCAAGCAGTTCTCCGAGATGAACAAGATGATGAAACAGCTCGGCGGAATGACCCGTTCCAAGAAGGGCAAGATGAAGATGGGCGGCGGGCTCCGCCAGATGCGGGAGCTCGCAAACCTCCAGGGCGGGGGTGGGCTCGAAGGCCTGGCCGGCCTGGGCGGACCGGGCGCGCCGGGCGCCCTGGGTTCGGGTCTGCCGCCCAGTGATTTCCCCGGCAAGAACTGACTTCGCCCGAACCGGCTAACCTCTCCAGGTCCTCGGGCCGGCCATCAACCTCCTCGGTCGCCCTTGCCGCTTCAGGAGCGAATTTCGTGGCAGTGAAGATCCGCCTCATGCGGGTAGGGAAGAAGAAGCAACCGTTCTACCGAGTGGTCGTGGCCGACGAGCGTTCGCCGCGTGACGGTCGGTTCATCGAGATCATCGGGCAGTACGACCCCCGGCGCGAGCCCACCTTCGTCAACATCGACAACGAGAAGGCACTCGGCTGGTTGAAGAACGGCGCCCAGCCCACGGTGCAGGTGCAGAAGCTCCTCGCTTCCACTGGGATCTGGGAGGAGTTCGCCAAGGGCAAGAAGAAGGCCCCGAAGGTGGCGCCGCCGAAGGCTCCGAAGCCGACCGAAGCTCCGGCCGAGGAAGCCCCGGCTGCCGAAGCCGACGTGCCGGCCGAAGAAGCGCCGGTTGCCGAAGCCGACGCAGTTGAGGAAACCACCGAGACCGAAGGCGGCGAGTGACCATGCCCGAGCCGGGGAACGTTGCCGACGACATCGTCGAGGACGACGAGTTCGGCGGTGAGGGCAACCGCATCGTCGGCGCCCGCGCCACGTCGGTTGTCGAGCACATCGTGAAGTCCTTGGTCGACGAACCCGACTTGGTCGACATCGACGTTTCCGAGCGGGGCAACGGCCGGGTGCTCATCATGATCCATGCCGGTCCCGACGACATGGGGCGTCTCATCGGTCGCCGTGGACGCGTCATTCAGTCGATCCGACGGGTGGCGGTGGCCGCCGGCGCCACTGAGGGCGTGAAGGTCGAAGTCGACACCGCCGACTGATCAAGCGATCGTCCTCAGCGTGTCTGGTGAGCAACTCGAACTCGGTCACGTGGGCAAGGCCCACGGCTTGAAGGGCGAAGTTCATATCGTTGCCACCACCAATCGTGACGAGCGGTTCCGTCCCGGCGAGTCACTCACCGTCGACGGCGAAGACCGGGTCATCGCGTCCTCTCGCCAGCATCAAGGTCGGTGGTTGGTGCGCTTCGAAGGCGTCGATGATCGATCGGCCGCCGAATCGTTGCGCGGTGCGTTGATCACCGGCGAGCCCTTGGGCGAACTCCCTCCCGGCGAGGTGTGGGTGCACGACTTGGTGGGTTCCGAAGTGCGCGAGGTCAACGGTCAGGCGCGCGGCACGGTGGTCGCCGTCGTGGTGAACCCGGCGCACGACCTCCTCGAACTCGACTCGGGCGTCCTCGTACCCATGCCGTTCGTGCGTGAGGTTGCCCCCGGCGTGGTCACCATCGACCCACCCGCCGGCTTGTTCGACTGAGGTGCGCATGCGCATCGACGTCTTCTCGCTGTTTCCCGAGTACCTGCAGGCGCCACTCGACGCGGCGCTCCTGGGGAAGGCGCGCACTACGGGGTTACTCGACATCCGCGTCCACAACCCGCGGGAGCACACGTCCGACGTCCATCACACCGTCGACGACGCGCCGTTTGGTGGTGGCGCCGGCATGGTGATGATGGCGGAGCCATTGTTCGCGTCAGTTGAGGCCGCGCAACCGCAACGGCCGCTGTTCCTGCTGTCCGCGGCCGGGCGGCGCTTCGATCAGCGGGTGGCCGAGGAACTGGCGGCCGGTCCCGGGTTCTCGCTCATCTGCGGCCGTTACGAGGGCGTCGACCAGCGGGTGGCCGACAATTGCTGCGACGGCGAACTCTCGGTGGGCGACTTCGTGCTCGCCGGCGGCGAGGCCGCCGCACTCATCGTCATCGAGGCCGTCACCCGCTTGGTGCCCGGCGTGATGGGCAACGCCGCCAGCGGCACCGACGAGAGCTACGCCGCCGGCCTCCTCGAGTACCCGCAGTACACCCGGCCGGCCGAGTTCCGGGGCTGGTCGGTGCCCGAGGTGCTGCGCTCGGGGGACCACGCCAAGGTCGCCCGGTGGCGGCGCGCCCAGGCCCTGGCCCGCACGGTGCGGGAACGCCCGGACCTGCTGGTGGGGCGCTCGCTCGACGACTCCGACCGGGCCCTCCTGGCCGAGTTCGACCTCGACTGAGGCCCCGCCGCCGAGCCGATCGGGTGCGCCCGATCCGGCTCGCCCTCGCTTGGCTACACTCTCACCTTCGGCCCGCCGGCCCGTCCGGTGTTTCGGCCCCTGTTCATCCCCAGCCTTGAGGTGTTTCCGGCCATGCAGCCCACCGATCTCGTCGACCGTGCCTCGCTTCGCACCGACATCCCCGACTTCGCCCCGGGCGACACCGTTCGTGTCGGCGTGAAGATCGTCGAGGGCAACAAGGAGCGCGTCCAGGCGTTCGAGGGCGTCGTCATTCGTCGCCAGGGCAGCGGCGTGCGCGAAACCTTCACGGTGCGCAAGGTCACCAACGGCGTCGGCGTCGAGCGCACGTTCCCGTTGCACTCGCCCATCATCGATTCCCTCGAACTGCGCACCCGAGGCGACGTCCGTCGGGCCAAGCTGTACTACCTGCGCGACCGCGTCGGGAAGGCTGCGAAGATCAAGGAAAAGCGCTTCTGATGACGGTTCGGGGCTTGGCATGAGTGCCGAGGATCTCGAGCGGTACGAAACCGAGATCGAACTCCAGCTCTACAAGGAGTACCGCGACGTCCTGCCGATGTTCACATACGTCGTCGAGACGGAGCGCCGCTTCTATCTGGCCAACTCGGTGAACCTCGATGTCAAGAACGAGAACGGTCGCGTGTACTACGAGCTGCGACTCCAGGACGCATGGGTCTGGGACATGTACCGACCGGCGCGTTTCGTGACCGACGTACGGGTGCTCACGTTCAAGGACGTGAACATCGAAGAACTCGCCGGCAAGGACATCTGACGCCCGTCGCCTGATCGCAACCCGGACCGCGTGGTCTGGCGTGCACGAACGATCGCTCCTGGGCCGACGTGGGGAAGACGCCGCAGCCGGGTTCTACGAGTCGAACGGTTTCACCGTCCTCGACCGCAACTGGCACGGTCCCGAAGGGGAACTCGATCTGGTGCTGTCACGCGGGCGACTCGTGGTGTTCTGCGAGGTGAAGACCCGACGCAACACTGCGTTCGGTACGCCGGCTGACGCAGTCACTGCGGTCAAGCAGCAGAAGCTGCGTACGACGGCACTCCGATGGATCCAGGAGCACCGAGGTCGCTACGAGACCCGCTTTGACGTGGCGGCCGTCCTGATGGACGGCGACGACGCGCGCGTGGAGTTGATCACGAACGCGTTCTGACGCAGCTCGCAGTCACCTACGAACGACGGTTCCAGCAGGCCTTGTGCCAGTGGCGTCGCAAGGTGGAGTCGGTGGTGGGTACCACCACGACGTGATGCTCGCCGACCCGGATCTCATGGTCACACCCCGGACATCGATATTCCTTCACGGCCTCGTAGGGCTGCACGAACCGAGCGTCGAAGCCGCTTCGTAGGGCGGCGTCGTGGTCGGGGTCGAAGCTCATCCGCCGAACAGGCCCCACGCGAGGAGCGCCACGACGGCAACGAGCGCGGCGGCCACGAACACGATGTCGCTCGGTTTGCGCTTGCCGCCGAAGGGGTTCAGTCCCATGGTGTCGAGCGTACCCAGCACTAGCGTCGGGAGCATGAGCGACTCGCATCTGCTGGTGGACCGAGCCGACGCGGTGGCCACCATCACGTTCAACCGGCCCGACAAGAAGAACGCGATGACCGGCCCGATGTGGGACGCGTTGCTCGCGGCGCTCACGGAGCTGGGCGCAGATCGCGCGGTGCGCGTGGTGGTGTTGACCGGCTCCGATGATTCGTTTTGCGCGGGTCAGGACTTGTTGGACCCGGTGAACGCGTTGCGGTTCAACGGCGTGGGCGGCGCATTGACCACCATGCGCATGATGAGCGACGTGGCGATGGCGTTGCACGAGTTGCCGCAGCCCACGATTGCGGCGGTGAACGGAGTGGCGGCCGGGGCCGGCGCAAACTTGGCGCTGGGTTGCGATCTCATCGTGGCGGCCCAGACCGCGCGGTTCTCGCAGATCTCCACCAAGCGCGGCCTGACCCTGGACCTGGGTGGCTCGTGGTTGCTGCCGCGGCTGGTGGGTTTGCCCAAGGCCAAGGAATTGGCGTTCCTGGGTGACATGGTGAGTGCCGCCGATGCCGAACGGTTGGGGTTGATCAATCGAGTGGTGGCCGACGAGGAACTGACGCACGCCGTGCGGGCGCTGGCGGAACAGCTGGCCGCCGGCCCGCCGTTGGCCATGAGCGCGATGAAGCGACAGCTGAACGATTCGATGCAGCAGTCGTTGGCGCAGGCGTTGGAAGCCGAAGCGGTGGCCCAAGCCATGCTGTTCTCGACCGACGATGTGCGCGAAGCGGTGACGGCGTTCATCGAGAAGCGGCCGCCGCACTTCACCGGCCAGTAGCGCGTGACGGGCGCGCATCACGTGGCCCACCAACGCCCGCGCTCGTAACGGGCCCCGCCATCGGCGCGCAGTGACCGCAGCTGCGCCGACAGCGTGGCCGCATCGAGGCCGGTGGTTTCGAGGAGTTCGTCGAGGCTTGCACCCCGATCGGCCATGGCCGTGCGCACTGTGGTGGCAGTGGCCGTGCGCGGTGGTTCGCAATCGGGGCTCCACACGGCATCGATGCCCGCCGGGACGTCGAGATCGAGCGCCATGAACACATCGGACGGCCGCACCAGTGGATGGGCGCCGTCGGCGATGAGGGCGTTGCACCCGGCGGCGGTGGGGTTGCGACGCGAGCCGGGTTGGGCCAGCACTGCCCGGCCGTATTCCAACGCGTGTTCGGCCGTGATACGCGCGCCGCCGCGCTCGGTGGCTTCGGTGACGACCACGGCGTCGGAGAGCGCGGCGATGATGCGGTTGCGCACCGGGAAGCGACCCGGTTCCGGCCCCACGCCGAACCCAGATTCGCTGAGGATGCCGCCGTGCTCGAGCACTTGGCGCGCGAGCGCCTCGTGGCGGCGGGGGTAGACGATGTCGAGCCCAGTGGCCACCACGGCCACGGTGTGGCCGCCCGCAGCAATGGCGCCGCGATGCGCAGCTGCGTCGACGCCAATGGCCAGGCCGCTGATGACCACTACGCCGGCCGCGGCGAGCGCGGCGGCGAGCCGCTCGGTATCGGCCCGGCCCGACGGGGTGGCTGCGCGCGTGCCGACGATGCCGACTCGGAGTGCACGTCCGGGCGCGAGCACGTCGAGTTGGCGACCCTCGCCGAGGAGGACGCGCGGCTGGTGGGGTACTGGCCGGGTGATGGGGTAGCCGGGGTCGTGATCGCGCCAGATGCGGGTGCCGCGTTGCTCGCAACGTGCGCCGACAACGTCGGGGTCGACGGCGCGCCAGCGGGCGGCGAGTCGCTGCGCGGCGGACAAGCCGGTCTTGGGCGTCTCGAGGCATCCGACCACGGCTCCGTCGCCGGCGTGGATGGCGGCGAGGGCAGTGGTGGCGCGGCCCCAGCGGCGGAGCAATGCGTTGAGCCGGCCGGGATGCATCTCGGGCAGGCAGGCCAACGTGGCGGCGGCGCGTTGTTCGGCAGTGAGCGCGCTCATGGCACGTCCTCGCGCAGGAGTGCGGCTTCGAGGACGTGGGCAGTGTCCACGGCGGCGGAATCGGCGAGGTCGGCGATGGTGCGTGCCACTCGCAAGATGCGGGCGGCACCGCGACCGCTGAGCGCGAGCCGTTCGACTTCGTCGCGCCAGCACGAGGCGGCGTCGGGGGTGGCGCCGATCAGGTCGTCGAGCGCGCCGGGTGGAATGTGGGCGTTGCGAGCCCACGGTGCGTGGGCGTAGCGCGCGCGTTGGCGGGCTACTGCGGTCATCACCCGGGTACGGACCTCGGCGGACGACTCGCCTGCGCGCGCAGTGGCGGCCGGCGGTTCGACCCAACACCGAAGGTCGAATCGGTCGAGGAGCGGAGCCGAGAGGCGGCGCAGGTAGCGCTCGCGGTCGACGGGACGACATGCGCACTTCTCGGGCGGCAGACCGCACGGGCAGGGGTTGGTGCACGCGATCAGTTGGAAGTTCGCCGGGAACTCGATGGAGGTGCCGACGCGCGACAGTCGGACGACGCGATCTTCGAGCGGTTGGCGCAGACACTCGAGCGCGCGCGGCGCGAACTCGCCCAACTCATCGAGGAACAGCGTGCCGTGGTGGGCCGCCGTGACCTCGCCGATGGTGAGCTTGCCGCTGCCGCCGCCCACCAGTGCCAGCGGAGAGCATGTGTGGTGCGGGGAGCGGAATGGCCGTCGGCTGGCGAGCGCCTGCGGTGGTTCGCCCCCGATGACCGAGTGCACGCGGGTGACGTCGATGGCTTCGTCGGCGTCGAGCGGCGAGCAGATGGTGGGGAAGCGCTGGGCCACCAAGGTCTTGCCGGCCCCCGGCGGACCAACGAGCAGGAGATGGTGCCGGCCGGCCGCCGCGATCTCGAGGGCGCGGCGCGCAACGGTGAGGCCGCGCACGTCGGCGAGGTCCCCGACTTCGGCAACGTCAATTGCGGGGTCGTCGGACGCGAGTTCGGGTGGCCGGACGCGTGTGAAGACGTCTTCGCCTTTCAGGCAACGACCGAGTTCGCCAAGCGTTGCGACGGGGAGCACTCTGATGCTGTCGACGAGTGCTGCTTCGGTGGCGTTGGCGTGCGGGACGATGACCGACTCGACTCCGGCGCGCGCCAACGCGTCGACCAACACGAATGCGCCGCGTACCGGCCGCACGGTGCCGTCCAGTCCGAGCTCGCCGAGGACGCCCACGCCGTCGAGCGCGCCGGCGGGAAACACGCCGGCGGCGCTGAGCACGCCACACGCCACGGCGAGTTCGAGCCCCGAGCCGCTCTTGCGGAGATCTCCGGGCGCAAGGTTGACCGTCATGCGCTTGTTGGGCCACGAGAGATCGGAGGACAGCACGGCGGCGCGTGCACGCTCGCGGCTTTCGCGTACTGCGGTGTCGGGGAGACCCACGATCTGGAACCCCGGCAACCCTTCGGAGATGTGGACCTCGACCCACACGGGTTGGGCGTGCACGCCGCTGAGCGCGGCGCTGCGGATGGTGGCGAGCACGGTGGCCTCCTCGCTGCGGGCGCACCCGCACGGATCGCGGCGGGCGTACCCGGACTGATGAACACGAGAGGAGGACCGAACCGCGGCCGACTCGACGGACCCGAAGGTGTGCCGGACCCTACGGAGGGGGTGTGACAGCGACGCCGGGCCCGTTGGTCAGGGGTGTTCCGGCCCGGGCCGCGCTGGCCGCCGAATGACGCGAAGCGTGCATTGACCCGCGCGCAGCGCGCGCCTAGCGTCGCCGCATGGCTTGGGAAGTCGACGAGTTCGTGGCATCCCTCACCGGCAAGAGTCCGGCAACGCGCGACGCCTATTCCCGCGACGTTGCGCAGTTCGTTGCCTGGTGTGACCGTGCGCAACTCGATGGCCCCAGCGCGATCGACCGCACACTCATGCGTCGGTATCTCGCGTCACTGCAGAACCGCGCGCTGGCGCGCCGTTCCATTGCGCGCAAGGCGAGTTCGTTGCGCGCGTACACGCGCTGGCTGCACAACCGCGGCGTGATCGCGCGCGACCCGGGTCGCTCGCTCCATGCGCCATCTGGCCATGCGCGCCTGCCACGCGTTCCCAAAGCAGTCGATGCTGCGCGCGTGGTGGAAGTCGACACCAGCGATGCAGATCACGATCCCATCGCATACCGAGATCACGCGCTCCTCGAACTGCTCTACGGCGCGGGCCTGCGCGTCAGCGAAGCCTGTTCGCTCACCATCACCGATCTCGACCTGAAGCGCCGTCTCGTCACGGTGCTCGGCAAGGGCGCCAAGGTCCGGCGAGTACCCATCGGCGAGCCGGCGGCCGCAGCCATCGACGTGTGGCTGCGGCTCGGACGGCCCCACTTCGCAACCGACACGAGCCCCGACACCGTGTTCCTGAACCGTCGGGGCGGCGCTACCGGACCCCGGGACGTGCGCCGGCTGCTCGCGGCCCGGCCGCTGCCTGATGGGCAGGTGCTCCACCCTCACGCCCTGCGGCACGCGTATGCCACGCACCTGCTGGAGGGAGGGGCCGATCTGCGCACCGTTCAGGAGCTGTTGGGCCACGCCGACCTGGCCACCACGCAGGTCTACACTCACGTGACCCAAGATCGACTCCGTACCGTCTACGAGAGCGCGCATCCCCGTGCCTGAACCAACCACCGACGACTCAGCTGCAGTAGTCGCCCAACACTGGGACGAGTACAAGAGCACTGGCACCATCGAGGCGCGTGAGCGACTCATCCTGCACTACTCGCCGCTCGTGAAGTTCGTGGCCGGACGTGTTGCGGCCGGTCTGCCGCAGAACATCGAACAGTCCGACCTGGTGAGCTACGGCATCTTCGGACTCATCGATGCGATCGACAAGTTCGATCCCGAGCGCGGCTTCAAGTTCGAGACCTACGCAATCAGTCGAATCAAGGGTGCGATCATCGACGAGCTTCGTTCCATCGACTGGGTGCCACGGTCGGTGCGCGCAAAGGCGCGGGCGATCGAACGGGCGTACTCGAAGCTCGAGAACGAGCTGAAGCGCACCCCAAACGACGTCGAACTCGCCAAGGAGCTCGACCTCACCGAAGAAGAGCTGGCGCAGACGCTGGGACAGATCAGCTTCGTGGGTCTGGTTGCGCTCGACGAGTTGCTCGACGCCAGTAACAGCGAGCGCACGGGTGGCTCCACGCTGGGCGACACCATCTCGTCAAGCGACGTACGCCTCGACCCGGTGGCGTCGTTCGAAATCGACGAGATGAAGCACGTGCTCGCCGACGCCATCAACCGCATGCCCGATCGTGAACGTCTCGTGCTCACGCTCTACTACTACGAGGGCCTCACGCTCTCGGAGATCGGCGACGTGCTCGGTGTCACCGAGTCGCGCGTGTGCCAGATCCACACCAAGGCCATCTTGCACCTCCGCGCCCGCATGGTGGAACCGTCAGCGCGCTGAAGTTGCGCCGCGACTCAGCGGTACTCGGGGTTCACGAAGTCGAAGCGACAGCCGGCGTCCCACTCGCTGCGCTGGTTGCCGTGCGCCGGGATGCCGCCTTGGTCCTTCAGCATCCGCGCCAGGTGCATCAGGTTCCACGTCATGAAGGTGGTGTTGCGGTTGGTGAAGTCGTTGTCGGGACCGCCCGAACCCTCGTCGAGATAACTCGGGCCCGGCCCGGCTTCGCCGATCCAGCCCGCGTCGGCTTGCGGCGGGATCGTGTACCCGAGGTGTTGCAGCGAATACAGGATGTTCATCGCGCAGTGCTTCACGCCGTCTTCGTTGCCGGTGATGATGCAGCCGCCGGTGCGCCCGTAGTACGCGTACTGGCCACGGTCGTTGAGTTGCGCACTGTTGCCGTACAGGCGCTCGATGATCTTCGTGCACACCGAACTCTTCTCGCCCAACCAGATCGGGGTACCGAGCACCAGGATGTCGGCGGAGATGATGCGCGGGAACAACTCCGGCCACTCGTCGGTGGCGAACCCGTGCTCGCGCATGTCGGGGTACACGCCGGGCGGTAGGTCGTGATCCACGGCGCGCATCACGTCGACTGACACACCGTTGGTTTCCATGATGTGGATCGATCGATCCATCAAGCCTTGCGTGTTCGACACCTGGGGCGAGGGCTTGAGCGTGCAGTTGATGTAGACGGCGCGGAGGTCCGAGTAGTCGGTCATGGCCGCAGACTCTATGACTGAGGTGTCCGGCGCTCAGGTGACCGGCCGACGATTGGTTGCAGGTCGCTAGCGCTCGCCGAGCGAGTGGGCATGGCGTCGCCGGGCGCGGGGGCCGCCTTCAGTGATTGCGATCTCGACGGGCATCGAGTGTGGGGTGTCCTTGCGGTGCTGGCCGCTGTCCTCGGTGATCCCGAGTCGTTCGAGCTTGCGCTTCGCCTCGGGGTCGCCCGCTCGATGTTCGATCATCCATGCCCACCGGCGGACGAACGGCCCCACCATGATGCGCCGGCCGTTGACGATGGTTTCGTCGGCGATGCCGACGTTGAGCGGTTCGCCAGCCTGGAGCCCGCGCTCGTTGCGCAGTTGGCGAAGCGACTTCAGCGCCAGGTTGAGCTGTCTGGGGTCCTTGGGATCGAGGACGATGGGCTCGGATTGCTGCGCCATGAGGTCCTTCTCTCGCGCCGAATGGTCGCCCGAGGGTACCGATCGACGCCCGAGATCGCACATGTCGTCTCGGGGTGATCGATGACGCGTGGTGCGAGCATGGTCAGGAGATGGGCTGCGCTCGGCGCGGTTGGTGTGATCGTCGTCGTCGGATCGCTGGCGGCGTTGGGTGTCCGGGCCGGAGCCGAGCAGGGCGAGGCGCTGCGGGTTTCGTGGGTGCGTCCCGTTGGCGGTCCAGTGGTCGAGCCGTTTCGGCCGCCGAGCACGCCCTATGGTCCAGGCCACCGCGGGGTCACCTTCGCCGTTGAGCCCGGGACGCCCGTCCATGCTGCGGGGGCCGGGGTGGTCACCTTCGTGGGCACCATTGCCGACGTGACCTGGGTGGTGGTCGGCCATGCGGGTGGTCTGCGCACCACGTATGGGTACTTGGCCACCACGGCCGTGGCCACCGGCGACCCCGTGGCCCCGGGGCACGTCATCGGCACCGTCGGGCCGGCGGGGCGGTGCTACTTCGGTCTTCGTCGGGGAGCCACGTACCTGGATCCGATGCGGCTGTTCCGACCTCGGATCCGGTTGGTTCGTCCCCGCTAACCTCTCCCTGCCCGATGCGCCCTGCATCGAGCCGGACCGGGCCGATCCCGGGCCTCACCCACCGGCCGCCCAAGGTCGCGACGCCCCTCGGCGCCGTGCTCGGTCGGTGGATTCCGCTCCGGCGCGTCTGCGTGGGGGCACCACAACCAAGGGAGACAACCGAAATGGCCGTGACCGAGGCGAAGGCGCCCGTCGTCACGATGAAGCAGCTCTTGGAAGCCGGCGTGCACTTCGGGCACCAGACCCGCCGCTGGAACCCCAAGATGAAGCGCTTCATCTTCGGCGAACGCAATGGCATCTACATCATCGACCTTCAGCAGACGCTGGAGCGCATCGACGCTGCGTACAAGTTCATCCGCAACACCGTGGAGAACGGCGGCACCGTGCTCTTCGTGGGCACGAAGAAGCAGTCGCAGGAAGCAGTCGAGAACGCGGCGAAGCGCAGCCAGTCGCCGTACGTGAACTACCGCTGGCTCGGCGGCATGCTCACCAACTTCCAAACGGTGCACAAGCGCGTTGCGAAGTTGCTCGAGCTCGAACGCCAGGTGAAGAGCGGTGAGACCGACTTGATGGCCAAGCGTGAAGCGCTGCGCATCACGCGTGAACTCGACAAGCTCAACCGCAACCTCGGGGGCATCCGTGCGCTCGAGAGGGCGCCCGACGCCGTCTTCGTGATCGACACGAAGAAGGAGCACATTGCGGTCACCGAGGCGAATCGCCTTGGCATTCCGGTCATCGCCGTGGTTGACACCAACTGCGACCCTGACCTCATCGACTTCGTCATTCCTGGCAACGACGACGCCATCCGTTCGGCCAACCTCATGAGTCGAGTCATCGCCGACGCAATCGAAGAGGGTCGTCTGCTGCGGGCGAAGAAGGAAGCGCGTCCGGCCACCACGAAGGCGGCGGCCGAGCCGAAGAAGGAACTCACGCCCGAAGAGAAGGCGGCCAAGCAGGAACAGCAGGCGCAGGCGCGTGCTGCTGCCGCCGCCAAGCAGAAGGAAATCGAAGCCCGCGTTGCCGCGGCCAACGCCGAGAAGCGTTCTGCCGGCGCCGAGGGCGACGGTTCCACGACCGAGACCCAGGAGTCCGACTCGAATGGCTGATGTTTCCGCGAAGGACGTTGCGGCGCTCCGCAAGGCAACCGGCGCCGGAATGATGGATTGCAAGAACGCGCTCGCCGAAACCGACGGCGACCTCGAAGCGGCGAAGGAATACCTCCGCAAGAAGGGTCTGGCCGGTGCGGCCAAGCGAGCCGGTCGGGGCGGGAGCCAAGGTGCGGTCGACGTGCAGGTCGACGGCACCGTGGGCGCGCTCGTCGAGCTCACCTGCGAGACCGACTTCGTGGCCAAGGGCACCGACTTCTCCGACACCCTCACCGACTTGGTGAACCTCGTGGTCGAGAAGGGCATCGACTCCGGTGACGCATTGGCGGCGGTTCCGTACGGCGCCAGCACCGTGGGCGAGGAAGTCACTCAGATGGCCGCCAGGCTCGGCGAAGACATCCAGCTCGGGCGGGTGTCGCGTATCTCGTCCACCGACGGGGTGATCGACGCGTACAAGCACGTGCAGGCCGACCGTGGTGTCATCGGCGTATTAGTCGAGCTGACTGGCAACGACCGCGAGCTTGCTCACGACGTCGCGTTGCACATCGCGTCGGCCGCGCCGCGTTACCTCAGCCGCGACGACGTCCCTTCCGACGTCGTCGAGAAGGAACGCGACGTTCTCACTGAACTCACGCGCAACGAAGGCAAGCCCGAATCGGCGCTCGAGAAGATCGTCGAAGGTCGCATCGGCGGCTTCTTCAAGGAGATCTGCTTGCTCGAGCAGGGCTACGTGAAGGATCCCAAGGTCTCCATTGCGAAGCTCCTCGACGAACGCGGTGCTTCGGTGAAGCAGTTCGTGCGCGTCAAAGTCGGCGAGGAATAACCCCATGAGCGACGCCAAGTACAAGCGCGTCGTGTTGAAGTTGTCGGGCGAGTCGTTCGCGCCGCTCGACGTCGGATATGGCATCGACGCCGGGATCGTCCAACGCATCGCCGAAGAAGTGGCGGAAGCGCAGCGCGATCTCGGCATCGAGGTCGCCGTGGTGGTCGGTGGCGGCAACATCTGGCGCGGTCTGGCCGGAGAATCCCGGGGCATGGATCGTGCCCGCGCTGACTACATGGGCATGCTCGCCACGGTCATCAACGCCCTGGCGCTGCAGGACGCCCTCGAAGCGATCGGCCAGCCCAGCCGAGTGCAGACGGCTATCAACATGGCGCAGGTTGCCGAGCCCTACATCCCGTTGCGCGCCATGCGCCACCTGGAGAAGGGCCGCGTGGTGATCTTCGCGGCCGGCACCGGCAACCCGTTCTTCACCACCGACACCACTGCTGCGTTGCGGGCGGCCGAAGTGCGGGCCGACGCGTTGGTGAAGGGCACACACTCCGGTGTCGACGGCGTGTACAGCGCCGACCCGCGTACCAACCCCGACGCCAAGAAGCTGCGGACCGTCAGCTACAAGGAAGTCATTGCGAACGACCTGCGGGTCATGGACTCCACGGCCATCACGTTCTGCATGGACAACGACTTGCCCATCGTGGTGTTCGACGTGAGCACGCCGGGCAACATCAAGCGAGTACTCCAAGGTGAGGCCATCGGCACCACCGTGAGCAACGAATCCTGGGGAGAAGCGCAGTGATCGACGACGCACTGGCCGACTGCAAAGACAAGATGCACAAGGCGATCGAACACGTGCGCGACGAGTTCGTGGCCGTGCGTACCGGCCGCGCCAATCCGGCGGTGGTCGAGAAGCTCACCGCCGAGTACTACGGCACGCCCACGCCGATTCAGCAGCTGGCCGGTATCTCGGTGCCGGAGCCTCGGGTCATGGTGATTTCGCCGTATGACCAGGGCGCGCTGAAGCCCATCGAGAAGGCCATCCAGAACAGTGACCTTGGCGTGAACCCCAGCAACGACGGCAAGATCATCCGGCTGGTGTTCCCCGAGTTGAACGAAGAGCGCCGCAGGGAACTCGTGAAGGTCGTCAAGCAGCGGGCCGAAGACGGGCGCGTGGCCGTGCGCAACATCCGGCGCGAGGCCAAGCAGAAGATCGAGAAACTCGAAAAGGACGGCGAGATCGGGAAGGACGATCTCGAGCGGGCCGAGAAAGAACTCGAGAAGGTCACCGCAGGATTCGTCGCCGAGGTCGACAAGATGCTCGAGCGCAAAGAAGCAGAGTTGATGGAAGTCTGAGCGTCTGGCCATCATTCGCGACGTATGGACGCGAACGAGACTCCATCGTTCACTCTTCCCCTCCCTTCCGAGTTCAACTGGGCCGATGAGCTCGGTGCCCATCCGCTCGAGCGTGTCGACGGTTGCTGGCGGGCGCCTGCAGGCTGGGAGATCGACCCTGAATTCGACGACGACGGCGAGTTCGTCGGCTCGTCGGTGCTCGACGAGTGGGGCGACCTCATCGCAAGTTCCGAGGAAGGTGTCGTCGAAGTGCAGCCGCCGCGCCGGGCGTCGGGCCTGCCCGAGCCGGTACGAGATGTCTGGGACGAGCTGACGGCGCTCGACGAAGACGATGATCCCGACCGCTACGAGCGACTTGTCGAAGCGGTGATGGACCAGGCAGCTACCCGTGGCGCACTCGATGCTGCCGTGCCGCCCCCCGAGTTCGTGTTGCTCATCGGGCCCGTCCCCGAGGGACGCCTGCGGACCGTGTGGGAGAAGGCTGCCGGGTTTCTCAACATTTACTGTGAAGTGCACGATCTGGCGTACGCCGACTTGTTGACGTACAACGTGCCGATTCCCATGTCGGAGCGCAGCAACCTGGGAGGCGTCGACCGATCGCTCGCACGTGTCCGCGAAAGTCTCGGTCTGACGGGCCGCGACTTTCCGCGTGCCGCAGTGCTGCACCGGACGCCGCCCGCACGAGGGTACTGCCGACCAACTGAACGCTGAGCGATGTCGCGCGCAGCGCGTGCGACAATGCCTCCATGGTCGACGTTCACCTCGTCATCACTGATCGCCTTCCTGCCGGCACCGATGCACGCGCCGAGGTCGATCCGCTGGTCGCCGCGTGTGCCGACCTGGGGATCGAAGCCACACCGGTTCGTTGGAACGACGACTCCGTCGACTGGAGCGCCGCGCCGCTCACCGTGATTCGCGCCACGTGGGACTATTTCGATCACCCCGACGAGTTCGTGGCGTGGGGTGAACGCGTCAGGTCGGTGACCCAGCTGCAGAATCCGTGGTCGCTGGTGCGGTGGAACATGCACAAGCGGTATCTGATCGACCTTGCGGCCGCAGGGTTCCCAGTGATCCCAACCAGGGTGGTCGGGCCTGATCGCGATCTCGAACTTCCCGACGGGCCCGAACTCATTGCGAAACCTGTGACCGGTGGCGGCGCGCGCGGAACGTTCATTGGTCTACGTAGCGACCAGGCGTTCATCGACCGGATCCACCAAGAGGCGGAACAATCCGAGTTGGTGGTGCAGCCGCTGATCGAGTCGATCCGTGACCAGGGTGAAACGTCGGTGTTGTGCATCGACAACGAAGTGGTGAACGCGACTCGCAAGGTTCCGGCTGCGGGTGATTTCCGCGTGCACGAGGTGTACGGCGGCACGTTCACTCGTATCGATCCGCCCGGGCCGGAATGCGAATTGGCCCAACGGCTGGTCGGGTATGTCGCGCCGCGTGGGTCGCTGCTCTATGGCCGGGTCGACACGGTGCGGATCGATGACCGCCCACATCTGATGGAGCTTGAGATCATCGAGCCGGCGTTCTACCTGGAGTTGAATCCGGCGATTGCGACGGCGTTCGCGCAGGCGGTCCAGGCCCGCTTGCCCTAGTTTTCCCAGGTCAGGGGGCCAGGGGGAGACGGCCCCCAGGGTCCGGGTCTACCCTCGAACCAGCATGACTGACGAACGAGACGACTCCGAACCGACGTCACCGGCCCCAACCACCGCGCCGGCTGCGGGCCCCGAAGGGGTGCGCATCATCGGCGCCGAAGAAGCGCGGGCCGCAATCGAGAGTGGCCACGTCCAGGCGCGCCTGGGCGACGAGCAACTGCGCTTCGGCGACGTGCCGCCGCGGCCGGAGGCGCCCGAAGGGCGCACGGTCCGGTTCCCACTGCCCGACGCCGTCATCAACGACCAATCGGCGCCTCCTGCCCGGGCGCCGCAGGCGGTATCGAGCGTCCCGCCACGAGAGATCGTGCTCACCGACGAGCCCGAGACGCAGCAGAGTCGGGCGCCACAACCTGCGCAGACTGCGCAACCCGCGCCAGCGCGGGCTGCAATGGGCGATGACGAGTCGAGTCCCTCAGTCCGAGTTGTGCGGCCGGCCTCCCCGCCCCCGTCGGAAACGAGCGGGCAGGTCGAACTCCCGCACTGGACGGAACCGCCCACCGGGGAAGTGCCGCGCATCCTCCCCGAGTCCGAAGGTCAGGTCGAGATCGAAGAAGCAATCCTCGACGACGGTGACGACGAACATGCCGAAGCCTGGGCGGCGCTCGGCGCGGCGCCGCGATTCCGTGACGGTTCGAGTGACTGGGACGAAGAAGACTTCGCCACCACGGGCGAACTCAAGGACGACGCCATGAACGTGGGTGCGCTTGCCGCACCCGTCGACGACGACGAGGAGTTCGAACGCGAGGTTGCTGCTCGCCGGCGCACGACCCGTCGGGGTGGTGGGGCGCGCACCGCAAGCCGGCGCCGTTCGCGTCCCGACGCTGGCGTTTCGGCGCCCGTCCCGGGCACGGCCCCGAGCACGGCCGCGAGCGTCGGCGCTGCGGCACCGGCATCGAGCGGACGCAATCTCCCGATCGCCGTCGCCACCGGCGCCGGTATCGCACTCGTGGCGGTGGCCTGCATGTTCCTGGGGCCGGCATGGGTTGCGGGCCTCGCAACCATCATCGTTGCCATCGCCGCGCTCGAAATGTTCGAGGGGTTGCGCCGCGCAGGGAACCACCCGGCCACGCTGCTGGCGCTCTTGGGTTCGGTCGCACTCGTGTTGGCGGCGTACAACCGCGGCACTGCGGCCTACCCGGTGGTGCTCGCGCTCGTCGTGTTCTTCACGATGATCTGGTACCTCGCCGAGGTGGTGCACGCGCGACCGGTGCCGGCCATCGGTTCCACGTTGTTGGGGTTCTGCTACGTGGGTCTGTTCGGATCGTTTGCCGGCCTGTTGCTTGCCATGCCGTGGCAGACCACGCCCAACCTCGGCCCAAGCGACGGCGTCGGCCTCATCTTGGGGCTGGCCATCTGTGCAGTCGGTTCCGACGTCGTGGCGTACTTCGTGGGTTCGCGGTTCGGCCGTACGCGTATTGCGCCGCGCATCTCACCGCACAAGACGCTCGAAGGGTTGGCGGCCGGTTGGATCGCGTCGCTGGTGCTGGCCATCGTGGTCGTGCACCTCTTCGACCCGTGGTCGACGTCGTGGGCCGCCACGCTCGCACTCGGGGTTGTGGTGGGCGTCATTGCACCGCTCGGCGATCTCTTCGAGTCGATGATCAAGCGCGACCTCGGCGTGAAGGATCTCGGCACGTTGTTGCCCGGCCACGGTGGCGTCATGGACCGCTTCGACGGCATCTTGGTGTGCCTGCCCGCCGTCTACTTCCTCGCTCGCATCTTCTTCGGGTGATCCAAGGAGGGTCCGTGCCCACTCGCATTGCGATCCTGGGTTCCACCGGCTCGATCGGCACCCAGGCGCTCGACGTGGTGCGCGGGGCGCGTGACCAGTTCGAAGTGGTCGCGCTCGCCACCGGTCGCAACCAGGAGTTGTTGGCCGCCCAGGCACGCGAGTTCGGGGTCCCTGCGGATCGCGCGCGCCTGGCGGGCAGCGATGCCTCGGTACTGGCCGAGTTCGCGGCGCTCGAGGACGTCGACGTCGTGCTCAACGCAGTGGTGGGGTTTGCCGGTTTGCCCGCCACCATCGCCACGCTCGAGCACGGCAAACGTCTCGCCCTCGCGAACAAGGAGTCGCTCATTGCGGGCGGCCCGGTGGTGGCCAAGGCCCGCGCGAACGGTGGCGGAGAGATCGTCCCCGTCGACAGCGAGCACTCGGCGTTGTGGCAATGCCTGCGTTCGGGTCAGGAGCACGAGGTCAACAAGCTCGTCCTCACCGCGAGCGGCGGCCCGTTCCGAGGCCGCAGCGCAGCCGAGCTCGAAGCCGTCACCGTGGCCGACGCGCTCGCGCATCCAACGTGGTCGATGGGTCCGAAGATCACCATTGACAGCTCCACCCTCATGAACAAGGGCCTCGAGGTCATCGAGGCGCACGAACTGTTCGGGGTGGACTTCGATCGGATCGAGGTGGTCGTGCACCCGCAGTCGGTGATCCACGGGATGGTGGAGTTCAGCGATGGGGCCACCATTGCCCAGTGCTCCATGCCCGACATGCGCCTGCCCATTGGCCTGGCGCTGGGGGCCCCGGCCCGCCATGGGGTGCCGTTCGGCGCCATTGATTGGTCCACCCTTTCCACGCTCACGTTCGAGCCGCCCGACTTCGCCACGTTTCCGTGCCTGGGCCTGGCCTACGTGGCCGGCCGACAGGGCGGGGGCGCCCCGGCAGCCCTCTCGGGGGCCAACGAGGTGGCGGTGGAGGCGTTCCTCGACGGGGTCATCCGCTGGGTGGAGATCCCTGAGGTTGTGGACGCAGCGCTCCAGGGGGGTGTCGGGAACGTCGATGATGTATCCGACGTTCTAGAAGTCGACCGGCTGGCGCGCGAACGCGCTCGCGTCGAGATCACCCGGAGGAACACGTGAAGGATCCGCTCGCCGATGTCGAGATGCGCGCAGGGCAAGCGTTCGCGATCCCGATCCTCACCATCGCGCTCTATGTGGCGGCATTCGTGGTCTTCCCTGGCGCTCGGGGCGTCCTGCTGCTGATCCTGGGCATTGTCGTCACGATCATGCTGCACGAGTTCGGGCACTTCGTTGCGGCGAAAAAGGCCGGCATGAAGGTCACCGAATTCTTCCTCGGGTTCGGGCCGCGGCTGTGGTCGTTCCGACGGGGTGAGACCGAGTACGGCATCAAAGCCATTCCCGCCGGTGGATACGTGCGCATCATCGGCATGAGCAACCTCGAAGACGTCGCCGAGGCCGACGAACCGCGTGCGTTCCGCAACGCGTCGTACAAGGACAAGATGTGCGTGGCGGTGGCGGGCGTCGCCGTGAACGTCGCGATCTTCATGCTCTGCGTGTTCGTTGTGCTGACGGCACAAGGCACGGGTTCTACGACATTGCAGGCCGAGTCGGTCACCCCTGGGTCGCCGGCCGCGACCGCAGGACTCGAAAGCGGCGATTGGATCGTCTCGCTCGACGGAACACCCGTGTCGAGCTGGGACGGATTGCGGTCGTTCATCGGCGCTCGGGCCGGCCAGACCGTGACCGTCGGCGTGGCTGAGGGCGGTTCCAACCGAGCGCTCACCGTGCCCAAGAATGCGCTGAGCGATGGCTCGCTCGCGATTGACGCCACGGGTGCGGTGCAAAAGGTGGCGGCAGGGTCAGCGGCGGCGAGCGCCGGGTTCAAACCGGGTGACCAACTCATCGCAGTCGCCGGCGACTACACGACCAACCCACAGAAGGTTGGCGCCAAGAATGCATCAGGGTCGGTGTCGGTGCGCGTCCTCCAGGGAGCGAACGCACGCACCGTGTCCGTGGTGCCGGCCGCGTCCACCGACGAGAACGGCAAGTCCGTCGGGCGCGTCGGTGTCGTGGCCGGCTTCGCGTATCAACCCCAAGGGGTTCTTCAGGCGGCCGGTAACTCGGTGAAGGCGGTTGGCGTCGGCACTCAGCAGGTGGTGTTGGCCATCGGCAAGATCTTCTCGCCGTCGGGCATCGCCAACCATGCGAAGGCCGTGGTCAACGGCGAGCCGAAGAGCAGTGCGCCGGCTGGCGGCGGCGTGTCGTCGGCTGAAGCCAACCGACCGCGGTCGGTCATCGGCATCGTGAGTGTGGGTTCGGGCCTGGTGAACAAGGACTTCTGGGCGTTCTTCGCACTCATGGCGAGCCTCAACCTGTTCCTCGCCCTGTTCAACCTCATCCCGTTGCTGCCCTTCGACGGGGGGCACCTGGTGGTGGCCACCTATGAAGCGATCGCCTCGAAGATCACCCACAAGCGGGTACAGGTCGATTACCGCAAGCTGTTGCCCATCACCACGGCGGTGACGGCCGTGCTCATCCTGTTCGGGGTGAGCGTGATGTTCCGCGACTTGCGCGATCTGCTCTGATCTCGGCGCGCCTCCTAACCTGGCGGTGATGTTCGAACGCAAGAAGACCCGTCAGGTCATGGTGGGCAAGGTGCCCGTGGGCGGCGACGCGCCCATCTCGGTGCAGTCCATGACCACCACCAAGACCGCCGATGCCGAGGGCACCCTGCGCCAGATCTACGCGCTCGCCGGTGCGGGCTGCGACATCGTGCGCTGCACCTGCAACGAAGAGCCGGCGGCCGAAGCGTTGGCGCACATCGTGCCGCGTTCGCCGGTGCCGATCGTCGCCGACATCCACTTCCACTACAAGCTCGCACTGGCCGCGCTCGAAGCGGGCGTGCACGCGCTGCGGCTCAACCCGGGCAACATCCGCAAGCCCGACCAGATCAAGGCGGTTGCGCAAGCGGCGAAGGACCGGGGCATTCCTATTCGCATCGGCGTGAACGGCGGGTCGCTCGACCCCGACATCGAGAAGCGCTTTGGTGGCGCCACGCCCGAGGCATTGGTGGCGTCGGCGGTGCGCGAACTCGAGTACTTCGCCGACGTCGACTTCGATGACGTGAAGATCTCGGTGAAGGCCAGCGACGTGCGCGTCATGATCGACGCGTACCGACTCATGTCCGAGACCGTCAACCATCCGTTGCACCTCGGCGTCACCGAGGCGGGTCCGTTGCCCAAGGGCCTCATCAAGAGCACGGCGGGCATCGGTACCTTGTTGGCCGAAGGCATCGGCGACACCATTCGCTTCTCGCTCACGGCCGATCCGGTCGAAGAGGCGAAGGCTGGTGTGGCGCTGCTCGAGTCGTTGGGGCTGCGCGAGCGCAAAGGCCTCGACCTCATTGCGTGTCCCAGTTGTGGGCGCGCCCAAGTTGATGTCATCAAGGTGGCGAACGACGCGCAGGACGCGCTGGAGTCGCGCAACATCCCGTTGCAGGTCGCGGTGATGGGATGCGTCGTGAACGGGCCGGGCGAGGCGGCGAGTGCCGACCTCGGGATCGCGGCCGGCAAGGCGAAGGGGCACCTGTTCGTGCGCGGCAAGATCGTGCGCGTCGTTCCCGAGGCCGAGATGGTCGACGCATTGGTGGCCGAAGCCGAGGCCATCGTGCGTGACGGCATCGACGCCCGGTTGGCCGCGGCCGACGAGTCGGCGGAAGCCGAAGCCGCTCGCGACCGGGCTGAGCTACTCGACGAGCAGGGCGCCGACGCCAACCACGCCGAAGAGAAGATCGAGATCATCCGAAAGCTTGCGGACTAGACCGAAACGAGTTCTGGCGGCCAGCCAGTAGCGTGCGCGGTCATGACGCTCCATGATCGCAACAGCATTCGCGCGGAACTCGACGCTTCGGTGTACGCGGGCCAAGACGTCGACAAGGCGTTGCCGAAGTATCGGTTCCCCGGTGCTGAGATGCGCGCCGACGACGCCTACCAGTTGGTGGCCGACGAGCTGTTCCTCGACGGCAACGCGCGTCAGAACCTCGCCACGTTCTGTCAGACGTGGGAGGAACCGCAGGTTCACCAACTCATGGATCTGGCCATCGACAAGAACATGATCGACAAGGACGAGTATCCACAAACGGCAGAGATCGAGCGGCGCTGCGTGCACATGCTGGCCGACCTGTGGAACGCGCCAACTGCGGCAAATGCCGTGGGGTGTTCGGCCATCGGTTCTTCCGAGGCGTGCATGCTCGGTGGCATGGCGGCGAAGTGGCGGTGGCGCGCCAAGCGGCAGGCGGCCGGCAAACCCGTCGACCAACCGAACATCGTGTGTGGACCGGTGCAGGTGGTGTGGCACAAGTTTGCGCGGTACTGGGATGTCGAGATGCGGGAAGTGCCCATGGCGCCCGGCCGCTACGGCATGGACGTGGCCACCATGCTCGAGCGCGTCGATGAGAACACCATTGCGGTGGTACCCACGTTCGGAGTCACGTACACGGGTGCATACGAGCCGGTGCGCGCGCTCTCCGCTGCACTCGACACATTGCAGGCCGACACGGGACTCGACATTGACATCCACGTCGACGGCGCGAGTGGTGCATTCCTGGCGCCGTTCTGCGCGCCCGACATCGAGTGGGACTTCCGCGTACCGCGGGTGAAGTCCATCAGTACGTCGGGGCACAAGTTCGGGCTCGCGCCGCTGGGAGTGGGTTGGGTCCTGTGGCGTGACGCCAGCGAGCTCCCCGACGAGCTGGTGTTCCACGTCAGCTATCTCGGTGGCGACATGCCGGTGTTCCAGATCAACTTCTCGCGCCCCGCCGGCCAGATCGTGGCGCAGTACTACGACTTCGTTCGCTTGGGGCGCGACGGGTATCAGCGGGTGCATCAAGCGTCCTACGACACGGGGAAGTGGCTCGCCGATGAGATTGCGAAGCTCGGTCCGTTCGAACTGCTCTGCGACAGCAACCCCCACACCGGAATTCCCACGGTGGCGTGGCGCATCCAAGCCGGCGTCGATCCGGGATACTCGCTCTATGACCTGGCCGACCGGTTGCGAGTGCGGGGCTGGCAGGTGCCGGCGTATCCCCTCACCGGAGATGTGGCCGACGTGAGTGTGCAGCGCATCTTGGTTCGCCAGGGCGTGAGCCGTGACCTGGGACAGCTGTTGCTCGCCGACATGAAGGAAGCGATTGCCCACTTCGGCAAGCATCCGGTCCAGGTGCACATGAGCGAGGACGAGGCGTCGGGATTCAGTCACCTCT
>JBMOIJ010000011.1:0-72489 GCA_049317385.1 Acidimicrobiia bacterium
GCGGTGGAAGCCCAGGGCGAGGGGCCGCTCGCGCAGCTCCTCGACCTGGTGTACATGGCGGCGTGGGTGAGCTGTTATGTCGCCGAGCAGAACGATGTCGATCCAGGGCCCATCCCGTCGATCGACGAGCTCAAGCGCGCCCTCGCCAACTAACGCCGCTCGTCGTTGCAGCAGTTTGTTTGGGGCACCCTGCAGGGACGCGTAGGTCGAGCGACTCAATCCCTGGGGATTTCGACAGCGGGGGACGAACTGGCTGACCTTCCCACTGTCCCCGAACACAAGTGAGTCCCCACCATGAAACGTTTGCTTGTCCTCGCGGCTGGCGCAGTCTCGCTGTCCGCAATCCTCGGCGCTTGTGCACCCTCTCCGAGCTCTCCGACCACATCGCCTACGACCACCGTGGCGCCCACGACAACCGTTGCCACGACGACAACGGCGAAGCCGCCGTCCACCACTGCGCCGACCACGACCACGGCACCTCCGCCTGAGATCGGTACCGGCATCAGCCTGGTCGGTACCTGGAAAGCGGTCGCCGCCAATGGCTGGTCCACTTGTGGCATCAAGACCGACGGCACCGTGTGGTGTTGGGGTCAGCGGCTCAACCAGTTGACGCCCAACTCGAGCTTGCCTGTGCAGGTCAGTGGCATCACGAACGCCGTGCGCATCTCAATGGGCACGTCCATGGCCTGCGCGACCCTGCCCGATGCGTCGCTGTGGTGTTGGGGCGACGGTGCCAACAACGAGATCGGAGTTGCGGGCGCCGACGGCCGAGTTCCGGTCAAGGTGCTCTCCGGCGTGTCCCGCTTCGCCGTGGGTGACGACCAGGCCTGCGCCGTGAAGACCGACGCCACCTTGTGGTGCTGGGGTCGCAACACGCGCGGGTCCGTCGGGAACGGCACCCGATCGGTGCAGAAGACTCCGGTGCAGATCCAACTCGTCACTGGAGCGGGCGTGCGGGAGCCGGCGGCGAAGGTCGACGCGGGTTCGGCCCACACCTGCGCCTCGAGCACTTCCGGTTACCTGTGGTGCTGGGGTTGGAACTCCGTGGGCGAGCTCGGTGTCGGTGACCAGACCGACCGCCTGGTTCCGACGCAGGTGTTCTTTGCCGGTACAGGAGAGATCGCCGCGGGGCTCTATCACACCTGTGCCACTCGTACCGACGGTACATACGCCGGCCTGATGTGGTGCTGGGGGTACAACGGCTACGACAACCTCTTCGACAGCACCAAGTACACGAACCCGGCGCCCGGCCTGAACGTGACCTTCCCCCGGCAGGTGTTCATTGCCGGTGTTGGGCAGATCACGGCCGGCACCGAATTCAGCTGCGCCACTCGTACCGACGGAACGTTCGCCGGCACCATGTGGTGCTGGGGTACCAACGAGTCGGGCCAGCTCGGCAACGGCACGATCACGATTTCCGGGTTCCCGCAACGGGCGTTCTTCCCGCCGCCGTCGGCAATTGCGGCAGGCGCCCAACACACCTGTGCGATCGATGCCAGCACACAGCTCCTCTGGTGCTGGGGCAACAACGAGTTCGGACAGATCGGTGCCGGTACGACCTCGCGCCAACTCTCGCTCACCCGAGTGATCGGCTGAGCGAGCGCCGGACGCGTCAAGGAGCGCGGAACCATGATGGGCGGTGCGGCATTGCCGTGCCGCCCATCAGCGCGTCGGGGCCCAGGGGCGACGATGAGCCAGTGGTGGGGCGGCCCGCTACTATTGATTCCGGTCGGGCAGACCCTTCGGGCCTCGCTGTCACCCGGTGATCCGGGCCGGCTCCTCACCCCCAAGCCTGTTTCGGTCCACGAATGCCGCGCTCAGCGCGGCTTCGGTGCCCCGAAACGACCAATTCATCGAGGAGTAGGCCAATGACGGCAACGATCCATCCCAACACGCCCGTGAAGCCCGACGGCTCTGACGACTTCAAGGTCGCCGACATGAGCCTCGCCGAGTTCGGCCGCAAAGAAATCGAACTCGCCGAAGTCGAGATGCCCGGTCTCATGGCGTGCCGCGAAGAGTTCGCGGCGGCCCAGCCGCTGAAGGGCGCGCGCATCACCGGCTCCCTGCACATGACCATCCAGACCGCCGTGCTCATCGAGACGTTGGTCGCGCTCGGCGCCGAAGTGCGTTGGGCGAGCTGCAACATCTTCTCCACCCAAGACCATGCAGCCGCGGCCATCGCTGCGGCGGGCATCCCCGTGTACGCGTGGAAGGGCGAGAGCCTCGACGAGTACTGGTGGTGCACCGAGCAGGTTGTGCGCTGGCCCGACGGCAAGGGTCCGAACATGATCCTCGACGACGGTGGCGACGCCACCATGCTCGTGCACAAGGGTGTCGAGTTCGAGCGTGCGGGCGCGGTGCCCGAAGCGCAAGAGGGTGACAGCGACGAGTGGAAGGTGTTCCTCGGCGTGTTGACCAAGACCCTCGCCGAAGACAACCAGCTCTGGCACAGAATCGCCGCCGACATCCAGGGTGTCACCGAAGAGACCACCACCGGTGTGCACCGCCTGTACCAAATGCAGGACGCGGGTTCGCTGCTGTTCCCGGCCATCAACGTGAACGACTCGGTCACCAAGAGCAAGTTCGACAACCTGTACGGCTGTCGTCACTCGCTCGTCGACGGAATCTGTCGCGCCACCGACGTCATGCTCGCCGGCAAGGTTGCGGTGGTGTGTGGCTACGGCGACGTCGGCAAGGGTTCGGCGCAGTCGTTGCGTGGTCAGGGTGCGCGCGTCATCATCACCGAGATCGACCCGATCTGTGCGTTGCAGGCCGCCATGGAGGGCTACCAGGTCCTCACGCTCGAAGACGTCGTCGAAACCGCCGACATCTTCATCACGGCTACTGGCAACCACAACATCATCACGGCCGATCACATGAGCCGGATGAAGCACAACGCGATCGTCGGCAACATCGGTCACTTCGACAACGAAATCGACATGGCGGGTCTCGCCAAGCTCGATGGCGTGAAGAAGGTCGAGATCAAGCCGCAGGTCGACGAGTGGATCTTCCCTGCGCGCCCTGGTTCCGAGCGCGCCGACGGTCACTCGGTGATCGTGCTCGCCGAAGGTCGTTTGCTGAACCTGGGTTGCGCCACTGGTCATCCGAGCTTCGTGATGAGCAACAGCTTCACCAACCAGGTGATCGCGCAGATGGAGCTCTTCGGTCACCCCGACTTCTACGAGAAGCGGGTGTACACGTTGCCCAAGCACCTCGACGAGAAGGTGGCGCGTCTGCACCTCGCCAAGCTGGGCGTGAAGCTCACCCAGCTCTCCGAGGACCAGGCGTCCTACATCGGCGTGCCGGTCGAAGGCCCGTACAAGCCCGACCACTACCGCTACTAATACGCGGAGTCGAACGGCCCGAAGGGCATCGGGCGGGTATCCCGCTCGACCGTGAGCGCAGCAATATGACAGTCACACCCCGGCCGTACGGTCGGGGTGTGATCGTTCTCGACTGGTTGTTGCCGCTGCGATGCGTGGGATGTGGCCGCACGGGTGAACCCGTGTGTGCCGGCTGTGCCGCGGGCCTTTCGGCGCCGCCGGCATTGCCCGTGCCCCCAGGCCTCGATGCGTTCCATGTGGCGTACGCGTACGACGGGCTCGCACGCCATGTTGTTGCACAGGCCAAGTACCGCAACGCCGGTGCGGCGCTCGATTGGTGTGGCGACGAATTGCGTGCCGTGCTCGATGCGGCGGCCGCTCCGACCGTGGCCCTCACGTGGGCACCCACCACGCGTGCGCACCGGCGTCAGCGGGGCTTCGATCCGGCCGAACGCATCGCGCGTCGCATCGGCCCCACCATGGCGATGCTGCAACGCGTCACGCACGCTACGCAGACGGGTCACTCGCGCATCGAGCGTCTGCAACACGCGCCGCGCTTTCGCGCGCGTCGGGGCGTGCCGCCCACGGTTGTCGTCGTCGACGATGTCTGCACCACCGGCGCCACCCTTTCCGCCGCGGCGCACGCGCTGCGCAAGGCCGGCGCTCGCACCGTCATTGGCGCAGTCTTCGCTCGCACGCCCTAGTGTCAGTACGGTGCTGCGCATGGATCCCGTCACCGTGTGTCTCTGGTTCGACATGAATGCCGAAGCCGCGGTCGAGCTGTACCAGCAGATCTTCGACAACGTCACGGTGCACGAGATTGCTCGCTACGGCGAGGGCGGGCCCGCGCCCGCCGGTACGGCACTCACGATCGACGTCACCATCGAGGGGCAGCGGCTCACGTTCCTCAACGGCGGTCCCGAGTTCCCGTTGAGCGCGGCGGTCTCGTTGGTGGTGCGTTGTGACAGTCAGGACGAGGTCGACCGGTACTACGACGCACTCCTTGCCGCCGGCGGCGAGGAGCAGCAGTGCGGCTGGGTTTCCGATCGCTTCGGTCTGTGCTGGCAGATCGTGCCCAAGCGCTTGCCGGAACTGCTCGGCTCATCGGATCCGGGCGTGGGGGAGCGAGTCATGGCGGCCATGTTGCAGATGAAGAAGCTCGACATCGCCGCCCTCGAAGCCGCGGCGCGCGGCTGACCGCCCCCGGGATCCACCTGGCCAACCGATCCGCGCTCGTACACTCACGCCGCTGGTTCGATCGAGGAGTGGTCATGCGCAGGGCGCGTTTTGCAGTTGTGGCGATGATTGCGGCGACTGCCGCGTCGGCGCTGATCGTCGCCGGGTGTTCGTCGAGCAAGAAGGCGGCGACCACCACGACGGGAGCCAGCACCACCTCCACCACTGCGAAGTCGTCCACGTCGACTGCTGCGGGCTCCACCACAACGGCCGCGGGCGTTCCGATGTGTCTCACCAAGGACCTCGCCATCACGAACGAGGACTCGCAGGGTGCAGCGGGCACCATCAGCGTGGTGTTCAAGCTCACCAACACCTCGGGTCGTTCGTGCGAGCTGACCGGCTATCCGGGGATCGCGGCGCAGTTCCAAGACGGGAAAGAAGCGCCCACTACTGCTGAGCGCGGTGGCACCAAGGTGCCGAGCGCGTGGCCCGGGCCCTCGCGCGTGGTCATCGACAACGGCAAGAGCGGCTACTTCTTCATGGCGTACAGCGACGTTCCCACCGGCAATGGCACGTGCGCGCAGTTCCCGCGCACCGCAGTGACTCCGCCGAACAACAAGGACAGTGCCTCGGTGGCATTCGGCATCAACCCGTGCACCGTGAATGGCACGTACATCGTGAATGTGTCAGCGGTTTCGGGTACCAAGCACTGACCAGGTGATCGCGCGCCGGCGTGGGTCGGCGTGGGGGCAAATCGGACAGCGGTTCACTGACGTGTGTTTTCGTGGTCAGACGTTGCGCAGCGAGGATGAGGCGCGGGTGACAACCGGGCTCGGAAATCATCCCTCAGGCGCATATAGAAATTCGTCCACCGTTCCGACTTCTTGTAGGTCGGGTTTGCGAGACCCGCGAGTTGGAGCGGAGATTGCCGTGCAAAACGATCTCGACGTCATGCGGGACGACGAAGAGCTGCGAACTGTTGATGCAGTGTTGCGCGCCCAGCGCATCGCGCTGATGCGCAATCGGATCGACGCGGGTCTGTACCGGCCGTCGGCCGATGCGGTGGCCGAGTCGTTGGTGGCCTGGGCCGCCGTCGCCAGCTGAAGCGCTTCTCACTGCCATATATCCAGCTGAAAAACGCCGCCTGCGGGCGGCGGAGGCGAGCCGGTCGGCGCCGCCGCTGAACTCCGTGAGGGGCCGAACCGGGCTAGTCCGATGCCCCATCGCCCGCCGGGTATGGTCACTCCAGACGTGGACACTCCTGGCTATGCCGGTAGTCACTCTGCGTCCCAGCACCTGGTTCGGTCGGTCGATGGAGGACCCGTGGACGTCGTTGTACGTGGGAAGAACTGCGTAGTGCCCGAGCGGCTGCAAGAGGTGGCGGTCGAGAAACTCCCCAAGATCAACAAGTTCGTTCACGACGTCCATCGGGCCGAGGTCGAGTTCTCCGAAGAGAAGAACCCTCGCGTCGCGAACCACTTCGTCTGCGAGATCACGGTGCACATGCCCAAGCACCTCATGAAGGCGAAGGGCGCGGCTCCCGAAGCGTTCGACGCGCTCGACCGGGCGTTGCACAAGACCGAACAGCAGGCGGCCAAGATTCATTCAAAGCGGGTCACTCGTCGGCGGCGGGCCGCGCCGCTCGGTGTGGTGGCCAACGAAGTAGGCGCCGTCGCGGTCGAAGAGACGCCGACCGAGGAACTTCCCGAGGCGCGCATCGTCAAGACCAAGATCGTCGAGATGCTCGCCATGGACCCCGAGGAAGCGGCGCTGCGCATGGACCTGCTCGAGCACGAGTTCTTCTTCTTCAAGAACGCGCGCACGGGCCGGGCTGCGGTGGTGTACCGCCGCAACGACGGCGACCTCGGCGTGTTGGAGTCCGAGGGCTGATTCGAACATGTCGTTGCAGGTCGTTCCCGATCGTCGCGAAGTGGTGCGAGTCCTCATCGTCGACGACCATGCGCTGTTCCGGCGCGGCCTCGAGAACGTGCTGTCCGGTGAAGTCGACATCGACATCGTCGGAGAAGCAGGCGATGGCATCGAGGCGGTCAAGCGCGTCGACGAGCTCCGCCCCGATGTGGTGCTCATGGACGTACGCATGCCCAAGGCCACGGGCATCGAGGCGGCGCGACAGATCCACGAACGCTTCCCCGAGGTGAAGGTGATCATGCTCACCGTCTCCGACGACGAGGACGATCTCTTCGCCGCCGTGCGCGCTGGAGCGGCCGGCTACCTCTTGAAGGAAGTGTCCATCGAAGAGGTGGCCGACGCAGTGCGGTCGGTGTCACGGGGCCACAGCCTCATCTCGCCGTCCATGGCCACCAAGCTCCTCGCCGAGTTCAACGCGTTGTCGCAGCGGGCCGAAGAGCGGGTGCGCTCACAGGCGCCGCGCCTCACCGACCGTGAACTCGAAGTGCTCAAGCTCGTGGCTCGGGGCGACTCCAACAAAGAGATTGCGGGCGAGCTCTTCATCGCCGAGAACACGGTGAAGAACCACGTCCGCAACATCCTCGAGAAGCTGCACCTGCACTCCCGGATGGAGGCAGTGGTCTACGCCATGCGCGAGAAGCTCCTCGAGGTCGAATAGTCCCGGTTGGCCGCTCCCGGACGAATCCGGGCGACTCCTAGAATCGGCACTCGCATATGGGTTTCCTGAACAAAGTCCTCCACGCCGGCGAAGGCCGCAAACTCAAGACGGTGCAGGCGCCGGTCTCGCTGGTCAACGCGCTCGAGCCCCAGATGGAGGCGTGCTCCGACGACGAGTTGCGCGCCCTCACGGCCGCCTACAAGCAGCGCGTCGACAACGGCGAGCCGCTCGAAGACCTGCTCCCCGAAGCGTTCGCAACGGTGCGCGAAGGAGCGCGACGAGTGTTGGGCCAGCGGCACTACGACGTCCAGCTCATGGGCGGGGTGGCGCTCCACTACGGCTGGGTCGCCGAGATGAAGACCGGTGAAGGCAAGACGCTCGTGTGCACCTTGCCGGCGTACCTGAACGCGCTCGCCGGTCAGGGCGTCCACGTGGTCACGGTCAACGACTACCTCGCCCAGCGCGACTCCGAGTGGATGGGGCGCGTGCACCGTTTCTTGGGGCTCGACGTGGGCGTGGTGCTGTCCGGCGACTTTGATCCGGTGGCCAAGCGTGCGGCGTATGCCGCCGACATCACCTACGGCACGAACAACGAGTTCGGGTTCGACTACCTGCGCGACAACATGGCGGTCAGCAAGGAAGAGCAAGCGCAGCGCGGGCACTTCTACGCCATCGTCGACGAAGTCGACTCCATCCTCATCGACGAAGCGCGTACGCCGCTCATCATCAGTGGCCAGCCGCAACAGGCCGCTGAGCTCTACTACCAGTTCGCCCGCATCGTGAAGGGGTTGCAGCGCGACCGCGACTACGAGGTCGATGAAGCCAAGCGCAACGTGTCGCCCACCGAGGAGGGCATCGCCCGCGTCGAGAAGGCTTTGGGGGTCGAGAACCTCTACGAGCACGTCAACCAGAACTTCGTGCACCAGTTGCAACAGGCCTTGCGCGCCAAGGAGCTGTACAAGCCCAACGTCGACTACATCGTCGCCGATGGTGACGTGAAGATCGTCGACGAGTTCACCGGACGCATCCTCGAAGGGCGTCGGTGGAGCGAAGGTCTCCACCAAGCGGTCGAGGCCAAAGAGAACGTGCGCATCAACGAGGAGAACCAGACCCTCGCCACCGTCACGTTACAGAACTACTTCCGCCTCTACGACAAGCTCGCCGGCATGACCGGTACGGCACTGTCGGAAGCGGGCGAGTTCGCGCACACCTACAACCTCGAAGTGGTGCCCATTCCAACGCATCGCGACATCGCGCGTCTCGACGAACCCGACCTCATCTACAAGACCGAACTCGGCAAGTACAACGCGGTCATCGATGACCTCGTCGAACGGCACGAGGAAGGTCAGCCCGTTCTGGTCGGCACCATCTCGGTCGAGAAGAGCGAGTTCCTCTCGAAGCAGCTCACCAAGCGCGGCGTGCGCCACGAGGTGCTGAACGCGAAGAACCACGAGCGCGAAGGCAACATCATTGCTCAGGCCGGTCAGCCTGGCGCCGTGACAGTGGCCACCAACATGGCGGGTCGTGGTGTCGACATCCTCCTCGGCGGCAACGCCGAACTGCTCGCTGAAGCCGAGATGGCGGCGCGGGGTACCACGCCCGAGGAATCGCCCGCCGACTACTCCGTGGTGCTCGCCGAACTCCAAGCCAAGTGCAAGGCCGCCGGCGACCACGTCCGCGACCTCGGCGGTCTCTACGTCTTGGGCACCGAGCGTCACGAGAGTCGCCGTATCGACAACCAGTTGCGTGGTCGATCTGGTCGCCAGGGCGACGCCGGCGAGAGCCGCTTCTATCTCTCGCTCGAAGACGAGTTGATGAAGCGATTCGCAGGTGGCGCCATGAACTGGGTCATGGATCGCGCGTTCCCCGAAGACATGCCGCTCGAAGCGCGCATGGTCACCAAGGCCATCGAGCGCGCACAGAACACGGTGGAGGGTCGCAACTTCGAGATCCGCAAAGACGTCTTGAAGTACGACGAAGTGCTGAACGAGCAGCGCAAGATCATCTACTCGAAGCGACAGCAGATTCTCGACGGTGGCGACATTCACGACCAGGCCCTGGAACTGATCGAGGACGCGGTCCAGCACCTCATCGAGCTCTACTGCGCCGCCGAGTACTACGAAGAATGGGAACTCGAGGACCTGGTGCGCGAGGCCGGGGGTTACTGGCCCTGCGACATCTCCGTCGAGCGGCTGCGTGACGTGATGAACAAGGACGAGCTCACCGAGATCTTCACGCGTGAGGCGCTGGCCAAGTACGCCGAGAAGGAAGAGAAGCTTGGCGTCGACGGACTCCGTGAAGTGGAACGCCGGGTGATGCTTTCGGTCATCGACCAGCGTTGGCGTGAGCATCTCTCCGAGATGGACTACCTGCGCGAGGGCATCAACCTGCGGGCCATGGGCCAGCGCGATCCGCTCAGCGAATGGCAGCGGGAGGGCTTCGACATGTTCGAAGCCATGGTTTCCGGAATCGACGACGACTTCGTGCGCTACGTGGGGCACCTGCAGGTGGTCACCGAAGCGCCGACGCCGTCGCCGGCTGCGGGGCTGTTGCAGTACAGCGCGCCCGAAGACCCGGTTGCCGGGTCACGGGCCATGCAGGCTGCGGCCAGCGGCGACCCCGAGCAGCTTGCGATGAACGCCTACGAAGAGCCGGTCAACACGCCGGTGCGCGTCGAAAAGACGCCGGGCCGTAATGAGCCGTGCCCGTGCGGGAGCGGCAAGAAGTACAAGCACTGCCACGGGGCGTGACGCGTGCGTGATTTCACCGATGATCTGCGCGCATTGTCGCGCCGAGCCGACGAAGCGGCTGGGTACTTGCGTATCGATGAGTCCCGCGAGCGCCTGGCCGAACTCGAAGCCGAAGCCGCACGTCCCGACCTTTGGGACGATCCCGAGGTCGCGCGCAAGGTCACCACGGAACTGTCGCGTGTCGGCGATGACGTGAAGTTGGTCGAGGCGCTACAAGCGCGCGTGGCCGATCTCGAGATGCTGCACGAGCTCGCTCGGGAAGAGGGTGACGAGTCCCAGGAGCCCGAGATCGCGAACGAGATCATCGAAGTCGACCACGAACTCAACCTGCTCGAACTGCGCGCGCTGTTCACCGGTGAGTACGACGAGCGTGACGCCATCGTGGAAATCAACTCGGGCGCCGGCGGAACCGATGCGGCCGACTGGGCCGAGATGATGTTGCGCATGTACATCCGCTGGGCGGAACGGCGTGGGTTCGCTGTCGAGATCGAGCAGGTGCGCGAGGGCGAAGAGGCCGGCATCTCATCGGCGACCTTCACGGTGAAGGGGCGCTACGCGTACGGTCTCCTGTCGGCCGAGCGGGGAGTGCACCGGCTGGTGCGTATCTCGCCCTTCGACGCGAACGCCCGTCGCCAGACCAGCTTTGCGTCACTCGACTTGGTGCCGGTGATCGAAGAGACCGAGGCGCCTGAGATCGAAGACAAGGACCTGCGGGTCGACACCTATCGCTCGAGCGGTGCGGGCGGTCAGCACGTCAACAAGACCGACTCTGCGGTGCGGCTCACGCACATTCCCACGGGGATCGTCGTGGCGGTGCAGAACGAGCGCAGTCAGACGCAGAACAAGGCGAAGGCCATGCAGATCTTGGCGGCGCGCCTCGCTGAGCGTCAGCGCGAAGAGCGTGAGGCCGAGATGGCGGCCATCAAGGGCGAGAAGCGTGACGTTGGTTGGGGGAGTCAGATCCGCAGCTACGTGTTGGCGCCGTATCAGTTGGTGAAAGACCTGCGCACCGACCATGAGACGGGCAACGTGCAGGCGGTGCTCGACGGTGACCTCGATGCCTTCATCGAGGCATTCCTGCAATGGCGCCGTGCCAACGCCTGAGGCGGCGCTTCTGACTGTCATATAGCCAGTTGAAAAACGCCTCCGGTCACACCTCGGGCAGGAACGCGAACGGCTCGGCCGGCTCGAACTCGGCCGACACCTCGCCCGCTCGAATGGGCCCGTCCTCGGCCACCAGCTTGAGGACGGGTGCCCCCACGGAGAGGTCCACGCTGGCGAGGTCGACCCAGAAGACGTTGGGGGAGCGGGTCGACTCGAAGTAGTACGTGCGGGTCCCGTGGTCGGCGACCACGCGCCACAGCGTGGGCGCAATGTTGGGGAGCCCGCTCAACGTCGCGCCCCACGGGACAGAAACGTTGCGAATGAGCGAGAACATCGTGGCGACCGCGGTGATGGTGTCGTCAGTCGGTTCCACGAGCGACAGGTAGTACGACGCGCGTACGAAGCGGTCGGACGCGCGCTCGGTGCCCGGCAGCATGGCCTGACCGCCGATCTCGTTCCAGTACGTGGTGAGTGCGAGTTGCTCTTCGAAGTGCGGCTCGTTGGTGGTGACCCGGTAGTCGTAACCGTGGTGAATGCGCATGGCCCCGTCAATGAACTCAACGATTGCGTTGTCGCCAGTGGCGTCGACCACTGTGAGATGCACCGTGGGTGCGAAGCCGCCGGGCAGCGCCGGTGACACCAACTGGAACGGGTCTTCGCGAAGCGCCGCTACAGCCTCGGCGGTCGTGGCGAACGAGTCGAGGACCCACTGGGCCCAGGCGCCGACGGCGAGGCCCGGCCGTGTTTCGTCACGCGCCGGGTAGATCGTGGAGGACAAGTACAAGACGCTGGCTGCGAGCCCGGCGTCATTGATGCCGTCGACGGTGGCGCCGTCATACATGCTGGCCACCACGCTGCCGTGTTGGGCGGTCCACTCGAACGAGTTGGTCTTGGCCGCCCCGTGCCGGTGCAGGCCCGCCGGCAATACCCAGAGGTTGGCCTGGGAGGGCAGCATCCAGTCCAGGGTGCGCCCCGTGATGAGGGTGGTGCCGGTCCCCCGGTAGGTGATCCGACTGCACATGGAGGGCGAGGCTAGGTGGTCAGCGGGGTGGCGCCGACCACCACGAAGGCCGCCGGTTCCCGGCCCTGGAACCGCGTTTTGCCCGGTCAGGGGCAAGGTCCGCCACTCGCGTGCCCAGAGGGCCGACACTGGTCTTCCCGGGGGTGCTGGTACCCTCGACCGGTCACGGAGGCCCACCTCCGGGGCCACCACACTCAACGATGATCACCTTCGAGAACGTCACCAAGATCTACAAGGGCGACGTCATCGCGCTGCGGGAGATCGACCTCGAGATCCAAAAGGGAGAGTTCGTCTTCCTGGTCGGGTCGTCGGGGGCCGGGAAGTCCACCTTCCTGCGCCTGCTGCTGCGCGAAGAGTTGCCCACGTCCGGCCACATCGTGGTGGCGGGACGGGACATCTCGCGCCTGTCGTCGTGGAAGGTTCCACAGTTGCGTCGCAACATCGGCACCATCTTCCAGGACTTCAAGCTGCTGCCCAGCAAGACCGTCTACGAGAACGTGGCATTCGCGCAGGAAGTCATCGGGCGGCCCAAGCACGTGATTCGGGCGCAGGTCCCCCAAGTCCTCGACCTCGTGGGCCTCGGCGAGAAGGCCGAGCGGTTCCCCGACGAGCTCTCCGGTGGTGAGCAGCAGCGGGTGTCCATCGCTCGTGCTTTCGTGAACCGTCCACTCATCTTGCTGGCCGACGAACCGACTGGGAACCTCGACCCGCAGACCACGGTCGGCATCATGCGCTTGCTGGATCGCATCAACCGCACCGGAACCACCATCGTGATGGCTACTCACGACGCTCGCATCGTCGACACCATGCGGCGTCGCGTCATCGAGCTCGAGCACGGCCAGCTCGTGCGCGACCAAGCGCGCGGCGTGTACGGCGTCGGAGGCTGAACCATGGCGTTGTCCCGTGTTGGCTACTTCTCACGCGAAACGGTTGTTTCGCTTTCTCGTAACTTCATGATGAGCGTTGCGTGCGTCATCACCATCGCCATCTCGCTGGCGTTGGTCGGCGGTGCGCTCGTCTACACGAACTGGGTCGACAACGGCACGGCGCGCTGGCAGGGCAACGTTGCATTCGACGTCTTCATGAACGTTGATGCCACCGAGTCACAGATCGCCGACGTGCGCCAAGCGCTCGAGAACGACAGCGACGTGAAGAAGGCCTCGTTCCTCGACAAGCAAGCGGCGTACAACGAGTTCAAGTCACTGTTCTCCAAGGAACCGGCATTGGTCGAGAACGTCGATGCGGCGTCGTTGCCCACCAGCTTCAAGGTCACCTTGGTGAACGCGAAGACCATCGACACGGTCACCAAGCGATACGCAACGCGCCCGGGCGTCTGGTCCATTGCCTCACCGTCGCAAGCAGTCAAGGACGAGATCACGCGTGCCGAGCGGACGCGACTCGTGCTCCTGTCGCTGTCGGCGTTGCTGCTCGTGTCATCGGTGATCCTGGTGATCTTCACGGTGCGGTTGGCCACCCTGGCCCGTCGTCGCGAGATCGAAGTCATGAAACTCGTGGGCGCGTCCAACTGGTTCGTGCGCATCCCGTTCATGGCCGAAGGCGGTGTGCAGGGGTTGCTCGGTGCGCTCTTCGCCGCGCTCCTCACGGTGGTGGTGGCGAAGCTCATTCCTGCATTCGCGCAGCCGCCGAAGGGTCCGGGTGGTGTGAGCACGTACTTCATCGACCCGTCGTACGTGGCGTGGACGGTGGGCGGGCTGTTCCTCTCGGGCATCACCATCGGCGTGGTGGCTGCGTTCATCGGGCTGTATCGCTACCTCGACGTCTGATCGGCTGCCGCCCGGCGCTCGCGCGCTGAGCGTCCGTTGGTGGCGAGCAGGTCACGCTACGTGGTCATGCCGCCGAAGTTGCTCTACGACTCGTCCCGTTATCTGCCGACACCGTTGTTCATGTTGCTGGTGATTCCTACGATGCTCCGGTTGCTTCTTCGACGACTCCTCCCCATGCTGGTCGCGGTCGGCTCCATCGCCGCCACCGCCGTAGCCGTCCCCGCGCTCGCCGAGCGCGCCGACGCGCGTCCCATGGCGGGCAACGACCAGCGCATCGCTGACCTGCAAGGGCTCGTCGACGAGACCACCCAGGACCAGGCCGACGCGCTGAAGCAGTACCTCGAGGTGAAGGGGCGCAAAGACGCCGCCGACGCCCGGGTTGCCGATGCTGCCGGTCGCACTGCTGCGGCCGCAGCGGTGCTGCAGAACGCGCAGCTGCAGGTGAACACCGCGAACCAGAAGATCGCCGACACCGAGCGCAAGATCGCCCGCAACGAGACCGAGCGCAAGAGCGCGGCGGCCACGTTCAAGGCCGCGGCGATTCGCCGGTACATCAACGCGTGGTCGGGTCAGCCGGGCCCGGTCAGCCGCGAGGAGATTCCCGACTACACGCAGCGAGCCGTCGGCGACCGGTACCTGAGGGCCGTAGCCGCGAAGGAAGACCGGGAAGTGCAGCGGTTCCTCCAACTCATCGAGGACGGCAAGCAAGAGCGCGCCCGCCTCGACTCCCAGCGGGTGCAACTGAAGGTTGCCCAGGACCGGGCTGCGGAAGAAGCCGGTCGGGTGCGGGCGATCCAGGTCGAAGAGGAAGCGGCGCGTGCCGTGGTGGCGCAAGAAGCGCTCGCCGAGAAGCGCGTGGTCGATTCTCTCAGTGCAAAGAAGGCGTCGTACGAGAGCGAGTTGCGCGCGCTCGAGGCGTCGTCGAACGCAATCCGCAACCAGCTCTCGTCGGGATCTCGCGGGATTTCCGTCGCCAAGGGCAGCGGGCAGTTCCGGCGGCCCGTCGACGGCCCCATCACCAGCCTGTTCGGACCTCGCATGCATCCCATCTTCAAGGTGGTGAAGATCCACTCCGGGATCGACTTCGGCGTTGCAACCGGTACCCCCATTCGGGCGGCGGGAAACGGCACATGTGTGTTCAACGGCGTGATGAGCGGCTACGGGAACGTGGTCGTCGTCGATCACGGCGGTGGGCTCGCCACCTTGTATGCGCACCAGAGCCGCACTGCGTGTGCATCGGGCACGCGCGTCTCGGCGGGTCAGGTCATCGGGTACGTGGGGAGCACCGGCAACTCCACGGGCCCGCACCTGCACTTCGAGGTGCGTGCGAACGGCACGCCCGTCGACCCCATCCCGTACCTCTAGTCCGGGCAATGCAAAGGCGGGCGCCGGAGCGCCCGCCTGCATCCCGAATCGCTCGCCGGTTACTTGTTGGGCTGGGGCACGATGCGCAGGTACGGCTTCACCGCGTTCCACCCGTCGGGGAACTTCACCTTCGCGTCCTCGTCGGAGACCGCGGCAGCGATGATGACATCGTCGCCGTCCTTCCAGTTGACCGGAGTGGCCACCGAGTAGTTCGCAGTGAGCTGCAACGAGTCGATGACGCGCAGGATCTCGTCGATGTTGCGACCGGTGGAAGCCGGGTAGGTGAGGATGAGCTTCACCTTCTGGTCGGGGCCCACGATGAACACCGAGCGCACGGTCTGGGTGTCGTTCGCGTTCGGGTGGATCATGTCGTAGAGGCCGGCCACGGTGTGGTCGGGGTCGGCGATGAGCGGGTAGTTGAGCGCGGTGCCCTGGGTTTCTTCGATGTCGCCGATCCAGTCGCGGTGGCTCTCGATGGGGTCGATGGAGACCCCAATGAGTTTCACGTTGCGCTGGTCGAACTCGGCCTTGCGCTTGGCGAACGCGCCGAGCTCGGTGGTGCAGACCGGTGTGAAGTCACGCGGATGCGAGAACAGGATGCCCCAGCCGTCGCCGAGGTACTCGTGGAAGTTCACCGTGCCGTCGGTGGTTTCGGCGGTGAAGTTGGGGGCTTCGTCGCCCAGCCGGATTGCCATGAATGCAGCTCCTGAATCGTGAGGAACGAGGGTCGACGGGCACGGTACCGAGTCCGGCCGTGAAAGTCGAGCAAAACAGTCGGGTTTTCCGGTGGCTCGTACGATCGGCCCTGATGGCCCCTCGCCGCGTTCTTCCCGACCTCGCTCCGCTGCGCCAGTCCCGCGACTTCCGGCTGCTCTGGACGGGGCTGTTGGTGTCGGAGTCGGGCTCCCAGATCACCACCGTGGCGATCTTCCTGCAGGTCTACGCCCTCACCCAGTCGTCGGCCGCGGTGGGTCTGGTCGGCGTGGCGCAGGTCGTCCCCATTGCGCTGGCCGCCATTGTGGGCGGTCCCCACATCGATGCCCGGGACCGCCGACGCATCCTGCTCGCGGCGCTCGGCGCCCAGATCGTGGGCTCGGCGGTCCTCTTCGCGGCGGCTGCGTCGGGCTCGCCGCCCCTCGTGCTGGTGTACGCCGCGGCGGCCGTCGGGGCCGGTGGGAGCGGCCTGGGCCTGGCCACGCGGGCTTCGATCACCCCCACGTTGTTCCCCGCCGACCAGCTGCCCAAGGCGCTGGTGCTGAACCAGGCGGCGTGGAACACGTGCCTCATCGTGGGACCGGCGCTGGGCGGCGTCATCGTGGCCCGGTTCGGGTTCGCGTGGGCGTACGGCGTCGACGTGGCGTCGTTCAGCGTGGCGATCATGGCGGCGCTCCTGATGGCGCCCAAGCGTCCCGACGGGCCGGCCCCCGAGGGCTCGGGGTGGCGGCGGTTCACCGAGGGCATCGCGTACCTGCGTGGCCGGCCGGTGCTGTGGACGGTGTTCGTGGTCGACCTCGTCGCCATGATCTTCGGCATGCCGCGGGCCGTGTTCCCCGAGCTGGCTGCCACGCAGTTCGGTGTCGCGGGCCGCGACGCGGCGCAACTCGTGGGCCTGTTGTTCTCGGCGCTGGCGGTGGGAGCGCTCCTGGGGGCACTCACCGCCGGATGGGTGGGACGGGTGCGCCGCCAAGGGCGCGCGGTGCTGATCGCCGTGGCGATCTGGGGTGGCGCCATTGCGTGTGTGCCGCTCACGCGTTCGTGGGTCGTCCTCGCAGTCCTGTTGTTGGCGGTGGCGGGTGGTGCCGACGTCATTTCCGCGGTCTTCCGCGGAACCATCTTGCAGACCAACATTCCCGACACGTTGCGGGGTCGGATGTCAGCGGTGAACACGATGGTCGTTATCGGTGGCCCGCGTCTGGGTGACGCCGAGGCCGGTTTGGTGGCGGCGTTCACGTCGCCGGGTGTGGCGGTGGCAACGGGAGGCATTGCGTGTGTTGTGGGTGTCGGAGTCCTCGCCCTTGCAGTTCCGGCGTTCGCGCGCTACGTCGCGCCGCCGGTTGTCGATTCCGATCCGGTTGACGGAGGACCCCCCGACGCGTGAATGTTTACGCCGGCGGCCAGGGTGTGGGGGGGTTCCGTTGGGTTCGAGATTCGGCATACGAGCGGGTGATCGGGTCGCCATCGTTGCGGCACCACGGGACTCGTCGCTCGCGCCCGCCGAACTCCCCGACGACGTTACTGTGCGCGATTCCGCTCGTGGTCGCAACGACGTCATCGTGTTCTATGCGGCGCGGCGCAACGAACTCGCGCGTCGCATCGGAGGGTTCGCGCGTTCGCTCGACGACGACGGCCAGTTGTGGATCGCGTGGCCGCGTCGCAACTCGGGGGTCATCACCGATCTCACCGAACGCGAAATTCGTGACATCGGTGCGCATGCCGGGTTGGTCGACAACAAGGTGAGCGCCATCAATGACGCGTGGTCGGGGGTGCGGTTCGTGCACCCGTCATCGAACGGTAAGGGCGGCCACCGCGCCCGTTGAGTGCGGTGCGCACACTGTGGCAGGCGCGCCGTCCTTGCGTCGCTTCACTTCTCCGCTTCGAGCTCGCGTTTCACTTCCTGGAGTTCGGCCTTTGTCTCGTCGCTGACGGTTGGGTACTGCGGGTTCATCGCTTCGAGGGTCTCGACGATGATCGATGCCACTGCGGTGCGGGCGTACCACTTGCGGTTGGCGGGGATGCAAAACCATGGCGCATGTTTGGTGCTAGTGGCGTTCAGCGCCTGTTCGAACGCTCGTTGGTAGTCGTCCCAGTGTTTGCGCTCCTCGAAGTCGGCGGGTGACGCCTTCCAATTCTTGCGCTCGTCGTCGATGCGGGCGATGAGCCGCTCACGCTGCTCGTCCCTCGAGATGTGCAGCATGAACTTGATCATGGTGGTGCCGTTGCGCCGGAGGTGGCGTTCCCAGTCGTTGATGCTCTCGTAGCGCTGAGTCCAGAACTTGGGGTCGTCGGCCGGAAGCGACGGGTGTTGTGGAGCCAACAGTTCGGGGTGCACGCGCGTGATGATGACGTCTTCGTAGTGCGAGCGATTGAAGATGCCGATCTCACCGCGACGGGGGAGCGCACGTTGGCAGCGCCACAAGAAGTCATGGGCGAGTTCTTCGTGTGAGGGCTGCTTGAACGACGCAACACGCGTGCCGGCCGGGTTCAAGCCGGACATCACGTGGCGGATGGTGCCGTCCTTGCCGGCGGCGTCGAGTCCTTGGAACACGACCAGGAGCGACCGTGCGCCTTCCCCGTAGAGGCGGCTCTGCAGCACGTCCATGCGCGCAATGAGCTCGTCTCGCATGTCGACCGTGGGCTCCTTGTCGAACCCGTTGGTGTGGCCGGGGTCGACGGCGCGGAGCTCGAACGACCCGGCGTCGACGCGATGTCTGGCACTGAAGTCCAGGGTTTGGGCCATGGGGGAACGCTAGGCGCTCCGCGTGACGGGCCGTGACTAGCGTCGAGTCCGTGTGTGGACGGTTCGTCGCGGCAACGCCGCCTCAGATGTTGGCCAAGCAGTTCGCCGTCGACGTGGTGCGGGAGGTGAGCGACCAACCCGACTTCAACGTGGCGCCGCGCCGCGTCATCTCGGTGGTGCGGGAGTCGGTCGACGACGCGGGTGCATTGGTGCGGGTGCTCCAGGGTATGCGGTGGGGGTTGGTGCCCAGTTGGGCCAAGGACCTGAGCGTTGGTGATCGCATGATCAACGCGCGCTCCGAGACCCTGGCGGAGAAACCGTCTTACAAACGTGCGTTCGCGACGCGGCGCTGCATCATTCCCGCCGACGCGTTCTACGAGTGGCAGAAGCTGCCCGGACAGTCGCGAAAGCAGCCCATGTGCATCCGGCGACGCGACGGGCAACCTATGGCGTTTGCAGGACTCTACGAACGGTGGCGCGATCCCGACGCTCCTGAAGACGCGGAGTCCCTCATGAGCACCACCATCATCACGGGCCCGCCGAACGAGTTGGTGGCGCCCATCCACGACCGCATGCCGGTGGCGCTTCCCGAGGCTGCCTGGGGCGAGTGGCTGGACCCCAACGACCACGACCTCCACGCGGTGCAGTCGCTGTTGGTCCCGCCGCCGGCCGGTGACTTCGAGGCCTATCCGGTGAGCACGCGGGTGAACGCAGTGCGCGACCACGATGCCGGGCTCGTTGAACCGTTGCCCGATGACCCACAGGCCACGTTGTTGGGTTGAGCTACTTGGTGTGTTCGGCGCGGGGCGGTACGTGGAACGGGCGCAGGATCGTGCTCTGGCTGGCCACTGCAAGCAATGTTCCGTCTTGCGACCACAAGAACACGTCGCCGCATCCGAAGCCGTCGGCCACGGCGTGGATGCGAACGTCGGCGAGCACCCATTCCGCGTCGGGCTGGCGATGGGCGACGCGGATGGTGTTGTCGAGGCTGTTGCCGCCGACGGGAAGCCCGAGGGTCTGACCGATGCCGAACGGCACGTAGTCGCCGAGCACCGCAAGGGTGGCGGCGTTCACTTCGAGATCGGGGAGCTGCACCCACAGTGCCGCCCGTCCATCGCCGGGCGTGCCGTCGAGTGACGGAAGGTCGCGCGCATTGGCGCGTCGCGTGTCCAGGCGTGATGCGATGGTGCCGGTGAACTGTTCGCTGAGTTCGCGAGGCGGGCAGTCGTGGGGGGCGGGAACGGGGGGCATGGTGTCCCAGGTTCCGCTCCACGGTTCGTCGCGCGCGCCCGATGCGGCGTTGACGGTGAAGATTTCTTCGCCACCCACCCGGCCCACGACGCGGGACTGTGAAGTACGGAATCCGCGCACCGACTCGATGATGTCGAGCGTCACTTCGGAATCGAGGCGTGCGTAGGAAAGGAACTGTGCGGTGGCCCACACGACGGGTCGGCCGGTGGTGGCTTCGAGCGCCAGGATCGCGGCCCCGAGGCCGGCGCCACCGAAGAGCGCGCCAATGGTCGAACACAACCCGTTGCTGACACGAAACGACCACCGGTGGGGGTCGTCGGAGGGTTCGAGCCCGAAGAAGTCGAGCGTGGCAGTCACGGGGTCGCAGCCTAGAGGCGCGCTTACCAGAACGCAGCTTCCTTGACGGTTTCGAGCGCGGCGCGCATGCGGTGCAGCGCCACCGTCAGTTCATCGAGCTTCGGTGGTTTCGGAGTGCCGTCGTCTTCGGCTTCATCGGCCTCACTCGGTGCTGCTTCGGAAGCGACATGAGTGTCCGTCGAATTGGCGGGATCGGGCTCGTCGACGACGTCGGTCTCGTCGTATCCCTCGGTCATCGACGGCCGCGCCTTGATCGTTGCCATCGCGGCTGCGGTTGCGACCGGTCGGACCCGCGCGTCCACCACAACAACGTCGTCGGTGGTTGCGTCGACGGATGGCGTTGCGTCGGGAACCGGTGGCACCGCCATTGCGAACGCATAAGGCTCGGGGTCGGCGACCGGGGTCGCGGGCCGGCGCAACAGCGCGCGTCGGTCTTCGACTTCGTGGAGGAGGTTGTCGGCGGCGATCCAGAGTTCACCGATGGCGCCGAGCCATTCGCCGAGCATCTCGCCGTGCAGGCTTTCGCGCAGCAGGATTGAGTCGGCGCACAGGTAGTGCTCCCAGACCCGCTGGCCGGACCATTCCGGATCCACTTCCCACGGGTCGTCGAGCTCGACGTCGTGGTAGCCGGCGATTCGGGCCGATGATCGGGCCTGTGACTCCACGGCCCGCATGGCGGCGGCGTGGATCGCGCGTTCGCGCGCCTCGGCGCTGAGGCCGCCGGTGCGATGGCTGCGTTCGTCGGAGAGCAAGCGAGCGATTCCGAGCCAGTCGTCGGTGTGGTCGAGCGGTTCCGATTCGGTGAGCGCCATGATCGTGTCGGCAACACTCGGATACGTCTGCTGCATGAGCATGCGGAACTCGCGTCGGCGGCGCATCGCCCGGGCGGCTTCGATCGCGGCCTCTGACGGACCGTTCTGCGAGACGTTGGCCGCGCGTGCTGCGGCTGCGGCGCGCAGGTTGGCTTCGCGTGCCGGGTCTTCGCGTGGTGCATCGTCGGGCGCATTGGTGCGGGGGTGCACTTCGGTGTGCGATGCGTCTTCGATCGGCGCGTCGTCGACCACGACTGCGTCGATGATGGGCGAGTGCTCGGCGACGACGCGTTGGGGGCCATCGGGCGACGAGTCGGGGCTCCGTCCCACTACGGCGTTGACGATTCTGACGAGGCGGCGGCGTCGCGACGGACGCGCGCGGGCAGAAAAATCATCCATGATGGCCATCCGGGGGCAACTATCGGCCTTGCCGCGCGAAACCTGTAGCGGAGATTTGCGGAATCGCGCGATTTCCTGGATTCCCCAGGCGGAGTGCACTCAGCGCGGGTCGCGGCGGGTGACGGGCCCAACTCCGGTGAGGATCGTTCCGGTCAACGTGCGGTCGGCATGGCGAAGTCGCCACGACAGCATTCGTTGGGCGTATTCGAGGGTCTTGGGGGACGTGTGGGCCACGTTGTGGAGCTGCTCGGGGTCGGCGTCCAGATCGAAGAAGATCGGTTCCTGGGCGGCGAAGTGCACGTACTTGCCGTGACGGTCGCGAATGACGGCGATCGCGCACTCTTCCATCGTGATGCCAAATGCGTCCTCGGCCATGTGGGCAACCGGGTCGCGGAAGTCCCACTCCCAATGCACGGCGTCGCGCCAGCGCCCGGGGGTGTGGCCGTGGACCCATGGCAGGACCGATGTGCCGTCGCACTGGAGCGGCACTTCGTGACCGATCCATTCCAGGATGGTTGGCATCACGTCGATGTTCTCGGTGAATTCGTCGATGACGGTGCCTCGGGTTCCGTTCGCCGCCGCACGCGGGTCGTGCACGATGAGCGGCACGTGGTAGCTGGAGTCCCACCAGCCGAGTTTCTGCAACAACCAGTGATCACCGAGCATTTCGCCGTGGTCGCTGGTGACGACGATGAGCGTGTCGTCGAGGACGCCCGCGGTTTCGAGTTGGTCCAAGAGTCGGCCGACCTGCGCGTCGACTTCGCTCACCATGCCGTAGTACGTGGCGCGCAGCTGCCGGAGTTCGCGCTCGTCGTCACCGATGGTGATTTCGGGGACGGACAGGATCACACCGAGCCCGGGGTGTTGTTCGGCTTCGGTGGCGCGAGTGGCCGCGCGCACGGGCATGGGGACGTCGGCCGGGTCGTACTGGTCGTGGTACGGCGCCGGGGCCACGAACGGGGGGTGCGGTCGGATGAACGCCACGTGGGCAAACCACTCGCCTTCTTGGCGGTGTAGCCATTCGCCGAACCGCTCCACCGCGAACGCGGCTTCGGAGTGCTCGGCGGCGTATCGCGTGGGGGCCCAGCTGGATGCGTGGTCGGCGGCGCCGGGGTACCACCGATCGGGCTCGTAGATGTCGCGCACGTTCGCTGGCACGTCGTATCCGTGCTCGGCGAGCCATGCGCCCCACGGTTCGAGCGTCTCGACCAACAGCAGTTCGGGGCGAAAGCCGGGGAGCACCCCTTCGTACGTGGTGAGGCGCGGGTCGCCGGCTGCCACGGTGCGCGGGTCGACGGACGTGTCGGTGTACCCGAACAGCACCGGGTCGTAGCCGGCGGCGCGGGCTTCGAGCGCCACGTTGGTGAAGCGGGCGTCGAGCGGGGTGCCGTTCAGTACGGACCGGTGGTTCATTCCGTACATCCCCGTGTGCAGAGATGCACGGCTGGGTCCGCACGGCGCCATTTGCACGTAGTGCGACGCGAAGGTGGTGCTGCGAGCGGCCAGGCGGTCGAGGTTGGGGGTCTGGATGGGCGTGCGCCCCGCGGCCAGGATTCCCAGTGCATCGGCTCGCCATTGGTCGAGCGTGACGAAGAGGACATTGCCCGGCATCGCTGTCACAGTACGGGAACGTTCGCTGCGGTGGGGGCGTTGGCATCGGTGAGGAGGTGAGCGGTGTTCAGCGGAATCAAGGTCGGACGGATTCGGGGTATCCCAGTCGTCGTGAACTGGACGCTGCTCATTGCCGGCGCGCTCTTCACGTACCTGCTGGCCACGAGTCAGTTCCCGCTGGCGGCGCCGGGCGCGGCTGCGGCCGAGTACTGGGTTGCGGGCGCAGTGGGTGCGTTCCTGTTCTTCGTGTGTGTGGGTGCCCATGAGCTGTCGCACTCGGTGGTCGCGCAGCGCAACGGCGTGACCGTTGAACGCATCACCCTCTGGTTGCTCGGCGGCGTGGCGCAGCTGTCGGGGCGCGTCGGCACTGCGGGGGCCGAGTTCCGGATCGCGATCGCCGGCCCGCTGATGTCGGTGGCGCTGGGTGCCGCGTTCGGTGGGGTGAGTTGGGCGCTGGTTGCGCTCGGCGCGCCCGACGTGATGGTGGCGTTGTTCGTGTGGCTGGCCATCATCAACGTGGTGCTGGCCGTGTTCAACCTGGCGCCGGCGGCGCCGCTCGACGGCGGGCGCGTGCTGGCGGCCGCGCTGTGGGCCGTGTGGCGCGACAAGGCGCGTGCCCAACTTGCTGCGGCGAACGTCGGTCGTGTGTTCGGCGTGTTGTTGTGCGCGCTCGGCGTGGCGATGTTCTTCATAGGTGAGAGCGGTCTGTGGTTCATCTTGTTGGGGTGGTTCGTCTTTGCAGTGGCTACGGCCGAACGGCGCGTGGCGCGCCTCGAGCGCGCGGTCGGCACTGCCACGGTGCGGGAGGTCATGAACCCGCATCCGGTCACCGTTCCCGGTTGGATCACCGTCGACTACTTCTGGTCGAGCCCGCCGCTGGGGCACCACCACGTGTATCCGGTGGCGCGTTGGGAAGGCGGGGTGCATGGCGCAGTGCGCGTCGAGCGGCTCGACCAGGTGCCCTTGGGAGCGCGCACGTCGGTGCGGGTGCAGGATCTGGCCGACCCGGCACCCGAGGCGCGTCCCGATGAACTCGTCGTCGACGTGTTGGAGCGGGCGAACGGGCCGTTGTTGATGGTCGTCGAGGGCGGCCAGCTGGTCGGCGTGGTCACCGCGGAGGACCTGCTGCGCCTGCAAAGTGGGCAATCTGCGTCAACCGTCTAGAATCTGGCTTCCCCCAGTTCACCTGGCGCAGGTCTCGGTCGCTCACGCCTCTGGCTCCGCGTCCTCGCTCGCGCACCATTGGAGTTCTCATGACCGCGCGCAATGACCTGCGCAACGTCGCGATCGTCGCTCACGTCGATCACGGCAAGACCACTCTCGTCGACGCCATGTTGTGGCAGACCGGCGCATTCCGAGCCAACCAAGAGGTTGCCGAACGCGTCATGGACTCCAACGACCTCGAGCGCGAGAAGGGCATCACCATCCTCGCCAAGAACACGGCGGTTCGGTGGAACGGCACCAAGATAAACGTGGTCGACACGCCGGGCCACGCCGACTTCGGCGGCGAGGTGGAGCGCGCGCTCACCATGGTCGATGGTGTCTTGCTGTTGGTTGATGCAAGCGAAGGGCCGTTGCCGCAAACGCGTTTCGTGTTGCGCAAGGCGCTGGCCGCACGGCTGCCCGTGGTTCTGGTGATCAACAAGGTCGACCGACCCGACGCGCGTGTGAAGGAAGTGGTGCACGAGGTCGAAGAGCTGTTCCTCGACCTCGACGCCGACGAGCACCAGATCGAGTTCCCCATCGTGTACACGAACGCGAAGGCCGGCACGGCGTCGCTGACGGCCGAAGAGCAGTCGGCCGACCTCACGCCGTTGTTCGAAATGCTGGTCGAGCACATCCCTGCACCTGAGTTCGAAGACGGTCACCCGCTGCAGGCGCTGGTCACCAACCTCGACGCGTCGCCGTACGTCGGTCGTCTCGCGTTGTGCCGGGTGATCAACGGCACGATCACCAAGGGCCAGAACATTGCCTGGTGTCGTACCGACGGTTCGGTCGAGCGGGCCAAAGTGGCCGAGCTCTACGTGACCGAGTCGCTCGATCGTGTCGACGTGGCCGAGGCCGGTCCGGGCGAGATCATCGCCGTCGCCGGTTTACCCGAGGTCATGATCGGCGAGACGCTCGCCGACCCCGACGACCCGCGTCAGCTGCCGGTCATCACGGTCGACGAGCCGAGCTTGTCGATGACCATCGGGATCAACACCTCGCCGCTCGCCGGCAAGGATGGAAAGAAGCTCACGGCGCGACTGGTGAAAGCGCGTCTCGACCAGGAACTCATCGGCAACGTGAGCTTGCGCGTGTTCCCCACGGATCGGCCCGACGCATGGGAAGTGCAGGGGCGCGGTGAGTTGCAGCTCGCCGTGTTGGTCGAAACGATGCGCCGTGAGGGCTTCGAACTCACGGTCGGCAAGCCCGAGGTGCTCATCCGCGAGATCGACGGCAAGCGCCACGAGCCCGTCGAGCGCGTCACCATCGATGTCCCCGAGGACTACCTGGGTACTGTCACGCAGCTCATGGCGGTGCGCAAGGGCCGCATGCTTGAGATCGTGAACCACGGCACGGGTTGGGTACGCGTCGACTTCATCGTGCCGGCACGGGGGCTCATCGGGTTCCGTACCGAGTTCCTCACCGAGACGCGCGGTACCGGCATCCTCAACTCGGTGTTCGAGGGGTGGGAGCCGTGGGCGGGCGAGATCCGGTCGCGGCACACGGGTTCGCTCGTGGCCGACCGCACGGGTGTCACCACCACGTACACGCTGATGACGTTGCAGGACCGTGGCACGTTGTTCGTGGGTCCGGGTGTCGATGTGTACGAGGGCATGGTCATTGGTGAGAACCCGCGTGCCGAGGACATGGACGTCAACCCCACGAAAGAGAAGAAGCTCACCAACGTGCGGTCGTCAACGGCCGATGAGCTGGAGCGGCTCACTCCGCCGAAACAGATGACGCTCGAAGGGGCACTCGAGTTCCTGGCCGCCGACGAGTGCGTCGAGGTCACCCCCGAGACGGTGCGGATGCGCAAAGTGGTGCTGGACCAGAACACCCGGGGCCGGGAGCGCAAGCGCGCCAAATCCGACTGAGGCGTTTCTCACTGTCACATACCCAGCTCAGAAACGCCTCGAATTCGTGAGGGCGGACTGGACGACTGGTGTGACGGCCTCGGCCCACAGGCGGTAGCCGTCGTCGTTGGGGTGGAACCCGTCGGCGGCGAAGTACGGCTCAGGGTTGCGGTGGAACTCGTCGTTGGGGTCACCGTGGATGTTCACGAACGCATTCCCGCGCTCCGTTGCCAGTGACCGGACCTCGCGGTCGAGCACTCCCGAGTACCAACCGGCGAGGGCGCGCAGCGGCATCGGGAGTCGGGGTGACGTGGAGAAGTCGGGGCAGCCGAGCATCACGACCAAGGCGTGGTGCGGAATCGCATCGAGCGCAGCTTCGTACTCGCGCCGGAACGTGCTGGGCCGCGCAAAGTGCGTCACGTCGTTCGCACCCACGCTGATGCACACGAGGTCGCAACGCGCCGGCAGTGCGCGCACTTGAATGGACCGGACGTCCGCGACTCGCGCGCCGGACCACCCGAGCATCTGTAGCTCCACCGGTCGTTGGAGTGCCTGGGCGACGCGACGGGCCACGGTGGTGTCGGCGGAATCGGAGCCGATTCCGGCCGCGGTGGAATCGCCGAGCCAGGCCATGTGAAGCACGTCGCCGTGTGGTGGCCCGATCCGGCCGTCGATCCCCAGGTCGGTTTCGGGGATGAGCGTGCCGTTGCGCCGGGCGTGTCGAACCTGCGCGGCCAACGTGGCGAACACTGCCACCGGGATGGCAGCGGTGATCCCGAGTGTGCGGCGGACGCGTCCCATCTGCGAGACCCTAGGACTGGCCCGCCCGAAACGGGCGCTGGGCCTGACGTGGCATACTTCTACGTCCCTCGTTACCGAATCGTCCGTCGGCGCGGTCGTTGGTGTGGTCTTCACACGAACGTCGCCGAGCGCCGCCAGGGAGTGACATGGCCGGGTTCAAGGTCGGAGATCGCGTCGTCTACCCCCACCACGGGGTGGCGGTCATCAAGAAGAAGGAGAACATCGTGTTCTCCGGTGAGAAGACCGAGTATCTCGTGCTCCAGATGGTGCACGGCGAGATGACGGTGCGCGTCCCGTCGGCGAAGGCCGAGGAAGTGGGCATGCGCCCGCCCATCAGCGTTGAAGACGTCGAGGACTTGTTCCGACTCATCCGCAAGCGCGACGTGCGGGAGCCGGCTAACTGGAGCCGTCGCTTCAAGAACCACCAAGAGAAGATGAAGTCGGGCGACGTGTATCAGATCGCCGAAGTGGTCCGGAACCTTGCGCTGCGTGACAAGACCAAGGGTCTGTCCACCGCCGAGAAGTCGATGCTGGAAAAGGCGCGCGGCATCTTGGTCTCCGAGCTGTCGTTCGCGCTCGATCTCAGCGAAGACGACGCGCTCGTGAAGCTGAACGAAGGCCTCGAGTAATCCACTCTGCTGGCGGCGCGTCGACGCCGCCGATCAGCTCAGTTCTGCGCGTCGCAGGTAGCTGTGGCCCTGGTACGCGGAGTAGTACACGACCGGACGCCCGCCCTCGGTGGTCGCAGTTGCGTAGCTCCCCGCATCGGTGAAGCCGGATCCGCTGGATCCGTTGACGCCGTCGAGCATCCGGAAACTCCACGTGCCGTTCGAGAGCATGGCCTGGCGCAAGGTGCTCCCAGAGATCGGTACCGATGCGTAGTACACGCGCAATGCCGTGCCCGCGACCGTGGTCGAGACCCCTCGGTAGCCCACGGTTTGGGTGGTTCGGCCGGGGTACGTGGAGCTGGGTCCGTCGAGGTTCTCGGCGGTCCAGGCACCGCCGGCGAAGCGCATGTGGCGGAGGTCCCCCTTCGCTGTGTTGTGCGCAAAGACGTGCGTCTCGTTGTTGTAGGCGGCCACGGCCACACTCCCGCCGACGGGGTCGGTGGTGCGACCGGCAACGTTGCTGTTGGCGCCGTCGACGTTCTTGAATGTCCACGTGTTGCCGCACCGCTTGGCGACGCGCACGCCGATCGCTTGGAGTCCGGACGAGTAGGTGTCGTACACGGCCAGTAGACAGCCGGCGCTGTCGACGCCAGCTGCGGTGGTCCGTCCCGAATTCTTCAGCGTGCGGCCGGGAGTCACCGAGACCGGGCCGTCGAGCCATTCGTAGGACCACGTGGTGCCGTCGTACCACGCATGACGGACCGAACGGGTGGCGTTGTCGGAGTAGAAGACGTGCACCTGGTTATTGAAGACCACTGCGGATGATCCGGAGCCGACGTTGTTGGTTGTGCGCCCGAGGTAGCCGGCTTGGATTCCGTCGATGTATTCGAGGTACCAGTTAGAACCGATCAGGTACGCATGACGCAAGGACCTCGTGGATCCGTCCCAGTAGAACGCGTGGAGGACCGACCCCAGCGTGACTGCCGACGGGTACTCACCCATCTGGCGGCCGGTGGTGGCCGGGTCCTCGCCACCGAGTCCGTCGATGGTTTCGATCTGCCATCCGCTGTTGGTCTTGTAGGCGTGCCGCACTCCTGAAGGCGTGGTGCGGTTCTGGTAGATCACGTGCTGGACGCCGTTGACGCTGGCAGTTGCCGATTGCGGTCCCACCGATGTGTTGACGTGGCCGGGAACTGTGCCGCCGCCATCGAGGGTCAGGTACTTCCACGACGCAGCGGATGCCGGGGCGCCGCTCACAGTTGCCAGCATCGTTGCGGCCAGCATGGCTGGGAGGGTCAGACGTCGCAGCATGGGCACACGGTCCTGATCGGCGGAGTGCGCGGTTTGCTTGAAGGTCCTAGCCGCCGAGTTTGGTGACCCAGTCGGCCAGGGCGTTGGCTTCGATGTCGAGGCGGCGTTGGATGCCCGGGCCGATGGCGCCCTCGGCCTTGCCGCCCAGCAGGGGGATGCGCACGGCGAACTGGCCGGCGAGCGCGCGCGTGCACCCGTCGTCGGCAGCGGCCAGCGTGATGTCGGCGGCGCAGTGCACCTTGTCGGCCAGCACCGACGGCTCGATGGTGAGCGTCCCGCGATGCGCAGCGGTGTCGAACACGAGAGTCTGCGCCCACGCAATCTCTTGGTTGCCCAACACGGTGTTCACGATGGGGTCGAGGTGGCCGTCGAACACGTACCGCAACCGAATGGTGACGGCGCGGCCGTTCTGCTCGCGTCCGAGGACTTCGGGCTTGGTGACGTCGGGGAGGTCGAGCTGCTCGTAGAACGCAACATCGGTCATGGCATCTTCGATGTCGGCGAGCGCGTGCTGGAACCGGTGCGTGTTGCGCAGTTCCATTACGTGCTCACGCCGAAGAGGTAACCGATCGCGAAGGTGAGTCCCATGGCCGCGCCGCTGCCCACCAGTACGCGGATCATGGCGCGCCGTGGGGGTGCGCCACCCAGGCGCGCGCCCACGTAACCCAGGACGGCCAGACAGATGAGTGCGGCAACGATTGTGGCCACGACCCGTGCACTGAACGGTGCAAGCAACACAGTGGCGACGGGCACGATTGCGCCGACCGAGAACGCGGCCGCCGACACCACGCCCGCTTGCAGCGGCCGGGCGAGCTGGTCGGGGGAGATGCCCAACTCTTCTCGGGCGTGCGCAGCCAATTCGTCTTTCGCCGTGAGTTCGACGGCAACTTCTCGGCTGAGTTCGCGTGAGATGCCGCGCGCCATGAATGCCGCCGTGAGTTCTTCGAGTTCGAGGGCTGGGTTTGCGAGCAGCGATGCTTCTTCGGCGCGCAGGTCGGCCTCTTCGGCGTCGCGCTGTGAGCTCACCGATACGTATTCGCCCACGGCCATGGAGAGCGCACCACCCACGAGTCCGGCAACCCCGGCCGTGGCCACGGCGCTGCGGCCGGCACCACTCCCGGCCACACCGACCACGAGGCTGGCGATGGAGACGATGCCGTCGTTGGCGCCGAGGACTGCCGCGCGCAACCATCCGCCGCGGTGGCTGCGGTGCGTCTCCTCGCGATGGTGGGCGATTTCTTCGGCGGCGGACTCGGCGTCCATGGCGCCGATGCTACGCCCGTGGGTCGTCACCGAGCTCTTTGGCGAGTTGTTGGGCAATGCTGAATTGCACGGCGGCCACACCGAACGCAGTGAGGCTGATGGCCTTGCGGGTCCAGGGGCCGCGGCCGATGATGCCGAAGGTGCCGTCGGCCAGGTCGCAGAGTGCGCTCATCGACAACCAGTCCGACGGGCGCTGCTCGGCCTTCATCGAGATCTCGGTGCCGAGCCCGAGCGCGATTTCACGGATGCCGGTGGTGCGGGCGAACAGGCGGACCGACGAGTTCGTCTGCCCCGGTCCGGCCCAGATCCATGACGCCAGTGCGGGCGTGGCCATGAGGCCGACGCCGATGGCGAGGCGGGTGCGGGCGATGGCGAGCGTCAGTTTGCGGTTGTCCACGGCGGGGGAGTCTGGCACGCCGTACACCGTCGGGACCCGTTGGGTCGCGGACGACCGACGCGGACGGGGCGTGGGCCCCTTCGCTAGGGTCCATCCGACCCCGATCGATCCGAGAGGAACTGCAGCAATGGCTTTCGAACTGCCGCCCCTTCCGTACACGATGGACGCGCTGGCGCCGCACATCAGCCAGGAGACCCTCGAGTACCACTACGGCAAACACCACCAGACCTATGTCACGAACTTGAACAACCTCACGCAGGGCACCGACCTTGCCGACGCGTCGCTCGAAGATGTGATTGCGAAGGCCGAAGGCCCGCTGTTCAACAACGCAGCGCAGGTGTGGAATCACACCTTCTATTGGAACTCCATGAAGCCCAACGGTGGCGGTGCGCCCACCGGCGAGCTGGCCGAGAAGATCAGCTCGGCGTTCGGTTCGTTCGACGACTTCAAGGCGAAGTTCACCGAAGCGGCCACTACGCAGTTCGGTTCGGGGTGGGCGTGGCTCGTCGACGACGGCTCCAAGCTCGACGTCATCAAGACCGGAAATGCCGACCTGCCCATGAAGCACGGTGCGAAGGCGTTGCTCACCATCGATGTGTGGGAGCACGCGTACTACATCGATTACCGCAACGCCCGTCCCAAGTACATCGAGACGTTCCTCGACAGCTTGGCGAACTGGGACTTCGCAGCCAGCAACCTCTAATCCCCCTGACTTTGCGTCGCTCGCGTACGCCATTCGGTACGCGCGCGACGCAAAGTCGAGCGAAGGGGAGGGGTGGTCAGTCGTCCTTGAGGGCGACGGCGTTGACGGTGACGTTCATCTTCGGTTCGTACTCGGCTGCTTGTACGTCGCGCTTGGCGCCGTCGAAGCGAGCGTGCAGTTCGTCGAAGCAGGTGGCGCACGGCCCCCAGAACTGGAACTCGGCGGCGCGTCCGCAGCGGGGACAGGTGTCGGTGAACGTCTGATTCGTCATCGGCGGTCAGGCTACCGGCGTCGCTCAGTTGGTGGTGGGGTCGACGGGGCAGTGGGCGAACATCGCCAGTCCGCCGGCCTGGCGTCGTAACACGACCTGCCACAGATCGTGGGGCCTGCGGGTCCAGGCGTCCTCGGGTTCGGACTCAACTACGAACCACGAACCTTCTTCGATTTCGGCTTCGAGCTGGCCTGCGGACCATCCGGCGTACCCGGCGAAGAGCCGGAATCGGTCGAGCCCGGGCACGGTTTCGGAATCCAGATCGACGGTGCCGATGCCGTTGAAGAGCGGCGCGAACGCGTCAACCGGATCCACCGCGAGCGAGTGCGCAAGCCCCACCGCACCCTGGGGTGACACCGGGCCACCCACGAACACCACGCCTGGTTCCGCGGCGTCGGCGGCCCACTGGTGGAGCACCTCGGCCACGGTGGTGTCGGACGGGCGGTTCAGGATCAGACCGAATGCCCCGTCGGCGCTGTGGTCGAGCAACAGCACGACGGTGCGGGCGAAGTTGGGGTCGGTGAGGAGCGGGGTGCCCACGAGGAGTCGGCCGCGACGCGGTTCCATCCCCTGATGATGCCCTGGCCCAGCCGGTGCGCGCATCCGTTGCGTTCCCCGGTTCGTGACCGACCGGAGGCGGCGTACGGTACGACGCCATGAGCAGCACCGTTCCCAATCCGTCGCACTCCGCCTTGCGCGGCGCGCTCGCACCGGTGGTTCCCCACCCCGCGCCCGAGGAACGCCTGGCACGCGGGAAGGCCGCCCGTTCGGATGTGCCGCGGTCGAGTCACGCGGCGTTCGAGCCGGCCGCGGATCGCCGTGACCCGGTGGAGCTGCTGGAGTCGCAGGCGCCGTCGCGTGTGCCCGAGCTCGTTCCCATTCGGTACGGGCGCATGTTGGTGTCGCCGTTCACCTTCTACCGGGGTGCGGCGTTGGTGATGGCAGCCGACCTGGCCACCACGGGAAACAGCGGCATCAAGGTGCAGGCGTGTGGTGACGCGCACCTGGCCAACTTCGGCGTGTTTGCGTCGCCGGAGCGCAACCTCGTGTTCGACGTCAACGACTTCGACGAGACGTTGCCGGCACCGTGGGAGTGGGACGTCAAACGCTTGTGCGCAAGTTTGGTGGTGGCCGCACGCGACCGCGAGTTCACCGACGCAGAGCAGCGGGCCATCGCAGGAGCGGGGGCCAATGAGTACCGCGTGGCCATGCGCAATTTCGCGGGTACGAGCAATCTCGAGGTGTGGTACTCGCGTCTCGACGTGGATCGGTTCATGAACGAGTTCGTGCATCCGGATCTCGACCCGTCGTCGGTGAAGCGCGCCCAGAAGACCATTGCAAAGGCGCGTACCCGCGACAGCATGCAGGCGTTGAACAAGCTCACCACCGTGGTCGACGGCACGCGGCGCATCGTTTCGGATCCGCCGCTGATCGTTCCGATCGAGGAGCTGTTCCCGGATCTCGAAGCCGACACCATCAACCGGATGATGCGGGGGTTGGTGCGCACGTACCGTCACTCGTTGCAGCCGGACCGGCGTCATCTGCTGGAGCAGTTCGAGTTGTTGGAGGTCGCCCGCAAGGTGGTGGGGGTGGGCAGTGTGGGGACGCGCTGTTACATCTTGCTGTTGCAGGGCCGTGACGAAACCGACCCACTCTTCCTGCAGGCCAAGGAAGCGCAACCGTCAGTGCTCGAAGCGTTCGCCGGTACCAGTCAGTACGCGAACCAGGGGCAGCGGGTCGTTGCGGGCCAGCACCTGATGCAAGCCTCGAGCGACATCTTCTTGGGCTGGGAACGTGCTCACGGACTCGACGGCCAGGAGCGCGACTTCTACCTGCGCCAGCTGCGCGACTGGAAGGGATCCGCCGACCTCGAGACGATGGTGCCGTCGGGCATGGAGTTGTACGCGCGGCTCTGCGGTTGGACCTTGGCGCGTGCGCATGCGCGTTCGGGCGACCGCATTGCGATCGGTGCCTACTTGGGCGGCGGCGAGGTCTTCGACCAGGCGATCACCGACTTCTCGGTGGCGTACGCCGATCAGAACGAGCGCGACTACGCACGCTTCGAGCAGGCGGTGGCCGCAGGGGAGATCACGGCCCAGGAGGGTCTGTAGTCCCTGTTGTCGGTTGGGTGTTCCCGCGTACAACGGCCGCTTGGGCGCGGGCGAACATCGAGCTCACGACCAGACCGGTTCCCGTGGCGATGAACACCAGGTCGAAGAGCATCTGGAACGTGGCCACGACGCGTGTCACCTGTCCGGCGGGATGGATGTCGCCGTATCCCACTGTGGCCAGCGTCGTCACGGAAAAGTAGAGCGCGTCGATCTTGGTTTGGATGCCTTCGATCTGGCCGGGATACGAGGCGAGCGCGAAATAGAGCGACGCGAACAAGACCGCCGTGATGAGGATCGCCAACACGAGTGTCTCGAGGCCGGTGGCCTGCCAGTTGCCGCCCTTGCGGTATTCACGGATCCGGCGGCGCACACTCAGGCCGAAGAGCGTGAACGCAACGGCCATGACGATGAGCGAGAACAGCACCGCCCCGGGTCCGCCCGCTCGGTTGCGTGGCGGTACGAGGAAGTACAGAGCCACGATCACCACCAGGATCACGAAGCTGCGCAGAATTCGGTGGCTGATGGTGATTCGGCGGAAGACACCTTTGGGATTCATACGGTGAAGAGTCAAGCAGCTTCGCCAGGGGAGGGGCGGCTGCCCCCGCCGGCTCTCTAGGGTGTCGCCATGCGGATTCGCTTCGACGACACCTTGGGCTACCGGGCCGAGCAGGCCGGTCTGCTCTTCGCGGCGGGGAACGCGCCGCTCACGTTCCAGCGCACGTTGGTGGAGCGCAGCACGGTTGATCAGGCGTTGATCACGGGCCTGTCGATGGCCACCAACTCCACCATCGTGACGGTGCTCCAAGAGGCGATCCAGGCGGCCGCGCGGGTGGCGTTGGTACCGGGGGGCACTTCCGGAACGCGGATGGCCCGGTGGAGTCGCGCCGCTATTGCAGCCGACGTTGCCGCCTACGGCGCAGGAATCGTGTTGCAGCGCAAGTGGCGGGCGCACCCGCGCGAACCGCTGCCGCGTGCAGCGTTACGAACGGGCGGGTTCTTCCTCTCCGTTGCGGGCGCGGCCGGCGCAATGGTCGGCGCGTTGCAGGAGCGAGGCGCCAATCGGCCGGCACGACGTACGGTGCCGCTCATCATTCCGGCCACTGGCGCGATCGCGGCGGCAGTCGAGTTCCGGCGGCGGCGCGCTGAGCGCCTCGACGCCGACTTGCCCGCGGAGACCATGCAGGTGTCGGCGGGGCGCGCGTTCGCGTTGGGGCTGGGGGTGACGGGGTCCACCTTGTTGATGGGTGCGGCCGAGCGTGCGAGTGCCGAAGTGATCGGCCGTACGCTGGGGCGCGCGTTGCCCGGTGGTCCTGCGCTCTGGCGCTTGGTCGGTCACGTCGCAACGCTGGGTGCGCTGGCGGGGCTCACCCGATTTGGTATCGAGCACGCGTACGCGTCGATCGAACACAAGGAAACGGCAGTCGAGGCGGCGTTCGATATTCCGCCGCCGGCGCCGCTCTCATCGGGGAGTCTCGACAGTCGGGTCGACTTCGCCACGTTGTCCCGTCAGGGTCGACGCTTTGCGTGGACACCAAGTATCCCCGCGCGGATCAATGACGTGATGGGAGGCGATGGCGCCGTCATGCCCGTTCGCACCTATGTGGGGCTGGAGAGCGCAGCTACTCCGCAGAAGCGCGTCGAGCTCGCAATAGAAGAGCTCGAACGGACCAATGCGTTTGCTCGGCCTTGGTTGATGGTCGATGTTCCAACGGGCACGGGGTACGTGAACCCGATTGCCGTGGGTGTGTTCGAGATGCTCACTTGCGGGAACTGTGCCACGGTGGCGTTGCAATATGCCGCCCGCCCATCGGTGTTGTCGCTCGACCGGGTGGCCGAAGGGCGCCTGCAGTCGCGCTTGCTCCTCGACGCCATCCACGCGCGGCTGTTGCAGCAGCCCGCAGAACGACGTCCGAAACTCGTGTTGTTCGGTGAGAGCTTGGGCGCATGGTCGTCGCAGGATGCGTTCGTCGGGTTGGGCACCTATGGACTCGACGAGGTGGGTGTCGATTACGCGATCTGGATCGGTACGCCCCACTTCAGCAAGTGGAAAGAGCAGGTGCTCTTCGACGGCCGTACCGACGTCGACCCGGCGACGCTCGGAGTGTTCAACGACATCGACGAGTACCGCACCGTGTCGGAGGAGGCGCGGCGCATGCTGCGATACGTGATGATCACGCACCATGATGACGGCGTGGCCCAGTTCGGGCCGGAACTGTTCATCCAATCGCCCCCGTGGCTGGGGTCTCCGAACACCCGGCCGAGCGGTGTTCCGAAGGGGATGCGGTGGATGCCATCGTCGGCGTTCTTCCAAGTGCTCGTCGACATGAAGAACGCGGCGCGGGTCACACCCGGCGTCATCGCGGCGAAAGGCCATGACTATCGGGCTGATCTGTTGCCGTTCTTCAGCGCGGTCTTGGGGCTGCCAGTCACCGACATGCAATTCGACGCGATCACCGAGTGGCTCGCGCACGACGAATTGCGGCGGAGCGAGTGGGTGAAGAAGCACGGTGCGGCCGGCCAAGGGCTTGCGGCCACCATTCTCGAGCAATGGTGGCGGGAGCAACGCGCCCAGGGTGCTGATGTCGATTCCGAGTTGGCTCGGCGCGTGCTGGCGGCGGCGGAGGCCGAACTCGGGGCTGGTGGCGGTCAGCCGGGTGAGTCGCTCAAGTGAGCTGATGGCGCGCCGACGGAACGCGCCGCAACACCACCCAGGTGAACGGTTGCGGGGCGCCCCAGGGCGTGCGGTGTACTTCACGTTGTGATCCAACGACCTCGAACGACGGTGCGAACACCGCGGCCAAATCTTCGGGGGAGTACCGCATGACGGGGAGCCCGGAGCACTGTTCGGGTCCGTCGGCAGCGAACGTGCCGATCACCAGGTGGCCACCACCCGCAATGCCCGCGGACGCGATCGTCACATAGTGCGTACGTTCGATTGGTTCGGTGAGGAAGTGGAATACGGCGCGGTCGTGCCACAACGCGTAGGTATCAGTTGGCATCCACTCGACGACATCGGCGCACACCCAGTGCACAGTTGACGCGCGGTCTCCGAGCCGTTGCGCGGTTGCGCTCAGCGCAACCTGTGAAGCGTCGAGCACGGTGACGTTGGTGAATCCGCGTGCGAGTAGTCCATCCACCAGTGATGATTCGCCGCCGCCCACGTCGATGATTGCTGCGAGGGAGTCGAGGTTGGGAATGTATTCGGCGATGAGGTCGAGCGAGGGAACGGCGTCGGCCTGATACCAACTCACGTCGGTGGGTGACCGGCTCGAATAGACGTCATCCCAATGGCGGGCTCGGGTCACTGGCTGAGCGTATGTCCGCAGCGTGCGGGCGCGCGGGTGCGAACATGGCGCCATGCACTTCGAGGAGCTGATGAGCAACATCGCCAAGGGCTTCGAGGCACTGGGCGTCGCCATCCTCATTGCGGGGGCCGTCTGGGGATTCGCTCGTTCGGGGGTGCGGGTCGTGCAGGGGCACAATGCGGGGCTCTACGTCGAGCTGCGCAACTCGCTGGGGCGCACCATCCTTTTGGGCCTCGAGATCCTGGTGGCGGCCGACCTCATTCGCACCGTGGCGGTTGATCCGTCCCTCGCCAATGTGGGCGCATTGGCGCTGATCGTGGCCATCCGGACCGTGTTGAGCTTCTCGCTCGAGATCGAGATCGAGGGCCGACTCCCGTGGCAACGGTCCGAGGGGTCGGGGGCGCCGACGGGTTGATCTTGGGATGAAATGTCCCCAACCGCCTCAGGCGGCTTGGATCCCGGGCCGATGAAGCCCCTGCCGAAATCGGAAGGGGTTCGAGGATGATGAGTCACACGCGGGCGGGCTTCGACGCGCCGGCCACTGGTCTGACTGCCAACGCGCGCATGATGCGATCGGCGCTCGAGTCGGTGCAGACCAACGTGTTCCTTGCCGACATCAACTTGAACCTGATCTGGATGAACCGCCGGTCCGCCGAGACACTCAAAGATCTCGCGCCAGAGATTCAGCGAAAGTTCAAGATCGGTACGAGCGAGCTCCTTGGTGGTTCCATCCACCGTTTCCACTCCGACCCCGCTCGCGTGGAGGCGATCCTGCGGTCACTGTCGGGCTTGCCGCACCACGCAGTGTTGGCCTTCGGCGACGCACGCTTGCGGGCCGACTTCGCGCAGATGATCGACGACGAGGGCGTGTTGCTCGGCTACGTCGTGAACTGGGAGAGCGTTGGCGAGGAGGAACGCCAGGCGAAAGACGTCATTGGCGAACTCGCGCAGATGGGCGACTCGCTTGCGTCGGTCAGCACCGAACTCAACTCGACCGCCGACCACGCAGCAACCCAAGCGGGGGTCGTCGCGGCGGGAGCGGAACAGCTGACTGCGAGTATCAACGAAATCGCCGAGTCGGCGTCGGCAGCGGCGATGGTGGCGCACGAAGGAGTGAGTTCCGCCTCGGCCGCGACCGACACGATTGCGGCGCTCGGTGCGAGCAGTGAAGCGATCCGCGAGGTCGTGAAGCTGATTGACGACATCGCGGCCCAGACCCGCCTCCTTGCGCTCAACGCGACGATCGAAGCGGCGCGTGCCGGTGAGGCGGGCAAGGGGTTCGCGGTGGTCGCCGACGAGGTCAAGGAACTGTCGAATCAGACCAGCGAGGCAACGGGCGACATTGTGCGCCGCGTCGAGTCGATTGGCTCCGAGGTCGATAGTTCGGTGGCAGCGATCCGCCGCATCAGCGAGGTGATCGGTCAGATCAGCCACCTGCAACAGTCGATTGCGGGCGCGGTCGAGGAACAAGGTGCGACGGCAATTGAGATCTCGTCCAGCATCTCGGCGGTCGCCGACGCAGTGGGCACGACCGCACGTGGTGCGGGTGAGTTGGCAAACCTGGCCAACGGGCTTGCGTCGCGTACTTCCGATGTGAAGCGGTTGCTGCTCGACAGCTGATCCTCAGTCGGACGGCGAAAATCGGGCGACGAGTACGCAGAGGTCATCGAACCGTATTGGTGGCGGACACCTCGCAACGAGTGTGTCGATGAGCCGATCGATGGGTTCGTCGCGCATGTCTTCGAGTATTCGGATGAGGCGCTGCTCGCCTTCTTCATATCCTTCGTTGCGGCGTTCGATGAGTCCGTCGCTGTAGAAGAGGAGCGTGTCGCCGGCGCGTAGAGAGGCGGAGTCTTCGGTGAAATGGCTGGGGCCACCGAGCCCGATTGGACGCCCGGGCTGGAACGAGTCGAGGACGCGTACGTGGCTGGAGCCCGCAATCAAAAGCGGTGGCGAATGGCCTGCACTCGACCAGGTAACCACCCGCCTGACGGGATCGGCGATCGCAATCACCAGTGTTATGAACGCCGAACGATCGCCGATCATGGCGTTGACCGCAGTCATCACGGCTCTGGGCGCGGAGTGTTCATGAAGCAAGGTGTTCACTCGGTACCTGGTCTCAGCCATGAGCGCCGCCGATTTGATGCCGTGCCCTGCGACATCGCCGAGTACCAACGCCAGTCGTCCGTCGGCGAGTTCGAACGCGTCGTAGAAGTCGCCGCCGACCACGTTCTCCGCCGCCTCGTAGCGTCCGCTGAGTTCGAATCCGTCGACGCGACTTGGGAGCCCTGCGGGAAGGAATGCCTCTTGGAATTCGAGCGCGAGGGTGCGTTCGCGTTCCAGACCGAGCAGGCGGATGACTGCGCCTTGCACAACAGTTCCGAGGGTTTCGACGTAGTCGGACATGCCGTCGTCGAGTGCGCCGGGTTCGGACCACATTGCGGCAAGGACACCGAAGACCCGGCCGTCCTCGCGGAGCGGGACAGCCACGGCACACTCCACCGGTGGATGCATGGTCAGCATGGGGCTGTTGGGAAACCGCTCTTGGAGCTCATGGGCGCCGCGCACCTGCACCATTCGTCGGCTGCGGAACGCGTTGCAGAGCGGCGATTCCGTGTCGACCTCGAGTTGTGGCAGCGTCCGGGTGGATTCGGTCCCTCGCGCAAGCGCGCGCAGCATGGTGGCGTCGGCGCTGTCAGCCGCCCAGATGCCGACATCATCGGTCCCGGCTTCGGCACTCAAGTGTTCGAGCGTTGCTGCGAGGATCTGATCGGTCGTGGCGGCCTCCATGAGTCTTACGGCCAAGACTCGGAGGCGCTCATAGCGAGCCTGCTCGGTGATGTCGTGCACGATGCACGCAACGCCGATGGTTGTATCCGTGTCGGGATCGTGGACCGGGTACCACGAACTGAACCACGTGTGCGGTGCAGGGTCGGCAGGCGTCACATCGGTGATCTGCACGCCGCGCACCGGTGCATTCGTGGCCTGAATCTGCTCGAAGATCTGTCGGCTGCGTTCGGCTTGGCTCGCGACAATCCCGCCGAGCTGACGGCCGATCAGGTCGTCGGACCGCACCCCCATGATGTCCGCGAGTTGCTCGTTGACGATCTGGTACCGGCGGTCCAAATCGAAGAACGCGATCCCGAGTGGTGACTGGGCGACGAGAAGATCGAGGAACGACAGTCGGTCTGCATCGTTGGTGATCGTGATGACCCGCTCAGTGCCGCCATTGGACATGCATGGGTTTTAGCGCCGGGGCGGTGGCGAACGCACAGGGACGGGCCGCAATTGGCCAGCACCCGCTAGAGGGGCTACACGGATGGTGTGCGTTCTGCTGGCGTCACGGCGCGACGACTGGGTCCCAATCGATCATGACGTCTTCGGCCAGTCCAGGAATGCGCTTGGCGGGGAGTTGCACACCGTTGAAGAGCCTGGGCAGTGCTGCCGGCGGCACGCCGATGCCGAGTTGCACCTGGTACGGATCCCCGCTTTGGGGCACAACGGTGAGCATGAACGCGTAGACGGGGAGGCCGGCGCGCGGATGCTTCATATTGGCGTCCTGGAATGCCGCGACCACCACGGTGCACGCTTCGCCGGTTGCGATGATCTCGTCGCCGGTGTGCTCTCCCGGCGTGGCTGGCGCGGTGATCTGGCCGGGGGGTTCGGTCTGCCAATCGATCGCAACGCGTTGCGGATCGGTTGGGTCGACTCGGACGGCGCACACGGTGGCGCCGGGTTGGATGCGTGCCATGTCCCACTCGAGGATCTTCTGGTGCGACTTCGCGGCGTACTGAGTGCCGTCGGGTGGCTGCACCGTTAGGGCAAAGGTGCGCATCCGGTACTTGTAGTTGCCGACGGTGATCGAGGTGCCACTGGCGTCCATGGCTGTGATGAGGCCGGTGGCAAGGACACCGTCTTTGATGTCGTCGGCTTCCGTACCCGCGACAGCTTCCTTCATCTTCTTGAACAGGCCCATGGGACGGACTCCAATGACGGCGACGGTCTGACGGCTTGGTGGCGTGCTCGGTGCGCGCCGCGTGCGAACTGTACCCGTCGCCACCGCCCGCATGGTGGGCCGACGCGCTGCTCACCCACTGGTTTCTCGTATCGCTCGCGTCGGGTGGAGCGTCAGCGTGTCCACCTGCGCCGCGATGCGTTCGAGGTCGTCGGCGTGTTGCCCTGTCCACGCGCAATAACCGATGTGGTCGAGGCCGATGCGCAGCATGCAAGCGTGAACCCGACGATCGAAATCGTCGATCGAGTGTCCGGCGTGCTCGGAATGCACCCGCATTGCGCTCACGATGTCGATGTGGGCCAGCCCGGGATGCCATGGGTTCCAGAAGCTGAGCCATGCCGCGTCCCAGAGGGGGTCGGCATACATTGCGCAGCCCCAGTCGAAGATGCCGCTGATGCGGCCCTGGTTTGTGAACACGTTGCGGTTGAGGAGATCGCCGTGCACAACGTGGCGCGACGGCGTGAGGTCGGCCGCGAGATCGTGAAGTCGTCCGAGTCCTCGATCGAACGTTGCGCGCAGCGTCGGTGACTCGTCGACGATTTGGCGCCATCCGTGCGTGCGCAAGTCGGGCGTGTCGGGAAAACTCGTGAGGAACTCGGCCCAGGTTGTGTGCGGCGCGTTGCCTTGCTGGTCGAGGCCGCCGAATCCGGTACCAGGGGGTTCGATCGTGCGCATGGCGTCGAACATTGCGAGTACATGGGGGAGTAGCGCGCGCCATTCTTCGGCCGAGCCGTCGTCGATGGGCGTACCGAAGGCGCGGGTCGAGATGGCGAAGTGCGTGTTGGCGATGTCGCCGACTTCGAGGACCTCGGGGATCGGCAGCGTGTCGCTGCGCCAGGCCGCGGCGAGCTGGTCGCGCTCGAAGTCGTCGCGATGATTTCCGATGCGCACAACGAGGTCGCGATCATCGGCTTGGAAGGCGAAGCATTCGGACCACGCGCCGGCCCCGACGCGTTCAACGGTGGCGGCGGCGTCGTGGCCGAAGTGGTCGCGCACCACGATGCGCGCATTGTCGTAACTCATTGCTTGGAGTGTGGCCGCCGCGGCGTAGCTGAGTCGACGGATTTTCGCTACCGGGCCGCACGCTGATGGTCGGGACTCGTCCATTAGCGTTCGCGCGATGTGTACTCCACTGCCCAGTCGGGGTCGTTGCGCTCGGCGAGCACGACGCAGGATTCGATCCCACTGCTGCGGAGTCGTACTCGCGGGCTTAGCGGTGCTCCTCGTTGTGGCATGTGCTGGGTGCGCGCGGCAGCGATCGAGTTCGGTATCGACCACAGTCTCCCCACCTCCATCGACCACGAGTTCCACGATGACTGTTCCTTACAATCCGTACGCGGGAACAAACGCGGCGGTCACTCCGACTGGGCAAACCACCACCGGAGAGATCCGTACCGCTGACGGCCACACCCGCACCTACCGGCTGTACGTTCCGTCCGCGCTGGACAAGCGCACGGCTGCGCCACTCGTGGTCGCGCTCCACGGCGGGATGGGCAGCGGCGCGCAGTTCGCGGCCAACTCGGGCTTCGACGGGTTGGCCGAAGCGAACGGATTCATCGTGGCGTACCCGGATGGGATCGGCGCGCCTCGTGCGTCGCGTCTGCAGACGTGGAACGGTGGCTACTGCTGCGGTCCTGCGGTTGAAGCGAACGTCGATGACGTGGCGTTCGTGCGGCAACTCATCGAATTGCTGCGCTCTCAACTCCTGATTGATCCGCAGCGCACCTACGCAGCGGGTCATTCGAACGGTGCGATCATGGCGTACCGCTTGGCGTGCGAGCTGTCGGATCAGATCGTCGCCATTGGAGTGCAGGCCGGAAGTTTGGGTGTTGACTCGTGTTCGCTCGCCCGCCCGGTGTCGGTGTTCCACCAGCATGGCACGGCTGATACGAATCATCCGATCGACGGTGGGAAGGGCACTGGCGTTGCCGGGGTCGAGTTCCGTTCGGCGCGCGCCGCGGTCGACGCGTTCGTGAACGCGAACGGGTGCGTGCCACCGCCGGTCCCGGGAGCGGATCCGGCGAACCCGGATCTCGCAGTGACCACATGGCAGTCGTGTCGTGGCGACACTGCAGTGCAGTTCGTTGCCGTGACGGGTGCGACACACGCGTGGATGGGACACGACGCAGCGTCGCGCCTTGGCGCATCGCTGGTTGGCGAGCCGTATCCGAAGCTCGACGCGAGTCGAGCCGTCTGGTCGTTCCTCGCGGCGCACCCGCGCCGCTGATCGGCTGGCTCGGATCGTTGGCCGTTGGTTCGCAATCCGAGGTGGCGTGGCGTTTCGCACGGTCACCGAGGTTCGGCCGAACCGCGGCCAGACTCGTGCCCACGAGCGCGATGGGGGAGGACGATGGGCGCGGCGGTGATCACGATCTTTCGGAGCCGGCTCGATCCCGCGTATGAGGCCGAGTACCACTCGCGGGCCGAGGCGATGACGCAACTCGCACGGTCGATGCCCGGATTCGTGGACGCGAAGACATTCGGTGCTCCGGACGGTGAACGGGTCACCGTGGTGACGTTCGCGGATGAGGAGTCACACAACGCGTGGCGCGACCATCCCGAACACCGCGCCGCCCAACGTCGGGGCGTCGAGGCGTTGTACACCGAGTACTCGATTCAGGTTGGCGCGGTGACACACGAGCGTCATTTCACGCGATGACGCACGGAAGCTCTTAATGGAAGATGGTGGAGGTGGCGGGAGTCGAACCCGCGTCTCCCAAGTTCTCAGTGGGGCTTCTCCGAGCGCATCCGATGATTTGATCTCGACACGCTGACGAGCAGCGGCACCCTGCAGCGTGTCCAGCTCGAGTGAAGTGTCCCGCCGGGCCCTCGAGCATGTCCCGTTGGTGAGTCGCCCTTTGATGACATCCGGTCCGACCGGGCAACTGGGTCAGTGTCGGATGCGCTACTTAATCAGTGATCAAGCAGCGAGTGCGAGGTTGTCCTCGGCATATATAGGTGGTGACGACTCTTTCACGACGATCCGTCAACGTCGGCTCGCTTCACCCACCTCAATCCTCAGGATCGAAGCCACGCACCCCCATGTCAATCGGTGCCGCCGCGGATGCGTGTTGGTTGCATTGGCACCGGATGCTCAATGGTAACGCTCGGCCTGTGACCGGCATTCTCAACCCCTACTTCCGCGACTTTGCGTCGCAAACAGCCGCTATTTTGGCAGTTTGCGACGCAAAGTCAGGAAGAAGAGGGGGGAGGGCCCGATCCGGACCGGGCCCCATGCTGGTCCGGTCGGGCACACCCCTCATTCCGGGTCAGGGCCCGGTGTTCGTGGGCCAGTAGAGGATGTTCACCAGCCCGTTCGAGTCGGCTTCCGCTCGGTTCGGCGGCGCCGGGATCGTCACGCCGGTCGGCGCGTACGTGGTGGTCACCTGCCGGTTCCCGGTCCACCCGTCGATGTTGGCGAACGCCTGCTTCCAGTACGTCGCCCAGCTCGGTCCGGGCGGGTTCATCAACATCGGACCGAAGTCGTTGTTGATTGCGGTCACGTGGCCTTGGTTGCCGCTCAGGCTCGGAGTCCACGTTGCACCGGATCCGGATGCGCTCTGCACGTACAGGGTGATGTTCCAACCGCCCAGGAAGTTGCCCTCGAGGCGGAGGTAGGTGTCACCGCCGATCGGTTGCATGAACACTGCTGCGGTCTGCCAGCCGGTGTTCGAGCCGGGCTCGAAGTGGTTGTGTCGCACATTGAAGTACCCGCCTCCGGTCACGCCGGCGAACATCGACTCGACGTGGCCGCCAAAGTACGAGTGCAGGTTGTGCACGATTCCGTTCTCGACGTACGCCGGTCGGGTGGCATCTGGGCCACCACCGAGGGCGATGCCGGTCTGCGCTCCGGAGATGTCGAAGTTGGTGAGCCGGTGTTGGCCGCGCCCGGCGAACACGCCGTGCGATTCTGTCGACGACATGCCCGTCTCGTTGCCGTTCCACTTCACGGTGAGAGCGTCGGCGTCGAGCGTGCCGTTCGTTCGCACGAAGCGGTAGTCGCCGTAGCCACCGATCACTTCGACGTTCCGCAGCGTCAGCGTGCCGCCTCCGGTGTGCACGACTGCCCCGTAGACCCGCGCGTTGGACAGTAATGCGTTCGTGTCGCTGAGGACGAGCGCACCGTTGGCCGGTCGGATCTCCGTGGTGATCAGCGCCGGGTTGGCGCCGCGCACGTCGGTGCGCTTGGGGTAGGCCGTGACCGCACTTGGTGCGGGCGCAGTGGTGGTCGTTGGCGCCGCGGTCGTGGTTGGTGCGGCGGTGGTCGTTGGCGCCGCGGTCGTGGTTGGTGCGGCGGTGGTCGTTGGCGCCGCGGTCGTGGTCGGCGCGCTGGTCGTCGACGTAGACGACGAGGTCAGCCCGCCCAGCCGCAGCCAGTCCAGGTTCAGGTAGTTGGCGCTGGCAGCGTTCCATGAGTGCACGACGGAGATCGTGTTCGTCCCCGCTCCGAGCGACAGGTTCACGGTTTCGGTCCGCCAGGTCGACCAGTTGGCCGTTGCCGGCAGCGACCAGGTGTTCATGACGACCGCACCGTTCACTTTGAGTTGGCGAGCCGCACCGCTGGGTGCCGCCGAGTAGCGGATCGTGAAAGGATAGGTCCCGGCCTTCGGCACCGCGAACGACGCCGTAACGTACTGTCCGTCGCCGAGCCAGCAGCAGCGGTATCCAGTGCCTTCATAGCCGGGCCAACGGGTCTCGGTTCCGATGTTGGACGCAGCGTTCTCGGCTTGCACGGTGACGGCGGTCGTGGTGGGCTGCGACCGACGCAGTGCGGTTGGCTGTGCGTTGGCTTTGGTTGATGTCGTAGTCGGTGATGCTGGCGCCTCTGCGCACGCCGCAACCAGCGACGCCGAGGCGATCATCACCCCCAAAACGATGAGTCGTGAGCGGCGCGCAAGGCGCGCGCGACCGCCTGGAAATTTCGTGTCCATTGTCCCGCTCCCTGATGAATATCGGGGCCCTTACTCCGATCCGATTCATCGGTCGTCAGGAGCGGGGAACTGAAGGCCCAGTTCAGCGCGGGTACGCGTGTGGGTAGAACACGTCTCGTTGCGCGCGTTCGATGCAGGTGTGACAGGTGTGACAGGTGAGCAAGATGCGCGCGGTCAGTGTTCGAGCTGGGATGTGTGCACCCACGGCCGCCAAGATGGCGGGAACTTGCTGCGAACCGTGCCCCGCTGCGCGCGCCCCCAACCAAGCGGTACGCCGGCCACGGTCATGACCGTCCACCCGGTTGCCTCTGCGACGATGGGTTCCCCGCGCAGGTACTGATCGAGATCGGCACCTTCCAGGGGAATTGCAGTGTTCGCCTGCTCGACGTCGAGGATGTGTGCGAGCCCAGTGGTGGGTTCCATGCGGTTGGCGCGAAACCAACCGAGGGGTACGCCGGCGCGCAACACGGCGAGACCGGCCAGGTTTGGCGCCGCGGCGGCACTGACGAGCGTGGTGCCATTCAGTATGAGCGGTCCGGGTGGATCGAAGGCGACGAGCGCGTCATTCGCAAACGCGTTCCACGCGTTGATCGCAGCCCCCGGCGCACGGCCGGGTTCGACGGTGCGAACGCGCCGCCGCGCACCGTCAGGTGCGCGCAGCCGCGCCACGAACTGGCCTTCTCCTGCTCCGAGGTGCGGGTACACGCGCACCGTGCCGGGCAGCGTCCCCTCGACGGCGCCACCGATTGGTTCGATCGGATCGAGTTCCCATCCCGGGTGGTCGCGGAGAAATGCACGAACGACGAGTTCGTTCTCGACTTCCTCGAACGTGCACGTGGAGTACACCAGCACGCCGCCAGGCTGCGTGAGCACGGCGGCATGCTCGAGGATTCCTGCCTGCCGGCGGGCACATCCGTCGACGGCTCGCTCGCTCCACTCGCCACGGGCCGCCAGGTCGCGGCGGAACAGCCCCTCGCCCGAACACGGCGCGTCCACCAACACGCGGTCAAATGTCTGGGCGAGTTTTCCGCTCAGTCGCTCGGGCGACTCGTTGGTGACGACGGCGTTCGCATTGCCCCATCGGTCGAGAGTGGTGGCCAGCGACCGAGCGCGCGTCGGGTGGATCTCGTTGGCGACGAGGGTGCCTTCGCCGGCCATGGCGGCGGCAATGGCAGTGGTCTTGCCGCCCGGCGCGGCGCACAGGTCGAGCACCATCTCGCCGGGTTGGGGGTCGAGCACGGTGACGGGCAGTGCGGCCGACGGTTCCTGGAGGTAGTACGCCCCGGCGGCATGGAGTGGGTGGGCGCCCAGCAACGTTGCGTCTTCCACGACGAACCCGTCGCGGTGCAGCGGCGATGCGCTCAGCGGTACCCCGAGCGCTGACGACAGGTCGGCGACCGTGGCAAACCGTGTGGGGTTGATCCGCCCGCCGCGCACCGACGGTTGGTCGAGGGCGGCGAACAACGCTTCGGCATCGAGGTGGGGGATGGCGCGCATGCGCTCGATGAACGCCGGCGGGATCGCGGCCATGTCAGTCGCGCATACCCTTCATGGCGCGTTCGGCTTCGCGTTTCGCGTCTCGTGCCGCCAGGGCCTGGCGCTTGTCGTAGTGGCGCTTGCCGCGCGCCAACGCGAGCTCGACCTTGGCGCGCCCGTTCTTGAAGTAGACCTTCAGGGGTACGAGGGTGACGCCCTTCTCCGCGGTCTTGCGCATGATTTCGTCGATCTCGCCGTGGTGGAGCAGCAGTTTGCGGCGCCGTACCGGGTCGAGGTCGCCGCGTGAAAATTCGTAGGGCGACACGTGCATGCCGTGCAACCACACCTCGCCGCCGTCCACTCGGGCATAGGCGTCTTGCAGGTTCGCTCGCGAGTTGCGGATGGACTTCACCTCGGCGCCGTGGAGGACCACGCCGCATTCGAACGTGTCGAGGATCTCGTAGTCGTGCCGGGCGCGGCGATTGGTGATGACGGTTTGGTCGCCGCGTCGAGACATGGGATACGACGTTAGCGAGGCGCGGCCGGCGGTACGATCGCCGCCGTGTCTGCACCGGCCATGCGGCTCACCCGCCCGCAATACGTCCGCATCATTGCGCATTGCCTCGACGGCTACCCCTACGAGGCGTGCGGCATGTTGGGCGGGCCGCTCGATGCCGATCTGCAGCCCACCGGCGAGATCACCGAGGTGTACTGCTGTCGCAACGCCGACGAGTCAGGTCGCACCTACACCGTTGATTCGCGTGACCTGCTGGCTGCGATGCGGGGGGCCGAAGCAGCCGGTGGCGACGTGGTGGGCGTGTTCCACTCGCACACGCACACCGATGCGTGGCCTTCGGCCACCGATGTGCGCCAGGCCGCCGACCCGCGCTGGTTCTACGTGCTGGTGAGCTTGCGCCACGCCGACCCCGTATTGCGGAGCTTCCGCATCGTCGACGGCGAAATCATCGAGGTGCCGGTCGAAGTGCCGGACCTCGACGCCTGACTCGCTGCGCTCAGCGTTCGACGCGGTCAGGGAACCCGCCGGGGGGCGGGTCGATGATGACCGGTGGCAATGTGGTGGGTACTTCCGCAACGGTGGTGTTCGTGGCCGGGCGTTGACGCACGGTGGTTGCGGGAGCGGGTGCTTCGGTGGCCGGCGCGGGTTCGGGTGCCGGCGCAGTGGTGACCGGGGTCGCAGTGGTGGAGACCAATGCGGTGGTCGATGGTTCGGTGGCGATGCGTTCGGCTGGCTTCGTGCGCGACTTGGTGGCCAGAACGCCAGCGGTGATCGCGAACACTGCGACGAGCGCAGCGATGCCGGCTACGAGGTATCGCTTTGCGTGCGGGTGGACCGGCGCGACGGCGGCTTCGGTGTCGACCGCCTCGCCGGCGAAGTCGACGGTGAGGTCACCGGCGCGGACCTCGTTGGTCACGAGGTCGATCTCGACGTCGTCGTCGAGTTCTGCAGGTGCCGCTTCGGGGGGCGCCATGGTGGTGGTGGCCACGAACTGCGGTTTCGGATCTTGATCTGACTCGAATACCCCATCTCCCATGACGCAGAGCGTAGTCCCGGGGCGGAAATATGACCCAACGGCCCTAGAATCGCTCTGTCGGTTCCCCCTCGGCCCCTGGAGTCCTGGTGGCAGTCCAAGTTCGCATCCCCACGGTCCTGCGGGTCCACGTCGACGGTGCTGGCACGGTCGCGGCCGATGGTGCCACGGTGGGCGAGGTCTTCGCCGACCTCGTGGCGCGCTTCCCCGGTCTGGCCGGCCAACTCGTGGGCGACGACGGAGCGCTCCACAAGTTCGTCAACGTCTACGTCGACGACGAAGACGTGCGGTACCTCGACGGGCTCGACACCAAGGTGCCCGACGGCGCCGAGATCTCGGTGCTCCCTGCAGTCGCCGGCGGGTGAACCCATGAAGTTCGAGAGCATCCTCGAACTCGTCGGCAACACGCCGCTCGTCGGGTTGCACGCGCTGTCGCCCAATCCCAACGTCAAGATCTACGGGAAGCTCGAGGGGCAGAACCCGGCTGGTTCGGTGAAAGACCGCATTGCGCTGCGCATGGTCGAAGCTGCCGAGCGCGAGGGACGGCTGCAACCCGGCGCCACCATCATCGAACCGTCGAGTGGCAACACTGGTATCGGTTTGGCGCTCGTGTGCAAACTCAAGGGCTACCGGTTACGCATCGTGTTGCCCGAGAACGTGTCGCCCGAACGCAAGCAGATCCTCGAAGCGTGGGGTGCCGAAGTAATCGCCACGCCGGCCGACGAAGGCAGCAACGGCGCCATTCGCGTGGCCGAGAAGCTGGCAGCCGACGATCCCAGTCAGGTGTTCCTCTTCCAGTACGGCAACGAACAGAACTGGAAGGCGCACTACGACACCACGGGTCCCGAGATCCTGCGCGACTGTCCGGAGATCGACGCGTTCGTCGCGGGGCTGGGCACCAGCGGCACGCTCATGGGAGTGGGCCGCTACTTGAAGGACCACAAGCCCGACACGCAGATCATTGCGGTCGAGCCCCCGGCTGGCGAACAGGTGCAGGCGCTGCGGTCACTGGAAGAAGGGTTCATCCCACCCATCTTCGATCCCGAGGTGCTCGACCGGAAGATCATCGTGCGGGCGCGTCAGTCCATCGAATACACGCGCAAGTTGCTCGAGGAGTGCGGCGTGTTCGCCGGCATCTCGTCGGGAGCCATTGCGTGTGGGGCGGCCAAGGTCGCGACGCAGATGGATTCGGGAACCATTGTCATGATCGTGTGCGACGCCGGGTGGAAGTACTTGTCGTCGGGTGTGTGGACCGACAGCACCGACGTGGTCGAAGACCGCGCCACGCAGGTCAACTACTGGTGAACTCGCCCCGCATCGGCAGCGATGTCGCGCGTGCGGCCCACTTGTTGCGCGCCGGCGAATTGGTCGCGTTCCCCACCGAGACCGTGTACGGGTTGGGGGCCGATGCCACGAACGACGCGGCGCTTGCGCGCCTGTATGACGTCAAGGGACGCCCGCTGTCACACCCGGTCATCGTGCACGTGGCGAGCGCCGAGCGGCTCGACGACGTTGCGCATACGCCGCCGCCGTACGCGCGGAAGTTGGCGGCTGCGTTCTGGCCGGGTCCGCTTACGTTGATCGTCGAACGTCGGCCCGGGGCCGTGTCGGATCGGGCCACGGGCGGCCGCAGCACGGTCGGCGTGCGCGTGCCGGATCATCCGCTGGCGCGCCACCTGTTGGAGTTGGTGGGGCGCGGGGTGGCGGCGCCCAGCGCGAACCGGTTCGGCCGCGTGAGTCCTACGACCGCGCAACATGTCGTCGACGACCTGGGTGACGACGTCGCGCTGGTGCTCGACGGGGGCGAGTGCCGGGTTGGGGTCGAGTCGACCATCGTCGACTGCACCGACGAAGTGCCGCGGGTGTTGCGCGTCGGAGGCGTCACCTTGGAAGCGCTCGCCGAGGTCATTGGCGCGCCGCTCGCAGTGGGTGGCACCACGGCGGCACCGGGCACGTTGCCGTCGCACTACGCGCCGCACGCACGGGTGCGGCTCGCCAGCGCGGACTGTGTGGCCGAGGAAGCAGCGGCGGTGTGTGACGCGCAGACGCGTGTCGGGGTGCTGGCCATGGACGTGCCCGCAGATCTCGACCCGATGGTGGTGGTGCTCGATGCGCCGGGTTCCGTCGAGGAGTTCGCGCACACGCTCTACGCGCGCCTGCGCGACGCGGACGCGGCCGGGCTCGAGGTGCTCTTCGTCGTTCCACCGCCGGCCGCTGGCCTGGGGGTGGCCGTCATCGACCGGCTGGAGCGGGCGGCGCATGAAGCGGCGGGTCCGGCGTGAGGGGCAGTACCGTCGTACGCAATGAGTGATCGGCCGATCGGCGTCTTCGATTCGGGGCTCGGCGGGCTCACCGTGTTGCGCTCGCTCATCGACCTCTTGCCGAACGAGCACTTCGTCTACTTCGGCGACACCGCGCGGTTCCCGTACGGCACCAAAGCGCACGAGGAAGTGCTGGAGTACGCGTTGCAGATCGGCGAGGTGTTGGTGTCCATGAATGTGAAGTCCATGGTCGCTGCGTGCAATAGCGCCACATCGGTTGCCCTCGACGCGTTGCGGGAACGGCATCCCATTCCGATCATCGGGGTCATCGAGCCGGGTGTGCGGGCGGCCACCATGGCCACGCGCAGCGGGCGGGTGGGGGTCATCGCGACGGTCGGCACGGTGTCGTCGGGTTCCTATCAGCTGGCCTGCGAGACGTTGGCCCCCGAGCTCGATGTCACGTTCGCCGCGTGTCCTGGCTTCGTCGAGTTCGTCGAAGCCGGCGACGTTGTTTCCGATCAGGTGCACGTGCTGGCCGAGCGGTTGTTGGCACCGGTGCGTGACGCAAAGGTCGACACGTTGGTGCTCGGCTGTACGCACTATCCGTTGCTGGCGCGCACCATCAGTGACGTCATGGGGCCGGATGTGGTGCTGGTTTCGAGCGCCGACGAGACCGCGTTCGATCTGCGGGCGCGTTTGCAGCCGCGTGTCGGCGAACGGGTTGCGCATGCGGCCCGTTTCATCACCAGTGGCGACGGGGCGACGTTCCGGCACCTGGCCACCCGGTTCCTGGGGCCCGAGGTCGTCGACGTCGAGGAGTGGCGGTGGACCTGACGGTCCTGGGCTGCTCGGGGAGCTACGCCGCCCCCGCCGGTGGCGCGTGCAGCAGCTACCTGGTCCGCCACGCGAACACGGCGCTGTGGGTCGACGCTGGCAACGGCTCGTTCGCCGCGTTGCAACGCGAGATTCCAATGGAACAGATCAGTGCGGTCGTCATCACACATCGGCACCCGGACCACTGTGTCGATCTCTTCAGCCTCTTCATCGCCATGAAGTACGGAACGGGCGCGTCGGGCCTTCCCGTCTACGCGGCGCCGGAAGTCCAGGACGCGCTCGGTCCACTCATCGATCACCGGTGGGGTGACACGTTCGACTGGCGCGCGATCAGCGACGGTCAGCAGGTGCGGGTGGGGGATATCGCTGTGCGGTTCGCTCGCACCGACCATCCGCCGCCCACGTTCGCAGTCGAGTGTTCCGCCGACGGTCGGCGCATCATCTATTCGTCGGATACCGGCCCGCAGTGGTCGCCGGCAGTGTTCGGCCCCGGGGCGGATCTGGTGGTGTGTGAAGCCCCCTATCAGGATGCCGACGACGCGCCGCCGTTCCACTGCTCGGCGTCGCAGGCTGCCCACGCAGCACGGGCCGCCCAGGCGAAGCAGCTGATGATCACGCATCTGTGGCCCACCAGCGATCCGCAAGTGAGCGTGGCCGAGGCCCAAGCTGCGTTCGGCGGTGAGGTGTTGCTCGCGGCGCCGCACGTGACCGTGTCGGTGTGAGAGGCTGACTCCGATGACGATTCGAGTTGATGGAAGAGAGCCCGACGAACTGCGCCCGGTGGTGATCACCCGTGATTACACCGAGTTCGCGGCCGGTTCGGTGTTGATCGAGTTCGGACGTACCCGCGTGCTGTGCACGGCGTCCATCGAGGACCGGGTGCCGCCGTGGCTGAAGGGTTCGGGTCGCGGTTGGGTCACCGCCGAGTACTCCATGCTGCCGGGCTCCACGCCCGAGCGCGTGAACCGCGAGGCGGCCAAGGGCAAGCAGAGTGGTCGCACGCAAGAGATCCAGCGGCTCATCGGTCGGTCGTTGCGGTCCGTCACTGATCTGGAACTCATGCCCGACCTACAGATCACGGTCGACTGCGACGTGTTGCAGGCCGACGGCGGCACGCGCACCGCGTCCATCTGCGGTGGGTTCCTCGCGCTGCACGACGCGTGTTCGCGTGCGGTGCAGCGCGGCCTCATTGCGAGGCACCCGGTCACCGACTTCTGCGCGGCCATCTCGGTGGGTATCGTCGACGCATTGCCGTCGCTCGACCTCATGTACACCGAGGACTCGCGCGCCGAAGTCGACATGAACGTGGTCATGACCGCCGCCGGCAAGTTCGTCGAGGTGCAGGGTACGGCCGAGGGTGAACCGTTCAGCCGTACCGAGCTCGACGAGCTGTTGCGGTTGGCTGAGCTGGGAATCGGCGAGATCTTCACGTTGCAGCGCGAGCTGCTGGCCACGCCGCCCGAACCGCGGAAGTGAGCGACACGCACCCGCTCCCGCTCGTGTTGGCGAGCGGCAACGTCGACAAGTCCCGCGAGATCTGCGAGGTCCTCGCCGAGGTCTGGGGTGTCCCGATTGCGGCGTGGGCGGTCGATGTCGACGGAACCCAGTGTTTCGTGCTCACCGAACCCGGTCCCTTCGACGAGCCACAGCTCGATCACGCGCCCGACGTCGAAGAGACGGGCACCACGCTCGAAGCGAACGCGCGCATCAAGGCGCTGGGTTGGGCGAACGCGTTGAGGATGCCGGCAATCGCCGACGACACCGGCCTGTTCGTCGATGCGCTGGATGGCGCGCCCGGCGTGTACTCGGCGCGCTACGCAGGCGAAGACGTCACCTACGCCGACAACGTGAACAAGCTGCTGCATGACATGCGCTCGGTTTCAGCCGCGCGCCGATCGGCCCGCTTCCGGACTGTGGCGATGGCGGTGTGGCCCGACGGACGGGAAGCGGCGGCAACCGGCGCGGTCGAAGGCGCCATCATCGATGCGGCGCGGGGCGCCAACGGGTTCGGGTACGACCCGGTCTTTGTGCCTGCCGAAGGCGACGGGCGCACGTTCGCCGAGATGTCGGCGGGTGAGAAGCACGCGCTTTCGCACCGGGGGCGCGCGTTCCGGGCGTTGGCCCGGGAACTCGGAGCCGCAGGCTGATGCCGCTGGATCCCCAGGTTGTGGCGCTCATGGATGGGTTCCTGGCGCAGATGCCGCGGGCGGCCGACGTGGGAGTCGACGTGGCGCGGGAACACCTCGAACGCCTGGCGGCCGACGGCGCGCCGTACATGGACCCCATCCACGAGTCCTACGACATCGAGATCCCACGCGCCGGGGGCTCGGTCACGGCGCGGGTGTTGCGGCCGTCCGCTGCGCGCAACCTGCCGGTGTTGGTGTGGTTCCACGGCGGCGGCTTCTGTACCGGGAGTCATCGCACGCACGACGGCGTGCTGCGCCCGGTTGCCAATCAGGTCGGGTGTGTCGTGGTGATTCCTGACTACCGGTTGGCGCCCGAGCATCCCTACCCGGCTGCGTTCGATGACTGCGTGGCCACGCTCGAGTGGGTGGCCGCGCACGGCGACGAGTTGGGTGGCGATGCGTCGCGCATCGCGATCGGCGGCGACTCCGCCGGCGGCAACCTTGCCGCTGGCCTCGCGCTTGAAGCGCGCGACCGCAACGTTCCTGTTTGTGCGCAGGTGTTGGTGTACCCGTCGGTCGACGATGATCCGACTCGTCCGTCGCTCGCTGAGAACGCGCAGGGCTACATGCTCGAAACCAGCGACATCGCCGACTACCTCGACTGGTACGTGCCGGACCTCCCTGACCGCGCTGATTGGCGTGTGTTCCCCATGAAGGCCGAGTCGCTGGCAGGCACGCCGCCGGCCTTGGTGCTCACGGCGGAGTTCGATCCGCTGCGCGACGAGGGCGAGGCCTACGGCCATCGACTCCAGCACGAAGGCGTCCCCACCGTGGTGGTGCGCTACGACGGGCTCGTGCACGGGTTCTTCGGCATGTGGATGCTGATCGACGCCGCGCGCCAGTCGTTGGTCGATACGGTGGAGTTCCTGCACAGCCGCTTTGGTGAGGAGTTCTAGGCGTGGCAGTCATCGACGTACCGGGCTTCGTGGCCAGCGTGAAAGATCACGCGGTCGAACACGGGTTCCACGTGCACGACGAACGGCATTTCGTCGAGAGCTATTCGTTGCGCCAGACGTGGGAAGTCGACATGCATCCTGAGGAGGGGTGTGAAGGCCCCGTCGACCTCTACTTCTCGCTCGACGTCGATCCGCGGGTGTTGTTGTCGTTCGAGGATGCGTTCGCCGATCTCGACGAGGGTGAAGAACCATCCGACGACTTCTTCTTCCCGTTGAGCTTCACGTGGGCGTTGCCGCCGCTGGTGCGGCCGCCTGACTTGCTGCTCGTCGCCACTGACCTGGCGGGCGTGGGTGGTCCGGAACTGCCGCTCGAAGTGAGCGCAATCGATTCGGTGCCCAGCGTCACCGACGCGGCGGAACGTTCGTTGCGGGTCGTGTCGCACCTGCAGGCGTCGCTGGTCCGTATTCGGGCGGGCGAGGAAGTCAGCTGCGAGACCCTCGAGCGCTGCCTGGCGGTGTCGCGCTACCTCCTCGAGCAGGCCGAGACCTGGCTCGATTGAGCGATCGCGTGTGAGCGAGCGGAGCCGAGTGAACACGGAGCGGTTGCGGCCGTTCTGCGGCGAGTCGCAAGGTACCCTGGCGTCTCAGCAACCGCGACCATGAGGACGCTCTTCCCATGCCGATGCGTCAGGACTGCAAGCACTACGAGTCGCGCACCTACGGAAGTGGCGAAGTGGTGCGCAAGTGCGGTCTCGACGCGGCGCCCGAGGCCCCATGGCGCTGTCCCGAGAACTGTCCGCTCTTCGAGCGCCGCATGGTCGACGTGGGGTGGCAGTACGGCTCGCTGACCAAGGGGATGGAACCGCCTGAAGCCGAGCCCGAAGGCGAAGACATCGCGGCGCTCCTCGACGCCGCGGAGGACATCGTGAACTCGGCCGCCCCCGAGATCCTCGCCGAGTTCGACAAGAAGGGGCGGGGTCGCAAGAAGAAGAAGCGCAAGTAGCGATCCAGGCTCGACGGCCCCTCGATGTGCGGTCTACCGTCCGCAACGCGCAGAAGGTGCATCGAGGAGGCAGTGTGCGAAGCGCACGGGCACGGATTGTCCTTGTTCTCACCACCATGGCGGCGTTGGCTGCCGGTGGAATTGCGGTTTCCGGTCCGGCTGGGGCGGCCCCCGCCTCCGGAGTGCAGTTCACGATCCTGCCGCCGGGCAACGGTTACATCAACGGCCCGCTGCAGTACCACGCCAACGATCAGACGGCCATGTACGACGGGCTCGAGAACCCCGTCGCCGCCGGCACCCTCACCGACGCCGACCTGAAGAAGTACTTCAAGGACCAGCGCATCGGCGCGCTGAAGGCTTCCGACGTGGTGCGCACCGAGACACCGCGTCCGGGGGTCACCATCAAGTGGGACCGCTTCGGCGTTCCGCACATCAACGGTGTCACGGCGGAAGATGTGGCATTCGGTGCCGGGTGGACCGTGGCCGAAGCGCGTCTCCTCATCTTGGTGATCGCACGCATCTTCGGCCGGTCGGGCCTCATCGAACAGGTGGGCAACGCCGACCGGTTGATCGAAGCGCTTGGCGCGCTCGACACCACACCGCTGGTCAGTTACAGCGAAGCGGAACTGCAATCGTTCATCGACCGCACCATTGCCGACGCCGGTCCTCAAGAAGGACCACAGATCCTCAGCGCGATCGGCAACTACACCGACGGCATCAACGAGTGGTTGCAGCGCAACCCGGTGCTGGGTCCCGACCTGGCGAAGCTCGGCCTCACGTTCCCGGAACCGTTCCGCCCCACCGACGTGGTGGCCTCGGCCATCGTCGTCGGCAACATCTTCGGTGCGGGTGGCGGCAACGAGGTGAACAACTTGCGGGCGTTGCAGTCGCTGCTGGCGCGCTTCGGGAACACCAAGGGCAAGGCCATCTACGACGACCTGCGGATGCGCGACAACCGCGATGCCACGGTGCACATCGACACCGAATACCCCTACCCGCTCACGGCCGACTCGGCGGGCGCAACCCCGGTGGCCGCTGGTCCCGAGGACCCAGCATCCATTGCTCGGCTCGACCCGGGTTCGGTGACGACCCTTCCCAATGTGAACCCGCCGAAGGTCGCGCACTCCAGCAACAGCATCGCCATCAGCGCGGACCGCTCCAAGTCCGGGCATCCCATCATGGTGGGTGGTCCGCAGGCCGCGTACGTGTTCCCCGAGCTGCTCTTCGAATGGGAACTCACCGGTGGTGGGTTCGAGTCGTCAGGTGTCACGTTCCCGGGGATCGGCCCGTTCGTTGTCATCGGTCACACGCGTAACTACGCGTGGACGGCCACGTCGGGCGACTCGGACCTGGTCGACCAGCGCGTCGAGAAGCTCTGCAACGTCGACGGGTCACCGGCCAGGCGCGACTCGCGCGCGTACTGGTTCAACGGCGTGTGCACGCCCATGACGCGGCCCGACAACAACCCGCAGACCATGTGGCGCACGGTGCACGGCCCGGTCACGGGTTCCGCCACCGTCAACGGTGAGCCGGTGGCGATCGCCCGACAACGTGCGTCGTTCGGCGAAGAAGCGCACTCGGCGCGCGCGTTATGGCGGTTGTCGCGCAACGAGGTTCGTAACGCCACTGACTTCGCGTCCACCATGGGGGCGGTTCCATTCAGTTTCAACTGGACCTACGTCAACGACAAGGACATCGCGTACTTCCACTCGGGTTGGTATCCGGTGCGCAAGGCCGGCGCCGCGTTCGACTTCCCCACGTGGGGCACGGGTGAGTGGGAGTGGCAGGGGCTGCTCGACTTCAACGACTTCTCGCGCAATCCGCAGGCCGTGAACCCGCCCAGTGGACAGATCGTGTCGTGGAACTCGAAGCCGGCTCCGGGCTGGTCCGAGGCCGACAACAAGTGGGGCGTGGGATCGGTGCAGCGCGTCGACTTGCTGGCCAAGCGCGTCGAGGGCTTGAAGGGTGCTACGCCGGCGCAAGTAACCGCGGCTGCGCAGGACGCCGCCACTGCCGACCTACGCGGTGAGCGGGTGGTGTCGCAGATGTTGGCCGTCTTGGCCGGGTCGCCCGCCCCCAATGCGCAGCTCGAGCAGGTGCGTCAGCTGCTCACGAAGTACTCCCAGACGGGCGCGCACCGACGCGACCGCAACTTCGACTGGATCTACGACGACCCGATGACGGGGTTCACCGACCAGCTGTACGACAACCTCGTGCACGCGATGTTCGACCGCGTCCTCGGTGCCGAATACATGGCCGATGGCGGGCCGCGTCAGCCCGACTCGCTCGACAACGCGCCCAGCAGTTCGGGGAGCGCGTTCAACTCACCCACCTGGTACTCGATCACGGCGCGCGAACTCGACCGTGCTCGCGGTGCGGCAGTGCGGCCGGCGAACGTGCCGGCGATGTGTGGGCGTGGTTCGCGGGTGGCGTGTCGTCGCATCCTGTGGAACACGCTCAAGCTCACCTACTGGCAGATGCAGCAGTACCAACTGCCGTGGGTGCGTGACGACATCACGAAGTGGCAACAGTCGTCGGCGCCCGAACGCATCCGCTTCCTCCCGTACGTGTTCAACGGGGACAGCATGCGGTGGTCGAACCGACCCACCTTCCAGCAGGTCATCAGCTACGGCTGAATCGGTGCGAGCGGAGGGACTTGAACCCTCACCTCTTGCGAGACCAGGACCTAAACCTGGCGCGTCTGCCAATTCCGCCACGCTCGCGTGTGACCCGACAACGGTAGAGCCTGCGTGACCGGCGTTCAGTCGATGGTGCGGTCGAGGATCTGGCCGTCGCCGTCGGCTTCCCAGCGGCCGGAGCGGCGGGGCCCGGTGACGTAGCCCAGAACGCGGATGGTGCCGTCGTCGCTGCCTTCGACCACGAGGTAGCCGGGGGGCGTGTCGATGTTGAGTGGCGCGCCGCCGGCTCGGAAGAGCTCGGCGAGCACGGTCCAGTTCACCGATTCGGCGGGGTAGAGGTTCTGCAGGTTCTTGTCGGTGCCGGTGAGGCGGACGGGGCTGACGCTGGTGATCGTTCCATTGCGCACGGTGTACGAATCGAGGGTGCCGCGTGCCTTGGGGTTTTCGGCCTCGACGATCATGTACTCGGGGTAGATGACGGCGGTGCGGATCAGGACCGGCCCGTCGAGTTGTTGCTGGATGAGGGCGAGCCCCTGCTTGATGCCTTCGACCGTGGTGAACGACACGTTCGCAGGCGCGGGCGTGGTAGTGGGTTTGGCCGCGTTGGAGTTCGAACTCGACGCGCATGCGGCACTGGTGAGTGCCAGCAGCGCGCAGCCGAGCGCGGCGCTCAGATGGAGGACCAGCCGCCGTCGACGCACAGCACTTGTCCGGTTACGTAGCTGCTCGCCTCGCTGGCGAGGAAGAGCAGCGCGCCGTCGAGCTCGTGGTCGTTGCCGCCACGGCCCATGGGGGTGCGCTGGCGGATCCACCTTTCGGCGTTCTCGTCGCCGAACATCGTTCCGTTGGTCATCTCCGAGGGGAACCATCCCGGCGCGATCGCGTTGACGCGGATGCCCTTGCGGGCCCATTGCGCGGCGAGCTCGCGCGTAAGGTTCACCAGTCCGCCTTTGGCCGCGGCGTACGAGGCCTGGGGGATCTGGCCGTTGCCCACCACGCCCAGCACCGACGCAATGTTCACCACGGTGGCGGTGTGTTCGGCGGCGATGGCTTGGCGGGCAACGAGGCGCGCCAGTTCGTAGGGGGCGACCAGGTCGAGCTCAACGACTTCCCGGAAGCTGGCGGCGGGGTCGTCGAGTGCCGGGACCACTTTGGTGACGCCCGCGTTGTTCACCAAGATGTCGATACGGCCGTAGTGCGCAAGGGTCGCGGCCACCAATGCTTCGGCGGCACCCGCTTCGGCGAGGTCGCACCCCACGGCGTACGCGTGCTCGCAGCTCGCAGCGATCGCATCGATGCGTTCCACTCGACGTGCCGCGAGCACCACGTTGGCGCCGGCGGCGTCGAGCACCTGCGCGAAGCGCGAGCCCAAGCCGCTGCTCGCGCCGGTGACGATGGCCACGCGGCCGTCGAGTCGGAATTCGTCGAGCGGGTCCAACACGATCGGGACCGTACACTCCGGCCCGTGGAGTCTGCGCCCATTGCCGTGCCCGAACCGATCCTGTTGGACCTGGCTGCTCGGCTGCATGCCACGCGCTGGCCCGAACCGCTCGACGAGTTGGATTGGGAGGTCGGCACGCCCCGGCCGGCGCTGCGCGCGCTGTGCCACGAATGGGCCACGGACTACGACTGGTCGACGACCGAGGCGCAGATCAACGCGTTCGATCCCACGGTCACCGAGATCGATGGGCAGCGAGTGCATTTCCTGCACGCGCGCTCGGAGAACCCGGATGCGATGCCGTTGATCCTGTCGCACGGTTGGCCAGGTTCGGTGATCGAGTTTCTTGACGTGATCGAACCGCTGCGCGCCACGTTCCATGTGGTGGTGCCGTCGTTGCCGGGCTACGGGTTCAGCGGGCCCACTCGTGAAACCGGTTGGAGCACGGTGCGCATCGCGCGTGCGTTCGCGGAACTGATGGCGCGCCTCGGGTACGACCGCTACTTCGCACAAGGTGGCGATTGGGGTTCGTTCATCACGCAGAACTTGGCGCGGGTCGACCCCGAGCACTGTGTGGGCATTCATCTGAACATGGTGGTGGCCGGTCCGCCGGCCGATGGGGGCCCACCGCTCACCGAGTCGGAGCAGGAAGCCGTGGCCGCACTCGGTCACTACATGACCGACGGCGCGGGCTACATGCAGATCCAGAACACGCGCCCGCAGTCGTTGTCGTACGGGCTCACCGATTCGCCGGCGGGGCTGGCGGGGTGGATCCTGGAGAAGTTCTACGCGTGGACCGATGGGCCGCGGGTGCTCGACGATTTGGCGTTCCGGCGCCGGGTGCTCGACAACCTCACGGTGTACTGGGCCACCAACACGGCGGGATCGGCGGCGCGCCTCTACTGGGAGGAACGCCAGGCCGGCTTGCGGGGCGACGCGTTGCGCGGCCGCATAGAAACACCCACGGGATGTGCGGTGTACCCCTGCGAGATCATTCGGGCGCCGCGCGCCTGGGCCGAAGCGGCGTTCAACGTGGTGCAGTGGACCGAGCACGAGCATGGCGGCCACTTCGCCGCCCTCGAAGCTCCCGACGCCTTCGTCGCCGACCTCGAATCCTTCACCCTTTCCCTTTTGGCGCGCTGATCGGGGCGGTTTCCACCACCATTCGCGCGCCAGAACGGGAGGGTGGGGGTGCGTCAGGTGTAGGTGAGGGGGCCGGTGAGCACGTCGCAGCCGTCGTCGGTCACCAGGACCGTGTGTTCGAACTGCGCCGAGCGGGACAGGTCGCGGGTGATGGCCGTCCATCCGTCGTCCCACATCTGACCGGTGCGCCAGTCACCCTCGTTGATCATGGGTTCGATGGTGAAGGTCATGCCCGGTTCCATGATGGTGTTGGCCCGCTCGTCGTAGTAGTGCAGCACTGACGGCGGCATGTGGAAGGTGGCGCCGATGCCGTGGCCCACGAAGTCGCGCACCACGCCGTAGCCCCCCGCTTCGGCATGATCTTGGATGGCGCGACCGATGTCGCTGACGGGCCGACCCGGCTTCACCGCCGCCACACCGAGTTCGAGGCACTCGCGGGTGACACGCACGAGGCGTTGGCCCGCTTCGTCGACGCGCCCCACGAAGAACATCTTCGAACAGTCGCCGTGCACGCCGTCGATGAAGATGGTGACGTCGCAGTTGACGATGTCGCCGTCTTCGAGCGCGCGACTGTCGGGGATACCGTGACAGATCACCTCGTTGACCGACGTGCACAGGCTCTTGGGATACCCGTGGTAGTTGAGCGGGCTGGGGTAGCCGCCGCGCCGCACGGTCTCGGCGTGGATGAACTCGTCGAGTTCTTCGGTGCGCACACCTGGGCGCACCATTCCGTCGAGCGAGTCGAGCAGCGCGCGGCCCTCACTACCGGCTCGGCGCATGCGTTCGATTTCGTCGGGCGTCTTGATGAGTGACTCGCCGTCGAAGCGGCTGGGTTGGCCCACCAACGCGTAGTCGGGGCGGCTGATGTTGGCTGGCACTGTGCGCATCGGCGAGATGGTGCCCTGGCGGACGGGTTTGCGGCCGTTGAGTGCTGCTTGGCGGTTGCGTTCGCGTTGCTTGCGTCCCATTGCCTCCAGTCTCGCATCTGGAATGGTTTCGATGCGGAGGCGGGGATCGGGAAGAATGGCCGGATGCCTTCGTTGTCCGAGGAAGTCTCCCGCGCTGTTGAAGCGGCGCTTGTCAGCGAGTTCGACGTGCCGGCAGCCGATGCCGACGCTGTGCTCCGCCGCTCCGATTTCGCCGATTTCCAGGCGAACTTCGCCATGGCGTTGGGGAAGCGGTTGGGGGTGGCGCCGCGCGAGGTGGCCCAGAAGGTGGTCGACAGCGGGGCGTTGGCGCAGGTGGCGGCGGTCGCCGAGGTAGCCGGCCCGGGCTTCGTGAACCTCACAGTGCGCGACGACGTGTTGTTGGCGCGCCTGGCGCGGGTCCTGACCGACGACCGGCTCGGGGTGGAGCCCCGCCCAACCGGCGGCACCATCGTCGAGTACTCGAGCCCGAACTTGGCCAAGGAACTCCACGTCGGCCACATCCGGGGTCAGGTCATCGGCGACTCGCTGGCCCGCATCATCGAATACTCGGGCGACCCGGTGTGGCTCCAGGACCACTTCGGCGACTGGGGTACGCAGTTCGGCATGCTCTTGGAGCTGTTGATCGACACGCGTGGTGGCGACGTCGAGTCCAACGCCACGGTCGCCGACTTGAACGAGTGGTACCGCGAAGCGCGTGGTCGCTTCGACTCCGACCCTGAGTTCGCGGAGCGGGCGCGTCGACGTGTGGTGGACCTCCAGTCCGAGACGCGCGCCACCGTTGCGCTGTGGGAAGAGTTCATCGGCGAGTCGTTGCGCCACTGTTACGGCGTGTACGAGCGCATGGGCTTGTTGCTCGGCCCGGCGGCGTTCGACGGGGAGAGCCGCTACAACGACGAACTCGACTGGATCGCCAAGGACCTCGAAGAGCGCGGCATCGCAGTGCGCGACGACGGTGCGCTCTGTGTGTTCCTCGAGGAACTTCGGCGCAAGGACGGCACCATTCCGCCGCTGATCGTGCAGAAGTCCGACGGTGGGTACGGCTACGCGGTCACCGACCTGGCCACCATTCGTCACCGCACTCGTGAAGGCCGGGCGAAGCGCTGGCTTTATGTGGTGGACGCGCGCCAGGCGTTGCACTTCGAGCAGGTGTTCGCCACCGCGCGGCTCGCGGGGTACGTCGACCCCGACGTGCAGCTCAACCACGTGCAGTACGGGCAGGTGTTGGGGCAGGGTGGCACGCCGCTCAAGACTCGTGCGGGTGACACGCCCAACTTGGAACCGCTCATCGAAGAGGCGGTGCTGCGCGCGTCCGAGGCGTCGCGTGAGCGGCTGCCGGATGCACCGGCCGGCGACATCGACACGCTGGGTCGCATCATTGGCATCGGTGCGTTGAAGTATGGCGACCTCGCCAACGATCGCACCGGGAACTACGTGCTCGACTTCGACCGCATGTTGGCGCTCGACGGCAACACCGCGCCGTACCTGCAGTACGCGCACGCGCGGGCATGTTCCATTTTGGCGAAGGCGGGCGTCACCACCACGGCCGTCCCGGCGGGGGCAACCCTGTCCACGGCCGAGGAGCGCACGCTGGTGATGGACCTGCTGGAGCTGCCCGATGCGGTCTTGAACGCGGCCGACGCATTGGCTCCGCACCGCATTGCCACGTATTGCTTCAAGCTGGCATCCGATTTCACGAGCTTCTACGAGAAGTGTCCGGTGCTCAAGTCCGAGGGCGAGTTGCGTGAGCTGCGGTTGGCGCTGGTGCAGGCAACTGCATTGGTGTTGGCGCAGGCATTGTCACTGCTTGGGATCGAAGCGCCGATGCGTATCGATGTCGATCCTCAGGTGGCGGCGCCGCGCTGGCAGCCCACGGCATCGGGCCCGCTGACCATCGAGTCCGGCGAGTCGCCGGCGCGTGCGGCGCGCGACGCCGTCAAGCTGCTGCTCGACTGAATTGCGCTACGAACCAGTCGGCGGCGAGCTTCTTCACTTCTTCGAGGGTGCCGGGCTCTTCGAAGAGGTGGGTCGCGCCGGGCACGATGCTCGTTTCGCGTTCGCAGTGCATCTGTGACGACGCGATCTCGTTGAGTTCGATCACTACCGTGTCGAGTGAGCCCACGATGAAGAGCGTGGGGGCGACCACGGTGGCGAGGAAGTCGCCCGCCAGGTCGGGGCGGCCACCTCGTGAGACCACTACGCTCACGGCTTCGGGGTGTTGGGCCGCGGCAATGAGCGCCGCGGCGGCACCAGTGCTGGCGCCGAAGTAGCCGATGGGCAGCGCGCGCACTGTTGGTTCGGTGCGCGCCCACTTCGTTGCCCCTTCGAGTCGTTGCGCGAGGAGTGGAATGTCGAAGCGGAACTCGCGGGTGATGTTGTCGACGCGTTCTTCGTCGGCGGTCAGCAAGTCCATGAGGAGCGTGGCGAGTCCGTGCGACTGCAAGTATGCGGCCACGTCGCGGTTGCGCGGGCTGTGGCGACTGCTGCCGCTCCCATGGGCGAAGATCACGAGCCCGAGTGGTTGTTCTGGGACGACCAGGTCGCCGAATACGGATGCGCCGCGTGCTTCGGGGATTTCGATGGCGGTGGTGATGCTCATGGGCCCAGGGTCGCGCCGTTCCGGTGCCGCCGCACGAGCAGTCCGAGTCCTACGCTCGACGCCATGACGTCACAGCTGCTCCTTGTGGTCGACCCGGTGCCCTGGGCGCGCGCGCAGATGGCACTCACGCTCGCCGCGCACATCATCTTGGTGCCGTTGGGGGTGTCGTGGGCGTTCATCGCGCTGGTGGCGAACTACCGCGCCATCAAGAAGCACGACGCCGACGCGTTGGAGCTTGCGCAACGCTGGTCGAAGTACATGGCGGTCACGTTTGCGGTGGGCGCGGTCACGGGCACGGTGTTGAGTTTTGAGTTCGGGTTGTTGTGGCCCACGTTCATGGGGCGGTTCGGCGCGGCGTTCGGAATTCCGTTCGCGATCGAAGGGTTGTTCTTCTTCACCGAGGCCATCTTCATCGCCATCTACATCTATGGCTGGAAGCGGTTGAAGCCGTGGCCGCACTTCTGGACCGGGGTGCCGATCGTGATCGCCGGGATCGGCGGCAGTGTGGCGGTGGTGTCGGCGAATGCGTGGATGAACATGCCGTCGGGGTTCACGCTCGACGCGAACGGCACGGTGCAGACGGTGCGCCCGCTCGATGTGATCTTCAACGACGCCATGCCGTTGCAGGCGTTGCACATGGTGGTGGCTGCGTATTTGGTGGGCGGGTTCCTCATCGCGTCGGTGTACGCGTTCGCGATGTTGAAGGGCCGTCGGGAGCGGTACTACCGACTGGGGTTCATCATCCCGTTCACCGTGGCCGCCATTGCGGCGCCCACGCAGTTGATCGTGGGTGACTACTTGGCGCGCTTCGTGTTCGAGAACGAGCCCGCCAAGTTCGCGGCCATCGAGTTGGTGCCGCGCACCAGTCGCAATGTGCCCGAGCGCATCCTCGGCCGGCTCAACAACGACGGCACGGTGAGTGGCGGCATCAGCATCCCCGGGTTCGCGTCGTGGCTGTCGGATCCGGGTCAGGGCACCAGTACCGAGATCCAAGGGCTCGATGCGGTGCCGGTGGATTCGCGGCCCACGCCGCGTCAGGTCACGGTGGTGCACTGGGCGTGGGACGTGATGGTGGGGCTGGGCACTGGGTTGGCCGCGTTGGCCGCGTGGTTCGGCGGATCGTGGTTGTTCCGCCGGCGCATGCCCACCAGCAAGTGGTTCTTGTGGCCGGCTGCACTGGCCGGCATCGGGTCGGTCATTGCGATGGAAGCGGGGTGGGTGGTCACCGAGGTGGGCCGCCAACCGTGGATCGTGCGCAACTACATGCGCGTCGGCGAAGGCGCCACCACGAACACGGGCGTGTGGGTCACGTTCCTCGTGGTGAGTGCGATCTACCTTGCGCTCGGGGTGACCACGGTGTTGGTGTTGCGGGCGATGAGCCGGCGGTTCCGCGCTGGTGGTGGGCCGAGTGACACCGAGGTGCCGTACGGGCCGCGCGGGGGCGGGCCCGTTGACGAGGCGGCCACGAACGAACCGGTAGGTGTGGCGTGAGCACAGTTGTCGCGCTCATCTTGTTCTTCGGCGTGGTGGCGTATGCCATCTTCGGCGGCGCCGATTTCGGTGCGGGCTTCTGGGATCTGGTGGCCGGCGGTGCCGAGCGCGGCAAGCGGCCCCGGGCGCTCGTCGACCATGCGATCGGTCCAGTGTGGGAAGCGAACCACGTGTGGTTGATCTTCGTGTTGGTTGTCTTGTGGACGGCGTTCCCGTCGGTGTTCGCGTCGATCATGCTCACGTTGTTCGTGCCGATGACGTTGGCCGCGTTGGGCATCGTGGCGCGTGGGTCGTCGTTTGCGTTCCGGAAGAACATGCGGCGGTTGCAGTACCGCCGGGTGTTCGGCGCGATGTTCGCCACCTCGTCGGTGGTGGTGCCGTTCTGCATCGGCGCGGTGGTGGGTGGCATTGCGTCGGGGCGGGTTCCGTCGGGCGGTACCGCGGGTGATCCATGGCAGAGCTGGTTGAACCCCACGTCGATCCTCGGCGGGGTGCTGGCGGTGTTGGTGTGCGCGTTCCTTGCGGCCACCTATCTGGCACACGATGCGAGCCGGTTGGGCCAGCCCGACTTGGTCGACTACTTCACGCGCCGCGCGTTCGTGATGGCGCTGATCACTGGTGCGGTGGCGTTTGCCGGCATCTTCGTGTTGCGCGCCGACGACGCCTATCTCTTCGACGGGCTCACCACCCGCGCGCTCCCGCTCATCATCGTGTCCGCACTCTGCGGTGTCGGTTCGTTGGTGGTGTTGTGGCGCGGCGCACAGCGGTACGCGCGCCTGCTTGCGATTGGTGCGGTGGGCGCCGTGGTGTGCGGGTGGGGAGTGGCGCAGTGGCCGTACATGCTTCCCGAGACCGTGAAGATCGCGCAGGCGGCCGCCCCTGATGCCACGTTGTGGTCGGTGGTCATCGTGTTCGGGTTGGCGGCGGTCATCTGCGTACCGTCGCTCGCGTTGCTCTACGTGTTGGACCAGCGCGGCGAGCTCGACGGCGACACGGCCGACCTGGCCCCCGACGCCGCGTCGCCCGTGGCCTAGACGCCAGTGGTGTTCAGGTAGATCTGCGGGTTCGCCGGCGTAACGCCACCGAGCCCAGATACTTGGTTCTTCGCACCACTCGAGAAGGTCACCACTCCTCCGTCGTTGCTGATGGGAGGAGGTGCGATGGGGATCAGGGTAGAACTGTTGGCGCCACGGGTTTCGCTGCCGCGTACGCCGCTCATGAGGCGAGTGGTCGCGGTCGCCAACGTCACGGAGAACACCTGGCGCAAGATGACCGAGGTGTCGTAGCCCGGAACCAAGTTCGAGGCGAGGGTTGCAAAGACGACGGCGCGTCCATCGGCGCTGATGGATCCCCACGGGACGTCCTGGTTGGCCCCATGGGCAGACGAGCTGTCGCGGCTCACCAGGCGGATGCTGCCGATGTCGCGTCCGCCGGCGTAGAGGTCGTAGCCGCCGCCGTTGAGGTCCGCGAAGCCCGCGACCAGGTCGGTGGCATTCGATCGGAGGAGCACGAGGTTCCCGGTGGTGGTGGCGTTCATTGCGAGGGAACCGACATTGCCCCCGGCAAGGGGGTTGCTGATGCTGCGGCTCACCAGGAACGTCTTCTTGGAAACGACGCCGTAGTCGAAGACGTCGGTGCCTCCGCCGTTGGCGTTGACGAACCCAGAAACCAGGGTGGTTGCGCTCGACGTGAGAATCACCCGGTTACCGGCCCGGGTGACGAATCCGAAAGCCGGTGCGTTGCCGGTCTGCACTTCGCTGTCCCAGCGGTGGCTGACGAGAACGCTGTTGGTCGTCGTGCGGTCCCAGAGGTACACGTCGACTCCGAGGCTGTTGCTGTCGCTGAAGCCGGTGATCAGGTTGTTGGCATTGGACTGGTAACTGATGCGCGAGCCATTGGGTGTGATTGCGGTGGGCGCCGAACCTGCCGTCCCGCCGCGCTGGGGCACGGTGGCTGCATGGCTGACGAGCAGATTGTTCTTGGTGCTCGAGTTGTAGCGGTAGGTGTCTCGGTCGGTGCCGTTGACGTCTTCGAATCCGCTGATGAGGTTGTCGGCGTCTGATGCGTAGGTGACGTAGCTCCCGTCGCCGGAGAGGATGGGGTCGGTGGGCTCGTTCAGTGGCGCGGCGGCGGTATTGCCGAAGACATGATCAACGAGTTCGGTGGTGTTGGCGACCATGTCGACCAAAAAGAGGTGCGACAGGCCACCTGACGGCCCGAGCCCGGCAACGAGATTGGAGGCAAACGAGCGAATCAGGATTCGGTTGCCGTTGTCGCTGATTCCAACGACGTAGCTTCCCCCGGTTGCGGCTGTGGTGAGTGAGGATGCGCTGCGGCTCACGAGTGTGGTGGTGTTGGTGAGGCGGTTGTAGGCGAAGACGTCGGAGGTGCTGTTGGAGTCGGTTCCGGCGACGAGGTCGGTGCCGGTGTTGTCGAAGGCGACGACGTTGCCGTTGCCGCTCAGGATGAATCCGCCGGATGAACCACTTGCGTAGCTGGTGCCGGACGCGGCTCGGGTGACCAGCACTGGCGTGGCGTCGGCACCTGCGCTGGCGGTGGTGAGTGTGAGCACGGCCACGAGGCTGCACACGCTGAGGGCGACGAGCGCTCGGGAGCGACCGGTTGTGTTGCGGGTGGGTCGATGCATCATGCGGTTCGGCTCCTCGGCCCCTCGGCCCCTCGGCCCCTCGGCCCTTCGGCCCACCGATTGTGGCCGATTCCGCCCGTTGCGCGTTGGCGGTCGTTCACGCCGAGGCCCCTCAGCGCCGGGTTCGCCCACGCGTCAGCGGGTGGTCACCCGCACCGCGGCCGCCAGCGGGCCGTAGCCCACCACGTTGGCGGCCTGGACCCAGCAGCTGTATTTCGTCTTCGCCGCCAGGCCGCTCACGGTGATGGTGGTGGCGCTGCGCTCTACCGTTCTGGCGGGTTTTCCGGGGGCGCTGCACACCGCCTTGTACTTGGTGATCGCAGTCCCGCCGTTGCGAGCCGGGGCGCGGAACGTGAGCTTCAATGCTTTGGACTGGGCAGTTGCGGTGACGGTCCGCGGGGCGCTCGGGACGTCGAAGGTCGTGGTGGTGAGCGTGTTCGACCAGGGGCCGTCCCACAGTCCGCTCTGCGCGCGAACCTTGCACGAGTACTGCGTGCCACGGGCGAGTTCCCTGACGTCGACCTGGCGGGCGCTGTTGGCGGCCGATGCGCTGCGGGTCGGCTTGCCGATTGCGCTACAGGTTGCGGTGTAGCCGGTGATGGCACGCGATCCGAGCTGCGCGGGCTCATTCCATTGCACTCTTGCCCGTGCGTTGCCACCGGCGGCAGCCGTTGCGGTGGCGGCACCGGGGAACGAGCGGCGCGAACCGACGTCAAGGACGCGCGCGCTTCCACCGGCCTTCGAGCCCACGGCGAGTGGCGCAAGGCTGACGGCGCTGGGGGTGATGGTGGCGGCGGGAAGGGCGTAACGCATTGCGGCTACCTGCTGCGGCGGTTCCGGCGGCGCTTCGGGTGGGAACGCAATGTCGGTTACAGATGTGTTCTCGGTGGTCGAGTTGCCGTTCTCGTCTTCCGCGCTGGGGTCGGCGACGGTGGTCCAAGTTTCACCGCCGTCGGTAGTCGCGAACACGAATCCCGACGCGTTGCTGTCACCGCTTTCATTGGCGACGATCACCATCTGATCGGGGTTTTCGGGGTTCGCGTCGAGTGCCGCAGCGAGGTACATGCCGTCACCCCACGCATTGTTCCCGCTGTCAGGGAGTTCGACGTCATCGAACGTGGCACCACCGTCACTCGAATGGAAGATGCCCGGCGCGCTATCGGTACCGACCGTGAGCGATCCGGTTTCGCAGTCGACAACCACGTCGGTCACGGTGCGGGCGGCGAACGGGAACCCGGGTACGGGAGTGGCGACCGGCGTTGCGCCGTTCAGCGCGTTGCTCACCTTGTAGATCCCGCCGTCCACCAAGCCGAGGTAGCCGGTGGCCACGAAGAGCGTGTCGGCAACACTTGTGGCCGACCCGCCGCCGGGGCAGTACGCAAGGTCTTGTACGGTGGTGAGCGGGTGGCTCGCGTCGCTCGAAGTGATCGCGACCCGGTCGGTGAAGTCGCCGGTCGCGAGCGAGCCGCGGTAGAGCGCGCCGTTGTAGCCGGGGTACTGGAACGTGCCAGCGAAGAGCGTGTCGGTGCCCTCGACGCCGAGGACGGCGCGCACGTCGGAGTTGAATCCCGGTGGGCCGAGGTTTGCCTGCGTGGCCGATGCAACGTTCGGGAACGTCAGCTTTGGTGTGGCCGACGTCCAGTCGGCGACTGCGGTGAGGAGGCCGGTCTCGGCGCCGGAGTGGCCGGCAACCAGCCACGTGCCGGTGGCGCCTTGCCACCACGACGACGCCCAACCACCGGCGTCGACAACGCTGGTGAAGGTGGCGCCGCCGTCGTCGGACGCGATGACTCGCTTGCCGGCGGAGGAGTCGAGTGTCATGGCGAGCTGGCTGGATCCGGCGGGACCGAAGCTGGTGGAGCGCACGATGGGGGCGGTGATCCCGGTGACCAGGTCATTGGAACTGAACGCGGGTCCGGCGGGGTTACCGCTTTCGGTGATGGCGCGCCAGATCCCACGGCCGGCGATTCCGAGCACGGTTCGATTGGTCGACCCGTCCCATCCGCCGTCATACGCAGGCATGATTGCGCCGGTTGGGCCGCCGACGGTCACGCTCTGGTCGCCGTCGGGGTCGGCGTGTACCGGGCATGCGCTCACGCCTACAAGCGCACGGGCATCTTCATAGGAGGCGGTGGGGGCCACAATTCCCGTGCCGGACAGGTAGCAGGTTCCCATGGGGACGGATTGTGTGTCGACGAACGCGCTGTCGAAGTTGGCATCGCCCGTCGGCTTGGCAATGAGGCCGAAGGTTTGCGGCCACGGGTACGGCTGGGTCATGTCGAGCCCGCCGAACACCATGACGTTGCCGTTCACGCCGCCCACGTCGAAAAACGCTGCGTTCGGCACCGTGGGGCTGAGCGTGATCGCGTTGCCGAGGCGGGCGAGTGACGTGACGTCGGCGGCGTCGGTCCATGTGAACACGTCGATGTGGGAACCGTCGGTGCTGATGCTCGCCAGCGCCGGCGTTCCGTTGAGGTTCCATACGTCCCACTTCGCAGCCGTGGTGATGGCGAGCGGGTTGACTCCGGCGGCGATCTCGGTGAACTGCGGCGCCGGGGCAGAGACGTCGGCAACCCAGAGTGTTGGTGCCCAGAACGCCGGTTGCATGACGAGGAAGCTGGCGCCGCTAGGTAGGTGCGCCCATCGGAGTTCGGCGCCACCGGTTGGTTCACTGGTGCGACCGGTGGGGAGCGCAACGTTGGTCCAGGTGGTGCCGTAGTCAGCGCTCGCCCAGACCGCGCCCGTGGTGCCGCTGGGTGCGAGGGTGACGGTGGCAACTTCGCCGGCTATCCCGCTCGTGGCGATGGGCGGCCGTTGGAACCCTTGCATGGTGCCGTCGATGCCTCGGCTGTCTTCGGTGACGCGCGTGACGGCGGTCCAGGTGTCACCGCTATCGAAGGTGCGATACAGCGTGTTCGCGAATCCGCTGCTCGCGTAGTACACGCCCGTCGCGGTGGGGTCGGCCACGAGCGACGCGTTCTGTACGGGAAGCCCGAACGTGGGCAACGGGGTGGGCGCGTCAGTGACCGCAGTGAGGGCGGCATTCGACGTCATGATTCCCGAGGCGCTCACGTTCGACTGCAACAACGTGTAGCCCGGTGCTTGGACGCGTCGCGTGTACTCGCCGTCGGCGAGCGAGAGCGAGTAGGTGCCATCGGTTGCCGTGGTGGTGACCGCAGGAAGTCCGGTCCCGTCGCTGAAGAGCACCACCGCGCGGGCAACGGGGTTGCCGGTTGCGGCGTCGCTGACGGTGCCGGTGATCGCGGTGGTGGCGCCCGCGGGACTGGCAATGGCGAAGGACGCCGCAATCACTGCAACGAGCGCGCCGAACATGACGGTGCGGTGTGGTGACCTCATCTGTGTCTTATCGGCTGGTCGGCAGTTCCCCTCAAGTGCGGGGCCGACGAAGACTGGGCGCTGGCCGGAGCTGCGCGCGTCGTGACCCCTCCACGGAGCGGAGGGGTCAGGGGGGCTAACGCTGGTGTGGCATCGGGGTCGGCGAGCGGCTCAGCGCAGGACGGTTCCGGTACCGGTCACGACGTTGCCCTTCTTGCTTCGGACCTGGATGCGGTCGAGGTGGATGTGTTCACAGCCGCTCTTGGTGCAGGTGAGGATGTCGATGGAGCCG
>JBMOIJ010000012.1:0-63165 GCA_049317385.1 Acidimicrobiia bacterium
CTGGGGGACAAGAGGTCCCGGGTTCAAGTCCCGGCAGCCCGACCAACAACTTTGCGACGGCCGTGTGCTCGCGTCACGACCGGATCACGCCGAGAGCCTTGGCTATCGCCTCGTCGACGTAGATGGTGTACTGCCGTCCGCCTGCTTCGATGGCAAGTCCGACCACTCGCGTCGAGCCAGCTTCTTCTAGGGCCCTTAGCAAGCCAAGTCCACCTGCGACCTCGATGCCCTTCTCGGACGCGATCTCGAACTTCACCCGCAGGGTCGCTGCAAGTACGTTGGCCGCACCTCCGGCGGCAGCCGGCACCATGTCCATCTCACCGACTACGACCGCGCACTCGGCAGCCTCTGGCGTGGACAACTGCTCGCAAAGCGCTCGCGCGGTCGAACCAGCCACGAACCTCATGGCACTCTCCCAATCTCCAAGGCCGTCAGAGCGTCGAACACCAGTTGACATCACGGCAGCCGTGCAACGGATCCGAGCAACGGCTCGAGGATCGCAATCACTGCTCTGTCGCAGTAGAAGCGGAGCTCCGCAACAGACTCCGCAAACTCGAAGACCTCGTGGCCCATTCTTGGAAACTACTTCCTCACTGAACGGGAACACTTGATCGTTCTCTTGTGCGGTGGTGACAAGTCCTTGCAGGACGCGGACGTGAATGCGGCGCAAGCACTCGCCGATGAGTGGCGTGAAACACGCAAGCAGGAGCACGAGTCCGATGGGTAAGCGAACGACCGAAACCGAGTTCACTCCTTACGACACTGCCGATTACTTGACCGACGTCGAAGACGTTGCCGCCTTCATGGAGGCTGCGATCGAAGAAGCAGGGGATGACCCTGCATTCATCGCGCAAGCACTCGGCACGATCGCTCGATCGGGAAAGGTGAGTGAGCTTGCCCGGCGTATCGGCATGACTCGCGAAGGCCTCTACAAAGCACTGTCAGCCGACGGAAACCCGAGTTTCGCCACCATCATGAAGGTGACCAATGCGCTCGGGTGACGGCCGCGCTTATCTCGGATGTCACCCCCGGTGCACCCGCGCTCAACCGTCTCGTTGCGATCCCTGCGACATCTTCGGGTGCGGGAGGAGTCATCGTGAGTGGCTGCACCCCGGGAAGCGGCGCAACGTACGCCGCGAACAACCGCTGCGCGTTCTCGACCGAGAGTGCACCGCCCTCGTCGAGGAGCTCACCCAGTTGTGTGAGTGCAGGATCCGGCTTGTTCGTGGTTGGGAACGTGGTGGTGGTTGGCCGGGCCTTCTTCGGCTCGCCGTCGGAGCACGCAGCCGGCAGCACTGCCAGTGAGACGAGCAATCCGACGGCGATCGCCGGTCGAAGCACTGCGCCCATCGACATCGGGTCGAGCGTAGCGGTCAGGTCCCAGCTCTGTTCCTCACGGTGCCGGGATCATTGCCGTGCGGTCGGGGTTGGTGAGCGAGGGTCCGGGCGCCACGGGGTTCGGCCCCTAGGTCGATCGTCTCATTTCGGGGTTCTGCGGCGGCGCGGGTCATTGAATACCGCCGCTGGGGCGATGACTTGGTTGAAGCGTGCCCCGAAAGGACCCCCGAATGCCCGACGAGACTGCACCCGCGTCGACGACTGCCCGAGCGTTGGAGCCCTCCTCCGAGAGGACCGAGGGCACCCCCGGCTTCGCTGCGCCGGTTCCGCAGCGCGACCAGACCGACCGGGCGCCGGTGCGCCCGGGTGCGCCCGAGCGGCCGCGCACCGTTTCTCGGCGTGCGGTTCTCGGCCTCCCGGCGCTGGGCGCACTCTTGGCGGCGTGCACCGACTGGCCGACGACTGGCCCGTCGGCAACCACGACGACCGCCAAGCCGACCACGTCACTGTTCACTACGACCACGGCGAAGCCGACCACCACGACGGCGAAGCCAACCACCACGACGGCGAAGCCGACCACCACGACGGCGGGCACGACCACCACGGCGAAGCCGACCACCACGACCGCGAAGCCGACCACCACGACGGCGGGCACGACCACCACGACGGCTGGGCCGGCGCCGATCGGGCTCAACCTCGACTCCGAGGCCGGGCGCCGGTTGCTCGCGGGGAGGGCCACGTTCGGCTCCACGCCCGCAGTCATCGACCGGATGCAGGCGATCGGGGCGGTCGGCTGGATCGACGAGCAGCTGAACTTGAAGCGGGCCGACGGCACGGCCCTCGGCGACGCCGAATCGCGGATGGCTGGGAACTCCTACCTCAACGCGTCGATCTCAACGCTGCACGGTCTTGATGGAACCGACGGGCTATGGACCTACCGCCTCGAGTTCGAGCACGCAGCGTTACTGCGGGCCGTGTACTCGGAGCGCCAGCTCTACGAAGTGATGGTGCACTTCTGGGCCAACCACTTCAGCACGCCGTTGATCGTCAGCGACTTCGGAACCCACCCGCTTCGGCCGTTGCACGTCCGGGACGTGATCCGCCCGAACGCGTTCGGCAAGTTCAAGGACCTGTTGCTGGCGCACTGCCAACACCCAGTGATGCTCTACTACCTCGACAACGTGGGCAACGACGGCCGTCAGGGCACGATGAACGTGAACTTCGCCCGTGAACTCCTCGAGCTGCACACGCTCGGAATCATCGAGAACAAGCAGGTCTACGTCGAAGCCGACGTGAAGTCGACCGCCAAGATCATGTCGGGCTGGGATGCAACCGCGGAGTACTCCACCCTGTTCCGATGGAACCCCGGTCTCCACAACCTCGAGGCAATCTCGATCCTCGGTGGCCAGTGGACTCGGCCGGCACGCAGCTATGGACAGGGTTTCGACGACGGTAAGTCGCTCCTGAACTTCTTGGCGACCCACCCGGCGACGGCGAAGTACCTCGCATGGAAGTTGGTCCGCCACTTCATCACTGATACGCCTGACGTTACGACGCCGGGCAACCTGGTGGAGAAGCTTGCCGCTACGTACCTCGCCAACGACACGGACATCAAGCCGGTATTGCGGCAGCTGTTCCAGTCGCCGGAGTTCGCTGCTTCCAGTGGCAACAAGTTCAAGCGTCCGAACGAGTTCATGTTCTCGGCGCTACGAGCGTCCGAAGCCAACGCGTCGGGGTCGGGCTGGAACGTCGGTGACTGGACCGCAGTACCGCGCGCGCTGAGCCCACTCGACGAGCCTTACGGACAGACGGTGGGGGGCTGGGGCTTCGCCCTCGGCCAGCCGATGGATGGGCGGCCAACGCCCGACGGTTGGCCCGACGTGCAGACGGCATGGCTGTCGTCGGCGGCGATGCTGACGCGCTGGAACTTCGCCGGTCGCGTCGCGAGGAACCAACTGACGTGCGTCAGCGAATACAACGTGGGCGCGGTCCCGCTCGGGGTGAACGCCGCGGCGCTGGTACCCGCGTCGGTTCCCAGCACTGCCACCATTCGGGATCTGTTGACCGGCACTGCGGCACGCCGCTTCAACTTCGTGCTCCCGGCCGCCGACGCCGACGCCATCGCAACGGCGGCGGGGCTCTCGCCGACCGGCGCCCGCTCCACGTTCACCAGCGCCGCTGCGCAGACCTGCATGGGTCTGCTGATGGGGCACCCGAACTTCATGCTGCGCGGCTGAGCGCGCCGACAACAGAGGAACGATCATCATGTCTGACTCGAACCTGAGCTTCCACCGTCGAGAGATCACCCGCCGCAAGTTCTTGGGGCTGATGGGCGCAGCCGGCGCATCAGCGGTCGCCGTGAGCGCCCTGGGAACGCGCTTCGCGTTCGCGACGCCGGCAGCACCTGCGACCGGCGACGTGATCGTGCACATCTTCCTGCGGGGAGGCGCCGACGCTCTGAACATGTTCGCACCGTGTAACGACACGGCGTATCAGTCGCTCCGGCCGAGTGTCCGGGTTGCCGCCTCGAGCGGGCTGCCGATGGTGAGTGGCGGAGCGAAGAACGCGATTGCGCCCTTCGCGCTCTCCGGTCGGTTCTGGATGCACCCCGACCTCGCCCCGATCTACAGCGGCGCCTGGACCGACGGAAAGCTCGCCGTGGTGCACGCATGCGGACTGCCGACGAAGGCGTCGGCGAGCCGCAGCCACTTCGACGCTGAGCGATTCTGGGCCAACGGCACGACGCAACCCGTCCCATCCGGGTTCATGAACCGCTTCGCCGCCCAGGGCACACTCGACCGATTCAATTCAGTGGGATTCGGTAGTGCACTGCCGCTCGCGTTCCTCGGCCCGACCAAGACCTTCGCCTTCCAAGACGAGAAGTCATTCAACGTCACCGGATTCGCCGACTCGAAGAAGGCGACGACCGCGCTCAAGACGATGTACCCGACGACGGGCGACGCGCTCCGAAAGGTTGGTGGCGACACGCTCGGGGTGCTCGACCTGGTGGCCGCCCTTCCGTCGGACCCCGGCCCGCAGAACGGCGCAAACTACGCGCTGTCACGCGGGTACGGCGACCAGCTGCAGGAGGCCGCGCGATTGATCCGTGCCGACGTCGGGGTACGCGAGGTCGGCATCGTGATCGGCGGATGGGACACGCATGGCGTCGACGTGAGCGAAGGTGGTCGGCTCGCCGACTTGAGCAACGCGCTCCAAGCGTTCTACACCGACTTGGGTCCGACCGCGATGAACGAGGTCACCGTCATGGTGCTCTCGGAGTTCGGGCGTACCGTGCGACAGAACAGCTCGGGCGGCACCGACCATGGTCGTGGTGGGGCGATGATGGTGATGGGCGGAAAGATCAAGGGTGGCGTGTACGGCGGCTTCCCGGGAAACATCGATGAAGCTCGGGGCGGCAAGGGTGACCCGGCCGACGACAACGCGCTGCCGGTGTACAACGACTTTCGGTGCGCCGCGTCCGAGGTACTGCGGGTTCGTGGCGGTGCCACCAACCTCGCCGACATCTTTCCCGGCTACGTCCAGGAGACTCCGCTCGGTCTCGCGGTGGCCTGAGGCGTTGCTCGCACGATGAACTGACGGTTGGCCCGGCCGGGTGGGACGATCCGGTCGTGGCCACTGTCGACGCCGCTGCACTGGGTCTCACCCATGACGAAGCCCGCGCGCGGCGGCGCCAGTACGGCCCGAACGTCATCGTCCCCGAACGATCCGGGGCGCGATGGTGGCGGGTGTTGCTGAAATCGCTCACCGATCCCATGACGGTGCTGCTGCTCGTGGCGGCACCGACGTACTTCGCGTTGGGGGAAACGGTCGACGCGACGGTGGCGGTGGTGGCGCTGATTCCGATCACGGCCACCACGGTGTTGTTGGAGCGGCGGGCTGAGCGAGCGCTCGAGGAGCTCCAGCAACGCGCGGCGCCCACTGCGCGCGTGTGGCGCGACGGCTCGCTCGTGCACTTGCCGGCCCGCGACCTGGTTCCCGGCGACGCAATCGAGATTCACGAAGGCGACGTGGTCCCGGCGGACGGACGCGTCGTCGAGAGCACGCAGCTCCTCATCGACGAGAGCGCGCTCACGGGCGAGTCGGAAGCCGTGACCAAGGGCCCGCAGGCCGAAGTCGCCGCGGGGACGGTGGTGCTCTCGGGGCGCAGCCGGGCCGAGGTCACCGTCACCGGTCGCGACACGAAGTACGGCGCCGTTGCGGCGCTCGTGGCGTCGGTGAAGCAGCCGCCCACGCCCTTGGAGCGGGCGACTCGGCGGCTGGTGTTGCTGCTCGCCGTCGGTGCGCTGTTCTTCTGTGTCGCGGTGGGCGCCGTCGAGCTCGCGCGTGGTCACGGGTGGGGCGAAGCCGTCATTGCCGGCGTGAGCCTGGGCATCGCAACCGTTCCCGAAGAGTTCCCGCTCGTTTTCACCATCTATCTGGGTTTGGGCGCGCGCCAACTTGCGCTGCAACGCACGCTCGTCCGGCGGCTCGGAGCAGTCGAGACGTTGGGCTCGACAACGGTGATCTGTACCGACAAGACGGGAACCCTCACGTTGGGCACCTTGGCGGTGGCGACGGTGGAACCCATTGGTGAGGTGTCCGAGCGCGTGCTGCTCGAGGCCGCAGTCCTCGCGTGTGAGCCGGCGCCGTTCGATCCACTCGACCTCGCGATCTGTGCACTGGCGCGCGAGCGCGACATCGATGTCGAAGCACTTCACGCGCGCGCGTTCGTGCGCGACCACCCCTTCGACCATGCCGATCAATACCTCACCCACGTGTGGCAGGGGAGCGAGGATCTCATGGTTGCGGCGAAGGGCTCGCCCGAGGGGCTCGTTCGGCACACCGGCGACGGCGACGATCGGACGCGGCAAGTACTCGACGGCGCCACTCGACTGGCGGACGCCGGGCTCCGGGTGGTGGCAGTGGCATCAGGCCGGGTGCCTTCGGAGGCTCGGACGCGCGCCGACGATGAGACGAACCTCACGGTCATCGGGTTGGTCGGATTCAACGATCCGCTGCGGGAGGGCGTGCGGGACGCGTTGGCCCAGTGCCGCGCGGCTGGGATCCGGGTGGTCATGATCACCGGTGACCATCCCGTCACGGCCCACGCCGTGGCCCACGGGCTCGATCTTCCGCACGGCGACGATCGCATGGCTACGGGTGCCGACATCGATGCCGCCGACGACGATCAACTCGCCGACCTCGTGCAGACGGTGAACGTGTTCTCGCGAACGCGCCCCGAACAGAAGCATCGGCTCGTGGGCGCGTTTCGCGCCGACGGGCAAGTGGTTGCGATGACGGGTGATGGCATCAATGATGCTCCAGCGCTCCGCGAGGCCGACATCGGGGTGGTGCTCGGCGAGCACGGCACCGAAGTTGCCCGCGAGGCTGCCGACCTGGTGCTGCTCGACGACGACTTCGCCACGATCGTTCGAGCGGTACGCAACGGCCGGCGCATCGGCGAGAACCTGGCCCACGCGTTCGCGTACCTCATCGCGTTCCATGTTCCGCTTCTCCTCGGTGCGTTGCTGATCCCGTTGTTGAACCGACCGCTGTTCCTGCTGCCCATCCAGCTGGTGCTGCTCCAGCTGTTCATCCACCCGGTGGTGGCGATCGTGTTCGAGCAGGATCGGGCGGCACCGGGCGTCATGGCGCGGCCGCCGCGCCCGGCGACTGCGATGCTGGCGTGGCGCACGTTGGTGCGGCCGGCGGTCTTGGGACTCGCGTTCAGCGTGGTGGTGCTCGGGAGCTACCTGCTGGAACTGCACCGGGGCAGCACGCCTGGTGCGGCGCGGGGATTTGCGTTCGCGGTCCTTGTGTTCGGTGAACTGGGGTTGGTGCTGGTCACGCGGGCTGCTCCGAAACCGTTCTGGCGCGTGGGGTTGCGCGGGAACCGCGTCATGATCCCGATCCTTGTCGGAGTCGCGCTGCTGATGGCCTTTGCCTTTTCGGTTCCGAGCCTGCGATCCGTCTTGGCCGTCGACGCGCTCGATCTGCAGCAATGGCTGACGGCGCTCGCCTTGGGATCCTTCGGCGCGCTCGTCCCGGACGCAGTGGCGCGTGGCTTCGGTCGCTAGGGTCGGGCCCGATGCAGCGTCTCACCACAGCTCTGGTCATCGTGGCGCTTGTCGTTGCGGCGGGGTGTTCGTCCTCTGGGTCGAAGGGAGCCGTGCGGCCGGCCACCAGCGCGACCAGCAGGGCGTCGAGCACCGTGAACACCACGACCACCACGACGCGAGCCCCATCGGTGTCCGCCCAGGCGGCGCCGTTCGTTCTGCCTGGGGTGCGCTCGGGGGCGGCCGCAGTTGCCCAAGGTGGCGATGTGTTCCTCATGGGCGGCCAGGATGCGGCGAAGAGCTCCACCAACACGGTGTGGAAGATCGACGTGAAGGACGGCACGGTGGCGCCTGACGGCACGCTCACGAAGGCGCTCCACGATGCCGGAGCCGCGGTCCTGCGCAACACAATCTTCGTGATGGGCGGCGGCGCCGGCAGTCAGTACGACACGGTGCAGCGCGTCACGCCGGGCGGCGCAGCAATGAGCGTGGGGGTCCTGCCGGGCCCGCGCTCCGATGTGAGTGTGGCTGCGGCTGGTGATTCGGCGTACGTCGTCGGCGGATACGACGGCGCCAAGGATCTGGGCGATGTGCTCGTCACCACCGACGGCACCACCTACCGCTCGCTCGCGGAACTCGCCGTTCCCGTTCGGTACGGCGCCGTCGGTGTTGTCGGCCGCACGCTGTGGGTCGTGGGTGGCTTGCGGGGCAACAACGACGTGCGGGCGGTGCAGCGCGTCGACCTGGATTCGGGAACGGTGAGCGAAGCCGCTGCGCTGCCTTTCACCCTGGCGCATGCCACCGGTTTCGTGGTCAACGGCGTGCTCTACGTTGCCGGCGGACGTCAGAACAGCCAGCCGAGCGATCAGCTCTACAAGCTCGACCCGTCGACCGGCGCGCTCGTCGCTGTCACGAAGCTTCCGTATGCCGTGCTCGACGCGGCGGCGGCAACGGTTGGGCCTGCGACCTACCTCCTGGGTGGTCGGCGCGACGCGAACATCAACCAGGTTGCCGTCATCACGGTCCAATAGTCGTCGGACGCGCCGCATTGTCGACGCGACGGAACAGTGGCAGCACCACTCCGTCGCACTCGGTCGGAGCCACCTCGACGCGCATCCCCACGGCCAGCGCGTCAATGGGACAGTCGACGAGTTGACTCACCATGAAGACGTCTTCGTCGAGCCGCACGACCACCGCGCCGTAGGGAACTTCGTCGGCAAACGCCGGCAACGTGGGTCGGTGCACCACGGTGAAGCTCGAGACCTCGCCGGTTCCGAGACTTGGCACCCACTCGAAGTGATCGCCACCGCAGCGATCACACACGGGCCGCGGGGGATGGCGATAGGCGTGACAGGTGGCGCAGCGCGCGAGCCGGAGCTGGCCGTCGGCCAGTGACTGCCAGAACGGCGCGGCCAGTCCAGTGACGGCCGGGCGTGGGCGGGGCGCGTTCATCGTTCCGTTCCCAGGATCACGGCCCCACTCGGATCAGTGATGGACCCACAGACGAACGCGAGCGCGGCGTCGGGAACTTGGTTGACTGCGGTGCCGCGGAGTTGGCGCACGGCTTCGGGGAGGTGGTTGACCCCGTGGATGAAGGCTTCGCCGTTGGAACCACCATGGGTGTTCACGGGCAGCGATCCCTCGGGCCATCGGGTTGCACCCGATGCCACGAAGGGTCCGCCCTCGCCGAGCGGACAGAATCCCCATTGTTCCAACGAGATCGGCACCGCCATGGAGAAGTGGTCGAAGATCAGGGCGACCGAGATGTCGGTGGGCATGCAGCCGGCTTGCGCAAACAGATCATGGCGGGCCCGCCGAGCGCCGGACTCGCGAGCGCCGAAGAACGACGTGGTAGCGAAGAACTCGTTGAGTTCGGTGTGGATGGGGCCGTCGCACTGCTGATGGGCGAGTACTGGAACGGGCGGTGCCGCAAGGTCACGCGCGCGTTCGGGTGATGTGACCAGTACCGCAACGGCGCCGTCGTTCTCGAGGGAGCAGTCGAAGAGCCGGATGGGTTCGGCGACCGGTCGGCTCTGGGCCCAGTCTTCGAGCGTGATCGGGTCGCGCATGATTGCCTGCGGATTGCGACTGGCGTGGAAGCGTTGGGCCACGGCCTGCATGCCGAACTGCTCGGCCGTGCTGCCGAACACGTGCATGTGGCGCCGAGCGATGAGCGCCATTTCGTGCGCGGGCGCGGCGACGCCGAACGGGTGATGCCACTGACGGGAATCGTCGAGGACCGCACCGGCTTTCTCCCACGGTCGTCCCCCTTGATTGGGGTTGCTTCCATAGGAGGCCCCTTTGGACCGATTGCGGGAACGAAACGCGACGACGTGCGTGGCGGCACCACTGGTGACGGCCTCGGCAGCCAGACCCAATACGCTGGCCGCGCCACCACCGCCCGAGGGGGTGCGGGCCATGAAGCGCAGCGCGTCGAGCCCGAACGTGGTCGCCAGTTCCACTTCGCTGACCTGCTCGACATGGAACGACACGAAGCCGTCGATCTGCGATGGCGCAACACCCGCGTCGCGGCAAGCGTCACGGATTGCCTCGACTGCGAGGTCGAATTCGGTGCGGCCGAGGTTCTTTCCGAACGGGCTGGCTCCGATGCCGGCGACCGAGGCGCGCAAGCGGTTCACGACGGTGACGCTACTGGCGCCACCGGTTGGCGCGACGCGTCATGGGCCGCCGGGGCGTAGTTCCAGATCGCGTTCGAACTCGAGTTCGAGACCGCCGCGCGTTGCTGTGCGCTCGCGGGTCGGACTGTCGATCCGAGCCAGGTCGACGAGGCGGACGGGTTCGAGTCCGGCATCGCGTCGGGCCAGGTCGAGTTCGGAGAGCGCGCGCTCGACCGCGAGCACATCCTGCATGGCCGGTCGGCCGCCGATTGCGCCGGCAGCATCCAGTACCACGAGCGCTTCGGCGGCCTCGCGGCGATTGGGCGCACCTGCTGGTGGCAACAACCTGTTGATGCGCTCGTTCTCGTCGGCGTGGGCGAGCCAGACGTCGATCAACGGCTCCGCAACGATGGAGCGCGACTTGCGGAGCGCGATTACGAACGAGCCCACGAAGGGCGGGCCGCCGAGACCGCCGACCCGGCCGATGGCACGCGCGATTGCGGCGCGCAGTGCCAAGGCTCGCGTTGGGACGGCATCGCCGGCAGTGGCGAAGTCGAACTCGAAGTCCATCTGCTTCTGCAATCCGATGATGAGCGACATTGCCCGCGCAGCCGCCGCCTGAATGGCGCCGATGTCGGTCGCTGAGGCACGGTCCTGTGGTGCGGCGCCGATGAGTTCTGCCGCGACGGGGCTGATCGTTTCGGGTTCGTAGTTGCGGAGCTGGTCGTCATCGAGTCGGAGGATCGTCTCGTCTTCGAGGATGGCCAACGCGGCTTCGGTGAGCAGGAGCTCGCGCGCCTCCACCGGCTCGAGGTGTTCGAGGCGGTCGGCCTGCTCTTGGACCTCGACGCGCTCGGCAGCTTCGCGTTCCCGAACCCGAGCGGCCTGCTCGGCTTGCTGGTGTTCGTGGGCTTCGCTGGTGGCGTCCCGGTACCGCTCGGTGGCTTCGGGATCGCCCGGCATGCCGTCGGCTCCGGCCGTGCTGGTGGCCGCGGCGTTGGGGTCGCCCGCGTCCGACGCCGGCTCGTCATCACCTGTGCCCTCCGGGGGCTCCTCGGACTGCGCGTCCACCATGGCGCCAGTGTCGCGTGTTTCGCGCAGCAGAGGCGAAGGCGAATCGGACCGGCCCGGTACATTGCCGCCGTGGATCTCGGGCTGAGTGGCAAGCGGGCAGCGGTGGCCGCGGCGTCGCAGGGCCTTGGCCTGGCGGTGGCCGAGGCGCTGGCCCGCGAGGGAGCCGCAGTGGCCATCTGTGGCCGCACCGCCGCGACGGTCGACGAAGCTGCCCGCCGATGCGGGGGTGTCGGCATCGTCCAGGACGTGAAGGATGCCGCCGGAGGCGCGGCGTTCGTGGCCGCAGCGTGCGATGCGCTGGGTGGCGTCGACATCTTGATCACCAATTCAGGTGGTCCTCCCGCTGGCGATGTCGCGCACACGCCCGTCGATGCCTATCTGCCGGCCTTCGAACTCAACGCACTCTCTGCGATCGCCATGTGTGACGCGGCATACCCGGCGATGTGTGCCCAAGGGTGGGGGCGCATCGTCGCCATCACTTCGATCGCGGTTCGCCAGCCGATTGCCAACCTTGCGTTGTCCAACACGGCGCGCGCGGGACTCACCGGATACCTCAAGACGTTGGCACGCGAAATCGCGTCGCAGGGCGTCACGGTGAACTCGTTGCAGCCGGGGCTCCATGCCACCCAACGGCTGCTTGCTCTCCATGACGGCGACGTACACGCTGCGGCGGCCCACGTGCCGGCCGGTGTCGTCGGTGATCCGAGTGACTTCGGATCGGTGGCGGCGTTCTTGTGTTCCGAATCGGCGCGCTTCATCACAGGGGCCGCCATCCCAGTCGACGGTGGCGCATACGGAGGTCTGTTGTGACGGTTCGCCATGTGGTGTGTTTCTCCTGGAAGCCCGAGGTGAGCGAAGCCGACGTGGCCGGATTCGAGGCAATGCTGCGGGAACTCCCGGCGAAGATTCCGGTCATTCGCACGTACCGATTCGGGCGCGATCTGGGGCTCGCCCAGGGGAACGCCGACTTCGCAATCATCGCCGACTTCGCCAACGAGCACGACTGGCGCACCTACGCCCAGGACCCTGACCATTCCATCGTCATCGCTCGCGGACGCGAGTTGTTTGCGTCCCGGACAGCGATCCAGTTCGCCCTCGACTGACCTACGCTGCCAGCAGATGACTGCCCCCGCCGCCGGCCGCACTCGGATCTTCACGATTCCGAACTTCATCTCGCTGGGGCGGCTTGCGCTGGTGCCGGTGATGGTGGTGTGGATCTTCTCCGGGCGGCTCTGGGCGGCCGGTGTCCTCTTGGCGGTGCTTGGCGCCACCGACTGGGTCGACGGGTGGATTGCCCGGCGCTTCGACCAAGCGAGTGACATCGGAAAGGTCTTGGATCCCACCGCAGACCGGATCCTCTTGATCGCAACGGCGGTGGCGCTGCTGGTCAAGGGGTTGGTGCCGACCTGGTTCGGTGTGCTCGTGCTGGCGCGGGAAGTTGTGATCGCCATTGCGGTGCTGGTGCTCGCGGTCATCGGTGCTCGGCGCATCGATGTGCAGTGGTCGGGCAAGGCGGGCACGTTGGCGCTCATGTTTGCGTTCCCGGCGTTCGTGTTCGCGCACGAGACCACCGGGGCTTGGAACATTTCGTGTCTGGTCGTGGCGTGGGGTTTCGCGGTGAGCGGATTGGTGCTGAGCTACTGGGCGGCCGCGCAATACGTTCCGCTGGCCCGCACTGCGGTGCGTGAGGGGCGAGCGGCACGTGCCGAAGCGGTGGCGCAGGAGGGGGCTGGTACGTCGTGAAGGCAGTGATTCTCGCCGGCGGTGAGGGCACGCGGTTGCGGCCGCTCACCTCGAACACCCCGAAGCCGATGATGCCGCTGGCCAATCGGCCGATGATGGAGCACATCATCACGCTGTTGGCCCACCACGGCTTCGACGACATCGTCATCACCGTTGCGTTCTTGGCCAACCAGATTCGCAACTACTTCGGTGACGGCTCCGAGTTCGGCGTTCGGATTCGCTACGCAATGGAGGATGTGCCGCTCGGTACCGCGGGTTCGGTGCGCAACGCTGCGGCCGAGCTTGACGACACCTTCCTCGTGATTTCCGGCGACGTCCTCACCGACATCGACCTGACGGCGCTCGTCAAGGCGCACCGCGAGCGAGAAGCCTTCGCCACCATCGCGCTCAAACAGGTGGAGAACCCGCTCGAGTTCGGCATCGTCATCACTCGTGAAGATGGTTCGATCGAACGGTTCCTCGAGAAGCCGTCATGGGGCGAGGTGTTCTCCGACACGATCAACACCGGCATCTACGTCTTCGAGCCCGGCGTCCTGGACCTCATTGCTCCCAACGAGTCCGTCGACTTCTCGGGTGACGTGTTCCCCCAAGTGCTCGAGCGGCGGCTCCCGTTGTTCGGCCACGTCTCGGAGGGCTACTGGGAAGACGTGGGCACGCTCGAGGCGTACGTTTCCGCGCACGCCGACGTCCTCGATGGTCGCGTGCACGTCGACATCGGGGGGTTCTCGTTGGGCGAGGGGGTCTGGCTCGGCGAGGGTGCCGACATCGATCCCTCGGCCGAGGTCACCGGGCCGGTGATCATTGGTGACAACTGCCGAATCGGCCCCGGCGCGCGCGTCCGCGAGTACACCGTGCTCGGCAGCGACGTGCAGGTGAACACCGACGCCTACCTCGAACGGGCCGTGGTGCACGATCACGTGTACGTGGGCGCCGACGTGCGGCTGCGGGGGTGTGTGGTCGGACGCAACTCCGACATTCGCAGTCACGCCCGCCTCGAAGAAGGTGTCGTGCTCGGCGACCAGTGTTTTGTCGGCGAACATGCGGTGGTCAATCCGTCGGTGAAGGTGTACCCGTTCAAGACCATCGAAGCCGGCGCCATCATCAACAGCTCCATCGTCTGGGAGAGCCGGGGGCAGCGCACGCTCTTCGGGCGTCGCGGCATCCGTGGGCTCGCAAACGTCGACATCACACCGGAAGTCGCGGTCCGCGTGGCAATGGCGTACGGCACGGCACTCAAGAAGGGGAGTGTGGTCGCCACCTCGCGCGACACCAGCCGATCGGCGCGGGCGTTGAAGCGCGCCATCATCGCCGGGTTGAACCTCACGGGCGTCGGAGTCGAAGACCTCGAACTCACCACCGTCCCCATGACGCGGTTCCACACCCGCAGTCGGCGCGCACGTGGCGGGATCACCGTGCGGTTGGCTCCTGGTGATCCCAACAGCGTGGAGATTCGGTTCTTCGACGAACGCGGGCGTGACATCGATCCGGCCATGCAGCGCAAGGTCGAGCGGCTCCTCGGGCGCGAGGACTACCGACGCGCGTTCAGCGGCGAGATCGGCGACATCGTGTTCCCGGCTCGGGCCATCGAGTACTACACCGAAGGGCTCATTAAGACGGTCGACGACGCTCGCATCCGCGAAGCGCGGCTGAAGGTGGTCCTCGACTACAGCTTCGGTGCCACGTCGAACACGTTGCCCAGTGTGTTGGCCAAGCTCGGAGCCGACGTGCTGTCGGTCAACCCGTTCGCGAGCACGGCGCCGGCCATGGCTGCACTCGAGAACCTTCCGGAACGGACCCAGCGGGTCTCGGAACTGGTTCGGGCGTCAGGGAGTCATCTGGGCATGGTGTTGGCGCCCGACGGCGAGACGGCGGTCATCATCGACGACGAAGGACGTGCCCTCACCGACGACGAGTCGTTGATGGCTATCCTCTCATTGGTGTGCGCGGCCAAGCCGAACGCGCGAGTTGCCTTGCCCGTTGCGGCCAGTCGCGAGTGTGAGCGGATAACCAGCGAGCATGGCGCGGAGATCGTGTGGACCAAACTCTCGGCCCCGCACCTGATGGAAGTGGCCGACGAAGAACAGGTCGACCTGGCGGCCAGCCAAGAGGGCGGATTCATCTGGCCGGACTTCCTCCCGGCGTACGACGCGGTGGCCACGTTGGTGCACGTCCTCGACCTGCTGGCTGCGAGCGGTCGTCCGTTGTCCGCGGTGGTCAAGAACCTGGCACGTGTCCACGTCGCCCACGAGCTGGTTCCCACGCCATGGGAGCGCAAGGGCGCCGTCATGCGGGAGCTCATGGAGGAGACGTCGGGCCGTGACGTCGTGTTGGTCGACGGCGTCAAAGTGATCGAGGACGATGGCTGGGCGCTGGTGTTGCCCGATCCCGAAGAGCCGGTGACCCACGTGTGGGCCGAGGGCCCCAGCGCGCTCGAGGCCCGACAGCTTGCGCAGGAGTACGCGCGTCGCATTCGTACCGCGTTGCGCTGACATGCATCCCGTGGACCCGATCGAACGCGCGGAACGGCTCCTCGCGGAAGCATCCGAGCGGGTGTGGGAAGGCTCCGGGCGCGCCGAAGACCCGGCACTCATGACGCAGGCGCTCACCGCCATCGCCAACGAGGCGCTCCTCCTGGTGCTCGCGGCGCCCCGCGACACCTCGGTGACGAACCTCACGCGGTCGCTCCTCACGGGAACCACCGCACTGGAGTTCGGGGCCATGGTCTTCGATGATGTGGGCGAGTGGCTGGCCACCTGCATCCCCGCGGTCGTTTTCGACGACCGCCTGCTCCAACACGCAGAAATTGCGCTCGAGTTCGTAGCCGCGGGTTCTCCGGGTACCGTTCGCTCGTTCTTCAACGCGCTGGATGGTGATCGTCAGTACACGTTCCGATCCGAGTTCCCCTACATCGACGCGCGCCTGGCGTCACGGGCACTCGTGGGTCTCGAACGCGCCGAACCAATTGGGGCGCTCGGTACGGCCGAGTGGCTATTGGACCGGGTTCCCAGTCGACGCGCCGAGGCCGCCAGCGCACGCGCCTCGTTCGACGCAGTTGCCGCAAACGCCTCGCATTGGCGCCGCAACGAGCGGGAACGGGTTGTTCGTCCAGCCGAAGTACTCAACGTGTTTGTGGCGGAGAGTGCGGCCGTCGGTATGGCTCTGGTTCGCGCCCGCAGCCTCCTCACTGCCGTCCACGCGGACCAGCGTGCCCCTCAGGTGGGGGAGCTCGGGATCGCCTGTGGGCACTCCGAAGTTGCAGCGGTCAACGCGCAGCTGCTCGTGGACGCGCTCGGAGAGGCGGGATTGGGCATTGCGGGCCGTGATCTGGCGGTGCGTCTTGGTGTTTCGAATCGTCCACTGGATCGGTCGGCGAGTGCTGGTCCCGAGGCCACGTTCGAGTCATTCGTGGCGGCGGCCCGCCGGGCGCCGGCCGCCGAAGCTGATGTTGCGCTGCGGAACCTGGCGTACGTGTTCGCACTTGCCGGAAGCACGGCGTCCGCCGGTGCGCTGTACCGGGCGGCCGGTTACCCGGATCGCGCGGCCGAGCTGGCCGGGCGATCCGAGCCGCATCTGGGTCGGGACCGCTAAGTTCGCTGCCGTGAACATCCCTGAAGACCTTCGGTACACCAAAGATCACGAGTGGGTTCGCGTGGACGGCCCCCGAGCCACGGTCGGCATCACCGACTACGCGCAGGACGCGCTCGGCGATGTCGTCTATGTCGACGTACCCGCGGTGGGCGGCACCTTCGAGCTCGGCGCCACGGTCAGCGAAGTCGAAAGTACCAAGTCGGTCTCCGAGATCTACGCCCCGCTGAGCGGCACGGTTGTCGAGTCCAACGCGGCCCTCGCCGATCAACCCGACCAGGTCAACCAGGATCCCTACGGGTCGGGCTGGATGTTCGTCATCGACTGCAGCGACCCCGCAGAGCTCGAACAGCTCCTCGACCCCGCGGCCTACCGTGGGCTCGTCGAGTAGCGGGACTCTCCATCTCAGCCAGGGGTTCAGCCTCCACCTGAGGTGCGGGTTGATGGCATGGTTCTCATGCCGAACTCAGGTACCCTGCGCGCGTGCGGTGCACTCAATGCGGGCATCCGAACGACGACGAGGCGCGCTTTTGCTCATCGTGTGGGGCGTCGCTCCCCGGTGGCGACGTCACCACCATGCAGGTGGCTGCGCTCGACGATCGTGCGTCAACCGAACCGGACCCCGCGCCCCCGACCGGGGGCGTGCCGGGCGGGGTGGCGGTGTTGGTCGTGGCGCGTGGCCCGAACGCCGGGAGCCGGTACCTCCTCAATGCGCTGGTGACCACGGCGGGTCGACACCCTGACTCCCAACTCTTCCTCGATGACGTCACGGTGTCGCGACGTCACGCGCAGTTCGAACGCACGGTGACCGGATACCTCCTCCGCGACGTCGGCTCCTTGAACGGCACCTACGTCAACGGTGGGCGAGTCGAAGAACACGTGCTGCAGTCGGGTGATGTCATCCAGATCGGGCTCTACCGGTTGACGTTCCTCCTCGGCGACGGCAGCTGAGGCCGTGACTCCTCGAAGCGGCGCATCCGCACGTGAACATCGTTCGATCGGTGAGGTTCTCGAGACCCTGCGCGATGAGTTCCCCGACATCACCATCTCGAAGATCCGGTTCCTCGAGAGTCAGGGATTGGTGAACCCCGAGCGCACGCCGTCGGGGTATCGCAAGTTCTACCCCGAGGACGTCGAGCGGCTTCGTTGGATCCTCGTGCAGCAGAAGGATCATTTCTTGCCACTGAAAGTCATTCGCGAACGCCTGGCGCAACGTGACCTCGAAGCGGCCGACCGTGAGCCGCCGGCGCCGCGAAAACGGGCCGCCAAGGCACGGGCCAAAGCCGAGGCACCGGGCGAGGACGGGCCGGTCCTGGTGCAACCAACGCTTGGTATCGACGACGGTCCCGACGATTTCGATGCGGCGCCCAGCGGCGTGAGCATGACTCGCGGCGAGCTCTTGGGGGCGACGGGAATCGAGGAGTCAGAGCTCGCGGCGCTCGAGTCGTACGGCTTGGTCGAGCCGTCCACGATGATCGCGGGCGAGCCCTGCTACGACGAAACCGGTCTCACCGTGGCGCGCACCGCCGGCGCATTCATGCGCTTCGGCATCGACGCGCGACACCTGCGTATGTACCGGCAATTCGCCGAACGCGAGGTCGGACTCTTCGAGCAGGTGTTGGTGGCGGAACTCCGCAAGCGCAATCCGGAGGCCCGAGCCCGCGCTCGTGAGGAGATCGAGGAGTTGGCCCGCCTCGGCCGGGCGCTCCGGGCTGCCTACCTTCGCGAAGCGGTTCGGGGCGTGCTCTCCGAATGAGTGCTGCGCCGCTTGCGCCCAAGGTGCTGCTCGACGAAGACGCGATTGCGGCAACGGTGGCGCGGTTGGCGAGCGAAATCGAGCGCAACCACCCCAATGGCGTCGTGCTGGTCGGCGTTCTCAAAGGGGCGTTGGTGTTCCTCGCCGACTTGGCGCGAGCGATCACTGCAGTGCCGGTGACCATCGACTTCCTGGCGCTGAGCCGATACGAACCCGATTCCGGACGCGTGCGACTGCTGAAGGACCTCGACGTCGACGTTACCGATCGGGATGTACTCATCGTCGAGGATCTGGTCGACACTGGTCTCACGTTGGCGTACCTCGTGCGCCAGATCGCTGAGCGCGGTGCATCGACGGTGGAGGTCTGCACGTTGCTCGACCGATCGAAGCAACGCATCGTCCCGCTCCCGTTGCGCTATGTGGGATACGAAGTCGATGACCAATTCGTGCTCGGATACGGGTTGCAAGTAGGGGAGCGGTACCGCAACGTGCGCGTGGTGGCGGCCGGCGATCGCGACGAGCTGCTGGCCGATCCCGACGTGTACTGCGCGTCGTGTTACGGACCGAACCGCGCCGTGTGAGGGCAGTTGGCCCGGCGTGCCCCGATGGTAGGGTGGCGTTCCATTGACGCTCGGAGGCTTCTGTGATTCGCGTGTCGCTCGTTGGGGTTCGCGTCGAAGTCCCCACGAATCAGCCCATCGTGTTGTTGCGCGAAGAAGACGGACAGCGCTACTTGCCGATCTTCATCGGCCCGCCCGAGGCCACAGCGATTGTGTATGCCCTCCAAGGGATGGAAACTCCGCGTCCGATGACGCATGACCTCTTCACCACGTTGCTCGAAGAGACCGGTGTCGAGTTGAAGCAGGTCGTCATCACGGACCTGTCCGAAGGCACCTTCTTCGCTGACGTCGAGTTCGTTCGGGGCGACGAGACCTGGACCATCTCGGCGCGCCCGTCCGACGCAATTGCGCTGGCGGTCCGCCAGGAAGAGTCGGTTCCAATCTTCGCCGAAGAAGACGTGCTCGAGGAGGCGGGCGTCCTCTTCGAGACCGAAGAGGACGAAGAACAGATCACGCAGTTCCGAGAGTTCCTGGAGCAGGTGGAGCCGGAGGACTTTGCTCCGTAGCTGTGCGCGGTTCGGGGTAGCGCCGTAACAATCGGTGCGCCAAGGTCACCTCGGTGAGCGCGACGAATGCGCCGATCGACGCGGCCACCGAGCCATCGACCGCTTCGGCCAGTACCGGGCGCGTGTGCAACCAGTGCACGTGATGCAGGAGTTCCTCGATTCCGTACTCCAACGCCAAGAGCGCGGTGACGCACAGGAACGTGGTCCAGAAGTGGCGGCGAGTCACTCGCCAGCTGCGGCCGAACGCACCCCACACCGATCGGCCTTCGATGACGATGGCGGAACTCACGATGGCCCAGAGCGTGAGAAACACGAGTCCGGGGATCACCAGGATGGCCAGAGTGAACGCAACGGCCAACGAGTACACGACGGCAACCACGACGAGACGCGCATAGGGGAGTCGGCGCGCGATCTCGTGGAGAAACGGTGCCGGCTCGCCGTGTTGGTCGTCGGCCACGAGATGGTCGAACACGCCGGCCGAGAACGTGGTGCCCGCCAGCACGAGTCCGCTCGACAAGAGGGCGAGCACGATGCGAACAAGTGTTCGGGCGTCGATGCGTTCGACGGTGACTCCGGTGAACTGCTCGGCGACCTGCAGCACTGCGAACACGCAGATGGTGAAGCCGATCACGAACGGCCACCGCCGTCGGAACGTGCCCGCCGCGGCGCCCCAGACGGCCCGGGGACTGATTTCGAGCGGGTCGGGACCGGTGGCGGGCGGCACGGGGCGAGAGGCTAGAGCGGAGTCGCAAGGTGACCGCGACTTCACGTAACGCGCGATCGTTGACGCTCGCTGTCGAAGTCGGTACGGTCACACCGCCGTAGTTACGAGCGTGTCACCCACGCCCGCAACATTTCCTGCCTGCGAGGGGGCACCACAATGGCGACGCGTCCTACAGCGTCCGGGCGCACTTCGGCGCCGACCGTTCAGCAACCCGATCTCTTCACCGCACCCGCCCAACCGGCCGAGCCCGGATACCGCGGACCGCAGGTGTGCGCCGTCGTTGGTATCACCTATCGCCAACTCGACTACTGGGCACGCACCGACTTGCTGCGACCCAGCATCGAGGACGCGAAGGGGAGCGGCAGCCAGCGGGTGTACTCGTATCGCGACCTGGTGGCCCTCAAGGTCATCAAGAAGCTCATCGACGCGGGTCTTTCGCTGCAGTCCGTACGTAAAGCCATCGATTACCTGCGTGACCACCTGGGCGACGAACTCGCGAGCGCCAACCTCGTGATCGACGGCGGCAACGTTTTGTTGGCCACCGACAACAACGAGCTCGTGGACATCATTCGTGGTGGCCAGGGTGTGCTCAACATCGTGGCCATGGGTTCGGTCGTCGACGAACTCGACACGTCCATCAGCGACCTCGCTCCCGACAGCAAGTCCGATAGTGCGGTGGCTCCGCAACGCAAGGCCGCCGGGGGCTGATGAGCGAGTCCGCCCGTCCGGGGGAACCGCTGCCGCACGAACTCGTGCGGTTCCAACACAACTCCGAGCGTCAGCTCGCGAAACTGCTCGACTTCTACGGCGTGCGCTGGGAGTACGAACCGCGCACGTTCGTCATCGAGCGTGACCGCGCCGGCAACCCGGTCCAGGCCTTCTCACCCGACTTCTACCTGGTCGACTACGACCTCTACGTGGAAGTCACGACGCTGAATCAGAAGCTGGTCACCAAGAAGAACCGCAAGGCGCGTCGTGTGCGCGAGCTCTATCCCGGCACCCGCATCAAGATCCTGTACCAGCGCGACTACTTCCATCTGCTGGTGAAGTACGGGCTGGAAGCGCCGAGCCAACTGGCTGCGCAATGGGGAGAACCGCAACCCATCGACCTCAGCGTGGCCGATGACGAAGTGCCACCGGCGGCATCGGCCTAACGGTCGCCGACGCCTCGCCCGAAGTCGTCACGGTCGCGGCCGCGCGTGGCATCGGGGCGCAGCTCTGGCATCGGAGGCAGGTCTTCCTTCTCGATGGTGCGGAGTTCTTCGACGGTCGGAACGGTCGCCATTCGACCCATGCGTGCGTTCTGCTTGCGCACCGTGCGCTCGTAGAGCGTGCGGACGCTGCGAGCGTTGGCGAACCCCGGATTCGAGCGTTCGACGAAGAGCACCCCAAACATGTGGTCCTGCGCCGCGGGGGTCATCGTGTACCGGTCTTCCGCGAGCTGCGCTTCCCACAGTTCCTGCATCTGCTCGAACGTGAGGTCGTCGAAGGTCCAGAACTCGCTGATGCGGCTGCGCAGTCCGTCGTTGCTCTGCAACAGCTGCTCGATGGAACTCGGGTAGCCCGCGAGCACCAGCGAAAAGTCGGTGCGGTTGTTCTCCATGAAGCTGACGATGGTGGCCAACGCCTCGCCGGCGAAGTCGTTGGAACTCGAACCCTTGCTGCGGAGCTCGTATGCCTCATCGATGAAGAGCACACCTCCGGCCGCTTCCTCGAGGCGGGCGCGGGTGAGCTTGGCGGTCTGGCCGACGTAGCCCGCAATCAGCCCGCTGCGGTCTTCGACCTCGATGGTGTGCCCCTTCGAGAGGAGGCCCAAACTGTGCTGGATGCGCCCGATCAAACGGGCCACGGTGGTCTTGCCGGTACCCGGTGCACCCGTGAACACGAAGTGCCCCGGCGCCGGGAGTTCAGCCGGGAGCCCTGCGGCAATCCGATGGCGCCGGCCGATGGTGCTGTCGACGAACTCGTGAATCGATGCCTTGACCGATTCGAGTCCCACCAACGCGTCGACTTCTTGGAGCGCCGTTTCGAGCTGCCGCTCCTGGTCGGTCTTCGGACGGGGAGCGGCGGGCACCGCGAGTTCGGTCGACGTGGTCACCGGGACGAGGTCGGTTGGCGTCGAAGGGCGCGGTACCGCGAACTCGGGGTGGGTCCGGATCGCGTCGAAGCGATTGCGAACGTCGCGCGCCTCGCGCGAGTCGTCTCCGTACACCGCGTCGAATGCGGCGTAGGTGGGTTCGAGTGCAATCGCCACGTCCCCGTGGTCGACCGGAAGGGCGCCCCGCGCGATCAACGCGTAGAGGAGTCGCACCCCGATGTCGACGTTGCGAATCGCGAATGCCGTCTCGCGACCATCCTGATGCAACCATTGCGTCTCGATGGCCCACAATGCGAGCTCGCGCGCGGCGTCGCTCGGGTCGAGGTGCGCGGCCTCGGCGTTGTTCAGGAACAACATGCGAGCCGAGTTGTCGAGGCGATACCCGTAGGGGTGCAGCTCTTCGGCTGTGTCGGAGTTCAGCGCGTTCAGGATCTGGCCCGCCGCCTTCTCCGCGACGTCGGGCCGCTGGTCCAACACGGTGGCCAGCGAGACCACGGGGCGAATCACGGCACCGTAGGCCTCGCGTGCGTACTCGTTGGTGTAGCGCCGCCCCGAGAAGCTGCTGGGAGCGAGGTTCTTGCGGACTCGTTGCAGGCCATTGACGCTGCGTTGGCTGACGCCCAGGCACCATTCGCGGATGCTGTCGTCGAGGGGATCCTCGATCCACGTCCACACGCCGGGGATGACGGTGTCGCGGACGAATTCCGAGAGCGCCTTGAATTCGTCTTCGGCCGTCCGTGCCACAGTCCCTCCCGGCTGAGGATGATCGCAGAGTCGGCCGGCGCGGTGCACGTTCCGAGGGGAGTGGCCAGGTGTCCTCCTAGACTCCCGGCCGCATGAACGACGCTGTGGCATCCAGATTCAGTCCGCTCGACGCCCAACACCGCGCGCTCGGTGCCCGAATGGTCCCATTCGGCGGGTGGGAGATGCCCATCCAGTACACCGGCGTCCTCGACGAGCACCGAGCGTGCCGCGAGTCGGCGGCGGTCTTCGACGTGTCACACCTGGGCGCGGTCGCCGTCTCGGGTCCGGGCGCGCACGCGGCGTTGCAGTGGGTGTTCACCAACGACCTCGATCGCATCGCACCCGGGCGGGCGCAGTACGCGCACCTGCTCGACGACCGCGACGCCCACGTCGTCGACGACGTCATCACTTGGTGGCTGGGACCGGAAGAGTTTCTCGTCATTCCGAACGCCTCGAACTCCGAGCCCGCCATGCGCGCGTTGCTCGAAGCCGCTCACCGACACGCCGGCGGCGCGCCGTGTGAAGTGGTCGACCTCATCGATGAGCATCGGGCGCTGCTCGCAGTGCAAGGGCCCGAGGCCCGGGCGCGCCTTGCGAAGGTGTGGCCCGCCGCCGCCGAAGTGGGGCGTTTCGACGTGCAGATGCTCGACTGGGGTGCGGCGCACGGCATCGTGGCGGGCACGGGGTACACCGGCGAAGACGGAGTCGAGATCCACGTCGATGCTGCCACGGCGCCCGCACTGTGGGACGCGTTGGTCGCCGTCGACATCGTCCCAGCCGGACTGGGTGCGCGCGACCTGCTGCGCCTCGAGATGGGCTACCCGTTGCACGGGCACGAACTCGGGGTCGACATCACGCCGCTCGAGGCCGGCCTCGGCTGGGTGGTTCGGCCCGACAAGGCCGACTTCCGCGGCAAGGACGCGCTCCAGACTCATCAAGCGCATGGGGTCGGGAAGCTGCTCCAGGGGCTGGTCTTCGAAGGCCGGCGGTTCGCCCGCGACGGCGCGGAAGTGTTCGAAGTGGGCGGCGAAGAACCCATCGGCCACGTCACCAGCGGGAACTACTCGCCGATGCGCGAGCGGGGCATCGCCCTTGCGTTCCTCACGCCCGACCACGGTCCGGGCGACGCCGTCGAGGTCGACGTGCGCGGGACCCGCATTCCCGCGCAAGTCGAGCGGCCTCCGTTCGTCCGACGCTGAACGACGCGCTCGTCATGCCGTTGCTCTCGATGACTCCGTTTGCTCGCGCCGCGCTCGCCGAGGCGTTGACGGACGCGCGAGGTGAGACGAGCGTCTATTCGTTCGCGGCGGCGACGGGGTTACGCCTGCGGGCAATCGCGGCGGCCGAGGACAACCCGCTGCGTCCCATCTCAGCCAATGTGGTGGCGGCGTACCACGCAGCAACGGGGAACCACGAGCTCATCGAGATCCTCGACCGACGGTCGCGCCATCACGTGGAAAGCGTCTTGGTACGGCGAGGCGCGCCGGTTCGGTTCGCCGAGCCTCGACTGGCGCTCACGCGTACCGTCGCCGCGGCACTCGGCGCGCGCGTTCGGCACGAGCGCGAAACCCAACGCATGGCGATCGAGGCCACGGTCTCGCCGGCATCCCGGCGCCGCGAACTCGAGGGCTTCGAACGCGGCGTCGTTCCCCGGCCAACGGTCTCGCTGTTGGACGAGGCGCTGCAATCGCTGGATCTCTCGGCCAGCGAGATGTTCTGGTCCGCGGGGATCGAGGCCCAATCGCTCCGCCAGCTCGAACCGCGCCGGTGGTTCGGGACCGCCGTACCCGCCGCCGTGACCAAGGTCCTTGCGACCGCGTTCGCAACTGGGGGCCAGGAGATTTCCGACGTGGCGTACCTCTCCCGGGTGCCGTTGGCGGTCGTGGAGCACCTCGATGACCCGCGGCTGCCACTGACTGCCCGCTCGGCGGCGCGGCTCGGCGTGGTCCTCGGGCTCTCGCATCGCGACCTTTCGAGCGGGGATCCGGCCGTCGACTCGCAGGTGCTCGCTTTCCACGCCGGGTGGCGGGCACACCGGGACCGGCGCGCCCGCCAACAGACGCTGGACCAGGACCACGCGGCGGATGGTCGGGGCCCGCAATCCTCTGGGGTCAGCCGGTCGGGCCGGTAGGATCGAGCACACACAACCGAGCCATCGACCCCGGTCGGGAGAGCACTGTCGCCGCCAGCGCCAGGCGCCGAAGGAGCAACCTCCCCGGAAACTCTCAGGCCAACGGACCGTCCGGGTGAGGCACCTCTGGAGAGCAGCGGTTCGTCCGCTCACCGACGGAGTAAGTCAGGGGCGTTGGGTCACTGGCGAATCTCTCAGGTCCCGCGACAGAGTGGGGAAGGCACCACGGTGCCTCGTCGCGAACGGGAGCTGAAGATGGAACGACGCACGCTCGGTGCACTCGAAGGACGCAATGGGTTCAGCACCCGTCACATCGGACCCTCGGACGACGAGCAAGCGAAGATGTGTGCCGCACTCGGAGTGGCGTCGCGTCAAGAGCTGGTCGACCGTATCGTTCCCGAGAGCATCCGCATGCGGGCGCCGCTCGCCCTCGGCGGCCCGACTTCCGAGCGCGACGCCATCGAAGCGCTGCGGGCAATCGCAGCCCAGAACCGCGTCGTCGACAGTGCAATCGGACTCGGCTACCACGGCACCATCACGCCGGCAGTCATTCGCCGCAACGTGTTGGAAAACCCGGCGTGGTACACCGCGTACACGCCGTACCAGCCCGAGATCAGCCAGGGGCGCCTCGAAGCGCTGGTGAACTTCCAGACGATGGTCTCCGATCTCGCCGGCATGGACCTGGCCAGCGCGTCGCTGCTCGACGAGGGCACGGCCGCGGCGGAAGCGATGGCGATGTTCCATCGCATCAACGCCAAGGCCGGTTCCACGTTCTTCGTCGACCACGACGCGCTGCCGCAGACCATCGCAGTCATCGCGACGCGCGCCGAGGCCATCGGCCTCTCGGTGCGGGTTGGTGATCCGCTCACTGCTGACCTCAACGATTGTTTCGGTTTGCTCGTGCAGTACCCCGGAGCGAGTGGTGCCGTCCGCGACCTCGAACCGTTGGTGGCGCAGGCGCACGACGCCGGCACGTTGGTGGCCGTGGCCGCCGACCCATTGGCGTTGGTCCTGTTGCGCTCGCCCGGCGCCGCCGGTGCCGACGTGGTGGTGGGCTCGACGCAGCGGTTCGGTGTGCCCATGGGCTTCGGCGGCCCGCACGCGGCGTACTTCGCCTGTCGCAGCGAACACCAGCGGCAGTTGCCGGGCCGGTTGGTCGGCGTGTCCGTCGACGCCGAAGGGCGCACCGCCTACCGCCTGGCGCTCCAGACGCGCGAGCAACACATTCGGCGTGAGAAGGCCACCAGCAACATCTGTACCGCGCAGGTGCTGCTGGCGGTGATCGCCGGTCTCTACGCCACGTACCACGGACCCGAAGGCCTCCAGCAGATCGCGCAGCGGGTCCACCGGCTCGCCTCAGTGTTCGCCGCCGGCTTACGCAACGAGGGTGTCACGCTCGTGCATGAGCAGTTCTTCGACACCGTGTTGGCACGCGTGCCTGGTCGTGCCGACACCGTGGTGGCCGCCGCGCTCGATGGGGGAGTGAACATTCGCCGGGTCGACGCCGACACGGTTGCGGTTGCGTTCGACGAGACCTCTACTCGGGAACTGGTCAATACGCTGTGGAACGCGTTCGGCGTGCGCGCCGATATCGACATCGTCGACTCGGTGACTACGGACGCGCTACGCGACGACGCCCGCCGAACCGACGCGATCCTCACGCACCCGGTCTTCCACTCGTACCGGAGCGAAACCGAGATGCTGCGGTACCTCCGTCGCCTCGCCGACCGCGACCTGGCGCTCGACCGCACGATGATCCCGCTCGGCTCGTGCACCATGAAGCTGAACGCAACCTCGGAGATGGAACCCATCACGTGGCCCGAGTTCGCGAACCTGCACCCGTTCGCGCCGGCCGACCAGACCCAGGGGTACCGCGACGTGGTGCGCGACCTCGAAGCGATGATCTGCGCCGTCACCGGCTATGACGCAGCCAGCCTGCAACCCAACGCCGGTTCGCAAGGGGAGTACGCCGGGCTGCTCGCCATTCGTGCGTATCACCGGGCCAACGGCGAGGCCGAACGCGACGTGTGTCTCATCCCGTCGTCGGCGCACGGCACCAACGCGGCGAGCGCGGCCATGGTGGGGATGCGCGTCGTTGTCGTAACGTGCGACGACCAAGGAAACGTCGACGTCGATGACCTGCGCGCCAAAGCGGCGGCCAACGAGGGCCGCGTGGCTGCGTGCATGATCACGTACCCCAGCACGCACGGCGTGTTCGAAACCCGCGTGCAGGAAGTCTGTGAGGCGGTGCACGCGGCGGGCGGTCAGGTGTATCTCGACGGCGCGAACCTCAATGCGTTGGTGGGCGTGGCCCAACCCGGCAAGTTCGGTGCCGACGTGAGTCACCTGAACCTGCACAAGACGTTTTGCATTCCGCACGGTGGTGGGGGCCCGGGCGTCGGGCCAGTTGCCGTGCGCGCTCACCTGGCGCCGTACCTGCCCAACCACCCGCTCGTTGCCGACGCCGGACCGGCCACCGGCATCGGACCCATCAGCGCCGCACCGTGGGGGAGCGCCGGCATTCTTCCCATTCCGTGGATGTACACGAAGATGATGGGAGGGGAGGGGCTGCTGGCTGCCACCGAAGTGGCGTTGCTCAACGCGAACTACGTGGCGTCGCGCCTGGCTCCGCACTACCCGGTGCTGTACGCGGGCGAACACGGTCTGGTGGCCCACGAGTGCATCCTCGATCTGCGCGACATCACCAAAGCCAGCGGCGTCACTGCCGAAGACGTGGCGAAGCGACTCATGGACTTCGGGTTCCACGCGCCCACGCTGAGTTTCCCAGTTGCGGGCACGCTCATGGTCGAACCCACCGAGAGCGAGTCGATGGCCGAACTCGATCGGTTCTGCGATGCCATGATCGCAATCCGCGACGAGATCCGGGCCGTCGAACGCGGTGAGATCTCCGTCGACGACAGCGCGCTGCGCCAAGCGCCGCACCCCGCGGCCGACGTGGTGGCTGACCGGTGGGAGCGGGCCTACAGCCGCGAGAGTGCGGCCTACCCGCTGGCGTGGGTCCGAGTGGCCAAGTACTGGCCGCCGGTGGGCCGCATCGATGGTGTCTACGGCGACCGCAACGTCATGTGCAGCTGCCCGCCACTGTCGGCGTACTGATTCCCGGCGTCCGGCCGGGCGCACAACGAAATTGCCGGCCCGATGATCCCGTCAGCGGAACAGCACCGTACGCTCCGGGAGGATCATGTCGACTCGCGAACTGCCCACCGAGAACCTCTACGACGTGCTCGGCGTTCCGGAGAACGCCACGGGCGATCTGATCGACGCGCGCTTTCGCTCCCTCGCCAAGTTGTTCCACCCCGATCGCAATCCTGGCGACGACGAAGCTGAGGAACGGTTCAAGCGCATGAGCGCGGCGTACCGGGTGTTGTCGGACCCGCAGCGCCGCGCCGAGTACGACGCCTACCGCCAGATGATGACGGCCGACGAACTCCCGCGACCAAGTGTTTCGGCGGTGCGGCCCACGGTGCGGGCGGGGAAGCGTCGCACGCGCAAGCCGGTCCCGAAGCGGGTGCGGGTGGCGATCGCCGCCGTCCTGGTGCTGAGTGGGCTCGCCGTGATGGCCTGGCGGCTCGTCGCCCGCGACAACATGGACGCGGCCACCGATGTCACGTTCTGGATCGTCGGCTTGAAGCTGTTGGTGGTTGGTCTGATCGCGTGGTTCCTGCCGCAGATCCGAGCATTGTGGGACCGCGCCGCGCAGTCCACCTGATCGATCAGCGCTTCGATTTCGTTGCGTTCCTGCGCCACTTCTGCGCCTCGCGCAGACGCGCTTCGAGCTGCTCGATGGTGGCGTCATTGATGCGGGTGATGCCGGCCGCTTGATTGAGTTGCGAGTTCACGCGGGCGTGGGTCAGCCCGGTGCGCTGCACGAGATCGAGCACCGCGTCACGGTTGCGAGTGCGCAACACCGTGCGACGGCGGTGGCGCGGGACGTCGGCAATGGGGGAGTCCTCGGCGGCCACCTGGGTGCCGACCGGTGCTGGGAGTTCACCGAGCTGCAATACCAGTGACGCATCGTCGGCAACGGTGGCGTTGGCGGCGACCGTGGTGTGCTCTTCGTCGAGGGCCACGGCGCTGATGGCGGTGAAGAGTGATCCCTGCTCGAGCGGCTCGACGATTGCTCGTTCGCGTTGCGCCAGCATCCAGGGATCGGTCTCGACGAACCGCTCGCCGTCGTCATCCCGGCGGCGCAGGATGTGGGTTCGCTCGCGTGCGATCTCGGCGGCGTAGGTGCGCAACCGCATGTCGTCGGGGATGAACATGTGGGCAGACCGGTCGGCTTCGCCCGGCGCGCGTCGCACCAGGCGGCCCACGGCCTGACGGAAAAACAGCTCGGTGGTGGTGTTGGTGGCGAAGACGCCCACGCGCAGCCGAGGCACGTCGACGCCTTCGGAGACCATGCGGACCGCCACGATCCATGGCACACGCGATGCGGCGAACTTCGCGATGGTGCCCGACGCGTCGGGATCATCGGAGACGGCAACGACTGCGTCCACGTTCAAGATGCGGCGCATCATGGCGGCAATGCCGCGCGCGTGTTCCTGATCGATGGCAATGACGAGCCCGCCGGCGTTCGGTTGGTGCTCGCGCTCGATAAGGAGTTGCTCGTGGGCCCGGCGCAAGACGGTGGGGAGCCACTCGCCGCCGAGCGACAACGCAGTACGGAGCCGTTGCCCTGCACGCGACCGGTCGAGCAGATCCCCGAAGGTATGGGAGTGGTTGGTGCCGTCGGCGCCGACCCACTCCATGTGTCCGTCCAGTCGTGGGAACGTGACCGACCGCACGACACCGTCGCGCAGTGCATGGTTGTAGCCGTAGGTGAAGTCCGAACTGGCTTCCTCGTCGCGGTAGCTGACGAACGGAATGGGGTTGGTGTCCGAACGGAATGGTGTGCCCGACAGCGCCAAGCGGCGCGCCGCTTCGTCGAATGCAACCGCGACTGCATCACCCCACGTACGTTCGTTGCCAGCGTGGTGGATCTCGTCGAGGATGACGAAGGCGTCTTCGCTGCATCGGCGCAGTTCGACTGCGCTGGTGGCCACTTGTTGGTACGTGACAACGACGCCGTGCGCATCGCGGGGAAACACACCGCGACTGGCCGACCATCCGGGTTCGAGCTCGAGTCCCAGCTTGTGCGCAGCTTCGGCCCACTGCAAGCGCAGGTGCTGGGTGGGTGCTACCACGACGACTCGTCGGGTGGGACGCTCGGCCAGCGAAACCCGCGCCGCCGTGAGCGCGAACGTGGTCTTGCCCGCGCCGGGCGTGGCCACGGCCAGGAAGTTGCGGCCGTCGTGGTTGGTCAATTGATCGAGAGCCTGCTTCTGCCAACGGCGGAGGCGGACGGTCGCGGTCATCGAGTGGCAATCAAGGGGGTCAGGGGAGCGGGGCTCCCGGTTTCGGGGAACCCCGATGGTGCCACGCCGTCCCGGCCGGCCTCGGGGACCGCCGCTCACCAGGGCGAACGATGCTCAGCCTTCGAGCGCCGAACGCAATTGGGCAGCCTCGGCGGCTTCCACGTCAATAAGTTCGACGAGGCTCGCCTCGATTCGTTCGGGGGAACCGCCCAGCGCGGTGGCCAACTGGGTGAGGTCGTCATCGCGCAAGGGGAGTGGCTCCCCCGGGGCCCGCTGGCGCAACTCCCGAACCAGATGCAGGTAGGTGCGCAAGATGTCGCGCTCGTTTGCTTCAGCCGGCAGGGGCCGCGAGGTACCCGCCACGCTGATCACCGACCGCTCGGGATCGATCTTCAGGACGTGGTGGGGCGCCAGGATCGTCCGTACGTCGAGATCGAGGGCCACGGCGATCGAGCGCAGCTGGGTGGCGTCGAGCGTCCGGCGACCGCCCTCGACCGCCCGGAGCGTGCTCCAGCCGAGCCCACATTCGCGACCCAGGGTCCGGCGAGACCAGCCGCGCTCGGCTCGGGCCGTGGCAACGGCCCGAGCCACCCGTTCGGGCGGCGTGCGTTCGAGGAGTTCGGCGAGCCGGTCCACGGCTTCATTCTCGGCGGTAGGGCGCTGGAGCTGACGACGGCGGGCCGAAATGAGTCGGTTGGCCTATCCCGGCCGAGGAGTGGCCCGAGGGGGCATCAGTCGCCATAACTTTACATAACGAGGATTATGGGCGGCAGGGCGCGGGACGGCAACCAGTGGACCGGCCACGTTGCCGGCGCAAACAGCTGACGTTCGGACTACCCGCCCAACGAGCGCCCGGGGTTTCGCTCGCGGGTCGCGCCCTTGCCGACTCCCCTGGCAATGTCCGACCAGGTGAAGGGCGCTCGATGCATCCCGAGCGCAAGGTTCGACAATCCGGCGTTGAACTGGTCAGCCCGAGGACCCGCTTGGAGGTATTGCTTCGGCGCGACACCGCTGAAGAGCAGGATCTCGGGACTCACACCGGCGGCGGCCGCCGCCTGTACCGCGCCCAGCCGAGTGAGCTCGTTGACGGTGCCGTCGGGGCCGCTCAGCGCCGCACGTACTCGCTCGTTCGTCATGACGTGGCTCTCGAGCTCGGCGGTCAGGCCGTTGATCCGCGCGTCGAGGTCGTCGACGGTGAGGCCCGGCGGGAGATCATTGGACTGCTGTTGGATCTCGGCCCTCAGGAGCTCGTCGGCCACGGTGTACGGCCAACTACCCGGGCGGGTGTCGCGCGCTTCGCGGAGCAGCTCGACGGTCTCGTCGCTGTAGGTGCGCCCGGCGGTGGCCGGACGGTCCCGCTCCTCGAAGGTGGACTTCAGGAGATAGCCGGTGGTGGTGAGGGCCCCGACCACGAACAGGCCAGTGCCAACGTTCTTGGCGCGTTCGCTCGCCTTACGATTCACCGGGTCGCACTCTCGCGACCACGATCGATACTGCGAACCGCCACGCTCTGTTGCAGCGTGCCCTTGCCGCCCACCACCACTGGAGTGCGGCCTTCGGATCGAGCCACCGCGTTGAATGCATCGGCGGCATGCAAGACCCGTCGCCCGGACCACGTCGTGGGGTCGGGAGGTGGGACCGCGCCGGCCAATACGGCGGCCGGCTCTTTGCCTTCGTGCACGGCGACTGCGGCGATCAGACCTGCGGCCGCATCCGATCGATCGTCGCCAGCTGCCGAGGTGATTGCGTCGATGACCGCCGGGTCGCCGCTGTAGAGAATGTTCAGCTTCAATGCGTTCCATGCCACGGTTTGCAGCTGGCGTGCGCTGGTCTCATCGAGCCCGTCGGGATACTCGGCCGTAGCGAGCGCCTGCTCGGCAGTGCGGATGTTCTCGCGAATGTCGGCGGTGTCGACCACTTCGATCGCCGACTGCGTCTGCCCGTAGCGATCCATCCACATCTGGAACCCGGCGGCGTCGGCACTGCGTTGCGTTTGGTTTGCAACCCACCCGAGGCCACCGAGGACGGCCGCCGCGCCGACGACGGCGGCGGCATTCCGACGGAGCCGACTCGGCTGCTTCGGGCTGTCCTCCTGCGTGGGTGCTAGGCGTGCCTCGATTGCCGCGTCCAGGCGTTTGGCCAGATGGCCGATTGCCACGTCGTGGCTCGTGATCGGTGCGCCGATCTCGGGCACGACGGCGGCGAGCTGTTTGCTCTTCTCGTCGAACAGTGCTCGGCCCGCCGGGCTCATGTCCCACGCTTCGAGTGCCGGAGTGTTGCGGCCCGAGAAGTCGACGTGGTTGCGGAACCGATCGAGGGCGTTGACCCCGGTCGCCACGGCGAGCGCCGCGTAGAACTCGGTGATCGCGGTCCGTTCGGGCGAGTCGTACCCGCCGGCGATGCGCGCCACGTCTCTTTGGGCAGCCTTCCCGAGGTGTCCCCGCGCCACGGCCTCGGCCACGGCGGCGAAGTCCGAGCCAAGATCGCCGGGATCCCCGGCCATACGGAGGCGCCAAGCGATGTCGGATACGTACCAGTCCGTTTCGACCTGGTCGAGCACGCGCGTGGGCTGTCGGTCTGCCATCGCTCCAGGGTACCGCAAACTGGCCCGAATCGGGCAAGTCGCCCGGCGCTCAGGGTCGGGGCCGCAGTCGCGATCAGAGCCCGAACGGACGGGCCGGCGAGAGCACCCCCACCTCGGCCAGGAACTCGGCCAGCCCCTCGGCGAGATCCAACGAAGCCAGCTCCTCGAGCGCCACCCACGCCGCCTGGCGGGCATCGTCGCCGGCCACCGGCACGGGCTCGGGGTCCAAGGGGGTGGCGGCGAAGTCCAAGATCACATAGTGGTACTCGGGTTCGGCCGTTCCGGGGGCACACTTCCCGATGCGCTCGACCCACCCCAGCATGCGGTCAACGGCCACCTCGACACCGGTTTCCTCGCGCACCTCCCGGGCCACTGCTTCCCAGAGCGAGGCCCCCGTTCTGCGCATCGCCGGTGCCGGTGTCACGCCCGGCACCGACCACCGGCCGGCCTCGGGTTCGTTGGCCCGCTCGATCACTAGGAGCGCACCGTCGTGCACGACCACTGCGCCGACTGCAACCTGGGGCGTCATTCAGTCACCGGGGTGCAACGCGCGGTGCATCACCAATGCGCGAGCCACCAACCCTTGCGCTTCGAAGAAGTTCTTGGTGGCGCGATCGCCGGGCAGCGCGACCGCCTCGAGGCCACCACACCGATGCTCCTGGGCGAAGCCGACCAATTCGCTCGCCAAGGCCTCCCCCACGCCGACGGCCCGAGCTTCGGGTTCGACGTAGAGCTCGTCGCACACCGCAACGCGAGTGGACGGATCGACATCGACGACGCGCACCACTGCGTAGCCCACCACGACGTCATCGATGCACCCGACGAGCACGCGGGCGTCCGAACGTCCGATGAACGCGGCGAATGCCTCTTCGAGCGGCTCCTGCAGGGCCAGACCCGCAACCAACCGCGCACCACCGCGTTGGCTCGTTGCGGAGGCACGCGCCTGGCGTGCGAGTTCGGCAACCCGCACGTTGTCGTGCGGTGCCGCCCCGCGCGCCGACTCCATGCCGTCAGGCAGTGAGCGTGTCGATGCGACCGAGGATGGTGCGCCGGCCACGAGTCTTGAGCTCGTAGACGCGAATGTCGGCCAACTCATCCGCACTCAGGCCGTCGAGTCGCTCTACGACCTGCGAGGCTGACAGCTCGTCGTAGTTGGCAATGGCCAACCCGGTGGCGTCGAGGCGAATGGTGGTGATGGGACCGTCGGTCTCGGTGCCGGCGGACGCGCCCGTGAACGCAGCGCTCGCGGTCACGTCGGACTCAGGGGTGGCATTGGCCACGGTGGACGCAACCGATGACGCCACGGTGCCGGTGGTCTCGCCCACGGTGGTGACGAACTGCGCTCGCAAGGCCTCGAGGCGCGCCATCACGTCGGAGACGATGGACAACGGCCCGAACGCAACGGTGGCCTCACCGCGCGACTTGGCCTGCGAGAACGCGTCCTCGACGTCCTTCACCCGGCCGTCGACCTCGCCGCGACCACGGGCCACGAAGATGGGCATGAAGGTGGGCGCGCTCTCCTTGATGAAGAGCGCCATGCCCACCGGGGCGTATACGAGGGTCTCAACTGCCTTGTCGATCACTGATTTCTGGTTCGTCACGGCCGAGAGTGTACGACTCCCCGCGCCGCCGGCGGAAGCGGTGGCCCGCGACCCCGAGCATGGCCCCTACCAGGACGCAGCACGAGGCCACCAGCGCCCAATCGCCGAATCGCGCATAGGGCGTCAGTCCCTTGGTGGTGGCGATGGTGCCCTGGGTGATCGCCACCTCGAAGAGCTCGGTGTGTTGGAGCACCCGACCGTCGGCATCGATGGCGGCCGTGATGCCACTGACGGCCGAGTGCAACACCGGACGGCCGAACTCGGCGGCGCGCATCTGACTCATGGCGACGTGTTGCTCGGAGTTCGCGGAGCGCTCGTAGGACCGGTTGTTGGTGGTGACCACGATCAGCTCCACGCCGTCGTCGACCACATAGGGGCGGACGCTGCGCGGAAAACCGGACTCGAAGCAGATCACCGAACCGGCGCGACGGCCGCCGACGTCGAACGTGGCGCGACCGGGCCCCGGCGTGAAATTGCGTCGAATCATCGACAGCTCGGGGATGTAGTCGCGCAGCCAGTTGAACGGTACGTACTCACCGAAGGGCACCAAGTGCATCTTCGAGTACGTGGCTTCCAGCGAGCCATTGGGCGCGTACACCACGTTGGTGTTGTAGATCTTGCCGTCGGGTGCGTACGTGATGCCGTTCGCCACCACCGTGGAATCGTGTTTGAGGGCGAGGTCGGTGAGCGCGGCGCGCAGCTCGTCGTCTTGGAGGGGACTGTTCTCCAGCGACGATTCGGGGAACACGATCAGGTCGTACGGACCTTGAAGCTGCTCGGCCAGCGTGAGGTGCTTGGTCTGCAACGGGTTGGTGGCGAGCTCTTCTGGAGTGAAGTATCGGTTCACGTTGTTGGCTTGCATCATGGCGTAGCGCACCGTGCCGGTTGTGGTGGGCTCCGTACGGAAGGCCACGCCGAGGGCAGTCAGCGCGACGACGCCGACCACTCCCCCGACCGCGAGCCAGGCCGGCCGCCGATTGTGGTCTCGCAGGGCAATGTTGGCATCGAGGACGAACCCGTTCACCAGGACGACAAGAAACGTGAGCAACGGCACTCCGCCGTATGACGCCAACGCGCGCGCCGGCGCGACGTTGTGCAACGCAACGCCCAACTCACCCCACTGCAGGCCGCCCACCGGGAAGTGCCCACGCGCCCACTCGCACACGGTGAACGCCGCGGCCGAGATCCACGCCGAACGCACACCAAAGCGTTCGAAGAGACCGACGGCCAGGCCGGCAAGCGCCGGATAGAGGGCGACCAGAATCGTGAACGGCACGATGGCTACCGCGCCGAAGTAGAAGACCCACGAGCAGACAATTGCCATCTGCGCTGCGCCGAACACGAAGCCGCACCACGCCGCAGTTCCCGGACTTGCGCCGCGCCACGCCCACAAGAGCGGGACCAGACCCACCAACGCGAGTGGGCCGAGGTCGAGCGGAGGGAACGCAAGCGCAACGAGCAATCCAGCGATTGCAGACGCGCCGATCCGACGCCAGACCCAAGGATCGCGCCAGGCGCGCCGGGTCACGCGCAGTCGCGACAGAGCGACCGCTTCTCGTCGGCCAACTGGTGATTGGGCAGCACGAGGAAGCACGAGGAGCACAGGAACTCCCCGGCACGACGCGGCACGATCTTGGTGGTGCCTTCACCCCGGTCGTCGACCTCGAAGTCGTCGTCCTCTTCCTCGTCGTCGTCGAGGGATGCCTTGGCCGTGCGTTCCTGGAGAATCGCGTCGAGGGGCACCTCGACGTCGTCGGGGTGGTGCTCCTCTTCGAGGTCGAGCACGTCTTCGTCGTCGTCGGCGCGACCTTTCGGACGGGCGGGGGTCCGCGCGTCCTCGCCGCCATCTTCCTCGTCCTCGTCGCCGCCGTCGTCGCCGCCGTCTTCCTCGGCCGCTTCGACGCCATCGTCGAGCACCAGGTCGTCGTCGAGCTCGAGGTCGTCGTCGAGCTCGTCGTCGAGCTCTTCGTCTTCGATGTCTTCGGCTTCGTCGTCGAGTTCTTCGTCACTCATGGGGATGTCCGTCCGGTACGGGGCCGCGGAGTATATCGACGCCTGATCGGAAAACCCGCGCGGATCGGGTGACGTTCTCGACCGGGGCCGCCCGGGCCGAACCCGGGGCGGTGGGAAGGATCGGCAGGACCCGGAAGACCGTTGGCGCCACTGTTTGGCCCACCCCGCGACCGCAGCCACCAAGGGGTTATTCCAGCGTTCTCTACTTGGCCTTCCGGGCCGAGCCCTTCCCCTCTTGTCCGCCCACGAACTCGACACTCCTGCGTCGGGTGCCGGTACCGGCAGACGCGACCGAAGGAACACCTCCGCCCCCGACTGCCGCCCACGACCGGCGGTCGGGACGAATCAAGTGAGACGGAAAGTAAGCCCGACCGACTGCGGCACTGTCAAACGATTCGCACGCCTGCTGAGCAGCCATGACGCACAACGCCGCAGGTCAGAGTGGTGAGAAAAAAGTTCGTCCGAACCATCACGCGCGCGGCGTGCGCGTAGGGAAACGGATCACGCGCGCGCAGCGCAAGATCTGGAGGGCCGGGGCGTCGTCAGCTTCGCGCCAGGCGGCGGGCTTCGCTCCGACGTTCTGCTTCGAGCCGTTCGAGTTCGTAGACCTCGTGGTCGACGTACTGCATCGCCGCGGCAATGGCGTGATGGCCGGCTTGGTCGGCGATGAGGCGATGCATGTCCTGGCACACCTCGCGGTACGCCGGGTGCCCTTGCGGCGCCGTACGCAGCTCGAGCATGTGCATGGCTTCACGCGCATTGCACTGCATCACGAAGCGGACCTTGTACGCGAGCGACACGGCATACGCCGCCTCTTCGGGGAATCGCAGCGACAGCGTGTCGTGCAGGAGCGCGCTGCGCTCCATGACCCCATCGAACACCTCGGTCATGCCGGCTTCGTCGACAGCCTCGGGGACCGTGTACCCGTGCCGAGGAGTGAGCCGCTGCCATTCGATGGTGAGCATGCGGTGGCGCTGCAGGTCGCGAAAGGCGCCGTAGTCCGCCAGCACGTCGAAGCGGTACGAGGTGCGTTCGAATGCCCGGCCGGGGCGGTGGCGCCGGTTCCGGCGGTCTCCCACGTAGGCGAGCAACAGGGCCCGGCGGTCCTCGGCGCCGAGCGTATGCACCCGGCGCAGGATCTGGTCGTCGGTGAGGTCGGACGCGGCGTAGGCGACTGCAGCGATGACCTTGTCTTCGCCTTCGGGGTCGAAATCGGAGAGTGTGACGGTGGGGGCCGGCTCAACGGCCTCATCGGCGAAGACGCGCCGCACCACGTCTTCGGTGGCTTCACGGGTACGGGTGAGGTACGCACTCCACTCACCGCCGCGCTCGGGTCGGTCGACGCGCGTGAGGAAGCTGGGGATCGCCTTGCGCAACTCGGTGAGCATGAGGTCGGCGTAGAGCTGCGCCTCGGGCAGCGGATGCGCCCGCATGCGCAACAACAACGCTTCGAAGGCTTGCCCGCTGCCGTAGATGCCAACGTTCGAGAGCGACGCCGCCGGCAGCATGCCGCGCACTGCGTCGCAGGCCTTGGCCTTGATGGTCTGCTTGTACACGAAGTCGGAGTCGCCCGGTTCCTTGGGATAGCGCTCGCGGGCCCAGTCGGCCATGGTGGTGAGCGCACCCGAGTACGCGTCGAACATCTCGTCGAGGTCGGCGATGTAGCGCGCGCCCAACGGTGACTCGAGAATGGTGTGCGGGCGCAGATAGCGATAACGACCGCCGAGGCGTTCGTCGTAGTGGATGTAGCGCGTGCTCTGCTCGAGATAACTCATGAGTCGGCCCCACTCGAGCACCTTGGTGAGCAGGTTCGACGCCTGTTCACACGCAATGTGCGTGCCACCGAGCTGTGCTACCGAGTCGTCGCCGTACTCGAGGAAGACCTTGTCGTAGAGCTCTTCGGCTCGGGCGAGACCAGCGCCGGCATCGACGCCAAGGTCACCACTGAGGTCGAGGTCGCCGACGAATTCATCGAGGAACAGGCGACGCAGGCTCTTGGCCGAACGGGAGTACCGGGCGAACAACGCGCCCTTGACCACCTCGGGCAGGTTCACCAGGGCGAACACCGGGCCGTCGAGATTGGTGAAATACGGCTTGAGGATCGCTTCCTCCTCAGGAGTGAAGCGCTCCGCGACGTATCCCGCCCCGTGTCCGACCCGCTGCGTCATCGCCTCCGACAATAGGCGAGGTGGTCCCGACGCCGACTGACCGTCAGACCAGGAGCCGGAAGGCGCCCGATTCGACCCGAATCTGTACCGCGCGGACGTCGGGGACCGTCCACGCTCCCCCGTCGCCCACGAGTTTCTCGGCGCGATCCATCGTGATGTCGATCGATGTGCCGCTGGCCACGGTGACGTCGGGGTGTGGGATGTGATTGGCGTTGGTGAGGCGCTGGCGGAACGCCGCGCGGTCGCCGGGGGCCAGGCCCAGGACCATCACCTCGGCGCGCCCGTCGCCGGGATGACCGGTCGGGAAGACGTCGTTGCCCGCAAGGAACTCGCCCGACGCCACCACAACCGTGGTTGCCGGGCCGTGAAAGACGGTGCGCCCATCGATCTCGACAATGGTGTCCGTGGACTTGGCCAGGCGCCCGGGCGGAAACGGCCCGAGGGTGAGCGCGTTCACCGCTGGTGCTGGCGCACCGGAGGCCCGCAGGAGGTCGCACGCCAACGCGAGGCCCTGGGGTGCCTGCCCAGCACGTATGCCGAGCGCCCGTGCCAGGTCGGCGGTGGGGGTTGGTTCCCATTGCAGGAGTGGGTCGCTTCCACGCCAGTTCTCGACCGCGCGTGCGAGTGCGCCGTCGTCGCCTCGGATCACTTCGGCGGGAACCGTGCCCTCGGGTACTGGTTCCTCCCACCGCTCGCCCTTTCGGATTCCGTTCATGTCCCTGCGTTCGGGTCGATCTCGTCGGTCGGTTCGTCGTCATACACGGCAGTGACGGCGCTCGATGCTGCCACCACCCCACGGAAACACGCGTCGGCGGCGGCACCCGCGGCGTCCGCAGTCTCCTTGACGGGCGCCACGACCGCGACCTGGCGCAGCAGGTCGACGAGTTGCTTCACGATGCGAACGAAGTCGCCGCCGGAAAGTTCCTCGGCCGCGTCGTCGGTGAGCAGCGTGGCGAGTTCCTCGCCCGCCGCCCATCGCGCGGCCACCGCGCTGAATCCTGGATCGGGCGATCGGGTTTCGGGCAGCCCCGCGTCGTCTTCATTCGCAGCCAGGTCGTTCCAGGTGCGCTCCAGCGCGCGCCAAGCTTTCGCCACCCGACTGCTCGTCCACTTGCGTGGTGGCGCCGGGGCCAACGACTCCGAGCCTCGCCGTTCATACGCGAAGCAACTCACGACGGCTGCGACCTCGGGCGGGTCGAGTCCTTCGAGATTGCCCGACCGGATGGTCTCGGCCAACAGGAGATCGAGCTCGGTGTTGAGGCCGGCCAGGATCCGGCCGGCATCGGTGAGTTCCCACGGGTGCTCATCGGTTGCGGGTTCGAGGTAGCCCCACGCTTCGAGCACGCGCTGTACGCGATCGAACTGGCGGGCGAGGCTCTCGCTTCGGCTCGTCACGCGGCGCTCGAGTCGGGCCACGTCGCGCGCCAACCGTTCCGACTGCGCAGCGGCCTTGACCCGCTCGCCCACTTGAGGATCGTTGGCCAGCGGATGGTCGCGCAACGCGCGCTGCAACTCGCTCTGACGATCTGATTGGTGCTGAGGCCTCTTGGTCGAGCGCGGCTTCACGCGCGTGAGCCGTTCGCCGACTTCCCGTCGGTATGCCGAGTGCTTGGGCGAGTACGGCATGGGTAGCGTGATGTGACCAACGGCGAGCGGTGGCTCGACGAAGTCGTCGGAACCCAGTCGCACGAGATCCCGTTGAAGATCGAGCGCGAGCACGCGACCGCGATCGGGTTCCTGGCGCAACACGACCACTCGCCCACCATGCCGGGGAGACAGCACAACGTCGCCGGGCCGTAACCGGGCCAGGGCTTCGCCGATACGGCGTCCACTTCCTCGCTCGGCGCGTTCGCGTTCGAGTTCGGTGGTCAGGCGGCGGTATTCGTCGACGTCGCCGAGATCGGATTGCGCGTGGCGACGAGCGCGGTCGAACGCGCTTCGGGCCCGCTCGAGCTGGCGCTCCATCGCCACCACATCGCGGTCGGTGCGGTACTGCGCAAACGACAAATTCAAGAGATGGTGTGCCTCGGCCGGCGTGTACCGGCGGACCAAGTTGGCGGCCATGTTGTACGTGGGACGGAAACTCGACGTGAGCGCGTACGTGCGCCGCGATGCGAGCCCGGCCACCTGATCGAACGGGACGAACGGGTTCCAGCACACGACGACGTACCCGATGCTGTCGATGCCGCGCCGCCCGGCGCGTCCGGCGAGCTGGGTGTACTCGCCCGGAGTGAGGAACTCATGGCGTTGCCCGGTGAACTTGGAGAGCTTCTCGATGACTACCGTGCGCGCCGGCATGTTGATTCCGAGCGACAACGTCTCGGTGGCGTACACCACCTTCACCAGGCCCGCGGCGAAGGCTTCTTCCACTGCCTCCTTCATGGGCGGGACCAGACCGGCGTGGTGCGCGGCGAACCCGTTCTCGAGACCGGTGATCCACTCATGCCACCCGAGGACGTCGAGGTCGTCGTCGGTGAGTCCTTCGAGGTGCGCGTCCGCGATGCGACGGATCTCGGCGCGCTCCTCGGCGGTCGTGAGGTGCAATCCGGCGTGGACTGCCTCCGCCACGGCCTTGTCGCACCCATTACGGGAGAACACGAACACGATGGCCGGCAGCATGTCCTCGTCGTCGAGGAGTTCGACCGTCTCGACGCGCCCGGGCGCTGCGAGCCGGCTGCGGGGCCGTCCTCCACGGCCCCGATTCCCCCCGGCATGCCCGACGCGGTCGAGGCGTGCGGCTTCGGGATTGGGTCGGGGCTCGGCGCCGGGTCGCTCGATGAACGTGGGCAGCAGGTGCAGGTGGTCGCGTCCTCGTTGGGCCGCGAGGTAGAGATGCACGAGATCGACGGGACGGCGCTCCTCGATGACCGCCACCGTCTCGCCGCGCACGGTGTGGATCCAGTCCGCGAATTCCTCGGCGTTGGACACCGTCGCCGACAGGCACACGAGGTCGACCGTAGGCGGAAGGTGAATGATGACCTCTTCCCAAACCGGACCGCGCGTACGGTCCTGGAGATAGTGCACCTCGTCGAGCACCACATAGCGCAGACCGTCGAGCGCGCGGCTGCGCGCGTAGATCATGTTGCGGAGCACTTCGGTGGTCATCACCACGATGGCGGCGTCACCGTTGATGGAGTTGTCGCCGGTGAGCAAACCGACTGCGTCGGTGCCGTAACGCTTGACCAGGTCGCCGTACTTCTGGTTCGAGAGCGCCTTGAGTGGAGTCGTGTAGAAGACCTTGGCGCCGGCCGCGAGCGCGGCGGCAACTGCGTACTCCGCCACCAACGTCTTGCCTGATCCGGTGGGCGCAGCGACCAACACCGACTTGCCGCCGTCGAGGGCATCGAACGCATCGATCTGGAACGGGTCGAGCGAGAACGACAGCGACGACTCGAACGATGCCCGTTGACCCGTTCGAGTGGGGTCGGTCACTTCCCGGGAGTGGTCGGCGGCGCGGGTGTCTCACCCGTCGGAGGTGCCGCGCCGTCCGAGGCCGGGGGTGCCGCGGCAGGCGGCGTCGGGAACGGTTGCGGCGTCGGTGGCAGCAGCGAACCCAAGGCCTGCGGCGGTGACGGCGTGGGCTGCTTGGGTGGCTTGGGCAACGAGAACTCCAGGTTGGCCGGCCACGTCCACGCCAGGAGACCGCCGATGGTTGCGGTGATCACGAGGCCCAACCCGATTGCCACCACCCGACGCCCACGAGCGAACCGCTTCCCCACGGTGTACCCGATGCCCAGGATGAACACGAGCGAGAGGATCCACCAGGCGGCCGGCGCCCGGCTGGTGAGGATGCCGCCGTCACCCGCACCCGGCTTGGACTCGGGACGCAGCATCCACACGAGCAATGCCGTAATGGCCACGATGCCCACGACCACCAGCACCGTGATGACGATCTCGGAGCGGTTCCGGGTGGGCTTCCAGGTTTGGGGCTGCGGTCGCCGCCGAGGCGCGCGGGCCGAGCTCGTGGTCGTGCGACTCATCGCTTCATGATCCTTCCCACCACGATCGCGACTTCGTAGAAGACATACATCGGGCCCGCCATGAAGAAAAGCGAATATGGATCTTGGCTCGGCGTGGCCACCGCCGCAAAGATCACAATTCCCACGATGACGTAGCGGCGGACCGCCCGGAGCTGTTTGGTCGTCACGATACGCGCCAGCAGCAAGAAAATGATGACAACGGGGAACTCGAAGGCGATCCCGAAGACCAGCGCCATGACCACCACGAGGGTGAGGTAGCTCTTGGCCGTGACCAGCGGCTGGATGGCGTCGCTCTGGTTGACCAGGAAGTCGACCGCGGGTTCGAGCACGAACCACATGACCAGGACGCCCATGGCGAAGAGCAACGCAGTGGCCGCCACCAGCGGAATGGCGTAGCGCTTCTCGCGGCGATCGAGGGCTGGGGTCACGAACCGCCACAGGTGGTACACGATGATCGGCGCCGCGATGATGATGCCGCCGTAGGCCGACACCTGGAGCCGCACCAGGAATGCGTCGGTGACCCCGGTGGCCACGAGCGGCGCGCCGTCGGGCAACCGGGCCGACCGGGTGACGTTCCGGTACGGGCCATCGAGGAACGTGAGGATCGGGTTGAAGAACCCGTACACCACGGAAGCGCCAATCGCGATGGCGGCCATGGACCAGAACGTGCGACGCCGCAGCTCACCGAGGTGCTCGAACAACGTCATGTGCTCGACCACTGGCTTGGGCGTGCGCCGGAACCGACGCCGCTTGCGGGCTTCCGAGGGTGCGTCGGAGGTGGTCTCAGTACTCACGACGCCGACTCCGGAGGTGAATCCAACGGTGTGTCGGACGCTGGCTCCAACGGCAGTTCGGGCGCGGTGGTCGCTTCGGGGACGGAGGATGTCTCGTCGGTCGCCTCGTTCGCGAGCTCGGCGTCAGGCTCTGGCGGTGCCGGATGATCGTCGACGAACTGTTCGGCGGGCGGTGGCGGTGGCGGCGTGGGATCGCTCGTCACTGCCCCGTCGCGGTACGCAGGCGTACTGGCGTCGCGGAGCGCGTTGTCGACTTCACGACGGACCATTTCCTCGAAGTTCCGCATGTCGTGCATGAATCGCCCGACCGTGCGCATGGCACCGGGCAGCTTGTCGGGACCGAGGACCAACAATGCCACCACGCAGATGACTAGGATCTCGGGAAACCCCAGTGACATGGTGCAACTTCTCCCCGGTTCGCCCCGCCCGATGCTTCGGCGGAACGGGCGCTGATGCTACCGCCGCGAAGTCCGCGAAACGGGACGCCGAGTGCGCAGGATCAGCGAGGCAGTTCGCGCTCGTCCACCGTGGCGACCAACTCGTCGAACCAGTCGTCGCCGCGGAGCAGCAGGTGGAAGTCGAGCAGGTCGTCCGGGGTGAGCGGCGGGCCCATGCGACGCTCGGCCAGCTCGGCCGGACGACGCCACACCTGGAGCCGCACTCCGGAGGACACCAACAGGTCGACGATACGACGGCTGGCATCTTTCGCCACCGCTCGCTGACATTCTGGGCAGCGGAAACAGTAGGAGCCCCGATCGTCGTCTGCGCAGACGCGCACGACCAGGTCCGTTGCCTTGAGCTGCACATCGCCGCAGCTGGGGCAGTTCGCCCTGATAGTGGTCACGGCCGGCTCCCTTCCAAATCTTGCAACGTCTCCATCGGCAGGGTTCGGGGTGCCCTGAAGGTCCCCGCTCCCCTTGGGCCCGGATTCGGATTCGGCGTCCGGGCACACCCGTGCTACGGCAGGCGGGAGGGGTCACTTGAGGGCGAGAATGCGGGAGTGCCGATTGCCTTCGCCCACCGTGGCGCCCGTTCCGAGCTGCCCGAGAACACGATCCCGGCGTTCCAGCGCGCGCTCGCGCTCGGTGCGACCGGACTCGAATCTGATGTGTGGTGCAGCAGCGACGGCGATGCGGTGCTGGTGCACGACCCGACGGTTCGGCGCGGGCTGCGACGGGTGCGCGTTGCGCGCACCACTGCCGATCAACTCGCTGGGCTCGACGTACCGCGTCTACGCGACCTCTACGAAGTGTGCGGCGACGAGTTCGAGCTCTCGCTCGACCTCAAGAACCGCGACGCCGCTTCGCTCGTCGTGCGGATTGCGCGCGAGCGCGACGCGTCGGCTCGTACGTGGTTGTGTCACCCCGATCGCGAGTTCCTCACCGAGCTACGCGGCGTCGATCCGGACGTACGCCTGGTGCTCTCCACGTGGAAGCGCGCCCTGCCCGGATCGTTCGAACGCCACATTGCTGACCTCGCCGCCCTCGGTATCGACGCACTGAACATGCATCACTCCGAGTGGACACCTGGATTGGTGGCGCTCGCGCATCGCTTCGATCTGCGCGCCTTTGCGTGGGATGTGCAGGAAGTCCGTCACCTTCGCGCGGTCTGCTCGATGCAAATCGACGGCGTCTACTCCGACCACGTGGACCGAATGGTGGGTGTGCTTGCGGAGTGGACCCGCTGAATCAGAGGCGGCCGATGCGGTTCAACGGCCAGAACCGGAAGAACGCGTCGCCCACGAAGGAACTGCTCGAAACCGGTCCGAACACGCGCGAGTCTTCGCTGCTGCCGCGGTTGTCGCCCATCATGAAGTACTCGTTCGGGCCCAACGTGCGAGCTGGAAACGGACTGGTGACCGTGCCCGGCGGCAGGTACGGCTCGACCAGTGGTCGACCATTGATGTACACGCGACCTTCGCGACCTTCGATGGTCTCGCCGGGCAGACCGATCACTCGCTTCACCAGATCTGCCGGACCCATGCCGCGCAGCATCTCGGGCGCATTGAACACCTCGATGTCAGCGCGCGAGGGTGACGTGTCGAGTTCGTTCACGAGAATGCGGTCGTTCACCAAGAGCGTGGGCACCATCGATTCGCTCGGGATGTAGAACGCGGTGACCAGATAGGTCTTGATGAGGATCGAGGCCACGAGGGTGATCGCGATGAGGAAGATCCACTCGAAGACGACAGCGACGCCCACGCTGACCCCGAGGTTTCGGGTGAGCCATGGCTCGCGGCGCCGCGACGACCGCGCCGGTTCGAGTTCCGGACCGGCTCCGGACGCGTCCGCGGTCGGCTCGCTCTCCGGGCTGGGGGTCCAGGGTTGGCTCGTGGATTCGGGCTCGGGGGTGGGGTCTCCGTCGAAGGGTGCGGTCACAACGTGCTCACTCGGTCGACCGGCCAGAAGCGCAACACTGCTTCACCGATGATGTTGCTCTGGGGCAGGACACCCCAGTAGCGCGAGTCCTGTGAGTTGCCGCGGTTGTCGCCCATCATGAAGTACGAGTTGTTCGGAATCTTGGTCACCGGGATCGCATTCGCACCGAGCAATGGTGCCCCACTGGCGTCCTTCAACGTGGGACCGAACGGATCGGTCCGAGTGCCCTTCGGAAGGTATGGCTCATCGAGCGCCTTGCCGTTGATGAACACCTGACCATCGTGCGCTTCGATCGTCTCACCGGGGAGTCCCACGACGCGCTTCACCAGGTCTCGCGGTTCACCGGGGCCAGTACGGACGGCTTTGAACACCACCACGTCCCCGCGCCCCGGCTCGGTCGAAAGCTTGTTGACGAGGATGCGATCGTTCTTGAGCAAGGTGGGAACCATCGACTCGCTCGGGATGTAGAAGGTCGAAACCAGAAACGTCTGGAGTACCCACGAACCCACGATCGCCAGCACCACGAAGAACACCAGGTCGAATGCTGTGGCCCAGCGCTCGTTGATCCCGAAGTATCGAGCGATTCGACCCTGCTGATGGCGCCGCTCGCGACGGGTCATGCCGCTCGGGTGTGCCCGGTCTGCGGCTGCACGCATCGCGTCGGGATCAGCGCTGGTGCCCACGGAAGCAGCATCCTCTCATGGCGCCCGGGCTCGAGTGGGCGCGCGCTCCTCGTTCGGCGGGTTCCCCGTTCTTCGTTCGGCGGGTTCCCCGCTCTTCGTTCGGCGGGTTCCCCGTTCTTCGTTCGGCGGGTTCCCCGCTATTCGTAGCGGCGCAAGAGGCGGGCCGCGACACGGGCGGCCGTGGCGATCGAGTCGGGCGGTTCCTCGACCACGACGTCGGGCCCGAGCCGCAGGAGGAGTCGTTCGAGGAACGCCGGGGACGATACAGCGAGCCGCACCCGGATCGATCCGTCGTGTAGCTCGTCGGCCGCTTCGACCGGCACGGCTTCGAGTACCCATGCCGCCGCCGGGCGCAACCGGAGTGTGACCCGGAGGTCATCGGGTTGCGGATGGAACACCGCGCCGACCTCGTCGTCACGACCTCGAGGCTCGAACTCCTGATCGGTGCTCGTGACCGCGCGAATCCGATCGACGCGGAACAGTCGCTCGGATCCTGCACTGCGGCAGAACGCGGCGCAGTACCACTGCCCGAACGCGTGGAACACCTGCTCGGGTTCGATGACGCGGCGCGTGAGCTCGTTACGAGCGTGCGACCAATACTCGATGTCGACGCAGCGGTGCCGGGCGGCCGCTTGCCGCAACTCGTCGAGGGCGTCGGGCGCACTCACGTCGACCCCGAGTGCCCCACGGGCACCGACCGCGGCTTCGAGCTTGGCCAATCCGTTGGCGAGCGCGCCGTCGGGATCCGAACCGGGCACGTCGAGCAGGGCATGACCGGCGGCGAGCACGGCAACACCTTCGTCGGGGGTGAGCCGCAGCGGTCGTTTGAAATAGTCGCCGACCTCGATGTCGACGAACCCTTCGTCGCTCACGTAGACATCGATGAGCTGATCGGGCGAGTACGGCGGCAGCCCGCACATCATCAAGAGATCAAGATCGGCGCGGATGTCGCGCTCACTGACACCGAACCGATCGGCAAGTTCCTGCACGGTCGTGTCGGGATGCTCGACTACCCAGGGCACGAGGGCCGTGACCCGCCGAAGGCGATCGGCTGCACCGGGCCGGCTCATGACGACACTCCGCCACCGGCAACACAGATGCCACGCAACCATCGGACCATGTCGTCGCGCAGCAGCGGCGGGCCCAGGACTTCGGCTCCGTCGAGCAGCTCCAGCACCACGTCGCGGAACGCGTCGCGGTTCGTGACCGAGATGTGGAACACGGTGCGACCATCGGCCGCGCGTTCGGAGTCGGCGGTGGCAAACCGGGCTCGAGCGGCCTCGACGTACGGTGCCTCGACGGCGACCTCGGCCGTGACGGGCTCGTCATCAGGGAATGAGAGCGGATCGTCGGAGAGCAACTCGGCCGGGTCGCCTGTGTACGGTTCGAAGCCGTTGGCGGCCCCCGCCGAAACCGTGCCGTGGATCCGGTCGACTCGGAACGCACGCGCCGCGTCATGGCCGTGGTCGCGGCCCACCAGGTACCAGTGACCGCGTCGGAACTGCAGCCCGTACGGGTCGACGGTGCGCGCCTTACCCCGGTACTCGAACTCGACTGCGGCCCGGTTGCGCACGGCATGAAGTAGCGGCCCGAGGGCGTCGAGCGCTGGAAGTGCTGCCAACGCCGGTGCGGTGTCGGCTCCGGCGCCCAACTTCCACATCGCTTCCCGCCCCGATCCGCCCACCATGCGCACCGCGCCAACTGCGACGTTGAGGGCCGTCCGCTCGGCGTCGGTGAGGTCGAGCTCCGGGAGCTCGTACTCCTCACGCGGAATGCGATAGCCGTCCACGACCGACGGCGCGCCACTCTCGTCGTCGTACGCCTCGCGCGCAACCTGTTCGAGCACGATGGGAATACCAATGCCGCGTAGTTCGTCCTTGTCGCGTTCGAACTGGCGGCGGTACGAGTCCTTGCGCTCGGGATACCCGGGGACGCGCTCGACAATCTCGTCGAGCGGGATCGCGCGCGGGCTGGCGCGCAGGAGCGCCACCAAGTTGATCAAGCGCTCGGACCGGTCGACTTGCGTCATCGTTGCACCACCCGTTGCGCAGCCAGCGCGCCGGCTGCACTGGCACACGCGAAGAGCACGGGGTCGTCGGCAGCCGGTCGATCCATGGAGACGACGCGCAGGTTGTGCACTTCGAAGAGGGCAAGCGCGTCGGGGGCATCGACTGCGACCACGTCGTGGCGCTGGTCCAGTCCCGCTTCGGCGAGATCGGACGCGATGCGCGTCGCCTCGGCGCCGGGGAGTGCGGGCACGGCAATGGTCACTCGTTCCCGCGTAGCCAACCGCAGTGCCGTCAGCGTGTGATGGCTCACGCCATAGTGCCGTGGCCGAGGATCAGCGAAGCTGGCGCGGATGCTGGCGATGGCCTGACCGCCGAGCGCGACGGCTGCGTCCAACACGGGCCCCACTTCCATGCCGCTGAACCCGAGTCGGGTGTTGGTGCCCACGATGCCCGGACCCATGGCAACCACGACCGCATCGACATTGGCGACGTGGCGTGCCACTGCCAAGGCACTGAACACCGATACCGCCTCGTACTCGCCGCCGAACGCGTGACCGAACGTGATGGTGGTGTCGAGCAGCCCGCGGTCGGTGCACGCGGCGACGAGATCGCTCAAGGCCAGGGGCAGACCGGCGCCGTCGGTCATGACGTACGCGAGTCGCGCCCGGGGATTCACCGCCTTGAACGCCGCGGCGACCGCCGGGAGCTGACTGTGCAGCGCCGCGGCCACCACTGGCATGCCATCGATGGACTCGATCTCGGCGAGCTCCTCGTGGTGCTCCTCGGTGCTGCCCACGTCGGTCTGCAAACTCGTGTAGCGCGCCTTGATGATGTGGCCGGGCCCCACTTCGGCCCATCCGTGGCGCTCGAGGTTCCAGTGGACCACGTGCCAGCCGCCGGTCCCGAGGCCCAGCTCAACGGCCGTGGTGTTCACGACCACCCGATCACCCGGGGTGACCGACCCGGTGAGCTGGGTGAGGACGTACGCACGCTCTTCGCCCGCCCCCAAGTCGACGTCGACCCGTTGGAGTCCAGGACGGGCGGAGATGATGCGAGCGACGGTTCCCGTCCGGTACGAGGGCATTGCCCGCAGGCTAAACGGCGCCCCGACGGCCCCTCTGGACCCGCCACTACTGGCACCGCCCGAAATCGGTTCACTACCGTGCGTGAACCCACGGGGACCGGAGAGCCATGACCGTCCTGCTCGACGCAGAGCGAATCGCAACCGCCGAGCCAGACGACATCGAGCTCGTTCCCGGTCCGTGGCCGCTCGCTCGTTGGTGCGGCGGCTGGGTCCTGATCACTGCCCTGGGAATGCTGGCGTGGAGCCTCGTTCACAACGACGGGCACCTGGTGTACGCGCTCGACGACGCCGGCATCCACCTCTCGTTGGTTCGCACTCTCATCGACCACGGGACGTGGGGCGTGGTGCCCGGTCAGTACGTCTCGGCCACGTCGTCGCCGGCGTGGACCGCGCTCCTGGCCGCGTTCGGATTCGTCGCTCGCCCCGCGCTCGACGTCGCGCCGTTCCTGCTGAACCTCGCGGGCGTGCTCTGGGCGGTCTGGGTGATTGCTCGTGAGCAGACGTTCCTGCGCCCCCGGCATCGCGAATGGGCGGCATGGATCGCAGCCCCGGTCCTGGTGGTGTTCGTGGCGTTCCTTCCGAGCCTCACCCTCATCGGGATGGAACACGGAATCCAAGTTGCCATCACGCTCGAGGTGTTCGCGTGTGTTCGCCAGCTCGCGCGGGGTGACGCCAGTCGCGCCTTGGTCGTCCGCTACCTCGCACTGTGCTTCGTGCTCGGCGCGTTTCGAATCGAAGGAGTGTTCGTTGCCCTCGGGACGACCGTGGCGCTCGTCTTGCTGTCGAGCCGAGCACTGGGACCTCGCCACGAGGACCCGAAATGGAAGGTCGCGCCAGCCCTTGCGCTCGGCGGCGGTGGCGTCGCAATGGCGGCACTGCCCTTCTTGGTCTACGGCCTGGTCAACCGAGCGAATGGTTTGCCGTTCCTGCCCACCTCGATTGCCTCCAAGGCGGCCCGCGTCACCGATGAGCGATTCCTGGGGATCATGCGCACCCCTCGGGCCGCCATCGAGATCGTGGCGTCCGATCCACTCTTGTTCGTGGGGGCCCTCGTGGTCATCGGGTACGTAGTGAGCGCGTGGTTCCGCCCGCCGCGCCGCCACTTCGCAATCGCCGCGGCGTTGACCGTCACCATCGTCATGCAGGTGTTCTTTGGCGACGTCGGGTTCTTCGAGCGCTACCAGGCGTACGTCATTGCGGCCGAGTTGTTGGTCGTGCTCCTCGTCCTCGAAGAGATCGTGCCGACCGCCCGCCGGACTGCGGTCCTGGTCGCACTCTTGGCCTGTTGCATCGTCGCGGGTGGGCTCAAGATCAACGCCACGGTGAACACGGTGCAGGCGACCAGCAACACCTACCGTCAGCGGTATCAGTTGGCTCGGTTCCTGGCCACGGAGTACCGCGGCGTCCCCGTGGCATCAGGCGAGCTCGGATACATCACGTACTTCCACGACGGTCCGTTCGTCGACACGCTCGGCATCGGAAGCCCCGAGGTTCTCCGCGAGTTCCAGCGCAACGGCGTGAACCTCCCCAAGGAGTTCACCGAGCGAGTGGTCCGTGAGAACGGCGTGAAGATCATTGCGGGGTACCCCTCGACCATCTTGGAATCCAAGCCGTCGGGATGGGTGTTGGTCGGAGCCTGGACGCTCGACGAGCCGAAGGTGACAGCGTTCGAGAACCAGATCGTGTTCTTCGCACCTGACGCAGCGTCCGCGGCTGAGGCTCAGGCCAAGCTCGACCAGTTCTCGGAAACGCTTCCGAGCAACGTCACCTACGAGCGCGGCGAAGAAGTGATCGCCAAGATCTTCCGCTGACCTAGAGGCTGGCGATCAACCGCTCGACCCGGTCGTCTTTCGACTTGAACGGGTCCTTGCACAGCACAGTGCGCTGCGCCTGGTCGTTGAGCTTCAGGTGCACCCAGTCCACCGTGTAGTCGCGCTTGCGTTCCTTGGCCCGTTTGATGAACGCCCCCCGCAAACGTGCCCGCGTGGTCTGGGGCGCCTCGTTGACCGCCTCTTCGATTGCCTCGTCGGTGGCGACCCGGTCGACCATGCCCTTGCGCTCGAGCATCGAGTAGAGCGACCGGCGCCGCGTGACGTCGTGGTACGTGAGGTCGAGCAACGCCACTCGGGGATGCGTGAGCGGAAGGTCGTGCTTCTCGCGGTAGTTCTCGATGAGGTGGTACTTGATCACCCAATCGAGTTCACGACTGAGCTTCAGCGGGTCGTTCTCGAGGTTCGTCATCACGTGCTCCCACATCTGGAGCACCTGCTGCTCGATTGGCGACAGCTCCCGCCGCGACGCGAACCGCTGCGCGCGCTGGAGGTACTCGGCCTGGATGTCGAGCGCGCTGAGTTCCCGGCCATTGGCCAGCCGCACCTTGCGGCGCCCGGTGATGTCGTGACTGATCTCACGGATGGCCCGGATGGGATTCTCCAACGTGAGGTCACGCCATGGGCCGCTCTCCTCTTCGAGCATGCGGAGCAGCAGGGACGTGGTGCCCACCTTCAGGAGCGAGGTGTATTCGCTCATGTTGGAGTCACCCACGATGACGTGGAGGCGTCGGAATCGTTCCGCGTCGGCATGGGGCTCGTCACGCGTGTTGATGATGGGGCGCGAACGGGTGGTGGCTGACGACACGCCTTCCCAGATGTGTTCGGCGCGTTGGCTCACGCAGTACATCGCGCCCCGCGCCGTCTGAAGCACCTTGCCTGCGCCGCAGTAGATCTGACGGGTCACCAGGAACGGAATGAGGACGTCGGTGAACTTTGCGAAGTCGCCTTCGCGTTCGACGAGGTAGTTCTCGTGGCAGCCGTAACTATTGCCGGCGGAGTCAGTGTTGTTCTTGAAGAGGTAGACCTCGCCGCGGATGCCCTCTTCACGTAGCCGCTGTTCCGCGCTTTGCACCAGGCTCTCGAGGATGCGCTCCCCCGCTTTGTCGTGCACCACGAGGTCGAGGAGTGAGTCGCACTCGGGGGTGGCGTACTCGGGGTGACTCCCCACGTCGAGATACAGCCGGGCGCCGTTTTCGAGGAACACGTTGCTGGAGCGTCCCCAGCTGACCACGCGGCGGAAAAGGTAGCGCGCCACCTCGTCGGGACTGAGCCGACGCTGCCCGCGCAAGGTGCACGTGACGCCGTACTCGCACTCGAGTCCGAAGATCCGTCGCTGCATTGGTCCTCACGCTACCCGGCGAACTGGTCCCGTCCGATTCGACACAGAACGGGCCCGACTGGAGCCGAACTTCAGCGCCCCTGACCCCGTGAGCCGCGCGAGGGACTTCCTCGGACCACGGACTGTGCCACGGCGATGGTTGCGGCCACCTCCGCTGCCCCCTGGTGGTCGTTGAGCGTGAGGAGTGCCTTCTTTGCAAATTCGAGGGCGCGGATCTTCCCAACCGACCCGTCGGGTAAGGCTTCGGCCGCGCGTATTCCATGGTCCAACTGCTGACCGGGTTCGAGGCCGCGCCCGACGCTCTCGAGCATCTGCACCCGCAGCTCAGCCATCAGCCGCGGCGCCGCGTCGATGGTCTCGAGGCGCTGGAGCGCGTCGATCCACGTTGGCGCATCTGTGGCCATCTGCAGTGCGCGGGGTGGGACGGAAAGTTGGATCGCGACCGGAAGGTCGCCCACCCGATGGGCGTGCAGCTCCAGGTCGCCCAACACACGCTGGGCTTCTGAGAGCTCACCGCCGTAGCGGCGAAGCCCGAAGCAGCGTTCGATGTCGGCGACGGCGGCGAAGAAGAACTCGTCGTCCTGGAACCGGTCGACGTAGTCGATCAGTTGGTCGCGACCCGTCGGGTCGCTCGCCATCACCCGCGCAATGACGTCACGAAGTTCGAGGAGCGCAGTTCCCTGGGGTTCGGGAAGGGTCTTCGCCAGCTGCTCGATCGGCCGGCGTTCCGGCGGTAGCACGTTGGCGTACTCCGGACCGGAGTAGCGCCGCAGCTCCAACCACGTGGCTTCGAGCCACCCGATGGGATATGCGTGCTCGAGTTGGCGAGCGTCGGATGAAGGGCCGGCGTTCACGCGCCGAGCAATGACTCGAGTTCACCCGTGCGGATGCGGCGGAACGCGCGACGCGGCCGAGAACGTTCGAGTACTCCGACTTCGAGTTGCGATGCCGGGACCGGGTCCCCGTCGGCTGGAGCCAAGACCTTGGCGCCCAACTTCACCGCATCAACCAGCGACAGACCTCCGGTGTACTCGGCCTCGAGGGTCTCCCCGATGGTCTCAGCCTGGCCGCCGAGGACGCTGAAGCGTTCCTCGTCCATCATCGTGCCGTCGTAGAGGATGTGGAACAGCTGGTTCTCGGGGTTCTCCTCGGTGCCCACCTGCACCACGAGGATCTCCACTTCGTAGGGCTTCATCTCGTGCGTGAAGACCTGCCCCAGCGTCTGCGCGTACGCATTGGCCAATCCTTTGGCGTCGACGTCGTCACGTGAGTACTGGAAACCCTTGAGATCGGCCAGACGAACACCCGCGACCTTCAGCGACTGGAACTCGTTGTATTTGCCCACTCCAGCGAACGCGATGCGGTCATAGATCTCGGAGACCTTGTAGAGCGTGCGGCTCGGGTTCTCGGCCACGATCACCACCCCGTCGGCGTACTCGAGCGCTACGAGGCTGCGTCCACGGGCGATGCCCTTGCGCGCGTAGTCGGCGCGATCTTTCATCACCTGTTCGGGCGAGACGTAGAACGGCATGCTCATTGTTCGAAGCCTCCGCGCTCGGACCCGTCGAGGAGTGGTTGGCTGATTGCGACGATCTCGTCGTCGGTGAGGGCGCGGTACCCGTTGGCATCGATGACCGCGACGGTGGGGAAGATTCGCCGCACCAGGTCGGGGCCGCCAGTGGCCACGTCTTCGTCGGCGGCAGCGAAGAGCGATCGCAACGCCAAGCGGACGGCATCGTCCTGCTCGAGCGCTTCGCGCCAGCCGGCTTTGATCCAGTTGCGAGCGTGCACGCTGCCCGAACCGTTCGCTTGGAAGTCGAGTTCTTCGTAGCGGCCACCCGTGGCGTCGTAGCTGTACACGCGCCCGCGTTCGCGGCGGTCGTCGTACCCGGCGAACAGCGGCACGACCACCATGCCCTGCATGGCGAGGGGGAGGTTCGCGCGCACCAGCTGCGAGAGCTGGTTGGCTTTTCCTTCCAGCGACAGTGGCTCGCCCTCCACCTTCTCGTAGTGCTCGAGTTGCACTTGGAACAGCCGCACCATTTCGACGGCCGGACCGGCAGCACCGGCAATGGCGACGCCCGAGAGCTCGTCGGCGGGCGCAACCTTCTCCATGCGTCGTCCGGCGATGGAGTAGCCCGCGGTGGCCCGCCGGTCGCCGGCCATCACCACGCCGTTGGCGAAGCGGATGGCGACCACCGTGGTGCCGTGCGCGATCTCGAACGGCAGCTCGCCGCCTGCGGGCGCGTCGAGCGAGCTCGGCAGCGCGTCCGGAGCGACCCGGCGCAGGTACTCGAGGAAGGAAGGACCAGGGTCGATACCCGGTCCGAACAGGGGCAGGGGTCCGTCGAACATCGGTGGACGAACCTAGTGCACCCTCAGCGGGGCGGGCGGTGCGCTAATCGAGGACGGGAACTGTTTCCGAGGCAGTTGCGTGGGCGCCGAACTGCGCCACCGGTTGGGCGCTCGGCGCAACTCCGTGGCCCGAGCCCACCGTCCATGCGCCGGCCACTGCGGCCGCCACGCGATCGACGGTGGCCGGGTCGTTCCCGACCACTTCCAGGACGACGCCGCCCCGCTGCACCTCATCGCCGACGGTACGCAGGAGCCGTATCCCGCCTGCGACCCGCGCAAGGGTGACGATTGCAGCAGGGTCGAGGCGCAAGACGGTGCCGTCCATCGGTGCCCGCAGGAATTTGCGAGCTGCAAATGCATGATCCGTCGGCGCCACTCCGGCGACCGGGCGCACCACCGCGATCTCCGACTCGCCCAACCGCGCGAGGTGTTCGAGCGTGTTCGTGACGAAGACCCGGAGCGGCACCGGTCCGCCGCCGCTGGAGATCTCGCGCGCTTCGGTTGCCTCGAGCAGTGGACCGAAGGCGCAACCAAGCGGCGCGCGCAGGCGGAAGACGCGAACGTGCGCAGCGATCCCGCAGTGCTGAGCCAGCGCAACGATCGATTCGGCCGCAGCTTGCGCGGCCCCGAGTTCCAGTGCTGCGTCCAGATGAAAATCGCACAGCAGCGCCGCTGCACCCGCTGCGAGTGTCTCGTGCACGACGCGGAGCGCCGTGAGCGTTGGCGATGCCGCTCCGGCGGAATGGGCGATCCGTTCGAAGACGGGAATCGATTCCACCGTGACGACGTCGATCGCCGCGCTTCGAGCCGAACGCTGAATCGCATGACGGGCGCTACCGGTGGGGGCGTTGTCGGCGATCCAGGCCACCCGCCCCGGAACCGGACCCGTCGAATCGGCGACGACCCCGCGTGCGATGTCGGCAAGTGTTTCGACCGGCGGTGGCTGGAGTGCCAGCAGCATGGCGAACGCGCCGAGTTCGGCGTCGTTGATCAGGCGCTGCGTGAGTGCGTGACCCAGCGCTCGCGCATGGTGCGCTCCGATTGCATGACCGTCGCGCAGCGCAGCAATCGCAATTGCCGCGTCGTGCTCGGCACCGGAGGGATCCACTGGGTTCACCGCAGTGGAGGATGGCAGAGGGCTGACGAAAGGGTCGACCCGGTGCGACTACTCCCCGCCCTTTTGGACGTAGTTCCGTACGAACTCTTCGGCATTGGTCTCGAGGACCGAATCGATCTCGTCGAGGAGCTCATCGAGTTCCTCGGCGATCTTCTTGCCGGACTCCGAGGCGGCAACGTCGACGTCGACGTCTTCCTCGGTGCGCTCGCGCGGCGCCGGCTTCTGTTTGCGCTCCCGTTCCGGCATGCAACGACCTCCTCTGGGGACGACGCCGAACCTATCCGGCGGCGGCAGGCGAACCAGAACGCCTACGACGCCAACCGCTGAACCAGATCGGCCGGAGTGGCACAGTTCGTGAACAACTCGTCGACATGAATCTTGGTACCCCGAAGGGGCTCCATCATCGGAATCCGCCGGAGTGGGTCGGTGCCGACGTCGAGGATCAGGCTGTCCCAGTTCGCCGCCACCACGGCCTCGGGCCAGCGGGTGAGGCACATCCCCCGGAAATAGGCCCGCGTGGATGGGGGTGCAACCGTCATCGCCTGGTCGACCTCGGCCTCGGTCACCAGGCGCTGAATCTTCCCAGACCGCACTAACCGCTCGTAGAGGCTCTTTTCTGGGCGAACGTCGTGGTACTGGAGGTCGAGGAGCTGAAGCTTGGGGTCGTCCCAGTCCAACCCGTCGCGGGCACGGAAGCCGTCCATGAGGGCTCGCTTGGTGACCCAGTCGAGGTGGCCGTCGAGCCGCATCGGGTCGGCCTCGAGGTCGGTGAGCACTGCCTCCCAGCGCGTCAGCACGTCGGCGGCCACTGCCCCGCCGCACGTTTCGAGGCCCACATGGTCGGCGTAATTCTGCGCCATGCGCAAGAACTCCCATTGGATCTCGAGCGCCGTCATGTGCGAGCCATCGTGCAGCTCGAGGGTCTGGCTCAGCGACGGGTCGTGGGACACCTGGCGGATCGCAGGCACTGCGGCGGCCATCGACAGGTCCTTGTCGAGGAACTCGTCTTCCACCATCGACAACACGATGGCGGTGGTGCCCACCTTGAGGTACGTGGCGAGCTCGCAGAGGTTCGCATCGCCGACGATGACGTGCAGGCGTCGGTACTTCTGTGGATCTGCGTGCGGTTCGTCACGCGTGTTGACGATGGGGCGCTTCAACGTGGTCTCCAGTCCCACCTCTTCTTCGAAGAAGTCGGCGCGCTGTGAGAGCTGGAAGCCGCGGTACTGCCCGCCGTTCTCGCAACCCACTTTGCCCGCACCGGCGAAGACCTGACGCGTGACGAACCACGGGAGCATTGCCCGCACGATGGACCCGAACGGCGTGGCGCGATCGAGCAGGAAGTTCTCGTGACAGCCGTAGCTGTTGCCCTTCCCATCACTGTTGTTCTTGTAGACGACGACTTCTTGGCCTTCGGGGAGCAGCCGTTTGGCGGCCAGCATCGACCGGGTGAGGATCCGCTCGCCGGCTTTGTCGGCCACGACCACTTCGTAGGCGTCGGCGCATTCGGGGGCCGAGTACTCGGGGTGCGCATGATCGACGTAGTACCGCGCGCCGTTCGTGAGCACAGTGTTGACGAGGTGCGTCTCGACCTCGGGCGGTTGGGCGCCGTCGCGGGCGAACCCGCGCGCGTCGCGCCCGGGAGACTCGTCTTCGAAGTCCCAACCGACCTTGTGGTGCTCCACGTACGCGTTGATCAACATCGACGACGCCAGCACCGGGTTCGGATCGGCCGCGCCACGCAGGACGACGCCGTACTCCGTCTCGATACCGAGGACTTTGGGGATACCCATCGCCGGCAGACTAGGGCCCGGCAGGACCGACGGGGCGCGCCGCCAGAATCAATCGGTGATCGAGCGATCGACTGCGCCGACCATTCCGCGGCGGGGAATCGACTCGAACCGAAGCGAGACGCGTTCGGCCTCGTGCGGCCAGCGATCTTGCAGCTTGGAGACGGCTGCGATCACCTCGGGGGTCCGCCCCAGGATGCGACCGGCTCCCACGACCAACGAGCGGCGTTCGTGAAACGGTTGGGGCTCGTCGATATGGGTGTCGCAGTGCGCAAGCATGCAGCGGGCCGCAGCCCGCAACGCGTCTTCGTAGGTTCGTGCCTGCGCAAGGCCTGAACCCGAGTCATCGATTGGATCCGTGAGCGGGAGCGAGTACTCGCCGTCACCGAGTGCGAGCCGAAGCTCCGACCAGTTCGCGCCGACAACGATTGGGTGCAACTGCCGGATCGCGTTCGCGCGCACATCGGCACGCGTGCCCACCACCTGCGTAGCGCCCGTCAGGTCGATGCGCTCCGGATCCAAAACTCGCTCGCAGTCGACCGGGCGCCAACGGTGGAAACGATCACTGACCGAACCGGGCCGTGGGAGTTCCTCGAGCCGCAGGCTGAGCGCCTGCAACACGGGCGCATCCGCCGTCAGGTCCTGACGCGACGCGTACTCGTCGAGAAACGCTCGCCGGGTCACCCAGTCGACCAGGCCAACTGCGCTCTCAGGGTCATGATCGAGCGCCGCCACGACACGCTCCCAGTCGCGCAGGACGCGCCTGGTCTCGGATGCATCTCCGAATGGTTCGAGCCGGCCCTGGGCGAACCACTTCTTGGCCTCGGCGAGGATCTCGAACTGCACGTCGATCGCTCGGAGCTTCGAGGGTCCGATTCGGCCTTGCAGCGACAGGTCACGCGAGATGGTTTGGAACGCGAGGGTCGGATCGTCGATGTGCAAGCGCGGCGGCAGCTCCCAACCCTGGTCGATCATCGCAACGAGACAGGCCGTCGTGCCCAACTTCAGATACGTGGGAAGCTGCAGAAGGTTCGCCTCCCCCGAACTCACATGGATCCGGCACTGCCGCGCATCACCGCTGAGCGACTCGTTGCGAGTGTCCACGAACGGCCGTTCGTCAGCATCGTGACTGCGATTGGAGCCGGTGATCTGGCGCATGGAATCGGCGCGTTGGCTGAGCTGGAAGCCACCGGGGCTCGCCAGATCGATCATGCCGGAACCGGTGAACACGATTCGAGTGAGCAGGTGTGGCATCAGCGCACGAGTGAGGCCGGTGATGGAGGTTGTTCCCCACGAGAGGTAGTTCTCGTGACAGCCGTACGGCGTGCCACCCCAGTCACGACTGTTCGCGAACAGCGTCAACGAGACTCCGTCGTTCGCAGAGAGCATGGCGCCCGCCTCCGCCGCAGCATGGCGAAGCGCCATGTCAGCGGCCAGGACCTGTCGAGGAGTCCGGCATTCTCGGGTGACGAGTTCAGGGTGGTTGCCGATGTCGGGATAGACGCAATCGCCCGAGGGCAGGAAGAACCGCGTCCCGCGCGACTCGGCGCACGCGCCGCCAGGCGAATACTGCTCGGCGATCAGCTCCACGAGGCGACTGGCAATCACTGCGTCGACGGGTTCGAATCGATCGCGCGTTTCGATTGCGGCCCCGAGTTCGGTCTCGAGGCCCATGACGGCGAGCGCCAGCTCCAGCCTCAGCGCCCTGTCCCCTGGCCCGGCAAGCGGCGGGTTGCCCGCCGGGACCACGCGCCTTCATTGCGGCGCAGGAGCGCCTCGAGTCCGGTGCCCAATGCGTCGCGCGTGGCATGGCGCGTGGAGGCATCGAGGTGCCCAAAGGAGCGGACGTACTCGACGCCGAGCTCTTCGCCCACAGAGCTGGCCTCGTCGAGGAGATCGCGAGCGGTACGCGCACCCTCGGCTGGATCCTTGATTGCTTCGATCTGTTCGGCCAACGCGAACGCCATTGCTCGCACGCGCTCGGACCCGCCGAACGTGGCCGTGATGTCGGTCACGAGTGCTTCGGCATCATGATCAGGGACGTCACGGAGTGCGTGGCGGGCATCGGCGGTGGCGAGGAACGCCGCGGCGCGATGCAACGGCGCACTCGATGAACGAGCGAGATTCCGGACCGCGTCGACGACGGGTTTCGGATCGGCGGCGTGGTAGTCGTTGATGCGGCCCCCCACGAGAATGACGCGCCACTCCATTCGGTGCAGACGAACGAACTCGGCGTCGGCGTCGGAGAGTCCAAGGGTGACGTGCACCACGCGTTGGGCCTCTTCGATCGGCACCCGCATGCGAACTCGCACCGGCTCGAGGGCTAGCTCCGCACGGTCTTCGAGCTGCAACGCCGACTGGAAGAATTGCTGGGCCTCCTGGTTCGAGGTGGCGGGCGCCACTGATCCGAGCAACGCCAGCAGTTCGGGTTGATTCACAAAGACCGATAGGTGCCGCAACACGGAGTGACGCCAGGGCGCGTGATGGGTTGCGCGGTCGACCAACTCGAGTCTTTCCGTAGGGTTCTCGAGGCCGGGATCGGTGAGGAGCGCCAGCAACCGAGTGCGCGCAACGTCGTCCAAACCCGCCCGCACACGACCCCACTGGGCCGACACTTGGGATCCCTCGGCATCGAGCCCCGCGGCGGCGAGCTGCTCCAGTTCGAGGCGCGCCTCGACTACCTTCCGTGCTTGTTGCTCCATTGGTGAGATCTTCCCCGCGCCCGGGCGAGACCGGCAAAACCGCTCGAGAACTCGACTGGACTGAGCGGCGAAGACGCGAGTGCGCGGCGTGGAGCGACGATCTAGAGGTACTGGCCGGTGGCGACGCGCTCGATCTGCTTGCCCCCGGCGGGCTGGTCGTCGCCCTTCTTGATGAGCGTGCGCACGTAGACGATACGTTCGCCCTTCTTGCCCGAGATCTTCGCCCAGTCGTCGGGGTTGGTGGTGTTCGGCAGGTCCTCGGTCTCGCGGAACTCCTGCTTGATGGAGTCGAGCAAGTCCTGGGCGCAGATGCCCTTGGCTCCCCCGTCGATCTGGCGCTTGATGCTGAGCTTCTTCGCTCGCCGCACGATGTTCTCGATCATGGCGCCGGAGCTGAAGTCCTTGAAGTACAGAACTTCTTTGTCGCCGTTCTGGTACGTGACCTCGAGGAACTTCGATTCCTCGCCCGTGCTGTACATCGCGTCGACTGCTTCGCTGATCATGGCTGCAGCAGCCTTGTTGCGGTCTCCGCCGGCCTTCTTCAGCTCGTCGTCGGCGAGCGGCAAGTCGCTCTTCAAGTACTGCGAGAAGATCTGCTTGGCGCTGTCTTCGCTCGGGCGCTCGATCTTGATCTTCACGTCGAGTCGACCGGGACGAAGGATGGCCGGGTCGATGAGGTCTTCGCGGTTCGACGCGCCGATCACGATCACGTTCTTCAGCGACTCGACCCCGTCGATCTCGGCGAGGAGCTGCGGCACGATCGTGGACTCGATGTCGGAGCTGATGCCGGTACCGCGGGTGCGGAACAGCGACTCCATCTCGTCGAAGAACACAATGACGGGTGCGCCTTCTTCGCTCTTCTCCCGCGCCCGCTGGAAGATGAGTCGGATCTGACGTTCCGTTTCACCTACGTACTTGTTCAGCAGCTCTGGCCCCTTGATGTTGAGGAAGTAGCTGCGCGTGTTCTCGTTGCCCGTCTTCTCGGCGACCCGCTTGGCGAGCGAGTTGGCCACTGCCTTCGCAATGAGGGTCTTGCCACACCCCGGGGGCCCATAGAGCAGGATGCCCTTGGGTGGCTCGAGGCGATGCTCGGTGAACAGCTCGGCGTACATGTACGGAAGCTCGACTGCGTCCTGAATCATCTCGATCTGGGTATCGAGCCCGCCCACGTCGGAGTAGCTGACGTCGGGCACTTCTTCGAGCACGAGCTCTTCGACCTCGGGCCGTTCGATGCGCTCGAGCAGCAGGCCACTGCGAGTGTCCATGAGTACGTGGTCGCCCGAACGCAGCCTCTGGTGTTGCAACTTGTCGGCAAGTTCGCAGACGCGCTCTTCGTCGGCGCGGCCCACGATGAGGGCGCGCGCGCCGCCCTCCATGAGCTCCTTGAGCACGACGACTTCACCTTGCACTTCGGTGCCGCGCGCCAAGATCACGTTCAGGCTCTCGTTGAGTACCACTTCGGCACCGCGTTCGAGATCGTCGAGTTCGACCTCGGGGTGCACCGAGACCCGCATCTTGCGGCCCGCGCTGAACACGTCGACGGTACCGTCGTCGTTCGTTCCCATGAACGTGCCGTACGCGCTCGGCGGCATGGTGAGCTTCTCGACCTCTTCGCGCAGCGCCGCGATGTGTTCGCGCGCTTCTCGGAGGGTCGCACTGAGCTTCTCGTTCTGCGAGAGCGCCTGGGCGAGCTGGCCCTTGGTCTCGAGGAGCCGCTCCTCGAGCGTGCGCACACGCTTGGGGGCGTCGGCGAGTTTGCGGCGCGCGACGGCGACCTCCTCTTCGAGAGTCTTCACCTGTGACTGCAGGTCTTCGACGAGTCGTTCGTACTCTCCGAAGCGCCGCGCGTCTTCCGATGTCACCGCCGTGTTCCTTCCGGCTCGCGGGGATGCCCACCCGGGGTCGTCGGCGAACCTACACCGGCGCCCTATGGTTCCTGGCGCACGTTCACGTGCGGTGACTGGCCGTCACCGACGCCGGTCCGATGCGCCGCTCCCCCGTTCTGCCTTGTTAGATTGAACGGTCGAAGCCTGGTCCGTAGCCTCCGCTATCGGACGTTTCTCTCCCCGAAATGAGGCCAAATGAAGGTCTGGATCGATCAGGACCTCTGCACCGGCGACGGTCTGTGCGAGGAGATCGCCCCTGACGTGTTCACGCTGCTCGACGACGGGCTGGCGTACGTGAAGGAAGGCGCCAAAGTCTTCAATGAGCCGGGTGGGCCCACTGGGCTGGCCAATGTGCCCGACAATCTGCTCGAAGCGGTGGTCGAGTCGGCCGAAGAGTGCCCCGGCGAGTGCATCTTCCTCGAAGCCGAGTGATCCAGCCGCCTGGCGGAATCTGACAGTTCGCACCCAGCGGGGGCCTTCGG
>JBMOIJ010000013.1:0-61090 GCA_049317385.1 Acidimicrobiia bacterium
AGAGCACCTGCCTTACAAGCAGGTGGTCGGGGGTTCGAGTCCCTCCGCGCCCACACCGCTTGTGGTCTCCGTCTCGAGTTGCAGATGCCGCGGCACGGCATTAGCTTGCATTTTGCAACTGAGAGATCGATGGTCGATCGAAGGAGATATGGGTATGGCTGTGCGCGTGCTGCTCACTGGCATCAGCGGCTACATCGGACAGCACTGTGCGGCGGAGCTCTTGAACCATGGGTTCGAGGTCGTCGGAACCGTTCGCTCCCAGTCGAAGGTCGACGCCACTCGTTCGGCCATCGCCGCGGTCGCGCCCGTCGAACAGTTGACCTTCGTCGAAGCGGATCTTCTGTCCGACGAAGGATGGGACGACGCAATGGCGCGATGCGCGTACGTGATGCACGTGGCGTCCCCGTTTGTACTCGCCGAACCGAAGGACGAGCGTGAACTCATCACGCCCGCAGTCGAAGGCACGCGCCGCGTGATCAGCGCAGCCCAGCGCGCGGGTGTGCGCCGCGTCGTGCTCACCTCTTCGATTGTTGCGATGGTCGCAGGAAAACCGAGTGGTCGCTACGGGCCCGATGCGTGGTCGGACGTCAACGCGAACATCGGTGCGTACGCGAAGAGCAAGACGTTGGCTGAGCGGGCGGCGTGGGATGCCGTGGCCGGTGGCGAGATGGAACTCGTGGTCGTCAACCCGGGTGCTGTCTTCGGTCCGTCGCTCGGTGCGCAGATCGATGGACAAAGCGTCGCGCTGATGACGGACATGATCGGCGGCAAGATGCCGATGATTCCCGACGTCGCGATGGGCATGGTCGATGTGCGCGACGTGGCGCGCCTGCACGTTTCGGCGTTGACGGCCAGTGGCGCGCCGGGGCATCGCTTCATTGCGGCAACGGCCGAGCCCGTCAGCATGAGCTACTTCGCTGAGGTGCTGAGGAACGCCGGCTATTCGAAGGTTCCCTCGCGCAAGGCACCGAATTTCGCGATCAAACTCATGAGCCTCTTCGACCGTCAGGCCAAGGGGATGGTGCCCAGTCTCGGGAAGAAGGCGGCGTTCGACACTCAGGCCACGTTCGACACGCTTGACTGGCAGCCGACGCCGATGGAATCGTCGATCAAGGAGATGGCGGCGTCCATCGCGGGGTAGAAGGTGCCATGGCCGCGGAATCCGGCGAGAACGACTTCGACTGGCGCTCGGTGTGCTCCATCGCGTCCGGACTCGATGTCCTCGGCGACAAGTGGTCACTGCTCATCGTGCGCGATCTGATTGTGCACGGGACCCGCACCTACTCAGAGTTCCGTGAGTCGCCCGAGCACGTTGCGAGCAACATCCTCGCCGCTCGGCTTCGGCTCCTCACGTCGCTCGGCATTATCGAACGCACCAACCCGAGCGGCGCCGCGCGCAACAACGCCTACCGGCTCACCCCGAGCGGTGCTGCGCTGCGGCCGGTGCTCGAGGAGCTCGGCAAGTGGGCGCAGGCGTATCTGAAGGCGTACCACTCCGACATGGTCGACAGCGTCTGAACGCCATCGCGCGGCTCGGCGGATCGATTGAGTGGCAATTTGCAAGTCTGCGCGTTAGATTGCAAATTGCAACCCAAGCCGTCGAGTGAGGAGCGCCCCAGTGGCCGACGCAACGAAGCCCGCCTACGGGCTGGTGCAGATCAACATCACGAACCCCGAAGAATTCATGGAGCGCTACGCGCAACACGTCTTCCCCATCCTTGACGCCTGGGGGGTCGAGATGATCGCGGGTTCGACCACACCGACCACCAAGGAAGGTCCATTCAGTGGGAACTGGGCGGCCGTCCTTCGTTTCCCGAGCATGGAAGTTGCCGAGGCCTGGTACGACTCGGCGGACTACGAGCCGTTCAAGAACTTGCGCATCAACGAGCTCACCGACTCCGGAAGCCTGGTCTTCGTCGAGGGCCGCTGATCCATCGTTGTTGGACCGATGCGGGTCCGACACTGCGACATCACGAGGCAGCAACGATTGCCCTCCGTCCGCATGGTCGGATGTGGTGACGGGCGGCCTGGCCTGCGGCACGACGCTCGGAGCCGTCGGCCAGGCCGCGCGTCGTTCGTGAGCTGCCTCGCTCAGGCCCACCTCAGCTCCAAGCGCGACACTCGCGGATCGGCAGCTCGGCACGTCGGAACCGGTTGGCGACGGTCGACTTGTCGACACTGAATCGCCGGCCGACCCCGGCCAGCGGGTGTCCTTCGGAATAGAGGCGCGCTGCGGATCGCGGGGGTTGGTAGGAGCCTCCGGAAGCGCGTGTTCGGGGCCGTCGATTCGCTTGCGACCCCTGTGGCGTGAGGGCCTCGAGATCCTCGAGAGGGTTTGAAAGCTGTCCTTGCGCGCCCACTCGTTTCGGAAGGTACGCAGTGGCAAACTCCGACCGTGATGAACATCGTGATGTTGGTGACCGACAACCAGTCGGCCGACTCGTTGGGCTGTTACGGGAACGTCGAACACGAGACGCCGCGTATGGACCGGCTCGCTCGTGAAGGCACGATGTTCCTTCGAGCCTTCTGTACCAACGGTTTGTGCTCACCGTCGCGTGGGTCGATCCTGACCGGGCTGATGCCCTCGCAACATGGCGTCCACTTGGCAATCCCCGACGACGACGTCCTGCCCAAGCCGTCCGATTACGACACCACGCGCGAGTTCCGCACCCTGCCGTACACCTTGCGCCAGCACGGGTACTCCACCGCCATGGTCGGAAAGTGGCATCTCGGCAACCATCGCCAACCTGGTCACGGGTTCGATCACTGGGTTGCGTTCACCAAGGGCCACACCACCGATTTCTACGACAACACGGTGTTCGCGGACGGCGAGGAACGCCGAGTGCGGGATCGGCACATCGTCGAGTACTTCAGTGATGAGGCCATCGACTACATCCGCAATCGTGACCGCGACCGACCGTTCTTCCTGCAGGTGAACTACGACGGCCCGTATGTCCTCCCTCCGACGATCATCGGTGCCGATGAGCGAAATCCGTTCTACGAGCGGTTCGCCCGACGGTCGTTCAAGCCGTTCCCACCCATCGACGAGCGAATCATCCGGTCGCTCGCCGTTCCGTTCGATTTCGACCTCGACCCGGCCGAGGAGTACACGCTCGCCAGCGCCTTCAACAACGTTTGGTGGACGGCGCGCGTGCACAACGACCAGGCGACCAGGGCGAACATCGCTGCGCAGAATGCCCTGGTCGATCATTCGATCGGACGCGTCATCGACGCGCTCGATACCGAGGACCTCACTCGGGACACGCTCGTCATCATCACCACCGACCAAGGAAACCCCTACGGCCAACACGGCCTCTGGGGCCATCCGGTGTGGACCGACCCGCCGTTCATGCACGACGTCACGTTTCGCGTCCCGCTCATCATTCGCCAGCCCGGCACCGTGCGCGCGCAGGGGGTCGTCGACCACCTGGTCTCGCACTACGACATCTTTCCGACGATCCTCGATCAGGTCGGGCTTTCCGGTATCGAGATCGCGAACAGTCCGGGTCGGAGTTTCGCTCCGATGCTGCGAGGTGAGACCGTCGCCGGCTGGGACGAGGCTGCGTTCTACGAGAACGAGACCGCACGCGCGATCCGAACACCGGAGTACCTGTATGTGCGGCACCTCGATGGAACCGGCGATGACGAGCTCTACGACCTCGTGGCCGACCCCGAGCAATGGGTCAACGTCGCCGCTGACGACGGCTACGCGGAAGCAGTCGCGGATCTCCTGGCCCGCCTCGAAACGTTCTTCGCCCGCTATGCGGATCCGCGCTACGACCTCTGGAACGGCGGTACGGGGCAGTCGATGGTCTCGCGCTACCTGTACTTCAAGCAGCGCTACGGCAAGGCCTGGGGCGTCACTACCGCAGTCGGCCCGCCCTTCGAGGACCAGCCCGGCACTGTGAACTGATCACTTCGGCGGGTGCTGCGGATTGCCTCTAGCGTCGGTCCTCTTGACCAAGAGCACCGAGTTCACCCGCCGAGCAATTGCCGAGTCGACCGCGGGATTCCCGTTCGCCGACCGCCAGGACTTCGAAGATGCCACGCGCGGGTTCGTCGAATCGGCCACCGACCGGCAAGTGCGAGCCGATGACGGTCGCGTGGTGTGGGACCTCGATGCTTACGCGTTCCTCGAGAGTGATGCACCGGACACCGTGAATCCGAGCCTGTGGCGGCAGGGCCAACTGCTGATCAAGGACGGGCTCTTCGAAGTGGTGCCCGGCATCTACCAGCTGCGCGGCTTCGACCTCTCGGTGATGACTGTCGTCGAAGGTGACACCGGCGTGATCGTCATCGACCCATTGATCTCGAAGGAGACGGCAGCGGCTGCGTTCGCGCTCTACCGCGAGCATCGGGGCGATCGACCGGTGCGGGCCATGATCTACACGCACTCCCACGTCGACCACTTCGGCGGCGTGAAAGGGATCATCACCGACGACGACGTGCGATCCGGTCGGGTTCAGGTCATCGCTCCCGCGGGCTTCATGGACGCTGCGGTGTCGGAGAACGTGTTCGCCGGTCCGGCCATGACGCGCCGCGCGGGGTACATGTACGGCGCCGCCCTTCCCAAGGGGCCGACCGGTCAGATCGGATCGGGGCTCGGCCAGACCACGTCGACCGGCGAACCCACGTTGATCGCGCCAACCGTGGACGTTACGGCGACCGGTCAGGAACTCGTGGTGGATGGCGTGCGCATGGTCTTCCAGATCACGCCCGGCACCGAAGCGCCCGCCGAGATGAACTTCGCATTCCCTGACCTCCGGGCCCTGTGCATGGCCGAGAACACGTCACACACGCTGCACAACATCCTCACGATCCGCGGCGCGCAGGTACGAGACGCGCACGCGTGGGCGCACTACCTGACCGAAACGATCCACCTCTTCGGCGATCAGACCGACGTGGTGTTCGCATCCCACCACTGGCCGACGTGGGGTCACGATCGTGCGCTCGAGTTCATCGCAATGCAGCGCGACATGTACCTGTACCTGCACGATCAGACACTGCGCCTCATGAACCAGGGCTACACGGGTTCTGAGATCGCCGAGATGATCGAGACGCCGCCGGCACTCTCTCAGGCGTGGCACACCCACGGGTATTACGGGTCGGTGAGTCACAACGTGAAGGCGATCTACCAGCGTTACATGGGGTGGTACGACGCGAACCCGGCCAACTTGTGGGCCCATCCTCCGGTTGCCGCCGCCACTCGGTACGTCGAAGCGCTCGGCGGCATCGATACAACCGTCTCGTTGGCGCAACGCGCGTACGGCGATGGCGACTACCGCTGGGCCATGGAGCTCGGGAAGCATGCAGTGTTCGCGGACGACCAACACGAAGGCGCCCGGAACGTGCTCGCCGATGCGATGGAACAAGTGGGCTTCGGGGCCGAGAACGGCACGTGGCGCAACGCGTTCCTGGCGGGCGCCCACGAACTCCGGCACGGTGTGTTCGGCACGCCCGCGGGCGATCAGCCGATGGACTTCGCACTGGCGCTCGCTCCGGCCCAGATCTTCGACGCGATCGCAGTGCGCATCGACGGGCCTCGCGCCTGGAACGAGAACCTTCGGATCGGGTGGAAGCTCACCGACCCGGCCGAGTCTCACATCATGACGATGCGCAACGGCGTGCTGGTGCACCATCCCGTCGACGACCTCGATGCAGTCGCGGACCTTCAGGTCGTCATCACCCTCGACCTCGTGGCGCTCGTTCAGATCGTGACGCAGCGACTCGACTTCGCCGCCGCGCTGGCCGACGGCACGATCGTCATCGACGGTGATGCCACGGTGCTGCTGACCTTGGTTGGTCTGGCCGACCGCGTCGACCCGGAGTTCAACATCGTCACGCCGTGATGCATTGAGTGGTCACACCTGGCGCGGCGCGCCCCGCGGGTCAGCCGACGTGCACGGCGCGTGCCAAGAAGGTCCTGGACCGCACTGCGAATGAGTCAAACGACCCAGACCGATCGACGCGTTCCGCCTAGGGTGCGCCGCCGTGAGTACCGCACTGCACCGCTACTGGATTCGATTCGACTGGGAGTCGATGCGCAACGATGAGGGCAGCATCGGCGTTGCCGACGTTGCGTTCTTCGACCTCATGGGCGGAGTCGGCGTCACTGCTCACGACGTCGACGATGCGTACGCACTGATCAAGGCTCGAGTGAACGTCAACACCCTGCTCCCTGTTGCCGATGTCGTTGAAGATGTGGACCCAGCCGCGTTGTCCGTTGCGGGACCCATGGGTGACGCGAGCGTGCGGGGCATCTGGTACCCGGTGACGTCATGACAGTGTCCTTCTCCTGGGAGACGGTGCGGCTCTTCCTCCATGTGCTCGGCGCCACCATCTGGGTGGGTGGGCAGTTCACGCTGGCCGGCTTGGTGCCCACAGTGCGCGGGCTCGGCCCCGACGCCACCAAACACGTGGCGCGCGCCTTCAACCGGATGGCGTGGCCGGCCTTTGTGCTGCTGATCGCGACCGGCGTGTGGAACGTGCTTACCATCGAGGTGGGCGACACCACGCTCGCGTACCAGATGACGTTGGGCGTCAAACTTCTCGCCGTCGCGGTGAGTGGAATCGGCGCCGCCGTGCACTCCTACGGCCACGGCAAAGCCGCGCTGGCAATCGGCGGTGCAATGTCGGCGCTCGGCGCGCTCGCGGCGCTGTTCCTGGGCGTCCTGTTGGCCGGCTGACTGATCTCTTTCAGCGCGCCTGATGATCGCGCAACAACGACCGCACCTGCGCCGTCTGTTCAGCCAGATCAGCGAGTTCGACTTCGTGGGCGCGGTCACGGCCCGCGAAGACCAGGTACGCATCGGTGACCGGCCGACCCAGCACTGCTTCGAGGGCGCACGCGTAGGTAGCCAACTGTGGTGCGTATCGGCTGACGGCGCTCGCAATGGCTGTATCGCCGACCACGGTGTCGGTCTTGTAGTCGATGACCACCACTTGGTCGTGGGTGATGGCGAGCAGGTCGATGATGCCTTCGACCAGCACGTCTTCGACCAGGGCGGAGATCGGCACTTCGCGACGCACATAAGCGGATTGCATCGCCCACTCGACCACTGGTGATGCCAACGCGCGGGCAGTCCGTTGCGCCACTTCGTCGGCCAGATCCGGGATGCCTTCGGCCGTGGCGGTGCTGCGTGCCAAGTCGGTTAGGGCGGTGCCCGGCACTGCATCCTGGAGTGCGGCGTGCACGGCGCGACCGAGTGCGGTGCCGGCGCGCCCCCTGCGCCATGGCGGCCCCTCGGCGGACGCCTGCTCCTCGACTACCCATGGCGTGTCACGGGCACCGGACCCGGCCGCCATCACCTGCTTGGCCACGTCGGTGGGGGAGACGACGGCTTCGCTGCGGAGTGCCGCCAACTGCTCGGTTCGCTGCTCACTCCATGCGGACCGTCCCGCCACGAGTGCCGCAGCCGCGTTGGCATCGTCGTGCTGGGCAATGCGCGCCGGATCGACTTGTGCGACCGTTGGAGTAACGGTGGGAGTGCCGAGCGCCTCGGCCAACGGCGCGAGCAGCGCCGCCGGACTGCGCGTCGCACGTTCGCCACGGTGCAGGCTCACCAAGAGGTGGTCACGCGCGCGAGTGGCCGCCACGTAAAGGAGCCGAATGGATTCGGCGTCGTCCGCAGCTTGTTCGCGATCCCGCGCCGCGTCGAAGCCGACCGTCTCGAACCGACCGCCGTTGTCTTCGGAGCCGATGCGGATCTCGGGGCCGGATTCGGTCCAGATGACCGTGGGAGCCGACTGGCGGGGCGACGATCCCAGGCCGGCGAGGATGACCACCGGGAATTCCAGTCCCTTGGCGCCATGGACCGTGAGGATCCGGACTGCGTCGTCGTCGGGGTCGGGCACGGCGTCCTCGGTGGATGCGGCGCGCTCCTCGCGCTGGCGCGTCAGCCAATCGACGAACGATCGCAGGTCGCCAGCGTTCGCGTCGACGAACGCGCGCGCTTGTTCCTGGAGGAATCGCACGCGGCGCCACCGGTCGCGTGGGCGGTGGTGGGCGGTGAGCACAGTGAAGACGTCGAGTTCGTGCACCACGTCGGCGAGCGTCTCGTGCACCGACTTCCACCAGCGGGCCTCGTACCAGCGCTGCAGCCGGGTCAACGCCACTGCAACCGGATGCGAGGGATCGATACCCGCGGGCGGTTCGCGCCGCGGGTCGAAACGCCCACCTGCGCGCGAGAACTCGACCAGTTCCGCGTCGCTGACGCCGAAGAACGAAGTGCGGAGCGCGCCGACCACTGCGATTGCGTCGGTGGGATCGTCGATGGCGTGGAGGATGGTGGCCAAGTCACGCACTTCGGCGGTGGAGTACACGAGCGAGCGGCTCTCGACTCGCGCTGGAACCCCGGCGGCCTCGAGCGCCGCTTCGAGCGCCGGCAACAAGGTGCGGTTCGGCAAGAGGATCGCGATGTCGCCGAATTGCGCGGCGCGTTCGGTGCCGTGGTGAACCACCGGCCAATGGTCGGCGTGCACGGTGGCGGCCATGGCAGCCACGTCGGCGGCTTCGGCGGCGCGCACTTCGGCCGCTTTGCTGGCCTGCTCACCGCCGAACACTGCGACCGGCGGGGCCGGATGATCGATTGGCGGGCGCCCGGCATGTAGTGGCCGGTATTGCGCCTGGAGGGTGGTTCCGAACGCGGCGTCGGCGGGCGGCGTCATGAGTTCGGCGAACACGTGGTTTACCCATTTGATGACGGCGGGCACGCTGCGCCAGTTCGCTACGAGTTCCAAAGTGCGTTCGGCGTGGGCGTCGAGTGCCGCGTGATACACGCCGAGGTCGGCGTGGCGGAACCGGTAGATGGACTGCTTCGGGTCCCCCACGAAGAACAAGCGGCCCGAACCCACGGCCGCGTCGATCCAATGTGGCGCCACCGAGGAAACGTCGTCATCAGCAGCGTTGGCCACGCTGGCTGCGAGCAGCACCGCAATCTCGGCTTGGAGAGGGTCGGTGTCCTGGAATTCGTCGATGAGCAGCACTCGGTAACGCTCGCCGGCGCGGGTGCGCGCCTCAGGGTGATCACGCAAGAGGTTGCGGGTGAGGACGAGCAAGTCGTGGAATTCGACGCGCCCGTCGGCCAAGCGTTCGTCGACGACACCGAGCGCAAAGCCCCGCAGCGCCGGAAGCACGACCTCCAACACCGACCGACGGGTCGCCGTGAGCTCGTGGGCCACCAACTCGGCCGCCGCCGCGCATTCGGTGCGCACGCCCACTGCGTCACCGCCCCACACGTTCGCCCTCCCGCTGCGCGACTTCAGCTTCGGTGCATCGATGAGCGCATCGATGACAGCGAACTGATCGGCCGGATCGACCAACCGCAGCGTGTGCAGCCACGGCTCGACGGTCGTAGTGAGGTGTCGATACAGCCCGTCCTCGAGGTCGGTGCACTGCGCGGCGCGCGCAACGCAGCCGGCGACTGCATCGATCACGGCATTCAGATCGATCTGGTGGAGCGCAGCGGCTGGAGGAGTCCACGCGCGCATGTGGTGGTAATCCGCGTGCAAGGCGCGTGCGAGGGCATGGAGGTGCCGCCCGGTGAGCCCCAACAAGTATCCCGTGGTGAGCGCAGCGCTCAGGTCGTCTTCGTCGAGCAGGTTGCCGAAGAACTCGCTCCAGGCCAGGTCGAAGGCGATCTCGGACTCCAGTTCGTCGATGATGTCGAAGCGTGGCGGGAGGCCAGCGGAGATGGCGTGCTCGGCCAGGATCGCTTGCGCGAATGCGTGCACGGTGGAGATGTGCGCCTCATCGAGGTGCGCAACCGCTCGGTCGAGCCGGGTTCGTTCTTCGGTGCCGACTGGGCTTGCGCGCCGTGCCTGCTCCAACGCCAGGCGAACCCGTTCGCGGAGTTCTCCCGCGGCGGCCTCGGTGAACGTGATGGCGGCAACGTCGCGGGGTTCCGCGCGACCGGTGCGGAACAACTCCACGATGCGCTGGACCAGCTCGGTGGTCTTGCCGGTCCCGGCGCCCGCTTCGACGAAGCACGTGCGATCAAGTTCGTGGCGGATGGCCAGTCGGGAGTCGTGGTCGATGGGAGCCTGGGTCATGACGCCACCGACGGAGCATCGTCGTCGAGCGTTGGGGTGGCGGCCGCGTCGCCCGTGAGCTTGCGGTAGTCGCCCAAACGGGCATCGGAGTGCACACGCACCCATTCCTCGGCGCGACTGGTGGGACAGATGCGATCGAACGGGCATCGCCTGCAGTTCGCGAAGGTCCGGCGGTGGGTGTCTTCCTTTCCGGGTCGCCCCGGGAACGCGCCGGTATCGATGCCGTTGGCGATGACGCGCACGGCGGCGTCGAACTGCTCGAGCACGGCCTCGTCAACCGTGTAGCCAACGGTGTGGACGCGCTCGTTGCGCGACACGAACATGAATGATGCGGTGACCGAGGTTGCGCCGGTGGCCGCCGCGGCCGCACGGGCATACACCGGAAGCTGGAGATGCTCGCCCGAACCGACGGCGTTGTCAGGCGCGAGTTCCTTGAAGTCGCCGGCGCGACCCGTCTTGTAATCGACCACCAGCGCGCGCGACCCGTCGGGACTCAGGTCGATGCGGTCGATGCGGCCGCGCAACTTGATGGCACGGCCCGGCTCGATGTCGATGACGACGGGTGCCACGTCGTCGAACCCGAACGCGTGCTCGACGAGCATGGGGACGACACCGTGCTGGCTGCGCAACGTGTTGTCACGGTCGATCCAGTCCCGCAGGTCACGGGTGAGCGTGCGCTGCGCAATCGTGGACGGGACCCGACGGCCTGTGAGTCCGCGGCCTTCGTACTCGGCGAGCAGCGTGAGCCCGAGTTCGACGAGGCGCTCGCGGTCGGCCGCGCTCCAGGTGTGCCCCGGGGGAAACGGTTGGGAACGCTCGACGAACTGTTCGAGTGCCTTGTGCACCAGCGACCCGCGCTCGATGGGAGCGAGTTCATCGATCGTCTCGGGGCGGGGCACTTCGTCGAGGCGGAGGACTTTGGCGAACAGGTAGGAGCGGGGGCAGCGTGCGTACTGCTCCAGCGCAGTGGGAGAGAACGGGCGGGCCGTGGCGAGATGGTGGTCGAGCGCGCCAACGAGTCCGTCGAACTCGCTGAATTCCGGCAGCAGGCGTGCCCGCACCGCTGCGACCCGGCGGCCCAGCTCGGGACGCGCCGCGGTGAGTGGGTGCGTGCCGGCCTGGAGGGCATCGGGCGCGAGTGCTGCGCTGGCCAGATCACGTTCGACGGCATCGGCGAATGCGGGTGCATCGATGATCGACGCCGAGAAGGAAGGGACCACGCGGCACCACGGTTCGTGGATCTCATCGAGGTCGTCGGCCCCGACCGGACGGCTCACGCGTGCTTCCACCAACTCGAGGAGCCATCGCGCCGGTCGGCGCTCGCGCATGGCCCGGGTGTCGGCGCGTGACGTGGTGACCAACACCCGTGCCCCGCTGTGCAACGTGGCGAGCCAGTCGTGCCGCTCGTCGGCCGCTCGCTCGTCGTGGGTGCGCAGCGCTCCGCCGGCGAGCCGACGAACCGCGTCGGGGAGGAGCGGGTCGTCGCGGCGCGTGGGAGGCAACTCGCGGTCGTTGGCGCCGACCACGACCACCAGATCGAAGTCGAGCCCGGCCATCGACTGGAGCGTGCCCACGAACACGCCGTCGCCGAAGCGGCCGATTGGCCCCAACGGTGTGGCCAGTTCGTGTTCGAGCGCGGCACGGAAGCGTTCGTGGTTGCAGTCGGATCCGACAGCATCGAGGGCGCCCAACGCGTCGATGCGCGCCGCAAGGTCTTCGGCGGCGCGTACGTCGTCGTCGGGCCAGGTGTCGTTGGGTGCGACGAGTTCCTCGAGGATGTGGCGGGCCCATGCGGCGTGATCGGCCCACCGTGAGGATGCGGGTGGGGTGGCGAGCGCAGCCACGCGCTCGATGAAGGCGGCGAGACGTTCGGCATCGGACGCGTCGGTGGCGGCAGCAGTGGCGCGCCCTTCGGATGCTTCGGGGTCGTTGGCGAGGTCGTGCGCGCGAGCACGCGATTGGGCAACGAACGTTGGTACGCGCTCGCGCCACTGGTCGAGCCCGTGCACCACGCCGGCGCGTCGGGACAGCACGTCGAACCGATGGGCAGGAACGATGACGCCGTCGCGGGTTTCGAGGACCGGCGCGCCCGAACACCACGCGGCGAACGAGTTGCGGAGCCATCCGTCGCACACGTCGAGTAGGCCACCGAGGACTCGTCCGGCTGCGGTGTTGGCAAGCGTGCGGTCGGCGGGGCCACTCCAGGGAATGTTGGCGTCGCGCAAGCGCTCCCGAACCGCACGCGCGTAGGGGGCGGGAAGGCGTGTGACGATGGCCATGCGATGGAGCGGCATGCCAGTTGCGAGTTCGCTGACCACCCGTTGCACTGCGGCGCGCGCCTCGCCATCGGGGTCAGGGGCAACGACGACGTCGACGAGTGGCGCTTCGGTTGCGCGAGAGCGCTCGGTGATCGCGTGACCGTCGGTGAGGTCATGCACCAGCTCCATGCTTCCGGAGTCGGCGGTTGCATCACCGGTGAATCCCACGATCAAGTGTGCGCCCGCGTGGTGCAACGCGCGGAGCAACGCGCCTTCGAGCAGGTTTGCCGGTCGCGGCAGGAAGATGATGACGTGGCCGAGATCGGCGGGCACGCCACCGTCCGTGACGGATTCGGTGGCCGCGCCCAGCTGGTCGATGCTGTCGTACCAACGGGCGAGTCGGCGCCGCATCCGCGTGTCGAGTTCGACGAGTTCGGCGGTGAGCGGTGAGGCCTGGGCCAACGAGCGCCGAGCCGACTCCGGAAGCGTGGCGATTTCGGCGAGGGCCTTGTCGATGGCGGCGCGGGCGCCGAGGTGGTGGCGCACCGCCGCCAGCGGACCGTCGCTGGTAGCGAGCAGTGCGCGCAACGCCTCGGCGCGCACCGCGGGGGTGGCGGGCACCCGGGCAGCCGCGCGCAGCGTGGGCGCGCCCAGTCGGTCGACCAGGGCTGGAAGGGTCAGGAAGTGGACGTCGAGGAGGCCGCCCAGGCGGCGGGCCAGGTGGCGTCGTCGGGCCAGCGCAACGTAGCGGTTGGGCGTGACCACGGTCACGGTCGCGAGCGCATCCGAAGCACGCTGCGACGCCACGGCGACGGCGAGCGCGTCGCCTGCCGCACCGATGGCGGTGGCAGTCAACGACGGCGTGAGCGCCTCGAACCCGGTCACGGCCCGGAGGGTACAAGCGAGGTCTGACGGCTTCATTCGGGCGGGCTGTGCCATGCTCTCGGACGTGACCCGTCTGAGCCGATTCCTCCTCGTCGCGGCAGTCGGCGGAACCGTGCTCGGGCTGTTCCTCTTGCTGCTGATCCCCGGCGTTGCCCGTGCCTTCTCATCGGTCTCCTACAAGTCGGCGGTTCCTGACCTCAAGAGCCTCTCCGAGCCCGCCACGCTGTACGCCTCCGACGGGCAGACGGTCATCGGGCGGCTGGGCACCGAAGACCGTCAGCCCGTGTCCATCAACCAGGTTCCGGTGCAGGCCGTCCAAGCGGTGATCGCCACTGAGGACAAGACGTTCTTCACCAACGGTGGCATCGACATCCGTGCCGCGGTACGCGCGCTCACCACCAACGTGCAGGTGGGTGGGGTCGACCAAGGCGGTTCCACCATCACCCAACAGCTCATCAAGAAGCGCCTGCTCAGCGACAAGCGCGAGGTGTCGCGCAAGGCGCGCGAAGCCGTGCTCGCGATGGAGCTGACGGGACAGATCTCCAAGGCCGCAATCCTCGAGGAGTATCTGAACACCGTGTACTTCGGGCAGGGCTCGTACGGCATCGGCTCGGCGGCCAAGCGCTTCTTCAAGAAGCCCGTCGAACAGCTCACACTGCCCGAGGCCGCATTGCTCGCCGGAGTGATCTCGAACCCCGAGGGCGCGAACCCGTTCTTCTATCCCGAGAAGGCAACGGCGCGCCGCAAGTTCGTGCTCGACCGCATGGTCGACGAGAAATACATCACGCAGGCCGACGCCGACTTCTCAAAGTTGGCGCCGCTTCCCGCCGAGCGCCCGCCGGCCGAGCTGCGGCCCGACAACTACTTCGTCGAGGAAGTGCAGCGACGGCTGCTGAACGACCCGCGCCTCGGCGCAACTGCGCAAGAGCGCTACAACGCCGTGCTGCGCGGCGGTTTGAAGGTGTACACCACTCTTGATCTCGACGCGCAGCAGCGCGCGCAGGATTCGGTCGACTCCATCTTGCCCAAGCAGCCGCCGTTCACCGCGGCGCTGGTTTCGATGGATCCGAACAACGGTGAAGTGCGCGCCATCGTGGGTGGTCCAAACTTCTCGGAACAACAGTTCAACTTGGCCACGCAGGCGAAGCGGCAACCTGGCTCCACGTACAAGGTCATCACGCTCGCCACTGCGCTCTCGAACGGGTACGGCCCGAACGACACGATCGACGGCACCTCACCGTGCACGGTGAAGGCGCGGGGCAGCGCGCCGTGGACCACCCAGAACGCTGAGCCGGGTGGCGGTGTCATCACGTTGCGCGCTGCGATCACGGGTTCGGTCAACTGCGCATTTGGTCACCTCATTGCGGCCGTCGGCCCCGAGAATGTCGCCGACTACGCCCGCAAGATGGGCATTACGGGGAACGTGCCGGCATACCCTTCCATCACGCTCGGTACTGCTGAGGCCACGCCGCTCGAGATGGCCACCGTGTTCAGCACCATTGCGAGCGGCGGAATTCGCCACGACCCGGTGTTCATCCGCAAGGTCGTGGGCCCCGACAAGAAGACGATTTTCTCGGCGAGCACTGAGGGCGAGCGGGTGCTTGACGAGAACGTGGCCAGCACCGAAATCGACATGCTGAAGGGCGTGGTGTCCGGTGGCACTGGCACACGCGCGCAGATCTCTGGCCGGGAGGTGTTCGGAAAGACCGGAACCACCGACGAGAAGAGCGACGCGTGGTTCGGTGGGTGCACGGCGCAGCTCTGTGCCACGGTTTGGATGGGTGCCATCGTCGGTCGGGTGCCGATGCGCAACGTCGGTGGCATCGCCGTGTTCGGTGGTACCTACCCGGCGCGCATCTGGCACGACTACATGGTGCCGATGCTCGACGGACAGCCGTCCATTGCGTTCCCGCGCCCCAACAGCAGTGTCTGGCCCAGCAGCCGGTTCATCTCCGATGGCGGTCGGGGCAAGGCATCGGTTCCGGCCAGTCCGGGCGACGTGACCACGGGGCCGGCCCCGGGGCCGACCGCCACTGCGGCCGGGTCGTCGACCACGGCTCCGTCGACCACGGCTCCGTCGACCACGGCTCCGTCGACCACGGCCAAGCCAAAGCCGAGCTCCACGACCACGACCACTGCCGGGCCGTGAGCGAAACACTCGACGCACTGCTCCAACTTTCCGGCCGCGACGCGGCTGCCTCCCGCCTCCGGGGCCGGCGCGAGTCGCTTCCTGAACGCAAGGAACTCGCCGAGGCCCGACGGTCCCTCGCTGCGCTCGACGCCGAGATCGCCGAGCGCACAGCAGTGCGAGACAGCGCACTCGCCGATGAACAACGAGTCGACGCCGAGGTCACGGCAGTCGAAGACCGCGCGCAGGCCGGGGAGCAGAAGCTCTACTCCGGTGAGATCACCTCACCACGTGAGCTCCAAGCGTTGCAAGGTGAGATCGACCACCTGCGCGAGCGGCGGCGACTGCTCGAAGACGACGAACTCGTGGCGATGGAGCGTCGGGAAACGCTCGACGCCGAGGTGCAGGGGCTCGTCGCTCGACGCACCGCTTTGATCGAGCGCGCGCGTGAGACTGCAGCCGCGCTCGCCGCGTCGGAAGCAGCCATCGATGCCGAGCTCCGCACCGAGACCGAAGCGCGTGACGCGCTCGCCGTCACCATTCCCGACGCAGTGCTCAAGGCCTACGAGCGCGCGCGGGTCAGCACGGGGTCGAGCGGCGCGGCGCGACTGGTGGGTACGGCCTGCGAAGGGTGTCACCTCACGATTCCGACGACCGAGGCCGAGGCCATTCGCCGCGCGCCCGATTCGTTGGCCACCTGCGACAACTGCGGTCGCATCCTCGTGCCCTGATTCGGAGTGCACGTGTTCTTCTGGTACCTCGGCTGCTCGGTTCTGCTGGTGCTGGTCGTCTTTCGCAGCCGCGGCGTCGACTACCGGTTGATTGCGTTCGGCGCATTGCTGCCGCTGTTGGTGGATCTTCCGTTCGGCCGTCCGGCCATTGGGCACACGCTGTTGTTCCCTGTCGCGCTCTTGGGCGTGGTGATGGTGGCAACCATCGGGCGGAGTCGGCTGCTGCGGCGGCGCCTCATCTGCGTGCCCATCGGGGTTTTCTGCGGACTGGTGCTGTCGGGGGCTTGGCGAGCAACCGCAGTGATCATGTGGCCGACGCTCGGGTGGCGGTTTCCATCGGGATCGCTGCTGGGCCCGTGGTGGGTGGTCCTCGTGTTGGAGCTCGCCGGCCTGGTGGCCATTTGGATCGTCGTGGGGTGGGGGTCGCTCTACGAGGCGGGACCGCGGCATGAGTTCCTGCAGAGTGGGCGGATCGAGCAACCGACGGGCGAGATTGAGTAAGATTGTCCACTATGGGGCAATCGGTGGAGTCGTGGCGGTGGACGTTTGCGTTCGAGCCGTGGGACCGCCCGGGCGGGGCCCGAGACCATCTCCGAGTCCTCGCCTCGCTGGGCGAGCTGGCCACCAGCGCCGAGCTCGACTCCGGGCAGCGCAGCGCAGTGTTCGACCTTTCGGCCGCGCTCCAGGCGGCCCGGGCGGGGGCGACCGAAATCGCGGTCGTCGAGTGTGCGCGCGACGTCGCATCGCTCCTCGAGGATCCTGCGCAACGGATGCGGCTGATGTTGGTCGCCGGTCGGGCCTCGGTCGACTGCTTCGGTCTCGATGCGAATGCCGACGCGGCGTACTTCGACGCGGCCCACGAGGCCAGCACGCCGGGCGCGGCCGCAATGGTGCGAACGGAGCTCGCCCAACAGCACTTCTTGGCGGGTGACACTCGCGGCGCGCTCGACATCCTGCCGGGGGTCATCGGTTCCCTCGAAGTATTGCCGAAACCTGACCGGCTTCCAGCGCCGCAAGCCTTCGGGCGCAACGAATTCACCGTCGAAACAGCGTTGATGCACTTGCGACTCACCGCCGCTGCGCTGCACGCCGACGTCGGTGAGTTCCTTGGCGCCGCCGCGCACATCGATCGCGCGCTCGAAGTGCTCGACTGCCAGGGCCCCGCAATCGATCCGATCACCACCTATGCGGTGCACGCCGCCGGTGCGGTGTTGGCGCTCGAGTTCAACGATCACGAACGTTCCGCGGCGCTGCGCTCGCAGTGCGCTCGCTGTCGGTTCGACCACGACGACCTTGCGACATCATTTCCGGTGCTGGCTGAGTTGGAGCTCCTGTTGCGCACCGGTGATGCCGATGGCGCCCGTCCAATCCTCGACGCGTTTGAGGCCGAGTTCGCCGAGTTCGGTGACGATTGCGAAGCCTTCGAACGGATCGAGGAGCTGGGGCCGCGCCTCATCGGTGCCGATCCTCCCGAAGGGTTTGGGCGACCCAATCTGGCGGCACGGGTGACATTCGACCGAGTTCGCGCCATCTTCGACCGAGGCGGGTTCAGCTCCGAGCAGTCGTTCGCAACGATCGCGCGGGAGCTTCGGGCCCTGCGCGGCCTCGCCATCGATCTGCACGACACCGAGGTCGAGCTGCTCGACGAGATCCGGGCCGCTGCGGTGCCGATCGTGGCCGAGGCGTCTGCGCCAGGGGTCGATCCCGATGCCAAGAGTCCTCAGGCGGCGCGGGCGACGGCCCAGATCATCGATGCGTGGGGCGACCCTCCGGGGGCGAGCGCCGAGTGGTGGTGGAGCGCGGGTCGCCGCACGCTGGAGCTGGCGGGTGACCACAATCTGCCCGCCCAGGAGCGCCGCGCCGCGCTCGGGCGGGCGCAGGAGGATTTCCGGGCCATGTCAACGGCCGTCGCCCGCCTGCCGCCGAACGTGGCATCGGCCAGCCCAGCCCGGGAGGCGCTGGCAAAGGCGGTGGTGGGGCGGGATCTGAGCGGCCGGTCGGTCTTGCCGCAGGGCCGGGAACTGCGTTGAACCTGAAGTTGCAGAATTCTCCTATTTCGCGCACAGTGCGCATCCGGTAAGATGCCCCGTATCTGGCGAAACTGGACGGAGGGACCCGGTGGCCACGAACGAAAATCCATTTCGCGGGCGTCCATGGACCAGCACGATTCCTGCGGACCTGCTCGACGCCATCGGGGCCGAGACCGCCGAGTTTCCGCCGCCCATCGACGCCAAGTTGCCGGATCACGTCGCGCCCCGGTTCTCGTTCCGCGAGCGGTACTTCCGATCGCAGCGTTCGATCGACGCAGAACTCACCGAGGCGCGCGAGATCGAAGCCATGTACCGCCAGCAGGCCAAAGAACGTGGCGAGCCGTTGCCCGAAGGGCCGCGAACGTTCCCGGTGTTCCAAACCAACGCCAATCTCGTTCGGGCCCGGATGATCATCGAGACGCACGAGCGTGAAGGGAAGTTCGCGTTCGAGCGGCCGGTCCGCGAGAAGGCCAGCTTGGTGTCGCTGTATGCGGCTGCCGAAGGCGAGTATGGGAAGCTCGACTCGAAGGGCTGGCTCCGTCTGACCGACAAGTTGATGGGCTACAACGGTCAGTTCCTGCCGAAGTGGCAGCGCGCGCTGCACATCGGCGCCATCGCGGCAATCGGATTGTTCCCGTTTGGCGGTCCGGCCTTTGCCATGGTGCTGGGCACCGCCTACGCCGCGCAGTACGGCCGCACGGTCAAGGCCGAGCGCAACTTGATGGGTTACATGGAACAAGCACGGCTCGCCGGCCAGCCGGCGCAGGCCGCGATGATTGCGTACGGCTGGTTTGCGTCGACCAACGGGTTGACCGGTTCCTCGAACGCGTGCGCCGAAATTGCAGGGCTCGCGATGCCGGCCTTGGCTGAAATGAAGGAACGTGGCGGTGAGGTCAACGTGGGTCGCTCGTTCCGACGCAGCGCCGACAAGGTGGTGCAGATTTTCGCCGAGAACATTGCCAACCACAAAGGCATCCGCCGCTGGTTCTCGCCCATCAAGTTCAACACGCTGCACGCCATCAATGGCACTCGCGCAGCCAAGCGTCGAGCCCATGAAGTGCAGCGAGAGGCCCACCAGGTTCGGTTCCCGTTGATGCAGCAACTCGCCATGGAGTTCGAGTACTTCGCGATCATGCGTCGGGGCGGGCAGAAGCGCAGCGGGCTCAACGAACTCGGCGATGCGCGTGAACTCGGCGACAAGATCTTCCGGCTCGACAACGTCGTCAACTTGCCGCGTGATCCAACACCTGACCGCGAGCCCACGCCCGATCTCAATGCTCCGGCCACTACCGGCCGGAACGGTCCGGCGACGGCCCGGTTGCGCCAGCGGGTGGCTGCGCGCATTGCGGGTGAGCGCGGAATCTGACGCGGTGGTGAGCCGGCCTGTACGCCGGATTCTGTAACCGACTTGCGTCGGCTGGCGACCATCCATCTCGGCGCGCTGTTGCCAACGCGCTCTAGCGGTCTACCCGAGACGTTCGCCGCGCCCGAAGGTGCGGCAGCGAGCGGGCCGCTCTGCCTCTGTCTGACCTTGCTCCGGATGGGGTTTACCAAGCCATCCGAGTCACCCCGGATGCTGGTGCGCTCTTACCGCACCGTTTCACCCTCACCTGTGCGGCCGGTTGCCCGACGCGCCATCGGCGGTTTGTTTTCTGTGGCACTGTCCTGCGGGTCGCCCCGACTGGCCGTTAGCCAGCATCCTGCCCTGTGGAGTCCGGACGTTCCTCGGCGGGGTCGATGCCCCGACGCGGCCGCCTGGCCGACTCACCACCGCCTCCATCGTGCCACGCATCAGCGCGGCGCACACGAATCGCGAACTGCCGCCAGTCTCATGGCCACGAACCACGGGTTTCGTGGGTCGAGCCGGTAGCGTTCCCCCGGGTCGGGGAGGGGCGTGCGTGAGCGGGTTCGGGCGGCTCAGAGCAGCAGTTGTTGCGGGGGCGGTTGTGGCCGGCGTCGTAGTGCTGTCGGTGGTTCCCAGTGCAGACGCACAGCCGAGCAGGCGCACTGCGGCGCCAGCAGCCGAGGTTGGGAGCTGTCCGCCACCGCCTACTGATCTGGTGAACGACGGGTTCGAGCAGCCGCGCATCACCACCGGGACCTTCCAGATCGTCGACCAGTCCACGGTGCCCGGGTGGTCAACCACCGCGTCCGACGGCAAGATCGAACTCTGGAACTCGGGGTTCCAGGGGGTGCCCGCGGCCGAGGGGCTGCAGTTCGCGGAGCTGAACGCAAACCTGGTTTCCACGCTGTACCAAGACGTCGCCACGACGCCGGGGCAAACCCTCGTGTGGGGGCTTTCGCACCGCGGGCGCAACGGCGTCGACACCATGAATGTGCGTATCGGGGTGCCCGGCGGAACGCTCGCGGTCGCCGCAACGGTTTCCGACGGCAACAGTGCGTGGGGTCGACACAGTGGCACGTACACCGTTCCGGCGGGGCAGACCATCACCCGGTTCGCGTTCGAATCGGTTTCGGCTGCGGGTGGCAGCAAGTCGATCGGTAACTTCCTTGATGCCATCAGCTTCGGCACTCCGTCGTGCCTCGTTGCCGAGAAGACCGTCAGCCCCACCGGCGCGCAAGACGTGAATACTTCGCTGCGCTACACGGTGCGTGTGACCAACCGTGGTGGCAGTGCGACATCGACGGCCAGCGTGTCCGACGTCGTTCCCCCGGACACCACCTTCGAACCGGGTTCAATCCAGGTCAACACCGGAACGAAGGTCATCAGCATCCCCGACTCCGCGTTCGACGCGGGCACGCGCACGATCACGGCGAACCTCACCGGCTCGTCGGGGGCAGCGGGTGTGATCGAACCCGGCCAGTCGGTCGAGCTGTCGTTCACGACCGAAATCGGTGTTACAGCGGCGTATGCGGGATCCTTCTCGAACTCGGCGACCGTGACATCGACCGACGGCCTGGGGAACAGTGCAACGCTCACCACCGATCCGGTCGTGACCCCGGTCAACCCGTGGGTCGACCTGAGCGTCACGAAGTCGGGATCTGCGTCGGTGGCCCCAGGGGGAACGGTCAGCTACACGCTCACGGCAAACAACCCGGGTTTCGGGACGGCCAACGGAGTGGTGATGACCGACACGCTGCCAGCTGGATTCACCATCGACGTGGCATCGGTCCCGGTGAACTGCGCAAACGCGGGTACCCAAGTCCTGATCTGCAACCTCGGAAACATGACGATCGGGACCACAATCACCAAGACGTTCACCGCGACGGCTGACAACCCCTTGGCATCGGGCACGTACGTCAACAACGTGCGTATCTCAACGACGACTTACGACGCGAACTTGACCAACAACGAATCCAATGCGCCGACGGTCGTGCTCCCTCTCGCGCCCGCAACGCTCGATGTGAACAAGTCCGCAACCGCAGGGAATCCCGTGGCTGGTGGGCGGGCGTTCGAGTTCAACATCCTGGTCACCAACCGCGGTCAAGTTGCGACCAACACTGTTTCGTTCACCGACACGATTCCCGCGGGCCTCACCGTGAGCGCCGCCACGTCGAGCGCCGGAACCTGCTCGATTGCCAGCGCCGTGACGTGTTCGCTCGGGGTCATTGCTGCTGGGGCAACGGTTTCCATCCGGGTCGACGCAACCGTTAATGCCGATACGCCCGGTGGCGCCGTACTCACCGACACCGCGACCGCTACCGACGACATCGACCCCTCGGTCACGGGTACCGACAGTGCATCGGTTGTGACGAGCGCGATCTCCGAACTCGTCGTGAAGAAAGAGGTGTTCGACACCCCGACCCTCGGTGAACCGGTGCTCTACGGCTTCAGCGTCTTCAACGCCGGCGCATCGGACTCCCTCAACACGGTGGCCACCGACACGCTGCCCGCCGGCGTCACGGTGTTGCAGGTTCCCGCGGGCTGCTCGCAGAGCGGTGTCACCATGACCTGCAACCTGGGAACGCTCGAGGTTGGTGGGCTTCAATCGATCCTGTATCCCGTGCAACTCCCTGCTGCGGGTTCATACGTGAACTCGGTCAGCGTCACCAGTCCATCGGGCGGACCGGTCACGGATTCCAACGAGGTGGTCGTCTCATCCGATGCCGACCTTGCCATCACCAAGACGGTCGACACCAACTCGGTCACATCGGGTGGTGCCGTCACGTACACGCTCCGAGTAACGAACAACGGTCCGGCTTCCGCCACCGGGGTAACGGTTCGCGACACTCCCGCAGCCGGGATCGCGATCACGAGTGCGACCGCGTCGACGGGCACGGTCACTCCGGGAGCTGCGAACTTCTGGTCCGTGGGCACGCTGGCGCCGGGCGTGTCAGCTACAGCCACCGTGTACGCCACCATGACCGGCAGTGACGGTGGGTATGTGAACAGTGCGTTGGTCTCCGGTGATCAGCCCGACCCCGACGGCTCGAACAACTCGAGCGCAGCAAGCGTCACGGTGACCTCGAATGGCGGCGGTGGCGGTGGTGGTGGTGGTGACACCGGAGGCGGAGGCGCGTCCGGCGATGTCGGTGGTCGCTCGGGTTCACTGGCGTTCACCGGAAGCGATTGGCGGTTTTGGGTGCTGCTCGCCATTCCGTTGCTCGGACTGGGCGGGCTGTTGGTCGGGTTTGCGTGGCGTCGTCGACGCATGACGCCGGGCGTGTCGCGCTGAGCTGACGCGTTCAGACGTCGGAGGACTGGCGGGCTGCAGCGCGCCGTCCGCCGAGCCATCCGCCGACCATGCCCAGGAACGTCGCAATGACGGCCTGGCCGAAAACCGTGGATACCTTGACGTCGGCACTCGCACCGCGTGCAACGCGAATGAGCACGATCATCGGCACGGTCCCGATCAGTACGCCGAGCGCGGCCAGGATGCCGTTGGTGAACGGGGCATCGGATGCCCGCATGCCTGCCCGCACGCCGGCAATGAAGTAGGCGCCGAAGAGCACCACGACCAACACGGTCTCGATGCCGGTGCGGGTGGACGACCGGTCGACGACGCGTTCGATGATGGCAAGCGACACAGCCAATGGCAACGTGATGGCCAAGCCGGTGACCGCCCCACGCCAGATGGCGGGCCACGACAAGGTGCGGTCCTTCACGGGGTCGGTCGTTTCGGTCACGATGGAGAGGGTAGAGGCCAGCGGAGCAACGGGGCTCACTCGCCCAACCGCGCCGAGGGAGATTCGGCGGCGGCCTCGGCCACGCAGATGGTCTCGAACGCAGCGACCTGACGGTTGATCTCGGCCTCGTCCCAGCCCAACTCGGGGGCCATCAACGCAGCAACCTGCGGTGCGGCCGCCCGCGCGCCCTCACGATCGAGAATCAGGGCGCGCGTGCGGCGCGCCAACACGTCGTCGAGCGTGCATGCCAGTTCGTAGCGGATGGCGTAGATGACTTCGGCTGCCAGGTACGACAAGCCTGGAACGATGGGTTGCGCGAGGGTTGAGTCGTTGTGCAGGAGTGCGGCAACGGTGCGCGCGTGGACGCCGTAGCGCGAACGCAGGTGGTCCAACATCGCGTCGTCGATGCCCAGGCGCGCCGCCGCGTCGGGTGCGGTGAGCGCTGCGAGTCCATCGGCGCCATAGATCAGCAACTGTTCGGTTCCCGACTTGGGTTTCGGTGACAGTTCAAGCAACTCGACCACGGCGTCGACCGTGTCCTCGGCCATCTTGCGGTACGAGGTGAGTTTGCCGCCGGTGATGGTGACCAACCCGGAGTCGCTCACGAGTACGGAGTGTCGACGGGAGAGGTCGGCGGTTTTCGCTGAATTGGCCTCGGCGATCAGCGGGCGCAACCCCGCCCACGTGGCCGTGATGTCAGCTGGTGTGAGGGCCTGGCGCACGCACGCATTCACGGCGCCGAGCAGGTACGCAATGTCGTCGGCGTCGCACTGTGGATCGTCGAGGCTGCCGTGGTAGTCGGTGTCGGTGGTGCCCACGTACACATAGTGTTCCCACGGGATCACGAAGATGATGCGGTCGTCGCCGGTGACCTGCAGTACGGCCGACGTGCGGACCGGCAACTTGGCGGCCGGCACCGTGATGTGCACGCCTTTGGCGGGGCGAATGGCGTGCGGGTGCGGACCGGCCAGCGCGCGCACCTCGTCGGACCACACGCCTGCCGCGTTCACCACTGCGCGCGCGGCGATGTCGTAGATCTCACCACTGAGCGCGTCGCGAACTGTGGCGCCGCTCACTCGTCCTTCAGCAGTGTGGAGCGCCATGACCTCGCTGTAGTTACAGATGGTCGTGCCGTAGTCGGCATGGGCGGTCTGTGCGATGGCAAGGGTGAGGCGCGCGTCGTCGGCGCGTGCGTCGACATAGAGGTAGCCGCCAACCACCCGGTCGCGGTCGAGCGCCGGCATCAGCTCCATGACGCGCTCGCGCGAGGCGCGCTTGTGAATGCGGCCGGCGCGCCACGATCCGATTGCGTCGTAGGTCCAGAGTCCGACGCTCATGACGCGCTGGTACACGCGCGCCTTGGCGCGACCGTGCTCGTCAGGCGCCGCAATCACGGGGACGAGGAACGGTGCCTCTTCGACGAGATGCGGCGCGTTTTGCAGCAATCGGTGCCGCTCGGTGAGCGCCTCGTGCACCAGACCGAACTCGCGCTGACGGAGGTATCGCACGCCACCGTGAATGAGCTTCGACGACTTGCTGGATGTCCCCGACGCGAAGTCGTGCCGCTCGACCAGGGCGACACGGAGGCCTCGGGTGGCGGCGTCGAGGGCCACGCCGGCACCGGTGATGCCGCCGCCGATCACCAGGACATCGACCCCGGACTGGGCGAGGTCGGCAAGGGCGCTGGCCCGGGCGCGGAGGGGGGAGGAGGCCATCGGAGCGATCCTACGGGCCGCCACGGTGCCCCCAGGAACCACGCACCGTGGCACAAGCCTCCGATGCGAACGCAGAGGGTGAAACCGGTCAGGATTTCACTCAGGTCACCGGGGGCGTCGTCCGAGGGAAGAAGCGAAATTGATCGGCAACGAGGACAGGGATCGAGATGGAACTGACGTGGAAGCAGCTCGGAGAATGCAAGGGCATAGCTCCGGAAGTGTTCTATCCCGCGTCGGAAGAAGAGGCCGTCGAGGCCAAGGCCATCTGTGCTGGCTGTGCCGTACGCGAGACGTGCCTCGAGCACGCGATCACTGTGCGCGAGAAGCACGGCGTGTGGGGCGGGCTGACCGAGCGCGAGCGGCGTCGGTTGATTCGTCGTCGTCGCCGTTCGGCCTGACATCGGTGGTCGAACGGGCGTGACGTCGGTCGCAGTTTCGGCGATTGCCACGATCGACGCGTGTCGCATCGATAGCGTTGCCCCTCCGTGACCTACGACGAATTCGACGACTACGACAGCGATTTGAACGACCACGAGGACGAACTCTCCGATGGTTTCGGTGTGGTTTCCCGGTTCCGAGGCGACAACGACCTCAGTGAGCTGGACGACCTCGACTCAATGGCCGAGGTGTTCCTGGCCCGCTTCGACCGTCAACGCGAAGATGACGAACCGGTTTTGAAGGCCACCACACCGGCACCGGTGCGCGCGCTGCACGAAGAAGCGATCGAAGGATTCCGGTCGCCGGCACCGTTCGAAGGTGTGGGCGTCGCGCTCTGCACCATCTTCGACGACCAGGGCAAACTCGATGCTGCGGCCACGGCCGACCTCGCGTCGCAGCTCGTGGATTGTGGTGTTGCCGCGTTGGTGGTGGCGGGCACCACGGGCGAGGCCGTCACGCTCTCGCGCAAGGAACGACGCAAGCTTGTCAAGAAGGTCGTGGGCGCGGTCCAGGGTGCGGTACCGGTCTTCGCGGGAACCGGTGCGCCCTCGGCCCACCAAGCCGTGCGCTATACCGCCGATGCAGTCGACCTCGGTGTCGATGGCCTGTTGGTGTTGTCCCCGCAGAACGTCGACGACCCGCGCCGCTACTACGACGCAGTGGGCAAGGATTCCGGCGGGGTGCCGGTCCTTTCGTACCACTACCCCAAGTGGTCCGCTCCAGGCGTGCCGCTCGGTGTGCTCAACGATCTGCCGGTCGCAGGCATCAAAGACTCCAGCGGCGACGCGAAGCGCATGCTCGAAACCATCACCGAGTACTCGGGCGCGTTCTACACCGGGAGTGAGTCGCTGCTCACCGCAGCGGGGTCGTTGGGTGCCGCGGGGGCAATCAGTGGGTTGGCCAACGTCGAACCCGAACTCTGCATGCGCGCGTTTGAAGCGGATGCCGAAGCGCAGCGCGAACTCACCAGCCTGGTGCAGATGTGTGGTCGGGGCTTCCCGTCGACGCTGAAGGAATTGGTGGCGGCGCGCTACGGCGTGTCGTCGGTGTCTCGCCTCTAGAAGCCCAGTCCCAGCGACTCGGACCGGCGTTGGATGCCGAACGGCTCGTGGCCCAACTCTCGGGCGCCGTTCACGATCTGTTGGGCCTGCGCCGCGTGGTCGTCGTCGCGCACGATGCGGAACCCTTCGAGCGCGCCGCGCGCCCACAGCGGGCCGAGTTCGTCACGGGAGTTCTGGGCGGCGTGGAGCAGCATGCGGGCGGCGGTGGCGATCTCGCCGGGGCCGGCCGGATCCATGAGCGCAGCGGTGAGGTGGCGCAGACCTTGGCGCTGATGACCTCGCGCCGAAAGGAACACGCCATGGCGGGCCAGGGAGCGGGCCGTGGTGACGCCCCCGTAGATCGCAAGTTCGTAGCCGCGCTCGGCGTCTTCGAGGTGGCCGATCGTGAAGGCCAGGTCGCCGAGGCGAATGCCGGCGTGGGGTGCGGCGGGGTCGTCGGGAGCGGCGCCGCGGGTGGCCCGGGCGAGGAGGCCGGCGGCGGCCCGGTGCTTGCCGGTGTCGACGAGCGCGTCGGCGAGTGCCACGGCGGCGCCCAGCGCTCGGTCGGGATCCTCCCGCTCGGCGCGGTGCCACTCGTGCTCGAGTGCCGTCACGTTCGTCTCGTCCCGGAGTTCCCGGCGGTCGCTGCGGCGAGTTCGCCAGGAGGACCGGGGCGAAGTGCCCTCCTGGTGCATCAGTCGCAATCTAGTCCTACGGGCTTAAACGGACAAGAGGGATCAAAAGAAATTTCACCAACCGTTTAGGCTCCCGTCCCGGTGGATTTCGACCTCTCCCCAGAATTGGCGGCCCTGCAGGCCAGCGTCCGGCGCCTCGCCCAAGCGCGGGTGGCGCCGCGCGCCCGGGCCGTCGACGAATCCGAGGAATACCCCCAGGACCTCTTCGACGCCTTCGTGGCCGCCGGGCTCACCGGCCTGTGCGTCCCCGAGGAGTACGGGGGCTCGGGCGCCGGCATCCTGGGTCTCACCATTGCCATCGAAGAGATCGCGAAGTACTCGAACGCGGCGTCACTCATGTTGTTGCTCACGCGTCTGCCCACCGGGCCACTGCTCATCGCCGGCACCGACGAGCAGAAGCGCAAGTACGTCACGCCAGTTGCGCAGGGCACGCAGCGCGCCGCGTTCGGACTCAGTGAGCCGCAGGCCGGCAGCGACGTCATGGGCATGCGTACCCGTGCGGTGCGTGACGGCAACGAGTGGGTGCTCACCGGTACGAAGTGTTGGATGAGCGGTGTGCGGCAGGCCGACTGGTACTGCGTGTTCGCCAAGACTGCCGAGCCCAGCTCACGTGCGCACGACAGCATCACCTGTTTCATTGTTGATCGTGATCGCGCTGGTGTCTCGGTCGGCACCGTCGATCGCAAGATGGGTGTGAAGGGTGTCGACACCGGTGAGCTCCTGCTCGACGAAGTTCGCGTCCCCGCCGACAACGTGGTCGGTGAGATCGGCGGATTTCGCCTCGCGATGCTGGGCCTCAACGCGATGCGCCCCGTGGTGGCGGCACGCGGCATCGGCCTGGCCGAAGGCGCGCTCATGTACGCCACCGAGTACGTGAAGCAACGTGATGCGTTCACCAAGACCATCGCCGACTTCCAAGGCATTCAATGGAAGATCGCGGAGCTCGCCACGAAGATCGAGGCTGCACGTCTGCTCACCTATCGCAGCGCGTGGTTGGCCGACCAAGGCAAATTCACGAAGGAATGGGTGCCGTTCCTGTCGATGGCCAAGTACTACGCCACAGAACTGGCGGTGGAAGTCAGTGGCGACGCGCTCCAAATGTTGGGCGCGGCCGGGTACATGAAGGATCATCCGTTGGAGCTGTACTACCGCGACGCGAAGCAGCTCACGATCGTCGAAGGAACCACGCAAGTGCAGCTCGGACTCATTGCGCGCGGCGTCATCGACCACGACCTCTGGTGGGACTGACATGACCGACACGTTCGATTGGGGGTCCGTATTGGCGCCGCTTGTGCGCCGGGAAGACCTCTCGGCTGCACAGGTTGCGGGCGCGCTCGCCACGGTGTTGGCGGGAAATGCCACCGACGCGCAGATCGCTGCGTTCTCGGTGGCGCTGCGGGCCAAGGGCGAGACGCCGGCCGAACTCAGTGCGTTGGTGCGCACCATGTTGGACTTCGCCGAGCGCGTCGAACTGCCGGCCGGCTCGCCGGTGCTCGACACATGTGGGACCGGTGGCGACCGCTCGGGCACGGTCAACGTGTCCACGGCGGCGGCGTTGGTGGCGGCTGGCGCTGGAATCCGCGTGGCCAAGCACGGGAACCGAGCCGCGTCCAGCAAGTGTGGCTCCGCCGACGTCCTCGAAGCGTTGGGGGTGGTCATCGACCTCGGCCCGGCGGGGGTTGCGCAGTCCATCGAGCGCGCCGGCATTGGTTTCTGTTTTGCCCCGCGGTTCCACCCGGCGTTGCGCTTTGCGGCCAATGCCCGCCGCGAGATCGGCGTGCCCACCACGTTCAACTTCTTGGGGCCGCTCGCCAACCCGGCAGGCGCGGCGTGCCGCACCGTCGGCGTCTCTGATCCGTCCATGGCCGAACGGGTCGTGGGCGCGCTTCGCGAGCTGGGCGTTGAACGCGCGCTGGTGTTCTTCGGTCACGACGGCCTCGACGAACTGACCACCACTACGACCTCCACGGTCTACGACCTGCACCACGGCGAGGTCCGCACCTACGACGTCGAACCGTCCTCGCTGGGCTTGGCGGTGGCGGCGCCCGCGGCACTCGTGGGGGGCGACAGCGCGACCAACGCCGACCACGTGCACCGCGTGCTGGCCGGTACACCGGGCCCGGTGCGAGACATCGTGGTCTTGAACGCGTCGGCCGCGCTGGTGGCTGCCGGCGCCGTCGACGATCTGGCGGCGGGCGTCGATTTCGCGGCCACGGTCATCGACGATGGTCGGGCCGCGACGGCACTCGAGACGTTCGTGCACGTCACCACCGAGTTGCGCGCGGGCGGTGAGTGACGTGGCGAAAGTCTTGCGCTGTCCTGATTGCGGAATGCCCACGCCGCTCGACGCAGTGGTCGACGACGTCTTCCCATGCGCCGACTGTGGTCGGCCGTTGAAGGTGCCGGCGGCGCTGCGCAAGGTGCCCGTCGCCACGCCGCCGGCGGCGACCGGTGATGCCACCACGTTCGTTGCGGCCGTCGAGCCCGGCGAAACGGGGACCCGGGCCGAGCGGCAGGCGGCCAAGCGTGCTGCGGCCAAGCAGCCGAAGGCGAGCGCCGACTACTCGATGCCCAAGTGGCTCCGGTTCTTGGTGTGGATTGCCGCAGTCCCGGTTGCCCTGGTGCTCGTGTTGGTTCCGGCCCGCCTGTTGCACCTGGTGAGTGCCGGCACGTTGATCGACGTGGTCACCGGCGAGAAGGCAGTGCGCTTCGTGAGCCTGGTTCCGCTGTTGGCCAGTTGGGCGTTGTCGATCGCCGTGGTGGTGATGCTGGGTACCGATGGAGTCACGTGGTTCGTGCGACGGCGCGCGGCCGCAGCTCGTAGCGCGGCACCGGGCGCACTGGACTCGCAAACGTCCCACTGACGTCGATCAGCCGAATCGTGGTCGCGTTCGCGTCGAGCCACCGCGCAACGGCCAGGAGTTCGTCGACGGCATTGCGTGGACAGGCCGGACCGTCGGCGGGTGGCGCCGGTTCGAGCCCGTCGACCGCCACGCGGCCCCGTTCGAGCACGATGCGGTTGTCGCCGCGCGCCAGCTCCAGGCGGGCGGGAAGCCGCAATCGATCGAGGCGCCGCTGACGGTCGAGGGCGCGGGCCAACACCTGCAGTCGGTCTCGCGCCAGGGCCGCTTCTTCGAAACGCTCGTCGTTGGCACACGCATGCATGCGGGCTTCGAGCGGTTCGAGGAGGCGCGCCGGGTTGCGGGTGAGGCCGTCGACAGTGACGGCAACGATGTCGGCGTAGTCCGATTCGCTGGTGGCACCCGAACACGGGCAACTGCTCGCGCCGAGTTGGGCGGCCAGGCACAGGGGCCCGTCGAGCGTGGCCTTCTTGCCCACGCGTTTGGAGCAGCGGCGAAGGGGCACGGCGGATTCGATGGCCTCGCGGACGTGGTGCGCGCCGCCCGAGGAGTTGAACGGGCCCAGGTACACCGCGCCGTCGTCTTTGGCTTCGCGCACCACAGTGAGGCGGGGGAACCGCTCGGTGGAGAGTTTGAGGTACGCGTAGCGCCGCCACGCTTTGGCGCGTCGGTTGAAGCGCGGTTCGTGCTGTTGGATGGCGCGGATCTCGCGGACTTCGGCTTCGAGCGGGTTATCGCACACCAGATGGTCGATGCGGGCGGTTTCACGTAACAGCTGGGGGATCTTGCGCCGGTCGTCGGACGAGAAATACGAGCGCACCCGCGAGCGCAGGTCGGTGGCCTTGCCGACGTAGAGGATGCGACCGGTGTCGTCGACGAACGAGTACATGCCGGGGGAGCGCGGGAGATCGGCGGTGAGCTTGAGTTTGCCGAACTGCGGGTGACCAGCGGCTTTCGGCAGCTTCATCAGGTCGTCGAGACCGGTGACGCCGAGTGTGCCCGCCCGTTCGAGCAGTGCGTGGAAGACCTCGACGGTGGCGCGGGCGTCGGCCATGGCGCGGTGGCTCGGGGAGGTGGGGACGCGCAACGCGCGCGCCAACGTTCCGAGTTTGAGGTTGGGGACTTCGTCGCGTACCAGCCGGCGTGCGAGGGCCAACGTGTCGACGCGCTCGTTGGGCAAGGGCTCGTGACCGAGCGCGCGACATGCCGCGTCGAGGAACGAGATGTCGAAGCGCACGTTGTGGCCTACGATCACCGCACCGCGCGAGAACTCGAGGAATGCCGGGATCACTTCGTTCGGTGTTGGCGCGGGGATGAGCATCGCTTCGGTGATGCCGGTGAGAACGGTGATCATGGGTGGGATGGGCAGCCCGGGGTTCACCAGCGTCTCGAAGGTGCCCAAGCATTCGCCGCCGCGCACCTTGACCGCGCCGATCTCGGTGATGCCGGCGGTCGCTGGTGACGCGCCGGTGGTCTCGAGGTCGACCACCACGAACGTGACGTCGGCAAGCGGAGTGCCCAGGGCTTCGAAGCTGGGTTGGATGCCGGCGACCATCGTGGCCAGCCTAGGCGAACAGGCGTTCGATTTGGGCCGGTGGTTCCCAGGGGGGCCGGCAGGGCGGCCGGTAGGCTGGCGCCCGTGACCTCCCGATTCCGATGCCGTGCCTGTGGAAACCTCACCCGCTTCAACGTCGAGTCCACTCGGCGGACCCAGGCGTTCTGGCACTACTCGGTGGGCGGCGACCTCGCCATCGAGGATGAGACCTTGGTCGAAGAGACCGTCGACACCGTGTCGTGTCGGTGGTGTGGGGCCGGGGCCGACTCCATCGAGTCCATCTCGGCCGACGAGGCCCAAGCGGCTGACGGCGCGTCGGAAGGCGCAGCGTGAGCGAGCTCGACCTGGCCGCGCAGCACACTTCGGTGCATGCGGGTGCGCTCCCTGAGTCGCTGCTCGTTCCCGTGCTCGACGAAGCCGGCGACGTGTTGCGCACCCTCGAGTTCGATGCGGTGCCGGCGGTGTTGCGGCCGTTGGTTGGCTTCGACCGGCGCGGGTTGGCGCGTGGCGCGGCGCGCCAGACCCTGGTCAAGGCGCTCGATCTCGACGACGACTTCCGAAGCGCAGTCATCGACGCGTTCCTCGATCGCCCCGAGGTCATGGCGGCGATCAGTGCGTGGTCGCCGGAGCAGGCCGTCGAGGTCATCCGCGACGCGTCGTTGCGCTCCGACTTGGGGCTCGTCGCGTCGGCTTTGTGGGCTGGTCGCCCACAGGGCTGGGAGTTCGGCCTTGGCGTTGCGGTCGCCATGGCCGACCGGGTGCGAGAAGAGCAGGCCGAGCGAGATGACGCAGTCGCCGTGCGCACCGAGATCGAAGGGCTCGAAGAAGCGCGCCGACGCGCCGACGTGCAGCGACGCGCGGCCGAGGAACAGGCGTCGCGACTCGAGCGCGAACTCAAAGAGGAACGGCGGAGCCGCCGGGCCCGCGAGGAAGAGGCCGCGCGTGAAGCGCGTGCGGCCGAAGCGCGTGCCGACCAGCTGGCGTCGGCACTCGAACGCGAGCGGGCTTCGGTCGAGGCCACGCGTGAGAAGGCTCAGCGTGAAGCGGAACGGGCGCGTGAGGCGGACCGTGAAGCGCGTGACGCCCGACGCCAGCTCGAACACCTTGAACGCGAGAACCAGCACCTCTCCGACCGATTGGCACGCGCCCCTGAAGCGGGTTCGGGGTTGCGCTCCGAGGACGTCCAGGCGCTCCTCGACGCGGCCGAGCACGCGCAGCGCCTCACGTCGGGGCTCACGGGCGTGGCGTCGCATCTGCGGCGGGCTCGGGCGAACGCGGCCCAGGAAGAAGCGGCGCAGGCGGCGGCCGCCCAGCGTGCTGCTGAGCGCGGCGAGCCCATGCCTGCCGTCACCCGTTCCTCGCGGCCCAAGCGGGCAGTGGTGGCACCGCCTCCGGGAATGATCACCGAGGACCCAGTTGCGCTCGAAGCCATGCTGCGCACGCCGGGCGTGATGTTGGTCATCGATGGCTACAACGTGTCGATGGCGGGCTGGGGTGGCGAGTCCATCCGCATCCAACGAGACCGGCTGTTGAATGCGTGCGCGGCGTTGCATGCCCGGCTGCGTTGCGCCATCACGCTTGTGTTCGATGGTTCCGATGTGGAAGGTGTGCCGGTGCCGCGTCGCCCCGGCGTGCACGTCGTGTTCTCTGAGGCGGGCCAAGAAGCCGACCACGTGGTGGTCGAAGGCGTGAAGTCGCTGCCGTTCGACGTGCCGGTCATCGTGGCGTCGTCGGACCACTGGGTGCGAGAGCATTCCGAGCAAGCGGGCGCACGAGTGGTTGCGGCCGACGCCATCTTGCGCGTCTTGCGCTAGCCCATCACGCGCACGGCGGCACGTTCCAGGTTCGAATCACCCGTCGATCGTTCTGTTCGTTCAGCATGGAGAGCGTGGACGGTTCGAGCGCGAAACGCGCGGCTGCTTGTGGCGCCAGCTCGAGCGCGATGGCCGTGAAGATCCGCAGGATGTGGCCGTGTGCGAAGAGCAACACGGGACCGTCGGCGGCGTTCACCCGAGCCAGGACGCGTTCGGCGCGCGCGGCGACTGCGTCGATGACTTCACCGCCCGGCCAGGGCCCGTGCCAGACCGTCCACCCGGGAAACTGCTCTCGAATCTCGGCCGTCCGCTTGCCTTCGAACTCGCCGTAGTCCCACTCGACGAGGTCGTCGCACACTTCGGCACCGGGAAAGCCCGCAAGGTGTGCGGTGGTGCGGGCACGCTGGAGTGGACTGGTGAGCACGAGCGCGAATTCCTGGGCCGCGAGTTGGGGAGCGAGCACGGTGGCCCCGGCTTGCCCGGCTTCGGTGAGCGGGAGATCGGTTCGACCGGTGTGGCGACCGACCACACTCCATTCGGTGGCGCCGTGCCGCACGAGCCAGATGTCGTTCATTGTGCGCGCTCAGGCCGGTTGGTAGGTCTCGGTGATCCCGCCAGCTTGCACGAGCAGCGTGTTGGAGTTGGAGCACGAGATCGTTGCCGTGCGGCCCAGGCCCGCAAGGTCGCCGGCGAGTGAGGTGAATTCCGCACCACTGATTTCTTGCACGGTGCCATCGGGGAACGTGATGCGTTCGCTTCCACTGAATCCACTGGTGTCGGGGTCGGTGACGCGCATGTTCTGAGGTTGCGGTACGCCACTTGGGATTGCAATCCGCCCGGTGATTTGGCCGCTTCCGGTGACCACGAATGTGGCGCCGTTCTGCGTGCCATTGAGGGGGGCGTATTCGGCGAACGACTGGGTGAGGGCACCCTCAGCGGTGATGGAGATGACCTTGCCGGTGCCGCCGGAGGTCACGGTGAAGGGCAATCCGGTCGCGTTGGTGTTCATCTTCCAACGCCCGACGGGGCACGCTCGCTCGCGGCCGCATTCGTCTTCGAGCGACGTGGCGCGCAGGGTGACAGAACCCGAACTGGCTCCGGCGCCCACCACGATCACGCTGTCGCCGCCGGTGATCTGCGGGAACGTGCGGCCGGCCTGAGGCGTACCAGGAGGACACACGCAGCGTCGGGAGTCTTCGGCGGTGCAGTACGGCTGACCGCGAAGCGCATCGAGCGTGCGATCGTCGGTGGTTCCCATGTGCACGAAACCGGCGCTGGGGTCCGACGATTCGAACCGTGTGAGGTCGGCACGCAAGTTGAGCGCGACACGCGCGGTTGCGTATGGACGGGAGTTGAGCGTGGAGCTCTGGCCGTTCGCGAGCGGTCGGTACGTGAGGCCCACGCTGTCGGGGACGGCGGGGACGCCGACGCCGCGGAGCACCCAACGGTTCCCGAACCCCGGCCGGTCGACCTGGGTGGATGCCCACTCGCCGTTGAATGCGTTGCCGCTGCCACCGATGGCGGCGAATGCCGCGGTGCTCGAGGGTGCAGTCACGATGCTGCGCAGACGCGCAAACACATCGATGCCGGACTGTTGAACATAGGCCCAGAAACCGAATGCGTCGTAGGCGCGCCGGAACAGGGACCGTCCTGGGGAGCTGTAGTAGTCGACGAGGTTTCCTTGCACAGTTGCGTCGGTGCTACCGCCCGCTTCGGTGGTGACGTAGGCGCCCACATATTCGGCGGTGCCTTCGGTGACCCAGTCGGCGGGCCCGTAGCGTCCGCCGGTCCATACGCCTTGGAAGCAGTGAAATGCCTCGTGCGTCATCGTGACCGAAAGTCCGGCCGGCGCCGGGAATTGGGCGGGGAACACGCGGATCCGGCACGTGCCGCCGTCGACGAGGGTGTCGGCGAATGCCGGTGCACCATTGCGCGCCAGCACCCGATGGTTGCTCGCGACGATGTTGATGGGCACCCCAAGAGGACCGAAGCGTCGTTCCAACACGGGGAGCACGGCATCGAGCGCGCGCTGATAGGGCGCGATGTCGACTTCGGCTTTGCGCGCCTTGCCCGGACCGCCCGGCGTGAATGTGGCGGGGAGTTCGAGTGCGGAACGGATTGCGCTTCGTTGCGCGTCGGTGAGGTCGTTCCAGTAGCGCAGAACGTTTGCGATTGCGAGATTGCCGTCTTCATTGGGCCCCGGAGTGCCACTGGGAACCGTGACACCCGGCAGGTCGCCGTACTGCAACGCAAAGAGTTGGAGTGCCGCATCCTTGGTGAGTTGGTCGTCTGCGTTGCGTTGTTCGAGCAGCTGCTGTTGAACCGTGGTGGGCTTCGCGTCGGCTGAGAAAGAAGACTCGGCGGTGGTGCTCGGTCCCTTCGAGGATTTCGAGCTGTTGCACCCGCCGACCGCAAGGGTTCCGACGACGAGAGCGGCGAGGAGGACCTTGGTGGCACGCATGGACCCGGAGCCTAGGTGGCGTAGCGTGCAGTCATTGACCGCATCAAGTGAAGTTCGCCCTCCTGACGCGCAAGCAGTTGCCGACGTGCTGGCCGACGAGGCGGCCCGGTTCCTGGTCGACCTGTGGGAGCACTCCGATCTGTGGGGTCCTCGCTTGGCCGACGAAGGCGACCAGCGTGCGAACGATTTGATTCTGGAGCGGCTCGCGGAACTCCGCCCCGATGATCCGGTGTTGTCGGAAGAAGCGCCCGACCAACGTGAGCGACTCGACGTGGGACGCGCGTGGATCGTCGACCCGTTGGACGGGTCGCGCGGGTTTGGCTCGCGTCACTCGGTCGATTGGGCGGTGCACATCGCGTACTTCGCCGACGGCGTGATGCAGGCGGCAACGGTTGCGCTCCCTGCGATCGGGCGCACCATTGCAATGCCTGATGCCGCGCTCGCGCCGCGCGCCGATTCCGAACAGATCCGCATCGTGGTGAGTGACGCGCGCGCACCGCGCTTGGCATGGGAGTTGGCCGACGCCGTCGACGGGGTGTTGATCGGGATGGGGTCGGCGGGCATGAAGACTGCCGCCGTGCTGTTGGGCGAGGCCGACGTCTACGTGCATGTGGGGGCGATGCGCGAGTGGGACATGGCGGCGCCGGCCGCAGTGGCGCTCGCTGCGGGTGCCCATGTGTCACGCCTCGATGGGTCGCCGATCGTGTTCAACCAGTCCTCGCCGATCGTGCCCGATGTGCTGGTGTGCCGACCCGAGCTGGCCGCCACCCTGTTGGAGGTCATCGGGCCGTTGCGCGGCTCGGGCCCGGGGTAACTGTCATACCCCGTTCGTACGGTGTCGCCCAGCGGGTGGGGACACCATCAACGGGAGACAGATCAATGAGCCGAACAGCCCGACGTGCGATCCGGATCGACTGCGACGACTGCAGCATGCAGCACAGTGCGGCATGCCGTGATTGCGTGGTGTCGTTCATCCAGGGCCGTGAGCCCGGCGACGCCCTCGTGATCGACGTGGCCGAGGAACGGGCCATTCGGCTCTTGGCCAAGGCAGGGCTCAGCGCCCCGCTGCGCCATCACCGGCTGGTGCGCTGATCGCTCAGCGGCGCACACCGCGTTCGGCCCCGGCAATGCGCGCGGCCGAACGGATCTCACAGGCCAGCACCTCGAGTTTGCCGGCGCCGATGCGAGCGAAGTCGATGTCCTCACGCGATCGCACAATGGCGGGAGCTTTCACCTGGTGGGTGAGGTCGTACCGGTCCATCACTTTGGCGGGAGTCGACGCAATGACCGCGGCTTCCAAACTGACGCGTTGCGGCAGCACGCCGTCGTGCGCAGAGCGATCGGTCAGGCGGTGCACCGAGAGTGGGAGCTCGCAGAGGTCGGTGTCGCATGAGACCACCACGCCCACGTCGAAGTGGCCGTCGAGTGCGAGTTCCACAACGTCAAGCGCGAGTCGCAAGTCGATGCCCTTTTCGTGGGCTTGGCGATGCCAGAACACGCGGGCGTTGAATCGTTCGCCCTCGGGGCGCCGTCGCCGTGCGCTGCCGTCGCGGCGGTCGATCACAAGCTTGTTCGAGTACATGAGTTCGCGCTCGATCACCTCGACGCCGGTCTTGCGTATGAATTGGTGGCGCCGGTCGGTCATCTCACGCAGGCCCGCGTTCACGTCGCGCGAGTGCACCCCGGAGTAGTACCGAACCCCAACCAGTGTGCGATCGCCGGCGAGCTCGCGGGCGAGGAGTGCTGGGTGCACCCGGGTTCGTTTCCCGAAGTTGTGTTCCAGCTGGTAGTGGAGGTTCTGGCCGTCGACGAACACCATGACGCGATCAGTCGAGGTGTTGCGTCCGTGCATCGCGCTGAGTGTGGCTGTCGCTCTCCGTTGCGGTCAAAGCTTCCGCTGAGATCGCTGAGATCTCAGCGATCTCAGCGCGCGAATCCAAGTTCGGGGCCGCGTCGTTCGAGCACCTTGATGACGCCGTCGCGGGTGCCCCATGGAGACAACGCAACCGCCCACGCCACGCCCATGGCGTCGTTCGCGTTGGTGAGCTCTTGGCGGACGAAGTCGTAGTAGCGCAGATTGATGGTTTCGATCGTTGCCGCAAGGCCGTCGGCGTAGGTGGGGTAGTTCTTGACCCCCACCTTGTTGAAGTTCGTCGCCCCGAACCGGCGGCGGGTGGTCGCCAACGGGTTGAACCGCGCCCGGGTTCCCTCGGCGAGTTGCCATGCCTTCATGGCGGCCAAGTTGTCGCGCGTGATGTCCCAGCCGCCGAGGCTCAGGAAGTCGATGGCCCATTGCTCTCGGAACGCGTCGGAACCTTGTGGCGCGCGTGGCGCGGTGATCTCCGGGGGCGCGACACAGGCGGCAGTGACAAGTCCGCCGGCTGCGATGGCTGCGCCGGACGCCGCACTGCGCAGGAAGGCTCGTCGTGACGGTTGGTGTGTCGAATCGGGCGGTTCCTGACGCGCCATTGCTCCCAAGTCCTCCGTGTCTTGGTACCTGATCCGTGGGTGATGGCCACGGGCCGCGCGTCACGAGTGTGGAGCGTGTACGTCGAGTGCCGCAAGCCTGGGCGCGTGGCGTCGGAGCAGAGTGGGATCTGGGCGGGTGGGAGCGGCCCCAACCGCGGGCATCAGTCGGCGACTTGGGCCCGCAGCGCTGCCACCGTCGCTTGGTCCTTCGCGATGTGCTGGAACGGGTCGTAGTTGAACCAGCGCATTGCGTTCTCGTAGGTGATCTTGTTGATGGTGGCGTCGTCGATGCCGGCGAGCTGCTTTTCGAGCGACTCGGGGGAGTGCGGCCAGCTGCTGTCGCTGTGCGGGTAGTCGCATTCCCACGTGATGTTGTCGATGCCGATGAGGTCGCGGGTGACCACGCCGGCCCGGTCGCTGATGAAGCAGAACAAGAAGTGGTCGCGTGCCACTTGGCTGGGCAGTTGGTCGCCGAAGTCCTGCATGGTCCAGAAGCGGTGCTGCTGGTACACGTAGTCGATGCGCTCCAACCAGTAGGGCAACCAGCCGGTGCCGCCTTCGCTGAGCGCGAACTTGAGGTTCGGGAACTTGCGCAACACCGGTGACCACAACAGGTCGGTGGCGGCCTGCATGGTGTTCATCGGTGTGAGCGTGATGAGCACGTCCATGGGCGCTCCGGGCGGGAGCTCGATCATGGTGGAGCTCGAGCCGATGTGCAGACAGATGACGGTGCCGGTCTCTTGACACGCGTCGAAGAACGGGTCCCAGTGGTCGCCGAAGATGTGCGGCCATCCGAGCTTGTAGGGGTTCTCCGAGAACGTCACTGCGTGGCAACCCTTGGCCGCAACACGACGCACTTCGTCGGCCATGAGTTGCGGGTCCCATATGGGCGGGATACTGAGCGGGATGAAGCGGCCGGGGTGCGAGCCGCACCAACTGTCGATGTGCCAGTCGTTGTAGGCGCGCACGTGTTCGAGCGCCATCTTCTTGTCTTCGACTTTGCTGAAGAGCTGGCCGCAGAACGATACGAAGCTGGGGAAGTTCATGGATCCGAGCACGCCGTTGCGGTTCATGTCCATGACACGCTCGTCGACGTCCCAGCAGCCCTTGCGCATGTCTTCCCACTTGGTGGGTTCGACGTTGTATTCCTCGGGTGGGCGACCGGCCACGGCGTTGAGCCCGATGTTGGGCACGATCTGGTCTTGGTACATCCACACGTCGATGTTGGGTTCATCGAGGTGGACGTTCTTCGGCGCGTGCTCGAGTAGCTCGCCCGTGAGGTGACCCTCGAAGAGATTGGGCGGCTCGACCACGTGGTCGTCGACCGATACGAGGATCATGTCCTCAGCCTTCATGGCCACACCCCCCGGTGTTGGCCGCCGGTCCTGGGCGAGCCGGCGGAACTGACGCTGACGTCAGCCTAGACCTGCGGATCGGGGGTTCAAGAACCGGGGGATGAGCGGCCGGAACCGAAGGGTCCCGGCCGCAATACGTGTTCGATGCGCGGTTCAGGGCGCTCGGAGGTCTGCGGTGCAACCAGGGTCGGAAGGCTTCGCCCACGTCGAGCTGCCGTCCCTCGCCAGGATCGTGATCTCGAGCTTTTCCATTCCGACCGAGCCGGACATCCCGGGGTTCGAGCCGCGGGCGAACCAGTAGCCATTGATGTGCAACGAGTTGGTGCCCCAGAGCTCCCGCGAGTCATCGACGATGAGCCAGCCACCCGATCGGACATTCCCGAAGTTATCCCGAGCAATGATTGATGCGCGATAGGAGTGGTCGACCATCGCGGCCGCGCCCTCCAGCATCTTCGTCCCATTGGAAGATTCGTACCACCACCAGGTCCAAGCGACCGGCCCGCAAATCTGGCTGCGTTGCATCTGTGGGGAAGTGATCTGGTGAGTCGGGCGCTTTCCTGAGGCGAGCATGGTGTTGGGTGAGTAACCGCCCGGCGCACATGCGCCGAAGGCGGCGCTGACGGTGAGGGCAAGGGCGGTGACGGTGAGCAGTCGACGAAGTCGGAGCATGCGTGTTCCTTCGGTTGGAGAACAGTCGGCGGAGCGGATGTGCTCGGCTGACGCCCTCTAACCGAATGAGTTGCTTCGGGTAATGGCCAGTGTTGCGAAGTTGATCCGTCTGGCCCAGGACAATTTGGACCTGGCCGCCCACGCCGACGAGTCGGCTCCGACGTCAGTGCCGCGCGGCCGCCCGCTGGGCGGCGGCGTCGGGGTGGTCCGGATACATGATGTGGAGCACGCCGAGGTATGAGGCAAGGAGCACGCGGTATTCGTCGTCGGTGCGGGTGTTGGTGGGTGCCGTCGGTCGGGCGGGGTGCACGGGTCGGAGCATCGTGGTGCGGGCTGGGCGGACGTACGTGGTGCGGACGGGGTCTGACATGGGGATCTTCTCCGGGGAGGCGGGGAACGTGACGCCCATTCAACGATGTTGGCGCAGCTCGCTATGACTCGGAGCGCCCGAATGAGTCGAGCGCACTAGGCGTGTGCGCGCCGTGTCCCATTTGTCATGGGGCACCGGACTCATCTGGCGCGGAGCTGTCATAGGAACCCGCGGTGCCATGCGATGGGCCGGCACAAGTCCCTGACGAAAGGCACTGCCATGAAGAAGTTCGCTCGATCGCTCGTTGCAGTTGCACTCTCAGCTTTGGTTGTTGGTGCGGCGTCTGCGTGCACGACAACCGGAGTGCCCAACACCTCCGGCCCAAAGACGTACGTGACCACGTGCGGAACGGCACTATTCAACATCAATTACAACTGGTACTACCCTGAGCCGACGCCGTACATCGGGTCGATCACGGTGAACCACATCAACTCGGTCGACACCAGTCTCTTCTACTTCAAGTTCAACAACAACACGTGGACGATCTCGCAATACCAACCAGTGCTTTCAGTTCAGGTGAACGCCAACACGTTGATCGAGAAGAGCTACGCCGGATTCCCGTGCGGCACGGTCGATCCGCAGAAGCTCGCGCGCTAGAACTCTTTGCGAGGATTTGCGGGGCCGTCGGAGCGATCCGGCGGCCGCACTCGTGCCGTGCTGTCCGGATTGTCATGGGGCGGCGGGCTCATTCGTGGTCGCTTTCTGCACGGGCGCTGAGTTGTGGCCAACACCTCGGAGTGACACACGTCCCCGACCCCCAAGGTGTCACCAATGAAGAAGTTCCGTCGCGTTATTGGCCTCATGTTGATCGCAGGCCTTGTCTATGCGTTTGCTGCCGGCAACTCGGGTTGTGACGGTTCGATGCCACCTCGGGCGTCCACCGCGGGCACGTATTTCGTCCGTGGTGTCTGCGGCGGGGTGGAATACAGCGCACGAATCCAGTACTACCCGGGTGTCGACACCGTGATCACGGGGGTTTCGACACCGGTCACTTCGCCCAATCGGCTCTACTACCGCAAGGCCGATGGGCTCGGTGGTGCGTGGAGTGGTTACACAGAAATCACGAACCGCTGGTCGAGCATCGCATTCTATGGGCCGTCCTTCTACAACACGGCCTCTGTCGTGAACACCAACTGGCCGGGAACTGCGCTGAACGCAGGCACGGTGGAAGTCCGCGTCATCAGTGCCACATTCCCGCAAGGCACGAACTGCTCGGTCCTCTGAGCTTTGACGGATCTGAATGAGGCCGTCGGAGCAATCCGGCGGCCTCGACGCGTCGGGGCAGCGGAACCGCAGTTTGGAGCGCAGGGCCGCGTAGCGTGCAGCACATGAGCGCAAACGGAGCGAATCTCGGGTTGTTGATGCTGCGGGTGGCAGTGGGCGCCACGATGATGGCCCACGGTTACAACCACATCTTCCGTGGCGGCAAGATCAAGGGCACGGGCGGTTGGTTCGAGAGCCTCGGCATGAAGCCAGGGTGGCTGCACGCCTGGCTCGCCAGCATCACCGAACTCGGCGCGGGCGCAATGCTGGTGCTCGGTCTGCTCACGCCGCTCGCCGGTGGCGCATGTGCCGGCGTCATGTTGGTGGCATGGATCACCAACCACCGGAAGAACGGCTTCTTCATCTTCCGTCCGGGCGAAGGCTGGGAATACGTCATGAACCTCGCGGTGGCGTCGCTTGCGTTGGCGTCGATCGGTGCTGGCGACTGGTCGCTCGACCATGCGCTGAAGATTCACTTCGAGGGGCTGACCGGGTTCTGGATCGGCCTCGCCGTTTCCGTTGGCGGCACGGTCGCATTGCTGGCCGTCTTCTGGCGGCCACCGAAGAACGAAGAAGCGGCGGCGTGAAGCGGGCGTGCTGTCAGGCGCGCAGTGCATCCACCATGCGCGGCACCACTTCGTGCCAGTCGCCCACGATCCCCACGTCGGCAAACTCGAAGATCGGCGCGTTCGCATCGGGGTTGATCGCCAGCACCGTGCCCGCCGCTCGGAAACCGACCGAGTGGTTGAACTTCCCGCCCGCGCCGATCGAAACGTAGAGACGCGGCGCGATGGACCGGCCGGTGATGCCGATCTGGCGTGCTCGTGGCATCCAGCCGGCGTCAGTCACCTTGCGGGTCGCGCCGAGCTCTGCGCCGAGCGCGGTGCACAGTGGCTCGAGCTGGTCGTACTCAGTTGGGGCGACGCCCCGTCCGACCCCGACCACCACGGCTGCTTCGGCCAGCACGTCCAGGTTGTCGTCGCGCGTGCGGGCGAGCACTTGGACCCGGTTGCGCGCGTTCACCAACGTTGCGGTGGCCGGGGCTCCCGGGTGGCGCGGTTCGAGGACGGGCAGGACCCCGGCGCGTACCGTGGCCATCTGGATGGCGGAGCGCGCCGTGATGGCTGCGACCAGTTGACCGCCGAACGCCGGTTTCCACGCGACGAGTTCGCCGTGGGCGCCGACTTCCAGAGCGACGGCGTCGCCGGTGAGGCCGGCGCCGAGCTGCGCTGCGACCCGCGCCGCGACTTCGCGACCCCACGCGGTCGATGGCGCCAGGATGGCCCACGGGGTGTGCGCGGCGCCGAGCGCGACAACGCCTCGCGCCACGTCTTCTTCGACGTTGGCGCATTCCAGGACGTGCACCTGGTCGGCGCCCCAGGCGCCCAAGGCGTCGCTGTCTGCGGACCCGACGGTTACGGCGCCGACGCGTCCTGAACGTGCCGCTGCGAGTGTGGCCGCCGCTCCCAGTAGTTCGCATGTGAAGCGGTCGCGGTCGGGCTCGGCGATCACCAAGATGGTGGTGGACAACTCGTGCGCCGCGCGTGGTGGAACGGGGCCGGCCTTCGCTGGCGGGTGTTCGTCGAGCGCGCCGCGCTCGCGTAGAACGGCGATCGCCGCGTTCACTTGTTCGGGTACGGGCAGCTCGGCGTGCCGGATGCGTGCGCGTGCAACTGCAAGCAACCGCGTCGCGCCGACCCAGGTGGGACTGGCGTCCTGCCCCCACGGACCCGGGCCGAGATTGCTCGCTGTCACGCGCTGAATGCGCGCGTCGTCGACTGCGGCGCGTGCGTCGGCCGGCACCTTGCAGGGATCACACAATCGCTCGGCGCACGACAACACTGCGGGAAGCGCGCACTCCAGATCGACCCAGCCGTCGTCGTGCTCGCAGCGGGCGTGAATGCCTCCGTTGTCGATGTGCAGCTCGCGTACGCCGGTTGCGAAGGGGAGATCCAGGAGTTCGGCGAGTTCCGGTCCGACCTGGCCCGTGTCGGCGTCCACTGAATTGCGACCCATCAGCACCAGGTCGAACGGTCCGCAGGACGAAACGGTGGCCGCGAGGGCGCGGGCCGTGGCCAAGGTGTCGGACCCGGCAAACGCCGGATCGCTCACCAACTGGCCCGAGGCCGTTGCGCCGTGGTCGTCGGCCCACGCCAGTGCCTCGGTGAGCACGTCGACCGCGGTCGACGGGCCCATCGTGATGAACGTGACGGAGCCGCCACTTGCGGCCACCAACTCCACGCCTCGCGCGACGGCCCGGCGACAGTACGGATTCATCTCGAGCGGCCGGCCCGCACGGACCATGCGGCCGTCGGTACCCAGCTGCATCGCGTCGAAGGCCGGCACCTGCTTGATGCACACCGCGATACGGAGGGCCTCGGTCATGGGGGCCGATGTTACGAAGTGGACGATCCATACGGGGCGGGTGGGCCGTGGCTGACATCGGTCGAGCGATGTTGTTCGAGGAGGCCCCGTGGACGAGCCCGTTGTAGTCCCCGAATTGGTCCAGGAGATCTGGCGCCGCGATGGCACGCGACCGGGCAGTCCTGAACGACCGTCGGCTGAGGAACGCATGGTTGCGACGGACGACCGCGAACCGGTGGACGCCGAGGACCTCGTCGTCGAATCGGAGGGACTCGCCGAACCGGCGCCGCAGAAGAAAGGCCGTGCGTTCCTCGGGGGCGTGCTCGCATTCGTGCTCGGTGCCGGGCTGGCCGGCGGTGCGGTCAAAGCACTCGATGCTCGCGATGAGGCACGACTTCGTACGTCGGTGCGTGAGCAGCAAACGCGTGCCGAAGATGACGTTGCAGCCGCGCGTGCGGAGTCCGAAGCGTCGCGCAGGAACTCGGCGTCGGCCCAAGCCGACCTCGATGCCGCCAAGTTGAAGGCCACTGACCTTCAGAAGCAGCTGGACGCCGCCAACGCGGCGACGTCGGGCGCGAATGCGCAGTTGCAGGAAGTGCAGAAGCAGTTCTTCGAGTACGCATCGAAGTACAACGAGAAGACAGCGGCGCTCTCGAACCTGGCTCCGCCGGGCGCAGGCGGAACAACTCCGTAGAACGGCGGTTCCGCTCGCCGATGCGGGTCGCGGTCGGGTCGGGCGCTGACTACGTTTGCCGCCATGGAGATTCGCGAAGCCGTCATCGTCGACACCGTCCGCACGCCCGTGGGCAAGCGCAAGGGCGCGCTGGCCGGGTGGCATCCCACTGACCTGCTCGGTCACGCCCTGAACGGATTGTTGGCGCGTCACCCGAATTTGGACCCGGGGATCATCGATGACGTCGTAGGCGGATGTGTGACCCAGTCGGGGGAACAGGGTTGCAACGTCACCCGCAACGCATGGGTGGCCGGCGGACTGCCACCGCAGGTGCCGGCTACTTCGGTCGACCGCCAGTGCGGCTCGTCGCAGCAGGCTGCGCACTTCGTGGCGCAAGCCGTCATGGCGGGCTCGTACGACATTGCCATCGCGTGCGGAGTGGAGTCGATGTCGCGTGCACCCATGTCCAGCAACGCGCGCGGCGGCATCGGTCCGTTCTCGCCGCAGTTCATGGCGAACACCAACAACACGCTCGGAATCCAGTTTTGGGTGGCGCAAGTCTTGGCCGACAAATTCGGCGTGACTCGTGACGAGATGGATGCGTTCTCACTGGAGAGTCACCGTCGGGCTGCTGAGAACACCGACAACGGCTTCTTCGCGAACGAAATCCTTCCCACGCCGATTCGCGACGAGCACGGACAGGACACCGGCGATGTCATGACCGTCGATGAGGGCATCCGACGCGGCGGCACCATGGAGTCGATGGCGGCGCTGAAGCCGGCGTGGGAGAGCGAAGAGCAACCGGCGCCCGACATCACCGCCGGGAACTCGTCGCAGATGAGCGACGGCGCGGCCGCCATGCTCATTGCCGATCGCGACACCGCCGAGCGTTTGGGGTTGCCCATCCGGGCCCGCTTCCTGCACATGGTGGTGGCGGCCGACGACCCCGTCTTGGTGCTCAGCGCGCCGAACCCTGCGACCCGCAAGCTTCTCGTGAAGACCGGTATGGCGATCGACGACTTCGACACCATGGAGTGCAATGAAGCGTTCGCGTCGATCGCACTCATGTGGGCCAAGGAGTTCCAGCCCGACATGGCGAAGTACAACCCGCGCGGTGGAGCCATTGCGCTTGGCCATCCGTTGGGGGCAAGTGGCGTACGGATCATGACCACGATGCTCAACCACCTCGAGCAGTCCGGTGGCCGTTACGGCTTCCAAACCATGTGCGAGGGGGGCGGCCAGGCGAACGCCACGGTCATCGAACGCCTCGGCTGACCCGCTGGCCCGACGATTCGGCCGCCGGGGGGCGAGGGGGGCGAGGGGGAGGCGGCGGCCTTGAGGCCGGGCCGGTGGCTGACCCCCTCTTCGATGCTCGTCCCCACTCGCCCCGCGCTCGTGATCGCCGACACGCCCAACGGCCCCACCGTCGGGCTGCTCGCCGGCATCGACCGGGTGCGGGCGGCGCTGCGGCGGCGCTACCAAGGGACCGCGGGGGCCTATGGCTTCGACGAGTTCTGCTGGCTCGGCGGTCGGAGCGCGCTGGCGCTCCATGACGGAGACGCGGCGGCCTTGGCGGTCCTGGCCGTCGACGTCCACCTCCGTCATCCCGAGTGGTTCGACGAAACGCAGCTCGACCACTGGTTCGGTGACTTCTTCCCTTCGATCGAGCGGCCGGACCGTGTGTTCGATGCTCACGACGGACGCGTGGAGCGACGGGGGTTGGCGGCGCGATTGCTGCACACGCTGTCACTCGACGACCGTGACCAGTTCGATGTCATCATCGTCGACGAAACCAACGACACGATCGACGCGTACGAGCGCGTGCCCATTCTCAGCCCCGGCCGGGTCATCGTGGCGGAGCTCTGGCGCGTGGCGATCTCGCTACGGCGGCCGTTGGCGCACCCGCGCTCGATCGGTCGTTCGGTCTATGCGCTGGTGACGTTGCTCGAGGCCGAACGCCGACTGGGCCCCGATCTGTCCGCGGCAATGGTTGGCGCAACCACTCGGTTGGTCCAATTGCCGGTACAGACGCGACGGGGCGACGACACGTCGTGGGTCGAGGTGATGGATCGCGTCGTGAACGTGGCGCTCGAACGGCTGAGCGATCCGTTGGTGGTGCGCTCGGCCGAGCAGGAGTTCGGCGACGTGGACACCGAATCGCTCGCACGTCTGGCTGACGCGATTCGCAGCGGTTTGGCCCAAGCGACATAAGGACGCGCAGGAGCGCCTCGGCTTGCGGCCGAACTCAGCCCGGATTGAGTTCCGACATCGCCGCTAGCTGCTCGAGATAATGGTCGAGCGAGTGGTGGACGAAGCGCAGCGCCAATGCGGTTGCGCCCGCGTTGCGGAGCCGCTCTACCTGCTCGGTCACGCGATCCGGTTCGCCGCCCGGGTCGAACGGGTGTTGCGGTTGCAGCACCACCTCGAACCCGTCGGGGCATGCGGTGGCTCCGAGCAGCTGGCGGATCTCGGTGGTGCTGAGCCCGAAGGGTGCCCACCCGGTACCGAGCTCTTGGGCGCGTTGTAGTGAACGGGCCGTGCGCCCGCCGACCCACAGCGGGAGGTCGGTGCGGGGGGCGATCGGGTCGATCACCATCGCTTCGAAGCGGTAGTGCGTACCGTGATACGTGGGCATCGAGACGCCCCAGGCCGCGCGCAACGCGCGGAGCGCGTCGTCAGCGATGTCGCCGCGTCCATCGAACGTGGCCCCCAGCACCGTGAACTCTTCTTCGAGCGAGCCGACTCCGACACCAAGAATGAGGCGCCCGTCGCTCACCACATCGAGCGTGCCGTAGCGCTTCACGATTTCGAGCGGGTGGTGATAGCCGAGCACGAGCACGTAGGTGGCGAACTTGATGGTGGTGGTACGGCCGGCCAGGTAGCCGAATACGGCGAGCGGATCCCAGTAGCGGGCGCCGCGTTCGGCGGCAATGGGCTCGGGTATCGCCACGTGTTCGGAGCACGTGAGGAACTCGTAGCCCATACGTTCGGCTGCGACGGCGATGCGTTCCACTTCGGCGAGACCGGCCGACTCCTCCCACTGCGCGTGGGCGCGCGGGAGCATCGTGACGACCGGGGTGACGATTCCGTAGCGCAGCTGCTTGACCATATGGTCCGTCCAGTTGAGCACGCAATGGCGCGATGGTCGTGCCAGTCGCCACAATGGCTCAATGCATGGAGGCGTGGTTGGGGGGCGGGAACCGGTGGCCATCGATGGCCGCTTGGCGCCCGTGTGGCTCCGAGCCTTCGAGCGCGTCGATCGAGTTGTTCCCCGATCGTCGCTCAGCCACCCCCTGTGGATCTCGGGTGTGGCTGCGCTGCAAATCGAGGCGGGGAATCTGGATGCGGCGACGCACGTCCCAATGGCGGTGTTCCGCTACGACCGCGGCGTGAACGATCTGAAGGTACTGGCCCGTCAGGTGCAACCGTTGCGGGTTGCAGTCTTCGATCGGGTCACGTCGCCCGAGGAGCGCAATCCCAATCCGGGGGCGGCCGCGCGCCACGAGTTGGGCGCGTTCGTGTTGAACGAGGCGCGCCGGTTACCGATCGTGGTCGAGGGGGAACGGGGGTCGGCGCCGGTGCTCGACCCGGCCCGGGTGGTGCTGCTCGAACTGCTCTCGGCGCATCGGCGCTCTGCGGTCGGCAAGGAATCGCACTCGGCCATTCAGACCATTGGGATGGCCTGGCGCCTGCACGGCGACGCGCTGGCTCGGGGCTTGAAGGACTCGGCGACGCGGCTCAACTGGTTGGACAAAGCCCACGGCGAGCCGATCGTGCACGACATCCGTGCCGTGGTGAGCGAAGCCACCGAGTCGTTGCTGACCCAGGTGCGGGGCACGTCCTCGATCACGCGCAACTGGCTCGAGACCACGAGTCGCACGTTGCTCGATCTGCCGACGCCCGGCGTGGAGCGCGGCTGAGTCCGATGCGCATCTGACGGGCGCGACGCCCGTCAGGTTTGGCGGGTCTTCGCGAGCTTCAACGCCTTCTTGGCGATGATGTTCTTCTGGATCTCGGTCGCGCCGGCGCCGATGCTCGTGTAGCGCTGCCAGCTGTAGTTGCGCGCCCAGCTGCCACCGTCGATGGCACCAGCGCCGCCTTTCAAGATGGTGGCGCCTTCACCCAACAGGTCGAGTGCGAGTTCGGCCATCTTCTGGCTGATGCTCGACCACTGCAGCTTCGCCAACGGCACCTCGGGCCAGTTGTTCTGCTTGCGGATGATCTTGGTGAGCGCACGCGCGTTGATGAGCCGAGTCTGTTCGATCTCGGTCCACAACCGCGCGATGCGCTCACGGATCTCGGGGTCGCGCAATGCGTCGGGGTTCTCGGCGCGCGCGGCGCTGATGAGGGTCTGGAGGTCGGTGGCCATCGTGATGGAGATGCCGGCCGTGCCCACGCGCTCGGCGCCGAGCGTGCTCATTGCGACTTCCCAGCCTTGCGCCTCGTTGCCGAGGCGGGCGCTCACGGGAATGCGCGCGTCGGTGAAGAACACCTCGTTGAGCATCTCGTCGCCCACGATGTCCTTGATGGTACGGCACTCGACGCCGGGCGTTTCCATGTCGACGATGAACGCGGTGATGCCGTCGTACTTGGTTTGCCGATCCTTGAACGTTTCGGGGTCGGTGCGGAAGAGGAACAGGCCCCACTTGGCGAGGTGCGCGCTGGATGTCCAGATCTTCTGGCCGTTCACGATGTATTCGTCGCCGTCGCGAATGGCAACGGTGTTGATGTTGCCGAGGTCGGAACCGGCGTTCGGTTCACTGAACCCTTGGCACCAGTGCGCGCTCGCGTCGAGGATGGTGGGCAGCCACTGCTGCTTCTGCTCCTCGGTGCCGTAGTTGATGATCATCGGCCCGATCTGCCAGATGCCGTTCGGGTTGTAGATCCCTGGCGCGCGCACCCGCGCCATCTCTTCGGAGTAGATCGCGTTCTGCGTGGGGGAGGCTTCGCGGCCCTGCCATTCCTTTGGCCAGTTGATGGCCGCCCAACGACCTTCGTTCATGCGGCGCTGCCACGACTTACGACGCTCTTGGGTGCGGTCGAAGTTCTTGTCGCCTTTGGACTTGAAGCCCGCGCTGAAGCCGCCTTGCGCGCCGCCGGCGTCGCCGTCGTCGCCCCACTCTTCGAGGAACTTGGGGAGGTTCAGGTCGAGCCACTCGCGCAGCTCGGCGCGGAACGCTTCGTCTTCGGGCGTGAACGTGAAGTCCATGCTGGGAATCTCCGTTCGGATGGGCCGTGGGCTGGTCTCCAAGTTACCCCTGCCTGCAGGGGTCATGTGACACGGGCGTCAGGTTCTCCGGAGTAGCGTGCGGACATGGATTTCAGCTTCTCCGACGACCAGGACGCCCTCCGCGACGCAGTACGCGCGTTCCTCACCGACCGGTGCGGGCGCGACTTCGTCCAGGCCATGGCAGTGGACGACCGAGGGTTCACCGACGAGCTGTGGAGCCAGATCGTCGAGATGGGTTGGACCGGGCTGCTGGTGCCCGAGGAACAGGGCGGTTTGGGGCTCGGGCTCGTCGACATGACCGTGGTCATGGAAGAGATGGGGCGCGTCCCCATGCCGGGCCCGTACTTCTCGTCGGCCGTGTTCGCCACGTTGGCGGCGCGCCACTTGGGGTTGCACGAACGACTGGAAGCGTTGGCGGCGGGCACGCAGCGCGGCACGGTTGCGCTCGACGAAGCGGGCACCGAGAGCCCGATCGAGCGCGTGCACACGCGGGCTCGCCGACGCGGCGCCAACTGGGTGCTCACGGGAGTAAAGCCCATTGTGCTCGACGCACACACGGCCGACTGGGTCATCGTGGTGGCGCGCACGCAAGAAGGATTGGGTTCGTTCCTCATCGAGCGGCCCGAGGTGGAACCGGTGCCGTTGCTCGACCCGTTGCGCAAGGGCGCGCGCCTCGAACTGAACGAGACGCCGGCCGAACCGGTGGGTCCGCTCGAAGATCACACGGCAATGTGGGCCCGTATCGCAGATGACGCTGCGGTCATGTTGGCCGCCGAGCTCACCGGCGTGTCCGACCGTTCGTTCGACTTGGGTGTTGAGTACGCGCAAGCGCGCGTGCAGTTCGACAAGCCCATCGCGAGCCACCAAGCCATTCAGCACAAGCTCGTCGACATGTTGCACGCGCGTGAGATGGCGCGGGTCGGCACGTACTTCGCGGCATGGGCATCCGACAACGATGATGCGCAGCGCGAGAGCAGCGCAGCCGTGGCCAAGAGCACGGCGGCCGAGGCTGCGGTGAAGGTCACGGCCGAGAACATTCAGATTCATGGCGCCGTGGGCTTCACGTGGGAAGCCGAACCGCACTTCTTCTACAAGCGGGCCAAGCAGAGCGACCACCTGCTCGGGTACCAGGGCTACCACCGGCGTCGCATCGCCGACCTGGTGCTGGGCCCCGTCTCCTAGTCTTCCCCCCGACTTTGCGTCGCTCGGATACGTCATTGCGTACGTGAACGACGCAAAGTCAGGAGAAGGGGTGGTGGCGTGACGAAGCAGATGGCGCTGGCCGACGCAGTCGCCCAGCACGTGCGCGTCGGCGACGTGATCCACCCCGTAGTGGGGCACACGCGCTGGACTGCGCTCAACAACGAGGTGGTGCGCCAATGGTGGGGGCGTGACCCGCAGTTCACCTTGGTGATGCTCAGCCTCTCCACGCTCGGCACGTTGTTCTTCCGCGGCGGCCTGGTGAAGCACGTCATCACCGGCTACTCGGGCGACACGTTCCCGAACTTCACGCCCAACCCCGTGTTCGCCGGCGCGTACAAGCGCGGTGAAGTCACGGTGGAGCACTGGAGCTTCCTCGCATTCAGTCAGCGGCTCGAAGCCGCCGCCAAGGGTTTGCCGGCCGTTGTCACACGCTCCATCGCCGGGTCGTCGATGGAGGCCAACGACGCGTACGCGGAAGTCGATACTCCGTTCGGTCGCGCGGGCCTGCTCGCGCCACTTGCCCCCGACGTGGCGCTGGTGCATGCACCGGTCGCGGACCGGGACGGCAACGTGGCGTTCCATCCGCCGTTGCTCGAGAACGTGTGGGGCGCGCTCGCCGCCAAACGCGGTGCACTCGTAACGGTCGAGAAGATCGTCGACGATCTGCGTCCGTACTCGGATCTCGTTCGCATCCCGGCGCACCGCGTGCTCGCCGTGGTGGAAGCACCGTTCGGCGCGCATCCCGGCGGGCTCTACACCGGCAATCTGCCCGCCGACGGCTATGGCGAAGACTACGACTTCTGGGTGGAAGCGCGCGCGGCGTTGCGCAACGACGACACCGCCGACGCGTGGATCGACCAATGGATTCGCACCGTCGATCACACCCAGTACGTGGAACAACTCGGCACCGACAAGCGCGAGTTCCTGCGCGCCAAGGCCGCGCCCGACTCGTGGCGCGTCGACGAAGCAACGTACCCACCCGACCTCGATGAGCCGCCGAACGCCTGGGAGATCGCCGCAAGCTACGGCGCGCGCTACCTCGCCGAGCGCGCAATTGCCATCGACGCGCACGCGGTGCTTGCCGGCGCAGGTGTGGCGAATCTTGCAGCGTGGTTGGGCGTTGCGATTGCGCGCGAACAGGGAAGCAACGTGAAGCTCACCGCCGAGATCGGCTTGTGGGACTACGACCCGGTGCCCGCCGATCCGTTCGTGCTGAACCATCGCAACTTCCCGACCACGGTGATGACCGGCGACGCGTCCATGGTCTTGGGCACGTTGGTGGGTGGTCCGCACACCACCACCATCGGGTGTCTTGGCGGCGCGCAGGTCGACCGCTTCGGCAACGTCAACTCGACGCTCGTCCCTGACGCCGACGGCGGCATCGCCACGTTCCTCGTGGGGAGTGGTGGCGGCAACGATGTGGCGAGCACGTGCGCGGAAGCGGTGGTGGTCGCCACGCTCACGCCGCAGCGCACCCCCGCAGAGTGTGGATACGTCACGTCGCCGGGCCGAGCCGTGCGCGCCCTCGTTACTGATCTCGGCATCCTGGAGAAGGATGACTCGGGCGAGCTGGTTCTGACCGCCGTGACCCCGGGTGCGGGGACCGTGGCCGAGCGGGTGGCCGCGGCCCAGGCGGCCTGTGGGTGGGAACTGCGGACGGCCGCCGCGGTGGCCGAGCTGCCGGCGCTCGCTCCGGCCGACGTGGCGCGCCTCCGGCACTGGGACCCGCGGGGCTGGTTTCTCCGGGGGTGACAGCCTCCTCACGGTGGGGTAGAATGTCCGGTATGAACCAATCGCCAGTAGGACGCAACCGCCGGGACTGGGGCGACACCGTGCTCACCCTTTCGGTGCCTGCCGAGGCCCGCGCGCTCCTCGACATGCGAGCGCACCGCTTGGATCGACTCGAGCAAGAAGCAGCTCGGGTCGCAGGGAAGTCCGCTGAGGTCATTGCGCACGAAGCGACGTTGGTGGCAAACGACCGCGAGCTGTTGCGCGACACGATCGAAGCGACGCTCGACACGCACGTGACGGGCAAGAACCCGGACCAGAAGGTGTTCCCCTCGGACTATGTGGCCGGTCTGCACGTGGCCGCCGCGCGGCTCACTCGCCAACTCACGCGCGGGGTCACCCGCGGTCAAGAGCGCTGACCGCCGTACTCGGTGTATTCGACACACTCAACCCGCTGGGGCCACCCTGGGCCCGTGGACGGCGGAGACCAACTCGAAAAATTGCGCGAATTCACGCGGTCCATGGTCGTGGAAACTGCGCTGCGCCATCTCGCTCAGCGTGGGCAAGAGCCGGTGACCGCGAGCGAACAGAGTCGCATCACCCGTGCGGTCATGCCCGCAATTCGCGACGGCCATATCGCGGGCGTGGCGTCAGACCGCGCGTTGGCGATTCTTGAATGGCTTTCGGCGATGGTTCAAGAAACGGGGCTCCCTCCGCACGATTCCGCAAGTCCGCCCTCGGTCACGCCGGAAGCGCTCCAAGAGCTCGCACAGTTGTTGGCGCCGGTCGATAACGCGTTTGATTCCGCGAGCCACCTCCTCACGGTGGCCGCGCGATTGGCTGTTCGGCTGGAGCCCGCGCCGGACGCGGCAATGATCCTCTCGCAGTACAAGCGCGCCGCAGACGCGCAGCCAAACGCGAATGCGCGGGTCAATCTGTCGCTGGAACTTGCCGGAACGCTGCTTCGACATGGGTACCGCACTGCAGCGCGCCGGGAGCTCGATGGGGCGATCGTCGGCGCCGACGAGATTCAGGGTCGCGGCTACTCGTTCAATGAACAGGCCGAGCGACTCGGTTCGATCGCATCCACTGCGGCGGCCCTCTTGGATCTTGATGCGCAGAAGTTGACGCAAGCGATGGTGGACGCCACGGAAGGCTTTCGGCGCGCCCAGCGGTCCCGTAATCCGGAATTGGCCTACGAAGCCGGCTTGGTTGCAACCGTTGCTGCCGACGCGCTGGGGCGAACGCAACTTGCCGCCGAAACCTTCCTGCGCGCGGTTGAGTACCGGATGGCACCGAAGGTGCAGACGCGCTCGGTTGAGATCGACGGCAGAATCCGGGGCGGCGAATCCGAGCATGTCACTTCTGGAGTTGTGCTGCCGGGCCAAGTGGGGCGGGCGCGCTTCCTTCCGCATCCCGCCGAGTCGATGCTGAAACGGCGGTTCTTGATGGACGCAGAACGGTCGCGCGGGATCGGCGACTGACGATCAGCCGGCAGTGCGTCCGGTGGGCCCAGTCGCCAGCGGTCCAGCCAATGCAGCCCCGGGGTCGGGTGCGGGGACGGATCGAATGCTTGCGTGCTCGCCGCCCGAAATGATGACGCGATCGCGTCCAGCTGACTTCGCTGCCAACAGCGCTTCATCGGCTTGGGCAACGGTCGCCTCGAACTCACCGACCGCGTCGCCGCTCGCAACTCCGAAGCTCATCGTCACCCGCGGTGCTGCCGCAGCTTCGAGGTAGCGCACGAATCGTTCCCGAACCCGTTCGAGCACTTCGACCGCGGTCACCGTGTCGCAGTCGGGAAGCACGATGATGAACTCTTCGCCCCCGTAGCGAGCCACCAGGTCAGTGGGGCGCACGCTGTCGCGCAGCGCTCGGGCCGCAACCCGCAGCGCGCGGTCGCCGGCCGCGTGCCCGTGGATGTCGTTCACCTGCTTGAAGTGATCCAGATCACCGAACGCCACCACGAAACGGGACCCAGCGACGAGGGTGCGTGCCACTTCGGCTTCCAGACTGCGGCGGTTCAGAAGTCCTGTGAGTGCGTCGGTGCGCGCTTGTGTTTCGGCCTGAGCGAACGCGCGCAGCATGCCGACGCGTTCGGCGGTCTTTCGGGTGGTGAGTTCGACGAGTTCGGTGGTTGCTGGAGACGGCGGTGCATCTTCGGGTGCGACCGTGTGAACGACGCCGAGCGTGCCTCCGGCAATCTGAACCGGTTCGCACAGCGCTGAGCATGGTCCGTCGGGCCGGTCCCGCAGGTGGCGACACGCATCGAGTGCATTGCTGCTGGTGAACACGATCGGCTGGCCGCGCCGGGTGGCGGGACAGTCGTTCGGTGAAGTCACCGGGCAGCCGGGCGACACGTCTTCATTCGAGGCTGCGACGCGGTGGAAGTGCGCCCGACTCGAATCGGCGAGCAACAGCTCGCTGTATCCAATGCCCTCGGTAGCTTTCGAAAGCGCATCGCCCACAACGGGGTATACCTCGTCTTCGCTGTCGGCAAGATCAAGGGCGCGTTGGAGCCGGGTCTCGAACTCGTTGCGGTGAATCGCAACGGCGCGTTCCGCCTGTTCTTTCTCGTACTTCCGGTGGTCTCGGCGCGCACTGCGATACATCAGGAACGAGAACATGGCGAGCATCGAGAACCCAACGATGCCGAGGCCGAACCCATAATCACGAACGTTGTTCACGCCGCGGTCGACTGCGCTGACTTCGGATGCTTGGAGGCGCAGGTACTGCGACTGAATCGCTTGCGCCGCCCGATCAGTGTTCTGGAACGCGACGTTTGCGTCCCGGAGTGCAGTGAGGAACGCAATGTCATTGAAGGTTGACGCGGGGTTGGCGATCATGATGCCGGTTTCGGTACCGACTCGTTGCGCAACGAGGTATGCCTCGTTGAGCTTGTTGCGAAGGGCCGACTCGTTGGTCACAACGGTGGGCGTGGCGTTGAACTTCGCAATGAGTTGCTGAACTTCGTTGTTGTCGCCGGTCCCCGAGGCAACGAGCGTGCCGCGTTGGTCCGGGGGTGAGAACGTGGCCACGTTGAAGATTGCGCGGGCCGAGCTCAGGCGATCACGAATCTGCGCGATCAGATCGAGGTTCGGGGTGATGGTGCTGTTCACCCGGTCCAAGCGGCTGCGACTGTCGCGCTCGTACCAGCCGGCGACACCCATCGTGGTGACGGCAACCACGATGAACACCGCAACGACGAGACCCACCCTGGTGTAGGGCTTCATCGCGCGTCGTCGCATCGTGGTTCGCCACCTTCCTGGCTGCGGTCATTCGTCCTGTCCTCTGATCGGCAGATCAGGCGGGGATCTGACCGCTCTCGTTCCCCATCCCCATAACGTGCCGAAGGGCACGAGGGTTCCCAGCCCGACGCCAAAGGGCCGTCTAGGGTGCGGGCGGCCCGCCCTGGGCGGGGGGTGCGAACGGGGAACAATGGGTCGGGTTGCCCTGGCCGGCGTCACCAAGCGATTCGGTGATTTCGCGGCCGTCGACGATCTCACGCTCGAGGTCGCGGATCAGGAGTTCCTCGTTCTGCTCGGTCCATCGGGCTGCGGCAAGAGCACCGCGCTGCGCATGATCGCCGGACTCGAAGATCCCTCCGGCGGCACCATCACCATCGGCGATCGAGTCGTCAACGACATCGAGGCCAAGGATCGCGACATCTCGATGGTGTTTCAGAGCTACGCGCTCTATCCGCACATGACGGTGCGGCGGAACATCGAGTTTCCATTGCGGTCGCGGCGAACTGCGCCCGAGGAGCGCACGGAGTTGGTGAACGAGGCGGCTCGCATCTTGGGGCTCGACGACCTGATGGAGCGCAAACCCGCGCAACTCTCCGGCGGCCAGCGCCAACGTGTGGCGCTGGCGCGTGCGATTGTGCGACGGCCCCAGGCGTTCCTCATGGATGAACCGCTTTCGAACCTCGACGCGAAGCTGCGTGTGCAAACCCGCGCCGAGCTCATCGAACTGCGGCGGCGCCTCGGAGCCACCGTCATCTACGTCACCCACGACCAAGTCGAGGCGATGACGATGGGTGATCGCATCGCCATCATGAACAACGGCAAGTTGCAGCAGGTCGCGCCGCCTATGGAGGTCTACGACAAGCCGGCCAATGTGTTCGTGGCGCGTTTCATTGGAAGTCCGCCCATGAACATCTTGCGCGGCCCAGTGGTGGCCGATGGCGACGCGCTGCACGTAGAAGTTGCGGGTGGGCGCATCCCGGTGCCGGCGAAGTACATAGGCGAACTCAAGGCGTCGGGCACAACTGAAGTGATTGCAGGGGTACGTCCCGAACATCTCGCGATCGACGACGGCCCGGTCAAGGCCACGGTGACCGTGATCGAATCGCTGGGTGCGGAACGTCACGTCATCACGCGCCTCGACGACGGGCAGATGGTCATCGTCCGCCAGGAGTACGAAGAAGCTGCGCCCGAGATTGGCGCGGTCGTGGGCTTGACCACCACGCCCGATCAGATCCACCTCTTCGACGGCGCGACCGAGGAGCGGATCGACGCGTGACTGCCACTGACGTGCTGGCACCCGCACCCGAGATCCTCACCCAGTCGGTCACGACCGGACGGGCGCGCTCGCAACTCGCTCGCAAGACTCGCGAAGCGTTGCTCGGATATGCGTTGGTGCTGCCGGCCCTGTTGGTGTTCGCAGTTTTTGTGTTCTGGCCCTTCGCCAAGACCATTCGCCAGAGCTTCTTCCGTACGCCGCCATTTCCGGGATTGCCCGATCGCTACGCGGGATTTGATCTGTACCAAGAGGTGATCGCGCCCAGCGGGCTTGCGCGGGCGTTCGGGTATGGGCTGATCGTTGGCGTCGTTGCGGGCGTACTCAGCGCACTGCTTGCGTACGTGCTGCGGCGCGCCAGCGGCCGCCCGACCGGTGTGCGCGCGTTGTTGCCGACGTTCGGTTGGGTGACCGGCGGCGTTGCCGTGGTGGCCACGGTGCAGCGCTACCACACCATGTCGTTGCCGGGGTTTGCGCCACGCTTTGCCAACAGCGTGTGGGTCACGATGTTGTTCATTGCGCTCACCGTGCCGATCAGCGTGGTGCTCGGCGTGGGAATGGCCGTCCTCGCGCACGCGAAGCTCAAGGGCATCGGCGTGTACCGCACCGTGTTCTCGTCGACGGTCATCTCGTCGGTCGCGGTGACGTCGGCGATCTTCTACACGTTGCTGAACCCGCAGATCGGGTTGATCCCGTACTTGCTCGGCGAGCGCGGTGGGACTTCGCTCCTCGAGAACCCCACGTGGGCGTTGCCGCTCGTGGCCGCGGCAACGGTGTGGCAGAACCTCGGGCTTTCGTTCATCGTCATCAGTTCGGGGCTCCAGAGCGTGCCCGACGAACTTCACGAGGCGGCGGCGGTCGACGGTGCTGGCCCATGGCGACGCTTCTGGAACGTCACGTTGCCGATGCTGTCGCCCACGTTGTTCTTCGTGTTGGTGGTGGGACTGATCTTCGCGTTGCAGACCTTCGGGCAGATCGACATCCTCACCCAAGGTGGGCCGAACAAGAAGACCACCACCATCGTGTACCTCATCAACGAGGTGGGGTTGGGCACGGGTCGCAATCCGGGGTATGCCGCAGTGATCGCGATCGCGTTGTTCCTCATCACGTTGGCGGTCACCGTGCTGCAACTCAAAGTGCTCGAGCGGCGGGTGAGCTATGAGCGCTAAGCGGTTCTTGCCGCTCGCCTTGCGATACGCGTTGCTCACGGCGGTCGCGCTGTTGATTCTGTATCCGCTCTACATCATCGTGGTGAACTCGCTGTTGCCTTCGGCCCGGCTCGCGCAGGTGCCGCCGCGTTTCTTTCCGCAGCCGGCGTTCCAGCCGGGCAGTTGGGAGTGGCAGACCTACGGCAATGCGTGGAGCAGAGGCAACCTGGCGAACGCGGCGTGGGTCAGCATCGTGGTGGCGTTCTTGGTGGTGATCGGCCAGGTGATCACTGCGATCCTGGCGGGGTACGCGTTCGCATTCTTGGAGTTCCCGCTCAAGAAGGTGATCTTCGTGGTGTTCCTCGCCACGCTCATGATCCCCATCGAAGTCACGTTCCTCGAGAACCTCTCGGTGATCACCGACCTCGGTCTTTACAACACCTATGCCGGCTTGGCACTGCCATTCATGGCCACGGGCCTGGGCGCGTTCTTGTTGCGGCAGGCGTTTCTGACGGTGCCCAAGGACCTGCAGGACGCCGCACGCCTCGACGGCTTCGGTCACCTGCGCTTCATGTTCAGAGTCGCGGTTCCGCTGGTACGGCCCACGGTCGCGGCTCTCACGGTGTTCGCGTTCTTGGGGGCCTGGAGCCAGTACCTGTGGCCGTTGGTAGCGTCGTCATCGAAGGGCGACCGGTGGACCATTCAGATCGCGCTGCGCAACCTGCTGCGCACGAATTTGGCCAACATCAACGTCACGTTCGCCGGGATCGTGATTGCATTGATCCCAACGCTCATCTTGTTGCTGTTCTTCCAGAAGCAATTGGTACGTGGTCTCACGGCCGGTGCCGTCAAAGGTTGAAGTTCTCACCGAATCAGGAGTGCATTCCCGATGAAACGAATGGTCACCCGATCCACTGCAGTGGCGGCGGTTCTTGCGCTCGCGTTGGGCCTCGCTGCGTGCTCCAGTAGCAAGAGCTCGAGTTCGGGTTCGGGTTCTGCGAACCTGCCGGAGTGCCCCATCGGCGCGATCGACAAGGCGTCCAAGCCGGTGAACCTGGTGTTCTGGCACTCGGCTCAAGAAGAGAACGAGAAGGCGCTCAAGGCGCTGACCGACAAGTTCAACGCGTCGCAGACCGACGTGAAGGTCACGCTGGTCAAGCAGGCCAGCTACGAAGAGACACTCACCAAGTGGCAGGCCAGCTTGGCCAACAGCACCGACCTTCCGGGCCTGGTAATGCTCGAGGACGTGGCGTTGCAGAACGCGATCGACTCGCAGAACGTTCTTCCGGCGCAGAGCTGCGTGAATGCCGAAAAGTACGACCTCAGCCAGTTCTTGCCGCGTGTCACCAGCTACTACACCGTCAACAAGGTGCTGTGGCCGATGCCGTTCAACGTGTCGAACCCGGTCATGTACTACAACAAAAAGCTCTTCGCGGCGGCGGGCCTCGACCCGAACAAGCCGCCCACTACGTTCGATGAACTCAAGAGTGCCGCCGAGAAGCTGAAGGGCTCGGTTGCGGTGCCCATCTCGTTCAAACTCGACCCGTGGTACTCCGAGATGTGGCTCGCGCTGCAGAACAAGGTGTACGTGAACAACGGCAATGGTCGCGACAAGCCGGCCACCCAGGTCGAGTTCAATAACCCTGACGGCGTGGCCATCTGGACCTTCCTTGACGGTCTGAAGAAGGCCGGCTTGCTCAACACCACTCCGGGAGGCGGGTTCGACAACCTGCTTGCACTCGGCAACGTGAACGCGGCCATCACCTTCGACACGTCGGCCGCACTCGGCACCGCAGTGGTGGCGATTGGAGCGGGAACGTTCCCACAGTTCACGCTCAACGACGTAGGGGTGGCCCCGCTGCCGAAGCCCACGGGAAGTGCGAGCGGTGGCACGTACGCCACGGGTGGTGCCATCTACATCACCAAGGCGAAGGCGTCCCCGCCGGCGGTGCAGGAAGCGGCGTGGCGCTTCGCCAAGTACCTCAACATTCCCGAGAACCAGGCACAGTTCGCAGGTCAGTCGGGATACATCCCCATCACCGAGGCTGCCGCCAACACGCAGACCATCAAGGACCTGTGGGCCAAGTACCCGTTCTACAAAGTGGCGTACGACCAGCTGAACACCGGTCCCCAGACCGACGCCACTGCTGGTCCGGTGGTGGGTAACGCCACGGGGCAGCGCAAGGAAGTGACGAACGCGATGCAGGCGATGTTCAACGGTGGTTTGAGCCCGCAACAAGCGGTGAACCAGGCGGCCACCAACTCGAACAACGTGATCCAGCAGTACAACGCGTCCGTCGGCCGTTGACCCCACGCTTCTCCCGACTTTGCGTCGTTCGTGTACGTCA
>JBMOIJ010000014.1:0-55110 GCA_049317385.1 Acidimicrobiia bacterium
GCGGGAGCGGGAGGCGCGAGTGCGGGAGGCGCGAGTGCCGGAGGCGCGGCAGCGCTGGGTCCGGCCGCGGCGGTCGCCGCCCCGTTGGTCATTGCGGACATGGGCGTACAAGCAGGCCGGAGCGGCGCCTCGAGCGCGCGGACGGCCGGGGATGCCATGGCGGGTGGAGCGTGAGCGACGCAATGGCCTCCGCGCCGCGCTACCGGTTCGCGCCGTTGGACCGCAGCGGCATCTTCATGGGCTGCAACGTGGCGCAGTGCATTGCGCTCGGGGCTGCGATCCTCGCCAGCGCGCTGCTGATCCGCGTCGCGCCGCTCCCGATTGCCGTTGCCCCGTTGCTCATCGGAACGGTGGTGGCGTTCGGCCGTTACGACGGGCGGTCGTTGCGCGAGTGGATTCCAGTCTTGGTGCGTTGGCAGCGCACGGTCAGTCGGCCGTGGTGCGTACCCGTTCCGCTGCTCGGCGCGGGCCGCTCCGGCGCCGTGCCGCTTCCGCCGATGTTGGACGGGCTCGAACTGCTGGAAGTGGACGCGCCCACCTGGGTCCAGCGACGGCGCGTGGGCGCCGTCGGGGTACTGCTCGACGAGCGTGCCCGCACCGTCACGGCAGTACTCACCGTGGCGGGCCGCGAGTTCTCGCTGGCGGAGACAAGTGAACAAGCGCGAGCGGTCGCATCCTGGGGAGAGGTGCTCGCCGTCTTCAGTCGCGAGCGCTCCCCGGTCTCGCGCGTCGCGTGGTGCGAGTGGGTGTCACCCGCTGGCGTCGAAGACCACCTCGACTTCGTGCGCAGTGACGGCGCGGTAGCGGCTCCCGGGCGCAACGACTACCTGGCACTGGTTGACCACGCGCGGGGGTTCACTGCTCGCCACGAGGTGCTGGTTGCCATCACGGTGGATCACCGTCGACTGCGGACGGCCACGCGCCGCCGGGCGCCCCGGGGCGGAGTGTCCGGGCGGGATGCTCGTGCGCTCGCCATCGAAACCGTGCTCGAGGAGACCCGCTTGTTCGCGCAGCGCTGCGCCGAAGCGGGTTTGCTCGCCGACGCGCCGATGACGCCCGAAGCGATCAGTGCTGCAATCCGTACGCGGTTCGACGTGCGGGCCAATGGTGCGGGCACCCACAGTCGCATGTGGGGGCCGATGGCGGTGACGCCGCGCTTCACCCACGTGCAGGTCGACGGATGTTGGCATCGCTCGTATTGGATCGCCGAGTGGCCGCGCCTCGAGCAGCCGGCCGACTGGATGGCGCCGTTGCTGATGCATTCCAGCGGCACTCGTGGAGTCGCCATGGTCTACGAGCCCGTTGCCACGTCGCGCTCGACGCGAGCAGTGGCACGCGATGCCATCAAGCTGCAGACCGACGAAGATCAACGGCGCCGGGGCGGGTTCCGAGTAGGGGCCTCACAGCGTCGGGCCCAACACGAAGTCGCGCAACGGGAGGCGGAACTCGTGGCCGGGTTCGCCGAACTGCGGTTCGCCGGCTTCCTCGTGGTGAGTGAGCCGAGTGAGGACGCGTTGGAGGAACGCTGCGCTGAACTCGAACAGGTCGCTGCACGTGTTGGGCTCGAACTCCGGGCGCTGCACGGCCAACACGATGTGGGTCTCGGTGCGGCGCTGCCGCTCGGTCGGTATCCCACTCCGCAGTGGCAGCCGTGAGGCGCACGTTGCGAGTCCCGCGGCATAGGGGAACTACCGCCCACATATCTTCGGCGTATCCGTTTCTGGCCGACTCTGGGATGGGGCCGCGCGGCGTGTACGTCGGCACCAACGTGTTGAGCGGCGGGGCATCCTTCGCGTTCGATCCGTTCGAGGCGTATGCATCCGGTGTGGTGACCAATCCCAACGTGCTCATCGCCGGGGAGCCGGGCGCGGGCAAGAGCGCCCTGGTGAAGACGTTCCTCGCTCGTAGCGTTGCGCTCTTCGGAACCGGTACCGGCGAAGCGGGGTCGCGTGCGGGGCGCTGGATCGCGTGTGCCGATCCAAAAGGCGAATACGCGCCGCTGGCCGAAGTGCTCGGGCTCGACGTGGTCCGGTTGTCGCCGGGCGGCACTGCTCGGGTGAATCCCCTTGACGCCGGTCCGGGCGGTGCGGTGGACCCCGAGGAATTGGCGCGCCGGCGGACGGACTCGGTGGGCGCGCTGGCGGCCACCGTGTTGCGCCGGGAACTCACACCGCTCGAAGACGCCGCCGTGGGGTGGGCGGTCGACGCATGCACGCACAGTCGTCGCAGCACGCCACCGACCTTGGTGGACGTCACCACCTTGTTGCGCGCGCCCACGGGCGAGATGGCTTCGCGGGCCGGTACCAGCGCCGAGGAACTCGCACGGGGCGCCGAGTCGGTGGCGCTCGGATTGGGCAAGTTGCTCGATCGATCGCTGCGCGGGATGTTCGACGGGCCCACGACGATCAACCTCGATTGGACAGGTACCGGCCTGGTCCTCGATCTCTCCGCGGTCCACCACGATCGTGATGCACTCGGGCTGGTGCTCTTGGCGGCAACCGCGTGGTGGCAGTCGGTTCTGTCGCGACCCGATGGGCCGCGACGCATCCAGGTGCTCGACGAAGCGTGGTGTCTGCTCGGGTCCGAACGCACGAGCCGATATCTGCAGAGTTGCTGGAAGCTGTCACGCGCCTATGGCGTGGCGAACATGTTGGTGGTGCACCGCCTCAGTGACCTGCGGGCGCAGGCCGACGACGGCACGGCCACCGCCAAGGTGTCGTCAGGTCTCTTGGCCGACACGCAGACGCGAGTGCTGCTTCGACAGTCGAGCGACCAGATCGACGACGCGCAACATGCCTTGGGGCTCACTGGACCCGAGGCGGCACTCTTGCCGCGGCTTGCTCGGGGTCGTGCGTTGTGGAAGATCGCCGGGCGCACCGCAGTGGTGCAGCACGTGTTGGGGACCAGCGAACACAGATGGTGCAACACCGACGCCGCAATGGCCGGTGCGTGACGCTGCGACGGCCGGAGCGTGATGCCCCGGCCATCGGTTGAAGTGCGGACTGTGTGGGTCGTTACGACGTCGACGTGAGCGCGTCGCGAATCTCGCGCAGCAACTGGATCTGCTCTTCGGCCTCTTCCTCTTCGGGTGTCACGAACTTCGACTTCGCCGCGTTGTACGCCTTGATCACGAAGAACAGCACCAGCGCAATGAGCAGGAAGTTGAAGAGCGCTGTGAAGACCGGGCCGTAGAACACCTTGGTCCCACGAATCGACACGCTCAACTGGTCGAAGGAGACCTTGCCGCCCAAGATTGCCGCCAGGAAGTCGGTGATGAACGTGGTGAATGCCTTCGTCACCAGGGCGAACGCAGCACCGATGACGAACGCCACGGCGATCTCCACCAGATCGCCCTGCATGATGAACTTCCGGAACTCTTTGATCACGAACGGACCCCTTCGGCTTCAGCGACGAGGTCGGTGATCGTACGGAGTGACTCCCGGCGCCGTCCACCCGCGACGCCGGGAGCGTCCGTTCACGCCGAACGAGCGAGCGAGGGTCCGGTGCCGACGCCGTCGAGCGATGCATGGCGAGCCGCCGAGGGCGGTCGGTTGACCGTGCGGTCGGGGTTCGTGGTTGCGGGCGTGTCGTGGGCGACGCCTTGGGTAGGAGTCTCGTTGAGCACCGCGCCAGCATGTTCGAGGCGAGGCGCGTGCGACGGTACACTCGTTCCGACCACCAGGATGGGCGCGCCCGAGTCGTGGACGGCCTTCATCAGCGCGTCGCGTACTTCGGCCGGTACGCGGTGCAGGTCATCGACCGCAAGCACTGCACCACCGTGGGTCAATGCGACCTGGGCCAGCTCGTCGATCGCGGACGGCAACGTCGAGGGAGTGCCCGGAGCGGAGTGTGACGGCGAATGCGACGGCGACGGCGCGGACGGCGATCGCGGATCGGCCGTTGCAGGGTTGGGGTTCGACTGCACGCTCAATCCCAGTGAAAACGGCCCCAACGAGAGGTGCAACTGCGCAGCCCAGTCGTGCGACTGCTTGCCGTCGAGTCGAATCACGGGCAGACCAGCGTGTTGCGCGTCGTGCACCACGTGGTCCAGCTCGGCGCGGCGGTCTGCCGCTGATCCACTGACGACATCGAAACCACTGCGGCGCGACATGTCATCGAGCCAACTCGCCGTGTCGAATTCTTCGTTGCTCATGGAACTCCTCCGAGTGCGGCGCGAGCCGCCAGCCGGCGGTCGCGGAAGTACGGAATGGTGCGCAGGTGGGCTGGGGGCAGCGTCCCGTGCACCAACACCGCTTCACCGGGCGCGACCTGACGCAGTACGTGCGCAGGAACGAGCCGGGCGGAGCGCGTGTCCTCGCCGAGCGAGCGGCGCCCGTCGGCGAGATCGTGGGTGACGCCCCGGTGCACGACCGGGGTTTCACCGAGGAGGCGGTCCACGTACTCGGCGGTGGCCGGGTCGGAAACGCCCGAGAACACGATCTTCGTGAGGTGGTTGGTGAGCAACGAATCGGCGAGCGGCCCGTAGGCGGCGTCGATCTGCGCCTTCGACTGCCAGATGGTGACCAGCACGATGCCAATCCCGGCACAGGTGGAGGCCACTTCGGGTAACCAACGTGCGGCGCTGTTGCCGGCTTCGTCGAGGACCAACAACGTGGGTGGCATTGGCTCGTTGCGCCCGGCTCGCGCGTACGCCTGCTGTAGCAGGTCGCCAATCAGACCGCCGAATACGGGGGCGAGGCGCGACTGATCGTGCAACGGCGCGCACAGGTACAGCGTGTTGGAACCAGAAGTGAGCCAATCGAGATCGATGTCGTGCGTACGGGCCGACGCCGCGACCGACGGGTCGGTCCAGGGCTGCACTAACGTCTGTGCGGTGGCGTACACACTCGACCGCGTGCGATCGTCGAGTGACCAGGTGGCGGCCAGCGCGGCGTCGCACGCGACGGCGGCGGCTCGGCGCGTCGCGTCGCCGTGGGCAAGTTCACGATCGAGGAGCAGTTGGATGGCTCCGTCGTCCCGTGGCGTCGGACGGTCCTGAACGAGCATCCAGCGCGCGACCTCGGCCATTGGCGCTCCGTGTTGCGACGCGAGGTACAGGCACGGCCACAGCAGCTGTTCTGCCAGGGCCAGGAAGAAGTCCAAGTTTTCGGCTCCCGCGCGCGGCGCGGCCTCGGAGAGCGAGTGCGCGATGCGCTGGGCGTCAGAAGGGGTCGTGGCTCGTCCCAACGGCGACCATCCCGATGGGGTGGCGGTCGTTGCGCCGGTCGGGTCGAAGACGCGCACCTCGCCGCGTTGCGCGCGCCATCCTGCGGTGGCACTCAAGAGATCGGTTTTGACCGACGAGAGGATCGCCGGTCCGTCCCACTGCAGGATCCCGCTGATCGTGTTCGCGGTCTTGCCACAGCGCGACGGGCCGATCACGCACACGGCACCGCGATCGCCCGTGTGTTTGCGAGTGCGAGTGCGGGCCGCACTGCGATCCTCGGTGGCCAGGAGGTGTCGGCCGCGCCGACCGATCACGAACCGATTCCGCTGGCCGCGCCGCAACCGCAGTGGCGCCAGCGCTCGCCCAGAGGCAAAGCGCGCATTCGCGTCGACGCCCAGCGGCCGCCGACGGTCCATTCCCGTGCGGCGTCCCTCGAGGCGCGACACCACGAATGCCCCCGTGAGGATGCCGGCGAGTGCGAGTGCACCGATGATCGGCCCGGAGTGACGCACGTCCACGCGATGAAGGAGCACTGCCCCCCCGGCGACCGCAACCGCGATCACGAGGGGTGCGAGCCCGTGGTCCTCTTTCACGCGCTCAGCTCGTCACGAGCGAACGCAACCACCCGGCGCATCGCTCGTTGGCGGCGTCGGGCGATGCTGCGTGGCTTCACCCCGTCGTCGGCGGCGCGTTCGCTGAAGTCGTCGTCGCCCATGACCGGCGCAAGCACGAGCGCGGCGTCGTCGGCGTCGATCACCGCTCGTTCCACGGCGGCTGCAACGAGATCGATCACATCGTGGGCCGCGTTGGCCGTCTCGATAGCGGGGATCTCGGTGAGATCGTGACCGAAGGTCTCTCGCGACTCGGCGCGCTGGCGGCACATCCGCTGGTGCGTGTCGAGCAGGACGTTCGCGGCGATGGCGCGCGGGCGCCGGTCGAACGGATAGGTGCGAATGCGCTCGAGTGCAATGGCCACCACGTGGTCGGCAGCATCCGGAACGATGGGCGCGCCGTGGCGGCGGGCCAGCGACACCATGCCGGGCACAAGGGCCTGCAACAGCGTGCGGGCCGCCATCGTGTCGGTACCGGCACGACGAGCGAGGGCCGCCAGCACTGCGTCGGCGGCCGCCGCGCCATACCGACGATCGGTGCGCGCCAACACGTCGTCGGGGGTGCGACAGCCGCGCAACGCCGGGTCGGTGCCCCAACGTCGGCAGGCAGTTTGCGCGGCGGGCGAGGCCGCAACGATCTGCCAGTCGATGTCGAGGTTGGTGAAGATTTCGAATCCCATCGCTCCCACTCCTTGCTCGGTGTCCGCATGTGCGGTGCACCGGCAAGGAACCAGGAGGCACAACCCCGTCGACCCCTCTGCGCGCAACTCCGAACTCGGAATGCGCGCGTGCGGTGAAAGTCATCTCATGTGGTGGTGAGCAACCCTTCGATGTCGACCGGGCCGTCGGGACCCCACGCTTCGACTTTTCGGATCCACAACACCCGGTCGGTGCGGATGGACGCGACGCGTTCGCTCCAAGCGTTGAGGGTGCGGTGCCGGCCGTTGGCGGCGAAGAACGTGGTCATCGCACCTTCTTGTTGGTACGAGTCCGCGCCGTCGATGCGGTGGACGGAATCGTCGGTGCAGCGAACTTCGAAGGTCATGGCCGTCTCCTCTCGTGGGAATCGACCGTACGACGAGTCGCCTGTGGATTGGAAGACGCGTAACCCTGTGGATTTCGTTCAGTCGAGGGCAGCGATTGGGTCGTCGACGTCGTCGATGTGCAGGGTGTGGCCGCCGCCGGTGATCGTGGTGGGCACTGCGTGCTCGAAGCGGTCAGTGCATTGTGGTGTCCGCCCACTGACGGCGGCGGCGTCGCTTGCAGCTGCGAGTTCGATGACGTCGTCGAGCAACGCGCGTGCGTTGGCGTCCAGGAGTGCGAGATCGTCGGAGACCACGATGGATCCACCCGACACGCCAGCGGCCAACGCCCACGCCCGGGCGGCGTCGAAGCCCAACTCGGTGTCGTCGGTCCGCAACATGATGCAGTCGGGGTCGTTCGCCCAGAGTCGCCGGTGCTGGTACGCGCGCAACAGTGCCGAGTTCCACGCGTGGAGCGTGGCTGCGTTGGTCCACTCGTAACCGGGCATCGACAGGTCGCCGGGAACGTCGAACCGATGCCAGTTGGGAGCCACGTCGGGACCGATCCGCATGGCGTCGACTACGCCGACGGTTGCCGCAAGGGGCGCGCCACAGCCCAGCAGGAACGCGTCGTCGCCTGCGCCGGCGCGCACGGCGTCGAAGGCCGCCCGCACCCGTTGGGCCGGAGTCTGGTGGGGATCGGCGAAGATGCCCGGGAGGGCGGGGGCGTAGGTGAAGTCGAGCTTCTGGTACTCGAAGCCGGCGGCCCGAAGCGCCGCAGCCGTGGTGCGGAGATGCTCGAGGACTTCGGGGACGGTCGGGTCGAGGGTCCAGACCACGCCGCCCCACGCGTCGTTGATCATGCCGATGAGGGGTTCGTCGGCGCTCAAGTGGGCGAGCCACTCGGGGTGGTTGCGCGCAACCTCGGAGTCGGGTGCCACCAGGAACGGGGCCCACCAGAGTCCGGGGCGTCGTCCGGCCGCGAGGATGTCGGCGGCGAGCCCACCAAGATCCGACGGAAACCTCGCGTTGGTCCGAGTCCAGTCACCGATCGCGGCTTGGTACCCGTCGTCGACCTGGAAGACCTCGAGCGGCCAGTCGCCGATGCGAGCGAGGTTGGTGCGCACGGACGCCTCGGTGACCCGGTCGAAGTAGTGGTACCAGGAGCACCACCCGGTCACGGGCGGCGCAGTCGTTCGGGCCCCGCCGAGCTCGCCTGCCCACCGCGCCCAAGTTCCCAACATTGCCTCGGGGTCGTCATCACGGAACGCCCGGACCGGGTGCAGCGCCCGCGCTTCGCCGGGCGCGAGTTGCGCCCCACCCAGGTACGCCTCGGCCTGGATCTCGATGTGGTTGTGGGCAACCCCGATCCGGAAGGTGCCGTCGTGGAGGGTGCCGCCACCGAAGCCGAAGGCAAATGAGGTGCCGTCGGCGGCGGAAACCACGACCACCTGTTCACTGCGCAGCTCGTGCTCGGCCGTCACCTCGGGGTCGGCGTGCAGCCCGCCGCGGAAGAGAGCGAAGGTGTCACCGGCCCGCGACGGGTCGTCGTCGAGGCCGAGGTGTGCCACCCGGACCTGCGACCACGACTGGTAGCCCTCGCAGTAGATGGGGACCGGCCCCGTGAAGCGACCGACGTGGCCCACCACCGCTACCGAGATGACCGACTCGGCAGCGCGCCCGGTGTTGGCCACGGACCACTCGAGGGCGGGTCCGGTTGTGCGGACCGTCACCTCGAAGGGACCGAGTTGATGTGGACCCGGGCCGGTGATTGGGGTCTCTTGGCTGCCGGCGAAGGTCCGAATCCGCAGGTGGGGTCGATCAAGATGGTCGAGCACGGGCCGAGCGTAGGACTCGTTTGGGGCTCGCTCGGTTCTCGCAGAATGGGCCATCAGTTCGGGCCCAAACTGGCCGACACAACCCATTGAGGAACTGCTGCCCCACCGTGCACCGGGGTAACGGGGGAGGAGACGGGTGCCTGGCGTCCGATTGATCGAGCTGCGAGGAGACGGCGATGCGACGCCGCGTTCGTTCGCGCCTGGATTGACGGTCACTGGTACGCGTGGACCGTCCGGACGAACCGCAGATGACGTGGTGGCGGCGGTCGCCTGTCGTTACGCCGGTGACGCCCGCGCTGAAGTCGACGGGCGAGCACTCGTACCCGAGGATCTCTCGGGTTTGGCGATCGAACGCATGGTCGTGCGCGCCGACGATCTCGCCGCCAAGATTGCTGCCCACCACCCGACCGTGTCAGGTGCGGCGGTGGTGGACGCGGCCCCGTTGGCGTTGGCCGACGACTGGGACCACGTGCAGGCCCGCCTCGCGGAACTCGCCGCCACGGGCATGCCGGACGCCGCGGCACTCGAGGCATTGGACCGTCGCGTCGAACACGCGCAGATGAAGATGCATCGCGCGCAGGGCGGGCCGCGCCTCACGCCTGATGATGCGAACAAGCTGCGGTACATCCACGAAGAACTCGAAGCCGCTCAGCGCGCGGTCGAAAAGCGCGCGTCGCGTCGCGCGATGAAGAAGCTCGAAGAATGTGAAGCCGCCGAGCGAACGATGCTCGACCAGGCCGGCATCGCGTCGTATCTCGACTTCGTGCTCGGTGTGGCGACCACTGGTTCGCCGGAGGCGGATGCTACGGGCGAAGTTCACGCAGAGCTCCAGGCGTTGGTGGCCGAGCGCGACGCATTGACGAGTGCGCCGGTCGACGACACCGAAGCGCAGATGATGACCGACCATGCGGAGCGGATACGTCGCAACGCCATCGCGATCCTGGGATTCGACCCGGGCGATGACGTTGCCGGTGCACTGCGTTCGCACGGGGGTGACGCCTCGCCGGCTCCGCCAGGGTCCACCGTTATCGAAGTCGACGCCGTGCTGCAGGCGGCGCTTGAACATCACCCCTGGTCCGATGCCCTCGGGCCGCTTCCAATCGTGTTCGACGACGCATTGTCGGCGTTGCCCAGTGAGCTGCGGGAGGATGCGCTCGAGATCCTCGAGGCGCTCTCGTCCGAAGTACAGATCATCGTGTGCTCCGACGATCCCATCCTCCATGGGTGGCGGCAACGTCACCCGGTCGATGCGATGTGGGCCGATCGCGAGGCCGAGATGGTCGCCGAGTCGGTCGAGCAGGTGGACGTCGAAGCCGAAGCGGTCCAAGCGTCGGTCGAGCTCGACGCCGCCGAAGCCGCCGAGCGCTTCGAACTCGATGCACTGTTGGGACACTTCGATCTCACCCATTCGACTGCAGTCGAACCCGCTCCGTTCGAATCTGCTCCATTCGAAGCACCGACGGTTGAACCGGTCTTCGACGACACTGCGGTGGCCGAGCCCATCTTCGATGAACCGGTACCGGTCGAGCCCGAGTTGATTGCGACACCCGATGGGGCGCCGATCGATCTCGATCTCACGCCGATCGTCGATGACGAATCCTTTGCCCCGGTCGAGCAGGCGCCGCCCGACTTCTGGGGTCGTGACGCCGAGTTCGAGTCCGAGTGGTTGGCGCCCGAGCCCACCGTCGCCGACGATCCCTTTGCCGAGCTCGCGACGTACGACCCTGCGCTCGAGTTCGACGTGCGTCGTGACGCGGCCGTCGAGGAGGCGTTGCGGCGCGAAGCCGAAGCGCGCGAGGCCGCAGAGGCGGCAGCCCGCCAGGCCGAAGCGGCGCGGATCGAAGCCGAGCGTCAGGCCGCGGAGATGGCGGGCGAGCTCGAGCGCATGCGCGCCGAGCAAGAGCGACGTGAGTTGGCCAAGGAGCTCGCCGAACAGGAAGAGGCTGAGGCGGCACGCCTCGCGGCCGTACGCGCCGAGCAATTGGCGCAAGAGCAAGCGGCAGTCGAAGCTGCGGCGCGCGCAGAGGAAGAGCGGCGACTCCGTGAGGAATCCGAGCAGAAGCGTCGCGAGGCCGAAGACGCAGCGATCGTGGCCGAACTCAAGGCTCGGGCCCAGGCGATCATCTCGGCCGAGGACCGCGAGCGGGTCCGTCAGGCCGATCAGGCGCGCCGCGAGGCCGAGACGTTGGCGCAAGAAGCCATTCAGCGCCAGGCCGAAATTGAAGAGCAGTTCCGCGCACGCGACGCCGAAGGTTCGGCGCAACTCGCATACCTCGAGGCTGAGCTCGCAGCGGCACGTCAAGCACTCGAGGACTCGCGGCTCCGAGCCCGTGAACTCGCGCGTATCGAAGCCGAGGAAGTTGCGGCCCGCGACGCCGAGGAACTCTCGCGCCGTGCGGCGATGAACCGGCTCCGCAGTGACGACAGCGAAGCCGCCCGGCACGAGGCCGAGATGGCCGCCGTCCGTGCGTCAGCCGCGGCCCAGCGGGCCGAGGACGCGGCGGCGCGGGCCGAGGTCGCGGTCCAACAAGAAGCCGCCGATGCGCGTGCATTGGCCCAGCTGCAGACCGAAGCAAACGCGATGTTCACGCCGGTGCCGCCGGCGCCGCCCATGTCGGTGCCGACCGCGCCCGTGCCGACCGCGCCCGCGCCGACCGCGCCCGCGCCCGCGGTCGGATCTCCGCCTGCGCCGGCGATGTCGGAGATTCCGGTTCCGCCGATGACTGCGTCGGCGCCGATGCCTGCCGGTCCCTTCGTGCAGCCCATTGCGATTGCGCCAGCGGCCGCCACCCAGGACCCGCGAATTCCTGCGGCGGCTGAGGTCGCGGCTCGGGCCGAAGCGGCTGCGGTGCGCGCGGAAACATCATCGGGGCAGATCGAGTTCGTTTCGCCCATTGACCGGGCTACCTATGCTGCCAGCGTGCGCAGTGATGCCAGCGAAGCGCGCCGTCTCGCCGGCGAACTGGCGAATCACCTCGCCGAATTGCGGTCCGCGGGCGCAGCAGTCCCGCCCGCGACGGTCGCTGAAGTCGAGCAGAGTGCGCGCCGGGCCGAGATCTCGGCAATGCGCGCCGAAGAAGCTGCGCAGCGCCTGGAGTGGCGCGCGATGCAAGACGCGAATCGTGCGCGTCCCGCGGACCCGGCGCCGAGCGTCGACGCCGCTGCGTCAGCGGCAGTGCTGCCGTCGAACCTTGCTGCCCTCGAGGCGGCTGAGCTCGAGCAGATGGACAACGACTCCATCCACTACGAGCTACCGGAACAGGAGATCGAACCGGAACTCTCGGGGCGGCGTCGGCGCAAGGCTGAGAAGAAGGCGAAGCGGCAGGCGAAGAGCACGGAACAGGTGGTGCAGCAGGCTGCCAAGCTGGCCAAGCAGTGCAAGAACCACAGCCTCGAGGACGCTGTGGGCGTATGCGGCCGCTGCGAAGGTTCCTTCTGTCGCCATTGCATCGTGAAGGTGGGATCGCGCAGCGAAACCCTCTGCGTCGACTGTGCCCTGCAGGCCGCCGGCGTCCGTAGCCACAAGCGCCGCCGCTAGATGCGGTTCATCGTGACGCCGACCTCGGTGCCGTCGATCACGAGCAACTCACCAGTGGGTTCGTCGTCCTTCACTGCGTACTGGGTGGCCAGCACGTCGGCGGCGATGCGGTCGCCGAACTCGCGCGCCACGCGTGCCATCTCGCCCGCCGCAACCAGCGTGAGCGACACCCGATCCGCGATTTCGAGCCCGATGGCCTTGCGGTGGTCGTTGAGCGCGCGGACGAGTTCGCGGGCCTGGCCTTCCCTGCGCAGTGTGTCATCGATGGTCAGGTCGAGGGCGACTGCGTATCCGCCGTCTTCGGCGAGCACGAGTTCTTCGTGCCGGGTCGCACGCAGTTCCACGTCGTCGGGTCCGATCATGATGCGCTCGTCGCCGACTACGAGTTCGAAGTTTTCGCCACGATCGAAGGCGCGTTGCACCAAGGTGCCGTCGGCGACGGCCAGTGCGGACTTCACCTCGGGCATGAGCTTGCCGACGCGTGGCCCCAGCGTCTTGAAGTTGGGAACGGCCACATAGTCGAGTAATCCGGCGAGTGAGCTGATGGCCTCGATTGCCTTCACGTTCAGTTCGTCGGCAATTTCGCGGGCCACGTCGTCGCTGATCGGTGCGGCGCCGGGAACGAGCACGAGTGCCTTCGACAACGGTTGGCGCACTTTGATCTTGGCGTCGGTGCGTGCGGCGCGACCCAGGGAGGTGAGGGCGCGCGCGGTAGCCATCTCGGTTTCGAGTAGGCCGTCGATGGCGTCGTGGCTCGGTTCGGGCCAGTCGGCGAGGTGCACGCTCGGCTCGCCGGTGAGGTTGCGGTACATCTCGTCGGTGATGAACGGGCAGTATGGCGCGAGCAGCAGGGCCACCGTGGTGAGGCACTCGTGGAGCACTGCGTTGGCGGCGGCTGAGGAGTCGCTGTTCCAGAACCGCGCGCGTGACCGTCGGACGTACCAGTTGGACAGGTCGTCGATGAACGATTCGAGTGCTTGCGCGCCGCGCAATGCGTCGAACCCCTCGAGTGCGTCGGTGACGGTGGCGATGGTGGAGTGCAGGCGTGACCGAACCCAGCGATCCATGACGTGGGTCACCGGGGAGGGGTTGGTGTCCACGGCGCGGGCGCTTGGGTCCCAACCGTCGAGGTTCGCGTAGGTTACGAAGAAGGAGTAGATGTTCCAGAGGGTGAGCAGGAATCGACGAGTGGATTCGTCGATTCCTTCCATGAATACGCGCCGTGGCGTCCACGGCGATCCACTGGCGAAGAAGTACCACCGCAGCGCGTCGGCGCCCTTGGTGTCGAGGACGGTCCACGGGTCGATGACGTTGCCCTTGGACTTGCTCATCTTCTGGCCGTCTTTGTCGACGATGTGGCCGAGGCACACCACGTTCTTGTAGGGCGACTGGTCGAAGACGAGGGTGTTCACCGCGAGCAGCGAGTAGAACCATCCGCGCGTCTGGTCGATGGCTTCACAGATGAAGTCGGCGGGGAATCGTTGGTCGAACGAATCCATGTTCTCGAACGGGTAGTGGAATTGGGCGGAGGGCATGGAGCCCGAGTCGAACCAGGCGTCGAGGACGCTGGGGACGCGCCGCGCCTCGGCGCCGCATTCGGCACACGCGACGGTGATGTCGTCGACGTAAGGGCGGTGCAGGTCGAGGTCGCTGAGGTCGCGTCCGCTGCGCGCCGAGAGGTCGGCGACGGATCCGATGCATTCGTCATGTCCGCACGAGGTGCAGCGCCACACGGGGATGGGGGAACCCCAGTAGCGGTCACGCGACAACGCCCAGTCGACGTTGTTGCGGAGCCATTCGCCGAAGCGGCCTTCTTTGATGGTTTCGGGGTGCCAGCCGACCTTCGCGTTCTCTTCGAGCATCTGGTCGCGTCGGGTGCTGGTGCGCGCGAACCAGGTGGGCTTGCCCCAGTAGACGAGCGGAGTGGCGCAGCGCCAGCAGTGGGGGTAGCTGTGCGTGTACTCCTCGACGTTGATCATGCGGCCGGCGCCGGTGAGGTCGGCGATGATGGCTTCGTCGGCGTCTTTGACGAACTCGCCTTCGTAGGCGGGCACGGTCTGGTCGAAGCGCGCGTCGGCGTCGACGGGGTTGAGGGCGGGGAGTCCTTCGGCTTCGCACACTTCGCGGTCGATCTCACCGAATGCCGGCGCGAGGTGCACGATGCCGGAGCCGTCGTCGACGGTGACGAAGTCGGCGGCGACGATGCGGTTGCCAGTGTGGTCGATGGGCAGGAACGTGAATGGGCGTTCGTAGTGCTTGCCCACTAGGGCGCTCACGGGCACGGGGCCGACCACCGTGGCGTTGTCGCCGAGTACGGCTTCGACGCGCGCCGCGGCCATGACGAGGTCGCGCCCGCCGTCGGGTGATTGCACGCGCACGTAGTCGACGTGCGCTCCGATTGCGGCACCGACGTTGGATACCAATGTCCAGGGGGTGGTGGTCCAGACGCAGAGGTCGTAGTCCTCACCGACGACGGGGAACCGTACGTAGACGGAGTCTTCGGTGACGTCGCGATATCCCTGGGCCACTTCGTGTGAACTCAGCGCGGTCCCGCAGCGTCCGCAGTAGGGCACCACTTTGAAGCCTTCGTAGATGAGGCCCTTGTCCCACATCTGGGAGAAGAGCCACCACACGCTTTCGACGAAGCCGTTGGTGAGCGTCCAGTACGCGCCGTCGGTGTCGATCCACATGCCGATGCGTTCGGTGAGTGACGTGAAGTCGCCGATGTAGCGGCCCACTGAGGTGCGGCACTTCTCGTTGAATTCGGCGATGCCGTACGCCTCGATGTCGTTCTTGCCGCTGAATCCGAGTTCCTTCTCGACTTCGATTTCGACGGGGAGGCCGTGGCAGTCCCATCCGCCTTTGCGGGCCACGTACTTACCGCGCATGGTCTGGAAGCGCGGATAGAGGTCCTTGAAGACGCGAGCCCAGACGTGGTGGGTGCCGGGCTTGCCGTTGGCGGTGGGTGGGCCTTCGTAGAACACCCAGGGGGTGGCGCCTGCGCGCTGCTTGAGGCTCTGGGCGAAGAGGTCGTCGGCGCGCCACCGCGTGAGGGCTGCGGTTTCGAGTGCCGGGAGTGCCAGGTTGGAGTCGACGGGGGTGAAGGGTTGTTCGGCCACGGCGTCGTAGCGTACCGATCGGCTCGCGTTGCGCTGTGGGTGACCCACCGTTCGGGTGGCCGCTGCTACTCTCCGGCGTTCCTCAGGGCCGGACTGGTGGGTCGCCAATCGCGATTCCGCAGCTCACGGGCCCTGATTGCAGGGTGCGCGAGCGCGAGAGGGTCGCCATGGCGAAGGCTCCGGCGAAGAAAGCAGCGGCAAAGAAGGCCCCGGCGAAGAAAGCCGCGGCCAAGAAGGCCGCGCCGGCGAAGAAGGTCGTGGCCAAGAAGGCCGAGCCGGCGAAGAAAGCCGTCGCGAAGAAGGCCCCGGTGAAGAAGGTCGTGGCCAAGAAGGCCGCGCCGGCGAAGAAGGCCCCGGTGAAGAAGGTCGCGGCCAAGAAGGCGGCGCCGGCGAAGAAGGTCGTGGCCAAGAAGGCCCCGGTGAAGAAGGTTGTCGCGAAGAAGGCCCCGCTGAGGAAGGTCGTCACGAAGAAGGCGGCGCCGGCCAAGAAGGCGGCACCCGTCAAGAAGGCGGCCGTGAAGCAGGCGGCCCCGGCGAAGAAGGTTGTCGAGAAGAAGACGCCGCCCAAGAAGTCGAATGAGATCCAGTGCCCGTTGTCCGGGTTCATGGTGAAGCCTCAGCCGCCGAGCTTGTCGCCCAAGACGCTCGAGAAGCTGAAGGATCTGTTGGTCGAAGAGCGGGCGCGTCACCTCCATCAGGCCGAGGAACTCCTGGCCGAGGCGGAGCAGCTGGCCGCCGACCGTGAGCAGGGCGACACCCAGTTCGACGAAGAATCCGGTGAGGGCGACACCATCAGTGTCGAGCGCGAGCGTGACCTGCAGCTCAGCGCGTCGGCCCAGGCGGTGGTCGGCGACATCGACCGGGCGCTCGAGCGCATGGCGGCCGGCACCTACGGCGTGTGTACGCCGGCGGGTCGACGGCTTCCGGTCGAGCGACTCGAGGTGTTGCCGTGGGCCGAGGTGTGTGTCGACTGCAAGGCGCGTGTCGAACGACGCCGCTGAACCCGCGCCCGTCGACCGCTCGCGCTTGTGGCTCGTGGCGGTGGTCGTGGTCGTCGTGGTGGTGGCACTCGATCAACTGACGAAGATCTGGGCGGTACATGCGCTGGTCGAGGGCCAGCCGGTCGAGGCGGTGGGTTCGCTGCTGCAGTGGCAGTTGTCCTACAACCCGGGCGCAGCCTTTGGGATCTTGCAGGCGTTCACGCCGATCCTCGCAGTTGTTGCGGTGGCGATCGCAGTGTTTTTGGTTCGTGCGGTGCGACGGGCCAAGGACATGTTGCTCGTGGTGGCGTTGTCGTTGGTGCTGGGCGGCGCGCTCGGCAATTTGATCGACCGTGTGGCGCGTGCCGACGGTTTTCTCGACGGCAAAGTGGTCGACTTCATTCGTCTTCCGCATTGGCCCATGTTCAACATCGCCGACATGGCCATCACGTGCGGAGCCGTGTTGTTGGTCTGGTGGGGGTTGCGTCGTCCTGACGACAATCCGTCGACCGCAACGCCGGATGCCACACCGTGAGCGAGCCTGACGCACCGTCCGAGGTGCTCGAGTTCGAGGTCCCCGAGTCGCTGGCGGGCGAGCGCGTCGATCGGGCCGTGGCGTTCTTGGCGGGTTGGCCGCGCGCCGACGTACAAGTTCTGGTCTCGGCGGGCGCGGTCACTGTGAACGGGCGCGAGGTCAAGAAGTCGTATGCGTTGCAGTCGGGCGACGTGGTCCTGGTGGTGGGTGAACCGGAACCGGTTCGGCCGCCCGAGCCGGCCGATGTGGTGGTTCCCGTTGTCTACGCCGATGACGATGTCATCGTGGTCGACAAGCCGGCGGGCATGGTGGTGCACCCGGGTGCCGGCCACGAACGCGACACCGTGGTGAACGGCTTGTTGGCTCAGTTCCCCGAGATCGCGGCGGTCGGTGATCCCATGCGCCCGGGAATCGTGCACCGGCTCGACCGCGACACCAGCGGGTTGTTGGCGGTGGCGCGTTCGGAGCGGGCGTACGAGTCGTTGGTTGCGCAGCTCGCAGCGCGTGACGTCGAGCGGGTGTATTACGCGCTGGTGTGGGGGGCGTTCGAAGGTACACGTGGAGTGATCGATGCGCCCATTGGGCGGTCGCAGCGCGCGCGTACGAAGATGGCGGTCCGTGAGGGTGGTCGTGAGGCTCGCACGCACTACGAGGTGTTGGAGTCGTTCGACGACCCCGCGGTTGCGTTCTTGGAGTGCCGCCTCGAGACCGGTCGGACCCACCAGATTCGGGTGCACCTGGCGGCGATCGATCATCCGGTGGTGGGTGACGTCACCTACCGCGGGGTGCGGCCGGCGGTCGCGATCGACCGACCGTTCCTGCACGCGGCGATACTCGGGTTCGAGCATCCGGCGGATGGGCGGCCAATGCGCTTCGAGTCACCGCTTCCTCCGGAGTTGACGGCCGTCTTGGCGCACTTGCATCGCGGGTCGGCTTCCGACCCAGCCACCTGAACGCGACCAGCAGCACGAACCACGAGTTCACCACCACGGCACTCCACACCACGAGGGTGTTTCCACGGTCGGCGCCGGCGAGGAACACGTGCAGGTCGAGGAGTAGGAACAGGGGTAACGCGGCCAGGTGGACGCGCGCCCAGATGCGACGCGGGAGTTTGCGCATCAGAATCGATGACACTTGTACCGCGACGAGGAGGTAGGCGGCGACGATGCCGCAGGCCACTGCGAAGGGTGCCATCGAACTGGTGAACGGAATGAACGTCTCGAGGAGTCCGAAGTCGGCGCGCGGGTTGATCATCCAGGCCAGGACGTGGAGCACGGTGAACACAATTGCGAACAGTGCGATGCGCTGGTGGAGTTCCGTCATGCGCTTTGCCGGCAGCTGTTTCACAGCGCGAAGCGACATGGTGAGACCCCAGAGCACACTGGTCGACACGAGGGCCCATGCGATGAGGCCGCACGCGCGCGCGGCCGTGAGGGCCACGGTGTCCATGTCAGGTGGTCGGCGCGTGCGGGCGCGACTCGCTCATGCAATGTCTCCGATTGCTGCGGTCCGCGCGCCGTCGATGTTTGGATTGGGGTCAACCACGGCAGGTGTGGCGTGCCCTTCGCCGAGCAATTGGGCCGTTCGACCCATGGCGTCAGGTGGCGGGTGGGGGGCTCAGGTGCCGCCTTGCGCGGTCGCCTGGGCCTTGGCCTTGGCGGCTTCGATGGCGGCGCGCCGGGCGGCCCGGGCGGCGTCGCGGGGGTCGGGTTCGTCGTAGGACGCGTCGGCGGGGCGTTTCATCGAGATGCGGACCACGAGCATGAGGGCGGCGATCGAGTTCACGGCGATGGCGGCCCACTGGAGCCATTGGTTGCTCTTGTCGCTGCCGGCGGTGAAGAGGTGGATGGTGATGAGGACGAAGAGGCCGAGGCTGGTGAGGTGGATGCCGTGCCACACCTTCTTGGGCAGCTTGTTCATCACGAGTGACGTGAGTTCGACGGCGAGGAGCAGGTAGAAGGCCACGATGCCCCACGCGACCGGGATGGGCTTCCAATGCGAAGCGAACGGCACAAAGAGTTCGGTGAGCGTGAACTTGGCCCATTGGTCGAAGAACAGGCCCGCGATGTGGATGCCGGTGAAGATGACGGCGGCGCCGCCGAGGAATCGGTGGAGGTCGAGCATCCAGGCGGGCCGTGGTCGGCGGAACATCTTGGTGGAGAGCGCGAGGCCCCACAGCACCGATGCGGACACCAGGAAGTACGCGGTGATGCCGCTGGCGCGGGCGACGTACCAGGCGAGGTGGCTGTTGTTCATCGTAGGAACTCCGTCATCCCGTCGAAGTACGTCACGGTGTTGGTGTCGGCCACCATCAATCCGGTGGCGCCGGCTCGGGTGACAATTGCGGCGGCGTCGGCGGGGCCGGCCACGAGCGTGGCGGTGGCCAGTGCCTCGGCTCTCCATGCGGTATCGGCAATCACGGTCACCGTATTGATGGTGCTGGCGGTGGGTTCGCCGGTTCGGGGGTCGAGCACGTGGTGGATCGGCCGCCCACCGCGTTCCCAGCGGCGGCGACGGGTGGTGCTGGTGGCCACGGCCCCGGCGCCGAGTGCGATGACGTGGGGGATGGGCGCGTCGGTGGGGTCGATGTCGATGATCCAGCCGTCGTCGGTGGGGGCGGTGCCGGCGACGCGCAGGTCGCCGCCCAGGTTGACGCAGACGCCGTCGGCGCCGTGGTGGAGCAGGGTGTCGGTGAGGAGGTCGGCGGCGAATCCTTTGCCGATGCCGCCCAGGTCGAGGCGTGTGCCGGCGGGCAGGGTGACCGACGGCAGGGTGGGGTCGAGCACGATGCCGGCGACTCCGGGCGCGGGGCGACCGGTGACGGCCGGTCCAGTGGGGGGCACGGTGTGCAGTGTGCGGTCGTAGCCGAGTGCAGTGACGTCGACGGTGGGGTCGTACGTACCGTCGGTGAAGCGCGCGGCGTCGATGGCATGTTCGATGCAGGTGTACGTGTCGGGGGACACCATCACGGGGTGTCCGGCGTGCGTGTTGCATTGCGAGAGTTCACTCGTTGATACGAAGCGGCTCCATCGTGCTTCGAGCGCGTGGAGGAGTTCGACGTGGTCGAGCAGCGCTTCGGGTCCGCATACGACGACGTGCGCGTCGGTTCCCATGACTCGTAGTGCGCGTTCGCTCACGAGGCCGGTGGGCATGGCGCTCAGCTGCCGCGGGTGCGAGTGACGGGCGCGGGTGCTGGCGCGGGTGCTGGGTTCACAGCCCGCGGTGCGGGCGTTGCGCCGCCGCCACTCGATGTTCCGTAGGTGGTCGGACCGCGACTGGTGCTGCGGGGTTGCGTGCCGGTGCCGGACGTGCCGGTGCCCGAGGACGGGCGGCGGAGGTACACGATCGTGGTGGGCGGTGGTGGCGGCGCTGTCGTGGTGGTGGCAATGGTCGGCGGCGCAGCGAGTGCCAGGTTCACCGAGGGGTTGGTGTGGGCGCGTGCGTTGGCGCCGATGACGCCGACCAACAGGAGGGTCGACGCGGCAGCGATGCCTCCGGTGAGCACGCGTGCTGCGGCGGCAGGGTGGGCGCGGCGGCGACGGTCAGTCATCGTCGCCGTGGTCGTGGTGGTCGTCGCTTGCGTCGTTGGAGTGTTCGTCGCGTTCGTCTTGGTGGCGAGTGATGGTGGGGGCGGGGGCGGGGGTGTCCGCCGCCGGGGTGGCGTTCGCCTGGCTGCGGTTGGCATCGGGCGCGACGGTCGATCGTGGGGTGCTGCGAGTGGGGGCGGGTTCGGCGGCGGGGGCGGCGCCCGGTTCGTCGAGGTATTCGGTGACGACCGTTGGTTCGATGCTGGTGGTGGGCGAGGTTGCAGCGGCGTCTTCGGCGGCGGCCACGGGGGCAAGCTTGCCGACCGGGCTGGGGTTGTCGGCGATGCCGGCGAGTCCCATGTTGGCGCCGGCGGCCACGGCCCCGGCCGCAAGGATGAGCGCGCCGGCGGTGATGCTGGCCATGAGGCGTCGTCGTTGCATCGGGGTCCTCCTGGTCGGGTTGGTAGCGACTGTTGTACGGGGTATCGGTGCAGGGGCATCCCAGTGTGGAGTTAGGACTTGGCAAAGGTTGCGGGGAGTGTCCGGTGGTCCCCCGGCGGTGGTCGGGCTGTGCAACGGTTGTCGGGTGCAGGTGTTGGTGGTCGAAGACGACGACGCAATCGCCGAGCCGTTGGTGAAGGGCTTGGTGCGCGAGGGCTTCGATTCCACGCGTGCCGCCACTGGCGAGGCGGCGCTTGCGGCACTTGCGGCGCTTCCCGTCGACCTGGTGTTGCTCGACTTGGGCTTGCCGGACCTCGACGGCTTCGAAGTGTGTCGTCGGATGCGGGCAGAGTCGGATGTGCCCATCATCGTCATCACGGCACGCAGCGACGAGATCGATCGGGTGGTGGGGCTCGAGCTCGGTGCCGACGACTACGTGGTGAAACCGTTCGGGTTTCGCGAGCTGGTGGCGCGGATCCGTGCCGTGACGCGTCGGTCGGGCGCGCTCAACGATGCCGAGGACGACGGCGAAAGCGCGGTCACTACGGTTGGTGCGCTCGCCGTCGATCGACGTTCGCACCGGGTTGCGGTGGATGGTGTGCCGGTTGCCCTCACTCCGAAGGAGTTCGATCTCCTGGCGTTCCTGGCCGAGGATCCCGGAGCGGTGAAGACGCGCCAAGCCATCATCGAGACGGTGTGGGACCCCCACTGGTACGGCCCCACCAAGACGCTCGACGTCCACATGGCGTCGTTGCGGCGCAAGCTCGGCGATGCTGACCTCATCGAAACGGTGCGCGGCGTGGGGTTCCGGTTGCGCGTCGGTGAGGACTGAGCGTGCGGACACGCTTGGTGGTGTCGTACGTGTCCATCACGTTGATCGTGGTGTTGGCGTTGGGGTTGCCGTTGGCGTTCTTGTTCGCTCGCACCGAGCGGCGGGCGTTGTCCGATGCGGTTCGGCGTGATGCATTGGCGTTGTCGATCCGGGCCGAGGAGCCGCTCGAGTCGGGGAACACCAGTGGCTTGCAGGCGCAGGTCGATCAGTATCAGCGCGACACGGGTGCGCGGGTGGTGGTCGTTGACCAGGCGGGCAACGTGGTGGCCGATTCCGATCCGGCGCGTTCGGGGGCGCGCAACTTCGCGTCGCGAGCCGAGATCACGAAGGCGTTGAGCGGCCAGGAGGTCACGGGCGCGCGGTATTCGTCGACGTTGGGGACGAACTTGTTCTACGCCGCGGTGCCGGTGAGCAATGGCGCCAAGATCGTGGGTGCGGTGCGGGTGAGTTACACCACCGAGTTCGTCGACGGGCGGATTCGCACGTCGTGGCTGTTGTTGGCGGCGGCCGCGTTCGGAGTGGTTGTTGTGGTGGCGTTGGTGAGCGTGTGGTTGGCGCGTTCGGTCACCAAGCCGGTGGCCGAGTTGGAGGCGGGGGCCAATCGTTTGGGGCGCGGCGATTTGGCAGCGCGGGTCCCGGTGCCGAACAGTCCGCCCGAGTTGCGTTCGCTGGCCGAAAGTTTCAATCGCACGGCTGCGCAGGTCGAGGAGTTGGTCGACGGGCAGCGCGCGTTCGTGGCCGATGCGTCGCATCAGTTGCGCACGCCGTTGGCGGCATTGCGGTTGCGGCTCGAGAATCTCGAAGGTGCGGTGGCCGAGCCGGACCGCGACGATCTCGAGGGAGCGGTGGCCGAGGTGGGACGGTTGTCGCGACTGGTCGACGGGTTGTTGGCGTTGGCGCGTGCCGAGGGCGCGCCGACGGCACCTGAGCCGGTTGCGCTCTCGGCGTTGGTCGATGACCGAGTGGCGGCGTGGGAGGCCTACGCCGATGAACGGTCGGTGCGGTTGGCGGCGTCGGTTCCAAACGACGTTCGGGTGTTGGCCACTCCGGGGCATCTCGACCAGGTGTTCGACAACGTGTTCGCGAACGCGTTGGCGGTGGTTCCTGACGCGTCAACGGTTGCGGTGAGCACTCGTGCAGCCGCAAACGGTGTGGTCACATTGGTGGTCACCGATGAGGGGCCGGGGATGACCGACGAGCAGCGCCGGCGCGCGTTCGACCGGTTCTGGCGGGCGGGCGCGTCCGACGGTCGGGGGAGCGGGTTGGGATTGCCGATCGTGCGCGAGTTGGTTCGCGCTGATGGTGGCGATGTTGCGTTGGAAGCCGCGCCGAGTGGTGGGCTTGCGGTGGTGATCTCGCTGCGACGCGCGGACTGACGGCTCGCTGCGGCTCGCGTGTTACGCGCTGGCGGCGTCGGGGTGGCCGACGCGGGTGCGTTCCACCAGGTCGGCGAGCGTGTGTTGTTCGAGGAGTTTGCGGGTCTCGTCGTTCACCCACGTCCACACTTCTTGGAGCATGCAGTGCCCCTCGCAGTGGTCGTGGGGTTCGAGATGTTCTTCGAGTGGGCCTTCGACTGCACTCACGATGTCGGCGAGGGTGATCTCGTTGGCGGGGCGGGCGAGCACGTAGCCGCCCCCCACGCCGCGCTTGGACCGCACGATGCCGGCGCCTTTCACTGCGAGCAGGATCTGCTCGAGGTAGGGCTGCGGGAGCCCGGTGCGTTCCGCGATCTCTTTCACCGACGTTGGGCGGTCGGATTCGTGGAGCGCCAGGCTGAGCAGCGCACGGGCGGCGTAGTCGCCGCGGGTAGATACCTTCACGCTGCCCATGCTTCCACGTGCCGTGGGCTCATCGGGGAGAATGAGGCGATGTCTGACCCGATCCATCCCGATTTTGCTGGTGCCAATACGTCGGCGCTGGTGCCGGCGTTGCTGGGCATCACGGCGGCGCCATGGTTGCCGGGGCCGGCGATGGGGGCGCGCAGCACGGTGTTGTTGGTGGTCGACGGGTTGGGTTGGGATGCGGTGGCGGCGCGCCGTGATCGGCTGGCCACGTTGGGGGCCATGGAGGGCGGGTCCATCACCACGGTGGTGCCGTCCACCACGGCCACGGTGCTCACGTCCATCGTCACCGGGTTGCCGCCGGGCGATCACGGGATTGTGGGGTTCCGGTTTCCCGTCGACGGGCACGTGTTGAACGCGTTGCGGTGGCACACCGACGACAACACGCATGCGCCCAATCCGTCGGATGTGCAACGGCATCCGCCGTTCTGCAATCGCGTGGTGCCGGTGGTGTCCAAGAGTGAATATCGGGGTACGGGCTTCACTCGCGCGCACATGCGCGATGCGCACTATGTGGGGTGGTCCACGGTGGCGGTGTTCGTCGAACACATTCGCCGCCAGGTGTCTGCTGGTGAGCGTCTCGTGTACGCGTACTACCCGGGGGTCGATTCGGTTGCGCACGAGTTCGGGTTGCACAACGAGTTCTACGAGCGCGAGCTCGACGATGTCGACGCGTTGATCGACCGGTTGCTCACGGTGTTGCCTCGCGATTGCGCGCTGTTGGTCACGGCTGATCACGGTCAGGTCGACACGTCCGATCCGGATGCGTGGATCGAGGTGGGGGAGTTGGCGCCGTTGGTGGCCATGAGCGCGGGCGAGGCGCGCTTTCGTCAGTTGTTCGCGCCGAAGGGCGCGCAGCGCGAGCTGTTGGATGCGGCACGGGCCTTCGCGGGCGATCGCGCGTGGGTGTTCTCGCGCAGGGAACTCATCGACGGCGGCTGGTTCGGTCCCGAGGTGGCTCGGGGGGTGGCGGGGCGCATCGGCGATGTGGTGTTGGCGGCGCGGGCACACTTCGGATTCATCGACCCGGCGTATCCCCGCGAGTCGAACCTGAAGAGCGCCCACGGGAGCCTCACCGCCAACGAGATGCTGGTGCCGCTCCTCGCGGCCCGCGGCCGCGCCTGACCTGCGCTTGACATATTGGGCGATTTGTCGGAAACTACTTTCTATCTAGAAAGTGGGGAGGCCGACATGGGTGGCGAAGCGCACGACATTGAGCTCCAGCTCGCGGCGATCGATGCCGGCGCGGCTACTGGCCGCGCGGCTGCAGTGTCACGACCGTGGGGGATCTACGCCTGTTACTTGGGTGCCGCATTCGCGGCCGTGCTTGCTATAGCGGCCAATCTTCCGATCGCACTGTGGTGTAGTGGGGCGCTGCTCGCGGCGGGTGCGGTTAGTGCAGTTGCGTGGGGATGGACACGTCGAGCGGGCACGCCTGCGGAGCGGTGGGCGCCCGCCCTGGTTGTGTTGTTCCCGCTGTTGCTCGGCGCAGCGCTCTTGGCGTCCCTGACACTGGGGTTCGGTGCGTGGGTGTTCGGCGTACTGCTGCTCGTTGGGGTGCTGCTCTACGTTCGCCGGCCGGACCGGTGACCCCCGGCGACTTGGGCGTTGCCCTTGAACATCTCGACCGGGCGCTCATGCATCCGGTGCGCTTGTCAATGGTTGCCGCGCTCGGCGAAGCGAACGAGCTTGAGTTCTCGGCCTTGCGCGACTTGCTCGGCATCTCGGATTCGGTGTGTTCGAAGCAGATCACTTCCCTCGAAGCTTTGGGGTACGTGACGGTCCGGAAGGGCTTCGTCGGGAAGCGCCCGCGCACGTGGGTTGAGCTTGCGGTCGCAGGCCGGCGCGCGTTCGGTGCCCACCGAGCCGCGTTGCTCGCGATTGCCGACCGCAACATCTGACCTCTCCTTTTGGCGCGTGGAGGGTGCTGTTTGTGCCCCCCCTCCACGCGCCAGAACGGGGGTGGCCGGGGGAGCGGGTGACCTGGCCCTGGGCTGATGGCCGATCAGTGGAGTAGCGTCGAGGGACCGCGAATCACACGGCTGTGATTTTCCACAGGGTTGTCCACAGATGGCGAAGTCGTTCACGCACCTGCACCTCCACACCGAGTACTCGATGCTCGACGGTGCGTCGCGAATCGAAGAGGTCGTGGCGGCGGCCGCGGCCGACGGGCAGCCCGCAGTCGGCATCACCGACCACGGCAACATGTACGGCGTTCTGCCGTTCTACGAGGCGTGCAAGCAGCACGACGTCACGCCGGTCATCGGCTGTTTGTTAGCGGGTCAAGAAATCGTCACGTCGACTGGTGTCAAAGCTGTCGAAGACGTTGAAGTCGGTGACCTCGTTCTCACTCACCGCGGACGGTTCCGTCGCGTTGTGCGAACGATGCGTCGTCCGTACGACGGTCGTGGTTATGAGATCGAACTCTCTGGACACACGCGGCGTCGGCTCCGACTCACCGAAGAACATCCAATTCTGATCCGCGGCACTGACGGGCGTGTCGAGTGGACGAAGCCCGGCGAGATTCTCGATGGTCGTCCGGCGGGAACATTGGGCGCGCAGCATTGGAACAGCTGGGTGTGCCTTCCGAAACTTGCGGAAGAGCACACGACGCTCCGTGTGCTCGATCACCTGCCGGAAAGATTCGGACTGACCGATGGTCGTGTGACGAAGATCGTGCGGAGGAGTCCCGGCGAGAGCCTGACCGAGTGGCCTGAGTTCCCGCTCGAACTGCAGTGCAACGAAACCCTGGGGTTCTTGCTCGGAGCGTTCGCCGCGGAGGGTTCGGCGAGTCGTCGATCGAGCGGGGCGCCGAACGGTCAGATTCACTTCTCGCTCGGGATCCACGAGTCTGGGTTCGCGAATCGAATCGTGAAGGCGCTCGATCAGCTCTTCGGACTCAAGGCGAAGGTGTACGAGCGACCGGAGCGCTCGTTGCGCGAGGTTGTTGTTTCCTGCCTGCCGCTCGCGGAGCTGCTCGTTTCGTTGTGCGGGAGCGGCGCAGCGAACAAGCGGGTTCCGTCGTTGGTGATGAACGGCCCGCTCGAATTTCGCGAAGCGTTCCTCGATGGCCTTCTCGAAGGTGACGGCAAGACGCCGCGTGCGGCGAGTGCGTATCGGCAAGACCTGAAGGTTGCGTCGAAGGGTCTCGTGTGGGGCGTGCGTTCGCTCCTTGCGGGCATCGGCTATTGGGCGCAAGTCACGGAAGTCCCCGACAGGTCGCCCACCGGTAAGTCCACCGTCGGTTACGCGCTGTGCATCAACTTCTCTCGCCGCTTCGCTCACACGATCGAGGACGAGCGATACCTCTACAAGCCAGTTCGACGAGTCAACCAAATCCGAATCGAAGCCGAGGTCTTCAACTTCGAGGTCGAGGAGGACAACAGCTACGTCTCCGACTTCATCCTCCACAATTGCGAGGCGTACTTCTTCGACGGCAACCGCTTCGACCGTCCGAAGCGTTCCGAGCATGAGATCTTCCACCTCACGCTGCTCGCTGAGAACAACACGGGGTACTTCAACCTCATCAAGCTCTCCAGCTACGCGTACATGGATGGCTTCTATTACAAGCCGCGTACCGACTGGGAACTCTTCGAGCAGTACCACGAGGGCGTCATCGCCACCACGGGATGCCTCGGTGGACGGGTGTGTCAGCACTTGTTGAAGGGCGAAGAGAAAGAGGCCTACGAGAAGGCGGCGCGTTTTGCCGACATCTTCGGGCGCGAGAACTTCTTCGTCGAGTTGCAGGACCACGGCTTGCCCGAAGACGCGATCGTCACGCCCAAGTTGGTTGAAATCGCGAAGCAGTTGCGGTTGCCGGTCATCGCCACGAACGACAGTCACTACACCCATCAGCACGACGCCGAGTCGCACGACGCCCTGCTATGTGTGCAGACCGGCGCGCTCATGAGCGACGCCAATCGGTTCAAGTTCGATGCCGAAGAGTTCTATTTGAAGAGCTCGGCCGAGATGCGTCATCTGTTCCGCGACTACCCCGAGTCGTGTGACAACACGCTCTGGATCGCGGAGCGCGCCAACGTCGACATCGAGTTCGGGAACCCCAAGCTCCCGAGTTTTCCGGTCCCTGAGGGCCACGATGAAGACAGCTACTTGCGCGAGATCGTGATGGAGGGCACCAAGGAGCGCTACGGCATGACGCCGGCGCCCCACATCATCGAGCGCATCGAGTTCGAGCTCGATGTCATCAAGCAGATGGGGTTCAGCGCGTACTTCCTCATCGTCTGGGACCTCGTGCGGTATGCGAAGACGCATGGCATTCGGGTGGGTCCGGGTCGTGGGAGTGCGGCGGGGAGCGCCGTTGCGTACACGCTGCACATCGTCGAGATCGACCCCATCAAGTACGACTTGCTGTTCGAGCGGTTTCTCAACCCGGGCCGCAAGCAGATGCCCGACATCGACATGGACTTCGACTCTCGCTACCGCGGCGAGATGATCGAGTACGCGGCGCGCCGGTACGGGCGCGACCATGTAGCGCAGATCATCACGTTCTCCACCATCAAGGCGCGCGCCGCGGTGCGCGACGCGGCTCGGGTGCTTGGGTACCCGTACGTGGTGGGCGACAAGATCGCCAAGTTGATGCCGCCGCTCATCATGGGTCGCGATACGCCGTTGTACGCATGTTTCGACGAGCATCCCAAGTACGCCGACGGTTACAAGATGGCCGCCGACCTGCGCGAGCTCTACAACACCGACCCTGACGCGAAGCGCGTCGTCGACGTGGCGAAGGGCTTGGAAGGCCTGCGCCGCCAAGACGGCATTCACGCGGCGGCGGTGGTGATTTCGCGTGACCCGCTCACCGAATATCTGCCCATTCAGCGCAAGCCGGAAGCGGGGGGCAAGGTCGAGGACGCGCCGGTCGTCACGCAGTACGAGATGCATGGGGTCGAGGACCTCGGGCTCTTGAAGATGGACTTCCTGGGCTTGCGCAACCTCGACGTCATGTCGGTCACGTTGGACCTCATCGAGCAGACCACGGGTGAGCGCGTCGACATCGACAGCGTGCCACTCGACGACGAGAAGACGTACGAAATGCTGCGCAAGGGCGACAGCATCGGCGTGTTCCAGCTCGAAGGTGGCCCCATGCGTGCGCTCATGCGTTCGCTGGCGCCCACGCGCTTCGAAGACATTGCTGCGCTGGTGGCGTTGTATCGCCCGGGTCCCATGGCGGCGAACATGCACACCGACTACGCCGACCGCAAGAACGGTCGCCAGCCGGTGAGCTATTACCACGACGACCTCACCGACATCCTCGAGTCCACGTACGGCTTGATGGTGTACCAAGAGCAGCTGATGCGTATCTCGCAGCGGTTGGCGGGGTACTCACTCGAAGAGGCCGACAACCTCCGTAAAGCAACCGGCAAGAAGATCCGTGAGCTCATTGCGAAGGAGCGCACCAAGTTCGTTGCCGGGTGTGAAGCCCAGGGGTATGGCAAAGAGTTCGGCGAGCAGATGTTCGACATCATCGAACCGTTCGCCGACTACTCGTTCAACAAGTCGCACTCGGTGGGGTATGGGTTCGTCAGTTACCAAACTGCGTGGCTGAAGGCGAACTATCCCAAGCAGTACCTCGCGGCACTGCTCACCAGTGTGAAGGGTGACAAGGACAAGAGCGCCGTCTATCTGAACGAGTGTCGTCAGATGGACATTCCGGTGCTGGTGCCCGATGTCAATGAGTCCGAGTCCGATTTTGCAGTTCGTGATCACGCCATTCGCTATGGCATGAGCGCCGTGCGCAACGTGGGTGAGGGGCTGGTTGGGCTCATCATCGAGGAGCGCGAGAAGAACGGCCGCTTCGAGGACTTCTTCGACTTCTGCGAGCGCGTCGACATGCAGGTGTTGAACAAGCGCACCATCGAGTCGCTCGTCAAGGCGGGTGGGTTCGACTCGTTCGGTCATCCGCGCAAGGGATTGCTTGCAGTGTTCGAAGCAATCGTCGACAACACGGTGGCGCGCCGGCGTGAGCGAGAAGCCGGCATCATGAGCTTGTTCGGCGAGGCCAGCGCGGCCGACGATGTGACTGGTGGTGGGTTCAACGATCGCACGCCCATTCCGCCGTTCGAGTTCGACAAGCACGAGCGCCTTGCCCATGAGAAGGAGATGCTCGGTCTCTACGTGAGTGAGCATCCGCTCATGGGTGCGGAGCGCAGCTTGAAGCGCTACACGGACGCCACCATCAGCGAGCTGCGTGAAGCGCGTGATGGCGACATGCGCACGGTGGGTGGCGTGGTCACGGCGTACAACCGCAAGTACACGAAGAAGGGCGACCTCATGGCCACCTTCGTGCTCGAAGACTTGGCCAGCGCCATTGAGGTCATGGTGTTTCCGCGCACCATGACGAGCTACGCCGACATGTTGGCCGAGGACGCCATCGTGTGCATCAAGGGTCGGGTCGACGGGCGCGAAGACGTGCCCAAGCTCATTGCGATGGAAGTGACGCGCCCTGAGTTGGTGGTCGACGGTGGGCCGCCGGTGCGCCTGCGCGTGAAGGTGGGCACGCTCACCGACGACAAGGTCGAGCAGCTCGAAGAGGTGTTGCGCAAGCATCCGGGCGACAGCCCCGTGTTCGTGCACCTGGAAAGTCCCGAGAAGACCACCATCTTGCGCTTGGGTGACGATCACCTGGTCGACAGTCGTACCAGTCTCTACGCCGAACTCCGCGTCCTGCTCGGCCCCGACTGCATCCTCTGATCCCGGCGGCGGGCACTCCTCTGGCTTGGTGACGACCGGCCCGGCCACACTGGACGACGTGCGTTCGTGGTTCGAGTCGTTTCCCGAGAGTGCGGGTTCATTCGTCAGTCGTTCGTCGCTCGAATGGGCTGAGGCGAAATCCATTGCCGGCGGCGAGATCGCTGCGGCGGCCGAGTTCCGGGTGCAGATCGTGAGTTTGGCGTTCACGAGTTGGAGTCGTCGCCGCGCGTTGGCGCGGGCGATCGGGAAGTATGCGGCGCTGGGTGATCCCGACGCACTCGACGCGCTGGTGTCGAATGGGTTGCAGTGGTTGACCCCGTCGAACGCACGCGAGTTCGATCGGACTCGTCATGAACTCCATTGCGCAGTCGATGATGTCGCGGATTCGACAATGCAGTTCGCGGCGCGGCACGCGCTGGCCCGATGGGTGGAGTCGGGTGAGCGGTACTGGGCGGTTCACCCCGAAGCCGGGGAGTTCGCTCGCTCCACGAGCGACGCCTCGTTGCCGGCGGCGTCGATCACGTTGCTCGAGCCGTACTTGGCGGCGCTGGTGCGTTCGTCGGCACCGGCCGCGCAGGTGATCCACGAGCAGTTGGCTCCGCTGGTGGCTGCCAATCCGCGCGCGGGCCGGGTGTTGGTTGATTGGACCAAGCGCAACGTGGGCGAGTTGGCGGGCCGGCCATTTGCGGTGTCGGTGGTGGGCGACTTGCTGGATCGGGCGACCCCGAACTTGTCGGAGCGTCGGCGGCGGGCGGTTCGCCGCTTGGAAGCCCGGCTGGATGCTGCGTTCGAGCAGTCGGTCCGTGACGTGCGGGGCGTCGACCGATAGCGAGGTGCGATCCGCGCACTGGTCGTCGAAGCGGTGCGATACTGCTCTTTGTCTTTCGGGGGGAGGGCGACGAATGCAGCGCAGTATCGTGCCGTGGGCCACGGGCGCATCATGAGCGAGCCGCAGCGGCCGCAGCCTTCGGGCGTGCGCCGATCCCGAGGAAATTTGCCACCGTCGGCGATTGGTCGCGGTCGGTCGCGGACGCGCGCCGAGCGAGAGCAGCTCCTTCGCGATGAGGTTGCGTGGCGTGCGCTGGGACGGAGCGACGCGGCCGTCGATGCGCGCCTCGATTACCTCGAAACGTTTCGTGGCCGGCGGTTGCGGGCCGAGTTGCTGGTTGCGCTCGACGAATACTTGGTCCGCAGCGACCCGAAGGAAACTGTGCAACTCGTCGTCGGTATGCGGTCGCTTCTGCATGAGCAGCGGCGGCGCACCTGCCGGCTCGGTATGCATGCGTTGTGGCAGCTGACGGATTTCATCGACAACCCCAGAACTCGTCGCGATGTACGTCGGGCCTTGGCGCTCGGCGATCGGGTGTACGAGTTGCGGGCGGCACGACAGGTTGCGGTGCGCGTCGATCTCCCGCCACCGTTGGCGGTTGCACCGAAGGTTGAGCCGGCCGCGGTCAACCGCATGCGATCCATGCTCACGTTTGTTCCAGTCGCGTCGCCCGCGGCCTTGCGGGTGCTCCAAGACGAGATGCTTGACACGTTGGCCGCTGAGCCGACCACGGCCGGCATCGTCACGCGTTGGGCGCACGATCACCTGGAGGTGTTCGAGTCGGCGTCGGTGCGAGATGCGTTGGACTTGGTGCTCACCGAGATCGGGCTCAGTTCTCGGGTCGGTGACGAGGTGGCGGCCCAGGCGCGCCGCCTGCGGGCGCGAACCGCAGGCGCCGCGGCGGCGGCCGTGCCACACTTCCCCCATGCGGATCGGAGTGCTGGGGGCAACGGGCCCGGCCGGGTCGGGGATCGCGGCCCGGCTGGCCGTGGCTGGGCATGAGGTAATCGCGGGTTCGCGCGATGCGGCGCGTGCGGAAGCGTCGGTCAAGGAGCTGCGTGATCGGTGGGGCGAGCAACTCGCCACGCTGCACGCCTCCGACAACGCGGGTGCGTGTGATGCTGAGGTCGTGGTGTTGGCGGTGCACGCCGACTCTGCCCTTGCCACCGCGAAGGAACACTCGCAACGGTTGGCGGGTCGCATCGTGGTGTCGATGGCGAACCACTTGGTGCGCAACGGCAACGAGTTCAACGCGGTACTCCCGCCGCACGGTTCGATCGCGGCGGAGATGCAGTCGTTGTTGTGGGAGAGTCAGGTCGTCACGGCGTTTCACTTGGTGCCGGCGGCGGAGTTCCTCGAGCTCGAACACCGGATGCACAGTGATGTGGTGGTGCTTGGTAACGACCCCAATGCAGTGCACACGGTCATGAGTTTGGCGGCCGACATTCCTGACTTGCGCGCGTTCGACGGGGGCTCGTTGGCGAACGCCGTCGGCATGGAGACCTTTGCGGCGATCCTCCTCACCATCAACGTGAGGCACAAGGGTCGGGCGAGCTTGCGCCTCACTGGCATCGGCGACGAGTAGCGGCGCGCCGTTTGCGGCGGCGCGCCGGCGCCTCGGCGGGTATCAGCGTGCGTCGGCGAAGAGTGCGCCCAGCACGAGTCCGGCCAGGCGACGGGCGCCGGGCGAGACGACCGGGCACGTGGTCGGGTCGGTGTAGAAGCGCCGGGGGTCGATGGGGCAGAGGTGGACCCCGTCCCCGGTGCGCAGGCGAACAGTCCCGTCGGGTGAGCACACATCGGTTTCGTCGGCGCGACAGCGATCCGTGGCGCGGAAGCGGCTGCCGAGTGCCGCGGCCGTTTCGACGATGTCGACGCGGTCGGGGTGGGCGGCCGCGAGCGGCCGGTACACCTCGTTCGCGAGCATGGCTGCCACGACGTCGAGCGGTTCGTGTTGGCGGCGGTCCATTGCGGGCGGTGTCACGATGTGCACGCGTGCGCCCGATGCCAGTGCGAGTCGCACCATCTCGGTCACGTCGTTGCGGTAGATGTTGATGAGCTCGTGTCCCACAGCCATGCGTCCATACGGTTGGGTGCAGGCGCCCCACGGGTTGCCCACGAACAGCAGTGCGATGTTGCTGTAGTGCCCGGCGGTCACGTTGGCGCGGAAGTCGTCGAGCCATTCGCAGGGCGCGGTGCCGCCGTGGGTGTGCGCTTCGAACGGAACGCCACGCCGTTGGAGTTCCGGCGCGAGTTCGCCGGCGGTTTCCACGCCGATCGAGTCGCCCCAGAGCGCCACATTGGTGGCATCAGGCCGAGGGGGGAGGGGCGCGGGACTCGGCGCAACCGTGGGCACGGTCACGTCGAAGATCGCGGCTCGGCTGGGGGTGACGGATCCGGCGGCCACGACGAATCCGGCCGCCGCGGCGCTTACGGCGACGGCCGCAACGACGGTGGCGATGGCAGCTCGGGTGCGTCTCACATTGGGTACTACGCAGCAGCGACCAGTTTCACTGGCTAGATGTCGAAGAATTCTGGGGAGCGTGACGAAAGTTACAAACAGGACACCGCGTGTCCGTCCCGGGTGGCGGCCGGGGGGCCGCAGCGACTCACGGGTTCGGGGCGAGACGGCCCGCGAGCACTTGGGCCAGGCGGCGCGCCCCGGGCGACAGCTGCGGGCAATTACCACGGTTCTCGATGAACTCGTCCACGCTCACGGGGCACAGGTGGATGCCGTCGGCGGTGCGCATGGTCAGCGTGCCGTCGGCCGCGCAGAACGACGTTTCGTCGGCGCGGCAGGTGTCGGTGCGGCGGAACGTCGTACCGAACGCGGGAACCAGGCTCATGGTGTCGGCCTGCATTGGGTAACGCGCCACGATGTCGTCGTAGGCGCTCGTCAGTTTGGCGCCGAACTCCACCCAGTCCGGATGCTGTGTTGCGTCGACCGGCATCGGGTCCACCAGGTGAATCCGCGTGCGTGCCACGGTCGCGATGCGCACCATTTCGGAGACGTCGCGTCGGTATTCCACGAGCGCTTCGTCGACGGTGGGGATTCGTCCGTTCACGAGCGAGCAGTTCGTACCTCGGTTGCCTACGAAGAGCACCACGATGTCGTCGAAGCGGCCGGGTTTGACGACGCGCCGGAAGTCGTTCATCCAGTCGCAGGGCGCGGTGCCGCCGCGAACGGCTGCGTCCACCGTTGCACCGTGCACCGAGACGCCCAGCTGGAGGTAGGGGTACGTTTCGAGTGCGACCGAGTCGCCGAAGAGTGCAATGCGCGGCGGCCGATTGGCTGTGGTCGGGGTCGACTCCGAACATGCGCTCGCGAGGGCGGCCAGCGCCAGCACGAGGCAGCACGCGAGGAACGGAAGAGGGGCGCGACGACGCACGCCGGTAGGTGTCGGCCGCGCGGACTGGTGCGTGCCCGTCATCGGGTTCTCGGGCGCCGAGGCTGGGTCATCGGGCGGGGCGGGGCACCACGGCGTCGGCGATGAGTTGGGCCAGGCGGCGGGCGCCGGCCGCTGGCACGGGGCACGCTGCGGCTCGGGCGGCCAGGTCGTCGGGGTCGATTGGGCAGATGTGGATGCCGTCGGTGGTGCGGAGTTGCACGGTGCCGTTGGGTGAGCAGAGGTCGGCCTCATCGGGCCGGCAGCGATCGGATTCGAGGTACCTCGCGCTCAACGCCGGAGCGGGGTCGATGGTGGTCACGCCCGGTTCGCGGCGCGCCACGTCGCGGTACACGTCGCGACCCACGCTCGCGCTGAGCTGCGCTTGTTCCGGCTGACGTATCGGATCCATCGCCGGAGGGATCACGAAGTACACCGGCGCGCCGCGCCGGTTGATCAGTTGCGCAAGGTCGGCAACGTCGGATCGGTATTGCGCCACCGTCTCGGCTGGCGTGGGGAACCGTCCGTTCGGTTGCATGCAGGGTGTCCATCGGTTCCCCACGAAGAGGATCACCACCGCGCGGTAGCGGCCGGGCGTGATGGCAGCGCTCACGGTGTCGCGCCAGTCGCAGGGCGAGGTGCCGCCACGGGTGAACGCGTCGAGCGTCTCGCCCCGTTCGTCGAGACGTCGGGTGAGATCGTCGCGCGCTTCGAGGGCGATGGAGTCGCCGACGAGCGCGACTCGCGTCGAGGCCGATGTTGGGACGGTGGTCGATGTCGGCGCCGACTCGAGGGTCGACGGGGGCGCGCCACGCCCGGGTTCGCCAGACGCCGAGCTGCAAGCGGCACCGAGTGCGGCGGTGCTGATCACGAGGGTCATGGCTGTGCTGTGCCACACTCGGCGCCGATGGATTCCGGATTGCGGCTCTATGACACGGCTCGGCGCGCGGTGGTGCCGTTCACCCCCGGCCCGGTGGTGACGATGTACGTGTGCGGGATCACTCCCTATGACGCCACGCATCTTGGTCATGCGGCTACGTATCTTACGTACGACCTCTTGATCCGCCGGCTCGAGGACCTCGGTCACGAGGTGCGCATGGTGCGCAACATCACCGATGTCGACGACTCCATCCTGCCCAAGGCGCGGGAACTCGGGGAGCCGTATCTGGATCTGGCTGCGCGCGAGGTGGCGCGCTTCCACTCCGACATGGAGGCGCTCAACATGCGCCCGCCGTTCGCCGAGCCGCGCGCCACCGAGCACGTCGACGAAGTCATTGCGATGACCGCAGAACTGCTCGAGAACGGTCATGCGTATCTCACGCACGGTACCGTCTACTTCGACGTCAGTTCGTTCGAACGGTTCGGCGAACTCAGTCACTATCCACGTGAGCGCATGCTGAAGCTGGCGGCGGCGCGAGGTGGGAACCCCACCGACGAGCATCGGCGTGATCCGCTCGACTTCGTGTTGTGGCAACCGTCGCTGCCCGACGAACCGGCGTGGCGCGCGCCGTTTGGTGTGGGGCGTCCGGGCTGGCACGTCGAGTGTTCTTCGATGGCCATGAAGCTGCTCGGTCCCACCATCGATCTGCATGGCGGGGGCACTGATCTGATCTTCCCGCACCACGAGTGCGAGATCGCGCAGACCGAGAGCGTCACGGGGCAGCCGTTCGTGCGGCACTGGTTGCACAGCGCCACGGTCAGTTACGAGGGCGAGAAGATGAGCAAGTCGCTCGGCAACCTCGTCTTCATCAGTGACTTGTTGAAGGACCACGATCCCCGCGTCATTCGCATGGCGCTCATGCGGCATCATTACCGCTCGGGGTTCGAGTGGTTCGACAGCGAACTCGCCGGCGCCAATGAGCTCTTGGCGCTCCTGGTCGATGCTGCCGCCCGTGACACCGGCGCAACCGGTGGTTCCGAATCCGATGAGGTTCGGGCCGCCATCGATGACGACCTCAACGCGCCACGGGCCCTGCAACTCGTCGAATCGCTCGCGGACCGCGTGCGCGGTGGCGCGCCCGGCTCCGAGACCGTGCGCGATCTCGGCGCGCTGCTCGGCGTCGACCTCTCGGTTCCGCTCACCCAGTAGCGCTGCCCGAACGGGCGTGCGTCAGCGGGCGCGCGTGGCGGAGTGCTGCCGTGTGGCCTTCGCGCACGCGCTGCTCATCTTCGTGAGGGTGGCGATGATCGGATGGGTGAGGCGGAGTCCGCGGTCGCCACCTTCGACTCCGGCCACGAGTTCCACCAGGCCGAGCTTGGTGAGTCGTCGGATGGCGGCGGTCCGTATTCGCGGTCGGTTGCGGTTGCGCTCATCGCCAGCGTCCGAACGGCTTGACCGCACGAATCGCATCGCCGGCCCGGTTGTCGGCCAGTTGGTATCGAGCCGCGTTGCCGTCGCCGGTTCGGTAGACGAACCCGCCATCGACGAGACCGTTCACCAGGCGGCCCAACGCATCGGTGGCGAGCGGGCGCTTGTTGGCGCGTTCGGCGATCTCTTCGATGCTGAGTGGCTCGTCGGCGCGTCCAAACACCATGTAGGTGTCGGCGGCACCCCGGAACCGGGTTGCGGCGGAGATGGCGTCGCGCTTCTTTGCGAAGTGGTTTGCGAGCGGCATGCTTGCTTCCGCGGCCAGTACGTGCGCGTCAGCGATTTCCGATGTGCCCACGCGTTGGGCGTTGAACCAGGCGAGGAACGCAATGTTCTGGAGGATGTCGGGGTACCCCACGCTCGTGGCCACGATTCGCTCGAGTGCGTTGGGTTCCCAGGTGTGGTGAGTCGTGGCGGCGGTGCGTACGAGCACTTGCGTCGCTTGCTCATCGGTGAGCAACGGCAGCTGCACTTGGTTTTCGTCGTACGCAATGTGGTCGTGCTCTCGCATCACGCTGATTCCGGTTGCTACGACTGCAATCGTCGTTCCCCGTTGACGGGTCTTGCGGGCGCGTTCGATGAAGCGTTCGGGGAAGCGCCAACCGTCGAGGTCGTCGGCGACAAACGCGCGCGCGCCGGGTTCGTCGAACGCCATCATGCCGTCGGTTTCGTCGACGGTGACGGGTTCGAGCTTGCGCATTGCGGCGGCGGATAGGAACGCACGGAGGAGTGCCGTGCGACCGGTGCCCGGGGGGCCGTGCAGGTAGATCACGTCGCTCTGGCGCTGCGAGGAGACACGGCCGATCGCGAGCTTGAGGCGCTCCATGGCGTGCGCTCGACCAGCCAGGACAAGCGGCCACTCGCCGGGTGCACGGGTGAAGGGGTTGAGGTTCCGCGCCTCCATGCCCCCAGCGTACGAAGAATCGACCAAATGGTGCAAAACGCGTAAGTGGCTCGGGAGGGGGATTTCCGCCGGCCGGGCCCGAGGCGCTCACTAGCCTCGACCCTCATGCCGAACGACATCACGATCACCCTTCCCGACGGTTCCCAGCGCCAGGTGGCGGCCGGGACCACCGGGGCCGAGATCGCAGGGTCCATCGGCGCGCGCCTGGCCAAGGCGGCGGTGGCGGCCACGGTCGATGGGGTGGTGGTCGACCTCAACCGGCCCATTCACGCCGACGCAGTCGTTGCGATTGTCACGGGCGACAGTCCCGAGGGGCGTGAGGTGCTCCGTCACAGCGCCAGTCACATCCTGGCCCAGGCGGTCTTCGACCTCTTCCCAGGGGCGAAGTACGCCATCGGTCCGGCCATCGCCGATGGCTTCTACTACGACTTCGAATTACCCAATGGCGCGCACTTCACCCAGGACGACCTCGAACGCATCGAGGCGCGCATGCGCGAGATCGTGAAGGAAGACCAGGCGTTCGTGCGCGAGGAGTACGACGTTCCGGCCGGCCTCGAGTTGTTCGCTGACCAGCCGTTCAAGCGCGAAATCATCGAGAAGGTGAGTGCGGGCGCAGCCAGCGAGGAAGACGCGGCCGACTTCGCCGGCGGCACCACGGTGGGCGTGTATCGCAACCTGCACGCGAACGGCGACGTTGCGTACACCGACTTGTGCACGGGCCCGCACCTGCCCAGCACCGGTAAGTTGCCGGCGTTCCAACTGACCAAGGTTGCGGGCGCATACTGGCGGGGTAACGAGAAGGGCCCGCAACTCCAACGCCTCTACGGCACGGCGTGGGAGTCCAAGCAGGCACTCGCCGACCACCTCCATCGAATCGAGGAAGCCGAGAAGCGCGACCACCGCAAGTTGGGCGTCGAACTCGACCTCTTCAGTTTCCCCGACGAGATCGGTTCAGGTCTTGCGGTGTTCCACCCCAAGGGCGGGGTGGTGCGTCGCGTCATGGAGGAGTACTCGCGTCAGCAGCACGAACAGTCGGGGTACGAGTTCGTGAACAGCCCGCACATCACGAAGCGCAATCTCTTCGACGTGAGTGGGCACCTCGACTGGTACTCCGACGGCATGTTCCCGCCGATGCACATGGACGAGGGTGGGCCCGAGGGCACCGATTACTACCTCAAGCCCATGAACTGCCCATTCCACATCCTCATCTACAAGAGCCGCACGCGCAGTTACCGCGACCTTCCCATCCGGCTCTTCGAGTTCGGCACGGTGTACCGCTACGAGAAGAGCGGCGTGGTGCACGGGCTCACGCGTGTGCGCGGCCTCACCCAGGACGACAGCCACATCTTCTGTACGCGCGACCAGATGACCGACGAACTCAAGTCGGTGCTGCACTTCGTGCTGGGGTTGTTGCGGGACTACGGGCTCGACGACTTCTACCTCGAACTGTCCACGAAGCCCGACGAGAAGTTCGTGGGCGACGACGACGAGTGGAATGACGCCACCGAGGCGTTGCGCGTGGCGGCATCCGAGATGGACATCGAGTTGGTCATGGACCCGGGAGGCGGCGCGTTCTACGGGCCGAAGATCTCGGTGCAGGCCCGCGACGCCATCGGTCGCACGTGGCAGGTGAGCACCATTCAGCTCGACTTCCAGCTGCCGCAGCGCTTCGATCTCTGGTACGTGGGAGCCGACAACGAGCGGCACCGGCCCATCATGATCCATCGCGCGTTGTTCGGTTCGATCGAGCGCTTCTTCGGCATCCTCGTCGAGCACTACGCCGGCGCGTTCCCCGTCTGGCTCGCGCCGGTGCAGGTGAGTGTGCTGCCGGTCGCCGACCGTCATGCCGACTATGCGTACGACATAGCGGCGCAGATGAAGGCGCGCGGGTTGCGCGTCGAGGTGCTCGACTCGCACTCCGACTCGTTGGGCGCGCGGGTGCGGCGGGCTAAGACCGAGAAGGTGCCGTACGTGTTGGTGGTCGGCGATGCCGACGCCGAGAACGCCACGGTGGGTGTGAACGCGCGGGGGAGCGACGAGCCCGAGCGTGACGTGCCGCTCGCGTCGTTCATCGAACGCGTCTGCGCCGAGCGGGATCAGCGAGTCAATGCCTGACGGCTCCGGCGAGCCGGCCATCCAGGGTTCGCGCCTTGATTACATCTGGGCCGGTTGGCGCAGCGAGTACGTCACCGAGGGTCCGAAGCACGAGTGCGTGTTGTGCGCGCTTGCGCAGGGCGCCGAGGAAGAGCGTGTGCTTGCGCGTAATGAGTTCGCGTTCGCGGTCATGAACGCGTACCCGTACACGTCGGGGCATCTCATGGTGGCGCCGCTCCGCCATGTCAGCGGTCTCGAGGAGCTCAGCGCCCCCGAGTACGCGGCGCAGAACGCGCTCGTGCGCGATGCCGTCGTAGCGGTGAAGGCGGCGTTTCGGCCCGACGGCGTGAACGTTGGGTACAACCTCGGTGCGGCGGCGGGCGCGGGTGTGCCGGGTCATGTGCACGGGCACGTGTTGCCGCGGTGGGTGGCCGATGCCAACTTCATGACGAGCATTGCGAATGTGCGGGTGATGCCGGAGTCGCTCGACACCAGCTTCAACAAGCTCCGCACCTCCTGGCCCCACTGAGGCGTTTCTCACTGTCATATGTGCGGGTCAGAAACGCCCCACGCAGCACCGCCCGCCGACCGGTGTTCGGCCGACGGGCGAGTGCGAAGTGCGTGAACTCACTTCCAGTTGTCGGCCACGTTGATGTCGCACACGACGTGCTGGCCGGGGGCAACCCGCACGTTGACGAAGCCGTTGCCCGCAGTGAAGTCGTCGTTGTTGCATGAGATGTAGGTGGTCGTGAAGCGCCAGGCTTCCCACTCGATGTATTGGCGTCCGTTGGGCAGGTTCCGGAACTCGGCGATCCCGCGGTTGGGGCCGCTGGTGTCGCGGTCCTTGACGTTGCGCACCTTGACTGTGTTTGCGGCCGTGATGGCGACCAGCCGGACGTTGGCCGAGGAGTCGGACTGCACGCGAATTGTGATGCTTGGGCGAGGTGCAGGTGCGGCGGCGCCGGCTGGTGCTGCGGTGGCGACGAGACCGCCGAGGCTGCTGGCCGCCAGTGCGAGCCCGATGGTGGTGGTACGAAGTGCGCTGAGCATCGTGTCGATCCTTCTGATGAGGGGTGGGTTCCCGGTTGGACAACGTGCGCGTTTTCCACGTTCATCGGAATAGACCCCCAACCCGCTCCAAAGGTTGTAACCGGAGAGGAAATGTTCTCGGCCTAGGATCACTCCCCGCATGACCGACCCGTCGACGCCCGAACCCACCGGCGAACCGCGCCCCGAGGCCGCCGGCGACCAGCTCCCGGAGGACCTCAACCTCAACACAGCGCTCGTCGGTCCGTACACGTTTCCCGACAACGCCCGGCGCCGGATCGCCGGGGTCATCTACGGCGTGCTTGCGCTCGGCTGTGCGGCGGCCGGGTGGGGTTGGAAAAGCGGTGGACTGCAAGCGGCGGCCGTGGTGTTGTTGGTGGTGGCGGCCTACCAGTGGGTGTGCGCGTGGCCGCTCAAGGTCGATCAGACCGAAGCGTTGGGGCTTGCGTCCAATGCGGTGGGTTTCCCCATCGGGCATGCCAGCGCGCAGTTGGCGTGGCGGGGGCTACGTAGCAAGCCCACGTGGCGCATCCTGTGTTACAGCGCCGATGAACCGCCCAGCATTCGGGGTCTCGTCGAACTCGATGCCGTCGACGGGCATGTGCTCGGTCAGTACACCGAAGAGAACCCGGAGGACTGGGCGCAGTACGACCTGTCGTCAACCGAAGGCGCAGAAGAACCCGAAGATCAAACAGAAGAACAATGAACACTGAGATCGAACTGCTCCCCGCCGACGATCAAGAGTCGGCGCTCAACAGCACGCTTGCGGGCGTGAACAACTTCGCGAACGTGCTCATCGCCGAGTTCGAAGGCAAGTACGGCACGTCGTCGCTGAAGGAACTCAAGTCGTACGCGCGCGAGCACACCAAGTTGCCGCCGGTGCTCACCGCCGAGGCGGTGCGCAAGGCGCACGACGCGCTCATCTTGGTGGCGAAGAAGAAGGCCCGCTACACACCTCGTCAGGCCATCAACTTCCCCGAGGGCAAGATCGCCTGGAAGTCGGGGCCGGGCAAGGTGGCCATGCCCACGGCGAAGGGCAACCGGTCCATCCCGGTGCGCCAGCCGGCGGGCGGCTGGGGCGGTACGGGCTTCCCGCTCGACGGGCATCCGGTGCAGCTGGTCGAGCGGGCCGGTCGCTACTTCCTCGTCAGCCTCGATTGATCCGGCCGCGTGGCCGCGCGGCCGCGCATTCACGCGGCTGCGGGGGTAACAGTGGCGATGCCCCGATCGTCCCGGTGATACCGTTTTCCCCAACGAGCGGGCTGGAGTCCTCCCCATGATCGACAAGCGGTGGCGGTCCAAGGTCGAGGCGGCCCTCCGACCGGTTGGACGGGGTTTGCATCGCATCGGCGTCACGCCGGATGCGCTCACCATCATCGGTCTGCTCGCCTCCTGTGCCACTGCGTGGCTCGTTGCGACGGGGCACCTCTGGTGGGCCGTGGTCGGCTTGGTGGCTACTGGGCTTCCGGATGTGCTCGACGGTTCGGTGGCGCGCAACAGCGGCCGCGCGGGCCCGCGTGGTTCGTTCTTCGACTCGGTCGCCGACCGGCTTTCGGACGCCATCTTGTTGGGTGGTGTGGCGTGGTACCTCGGCGGAAAGGGTCCGCACCTGCCGGTGTTGGCGTTTGCGGTGGCCGCAGTCTCCATGACCATTTCGTACGAGCGCGCCAAGGCCGAGAGCTTGGGGCTCGAAGCGAAGGGCGGTCTGCTCGAGCGGGCGGAGCGACTCATCTTGTTGGGCATCGGGTTCGCGTTCAACGTGATCGTGCCGGTGCTCTGGATCATGTTGGTGTTGGGCAGCGTCACGGTGGTCACGCGGTTCGTGAAGGTGTGGCGTCAAGCCGGACGTCCTGCGGGTGCTCCACCGCGTCGCGAGACCCGTGTCACGCGCCCGGTCAACGCCGACGGCTCGCCGCGACCGTTCACCGATACACTGGCCACGTGGTGGGATGCCCGCCGTCCCAGCCCAGCTCGACGTGAGCGTGCACGCGCGCAACGGCGAACGCGTCCCTGACCTGCGGTGAGCGACGCCGAGTCCAAGGCCGAACCGAAGTCCGGCCCCGTTCACCGCTTCTTCACGCATCGCCTGCCGTACTTCGCGTATCGAACGGGCGAGGTGATTGCGCCGCGTCTGCCGCTTGCGATCGGCCTTCCAATCACTGGTGCCATTGGTCGGGCGTCGGCGTACGCGTTGCCGTGGCGGGCGAAGGTCGTGAAGCGGCATCAACGTCGGGTGCGGCCTGACGCGTCCGACGCGGTGATCCGTCGTGCCACCAATGAAGCGTTCGCCAGCTACACGCGCTACTGGTACGAGATGTTCCGCTTGCCGCGCGACGCCCAGCGTCCACTGACTCGCTTCACTGTCGAAGGGTTCGAGCACATCGAGAAGGGCATCGCCGACGGCAAGGGCGTGATCTTGGCGTTGCCACATGTCGGTGGGTGGGAGTACGCGGGTGCGTGGCTCACCCAGCAGGGGTTGCCGCCGGTAGTGGTCGTCGAGCCGGTCGAGCCGCCCGAGTTGTTCCAGCTCTTCGAACGTGAACGCAAGGCGATGGGCATGGAGATCATCCCGTTGGGTCCCGATGCGGCGGCGCGTTGCCTCAAAGCGTTGGCCGACAACCGGGTGCTGTGTTTGTTGTGCGACCGCGACATCGGCGGCGACGGTATCGAGGTCGACTTCTTAGGGGAGCGCACCACGTTGCCGGCTGGTCCGGCGGTGTTCGCGTTGCGGTCGGGCGCGCCGGTGTTGCCCACGGCGGTGTACTTCGATGGCCGCAGCAATTCGGCGGTCATTGCGCCGCCCATCCCGGCCGACCGCCAGGGGCGCCTGCGTGACGACGTGGTGCGCTTCACCGAGCGCTTGGCGCAGGCGCTCGAGGGGCTCATCCGGCGGGCCCCCGAGCAGTGGCACATGATGCAGCCGAACTGGCCCTCGGACCGGGGCGAGCCGGCCCATCCGGCGGCTTCCACCCCCGGGGCTGGGGCCGACGCGCCGGCAGAGGCGCCTGACAGCCAACCCATGGGACACTAGGAACGATGCGGGTTCTCCTCACGAGTCCGTACTCGCTCTCGTATCCGGGAGGGGTGCAGGGGCAGGTACTGGGTTTGGCGCGCGCGTTGCGGGCCGATGGGGTCGACGCGCGTGTGCTCGGCCCGTGCGACGGTCCGCCCCCCGACCCCAGTGTCATCAGCGTGGGGCCCTCGAGCATGTGGCCGTCGAACGGTTCCATTGCTCCGGTGAGCGCGGGCCCCACGGTTGCACAGCGCACGCTCGATGCCATCCGCGACTTCGAACCTGATGTGGTGCATCTGCACGAGCCCATGGTGCCGGGCCCGAACCACGCGGTGTTGCTCGGTCCGCCCATTCCCATCGTGGGCACGTGGCATGCGGCCGGCAAGCTCACCGCAGAAACACTCATGCGCCGGCCCATGAAAGCGGTGGCGCGTCGTGTCACGTTGCGTACTGCAGTGTCGGAAGCGGCGCGTGAACTGGCCGAGCGTGCATGCGGTGGTCGGTACACGGTGTTGTTCAATGGCGTCGAGGTCGACGAGTTCACGTCGGCGGAGCCGTGGCCCAGCAAGCGTCCGGCCATCATGTTCATCGGGCGCCATGAGCCGCGCAAAGGGTTGCGAGTGCTGCTCGACGCGTTCGAAGGGTTGGATCGCGACGCCGAGTTGTGGGTGGCGGGCGACGGCCCGGAAACCGAGGAACTCCAGGCGCGCAACGTCCCCAACGTGCAGTGGTTGGGTCGCATCTCCGACGACGAACGCAACCGGCGCTTGCGTGGGGCCACGCTGTTCTGCGCGCCGGCGCTTGGCGGAGAGAGTTTCGGTGTGGTGCTGCTCGAAGCGATGGCGGCGGGCGCGCCGGTTGTGGCGTCGGCCATTCCCGGGTACGCGAACGTGGCGCGTGACGGCGTCGACGGTCAGCTCGTTCCGCCGGGCGACCCCGACGCGTTGCGGGCCGTGCTGCGGGATCTGCTCGACTATCCACTGCGACGGGCCGAGCTCGTTGATGCCGGTGAGCGTCGAGCGGCCGAGTTCTCGATGCGTCGCCTCGCAAGTCGTTATGTCACGGTCTACGAGAGTGCCATTGCACTCGCGACCGTCCCCACGTGATGCTCTGATGCAAGGAGTCGTAATGCAGCTGTCCGAGAACGCCCGCGCGCTCTTCGCCAAGCCGGTCTTCGCTCACGTGGCAGTGGTCGACGCCAAGGGCGCCCCGCACGTCACGCCGGTGTGGGTCGACGTGAATGCCGACGGGGAGCTGTGGTTCAACACGGCAGTGGGCCGGGTCAAGGACAAGTGCCTGCCCGAAGGTGCGCCCGTGGCGATCTCGGTCACCGACCCGGAGAACGGCTACAGCTACCTGCAGGTGCGGGGCACGGTGGCCAAGCGCATCACCGAGACCGGCGATGCCGACATCGATCACCTGGCCAAGAAGTACATGGGTGTCGACTCCTACCCGTTGCGCCAGCCCGGCGAGCAGCGGGTCACCATCGTGGTGGCCCCCACATCGACCACTGGCGAGGCCTGAGAACCCGTAGGATCCAAGGGTTCGCCGGGGGCGCCGCCGATGCGTCCCCGCTCTGTACATCTCAGGAGTTCACAACGTGGCAATCGCCCTCATCCTCGTGGTGGTGCTGGTCGTGCTCGTCGTGCTGGTGTTCGTCAGCATGTACAACGGGCTCGTCAAGCTGAAGAACCGCATCGACGGCGCCTGGTCGCAGATCGATGTGCAGCTGAAGCGTCGCTACGACCTCATTCCGAACCTGGTCGAGACCGTGAAGGGCTACGCAGCCCACGAGAAGGAAACGCTCGAGGGGGTCATCCAGGCGCGCAACATGGCCATGAGCGCGCAGCAGTCGGGTTCGACCCCGCAGCAGCAAGCGGCCGCCGAAAACCAACTCAGCGGTGCGTTGAAGAGCATCTTCGCGTTGGGGGAGGCGTACCCCGACCTCAAGGCGAACCAGAACTTCTTGAACCTGCAAGAAGAGCTCACGTCCACCGAAGACCGGGTGGCCTACGCGCGGCAGTTCTACAACGACAGCGTGCAGACCTATAACACCAAGATCGAGACGGTGCCCACCAGCATCATCGCGGGCATGTTCAACTTCTCGAAGCGCGAGTACTTCGAAGCCGACGAAGGCGAAACCGGCCCGGTCAAGGTCGAATTCTAGGACATGCGCGGGAAGAGGACGGCGTCTCTGGTGCGCCAAGACGATGGCTGCTCAGCCTGTGAGCGCCTGCGGCTCGGGTATCCCGAGGCGCAGCGAACAGGCGCATAGGCATGTATGAACAAGTAGCTCGCAACAAGCGCAACACCTGGCTGTTGCTGTTGGCGTTCGGTTTCCTGATCGCGGTCGTCACCTGGGCGGTGGCGTTCATTTTCCAGGCCGGCGCGTACGCCATTCCCATTGCAGTGGTGGTGGCGCTGGCGCTCGCCTGGAGCAGCTACTGGTTCAGCGACAAGATCGCACTGTCGGTTACTCGCGCCAAGCCGGCCGATGGGCCCGAGTACGCGCGGCTGAACAACTTGGTCGAGGGCCTGTGCATCGCGGCGGGTCTCCCCAAACCGCGGGTGTATGTGGTCGAGGATCCGGCGCCCAATGCCTTCGCCACTGGCCGCAACCCGAAGCACGCAGCGATTGCGGTGACCACTGGGTTGTTGGACATGATGAACCGGGTCGAGCTCGAAGGGGTGTTGGCGCACGAACTCAGCCACATCAAGAACTACGACATCTTGGTGCAGACCATTGCGGTCACGGCTGTGGGTGCGGTCGTGCTCATCTCCGACTTCGCCCTGCGGGCCATGTGGTTCAGCGGCGGTCGCAGCCGTGATCGCAGCGGGGGGGACAGCGCGAATCCCATTGGCGCGCTCCTCATGATCGTGGCGCTCATCTTCTTGGCATTGGCACCGTTGGCCGCCAAGCTCATGCAGTTCTCCATGAGTCGGCGCCGTGAGTACCTGGCCGACGCCAGTGGGGTGCTGCTCACGCGGTATCCGCCGGGGTTGACGTCGGCGCTCGAGAAGCTGCGCGACGACAACGCCGTCGTGCACCACGCGCCTCGTGCCACTGAACAGATGTGGATCGAGTCGCCGTTGCCGGCCAAGCCTGTCACCAGTCGGGGACGCAAGCAGAGTTGGCTCGATCGTGCGTTTGCCACGCACCCACCGCTCGACGACCGCATCGCGGCGCTTAAGGAGATGTGATTCGTGAGGTTCCGAACCGTGCTCGTGCTCGCGATGGTGGGTGCACTCGCACTCGTTGGGTGTACCGGGGGCGGGAAGAAGGCCAAGAAGGCCGACGCCACCACCACCACGCCGAAGCCCCCGCCGGTTGCCGCGCTCACCGGCCTGCCCGATCCGTCGGGGGCGTCGTTGGGGCGGTGTGCGCTCACGGTGAAGATCGAGAACGATCCGCCGGCGCGTCCGCAGTCGGGCATCAACGAAGCCGATGTCGTCTACGACGAAGTGATCGACGGCGGCATCACGCGCCTCGTCGCCATGTACAACTCGAAGGTGCCGGAGACGGTTGGGCCGGTGCGGTCGGTGCGTCCCATCGACCCGAAGCTTGTGTACCCGGTGGCCGGGGTGTTCGCGTACTCGGGTGGTGTTCCTGAGAACGTGGCGGCCATCAAGGCGGTGCCGGGGGTTGTGGCCATCGACGAGAACGATCGCGAGGCGCTGTTCCGCACGAAGGACCGGCAGCCGCCGCGCAACTTGTATGCGAAGGGGCCGGTGTTGTTCGAGCGGTGCCCGAAGCCGCAGGCTCCGCAGCCAATGTTCCAGTACCGCGGGCCGAAAGACCCGGCGCCGGTCGGCGACCCGGTGCAGACGGCGAACGTTGATGTGAGTCCCGACAAGGGATTCGCGGTCGATTACGCGTGGAACGGCACGGGGTTTGCCCGCTCGATGAGCGGCAAGCCCTATGTCGATCGCGCAGGTGCGCAGGTGGTAGCGGCGAACGTCATCGTGATGTTCCTCCAGTGGGACGGCGCGGTTGGGTCGTTCAACGCTGAGGGCATCACCACTGGCACGGGTGATGCGCTGGTGCTCACCAACGGCGTGGCCATCAAGGCGAAGTGGAATCGTCCGGCGCTCGAGAAGGCGGCCACCTTCACTGATGCCGCAGGCAAGCCCATTGCGCTGACGCCGGGTAGTACGTGGGTGGAACTGCCGCCGGTGGGCCAGGCCGTCACCATCACGCCGACGCCGACCACCACGACGGCTGCGCCCGCCGGTGGTTCCGCCCCCGCCAAGCCCTAACGCTCCTTCCCTCGACTTTGCGTCGTTCGCATACGCCATTCGGTACGCCAACGACGCAAAGTCGGGGGGATGGGGCGGGGGTGGCAGGGATTCCGACTCGGGCTCGTTTCGGGCCGCCCGGTACACTGGGACCGATGTCTGAACAGCCCACCACCAGCCACACCACTGGCACCGCTCGGGTGAAGCGGGGCCTCGCCGAGATGCTGCGCGGCGGCGTCATCATGGATGTCGTCGACGCCGAGCAGGCCAAGATTGCCGAAGACGCTGGCGCCGTGGCCGTCATGGCCCTCGAGCGCGTGCCCTCCGACATCCGTCGCGACGGCGGCGTGGCCCGCATGAGCGACCCAGCCATGATCGAAGGCATCCAGGCTGCGGTCACCATTCCGGTCATGGCCAAGTGCCGCATCGGCCACTTCGCCGAAGCGCAGATTCTCCAGAGCCTGGCCGTCGACTACATCGACGAAAGCGAAGTGCTCACCCCGGCCGACGAAGCGCACCACGTCGACAAGTGGGCGTTCACCGTTCCCTTCGTGTGCGGCGCCACCAACCTGGGCGAAGCGCTGCGGCGCATCAGCGAAGGCGCGTGCATGATTCGCTCCAAGGGTGAGGCCGGCACGGGCAACATCGTCGAAGCGGTGCGCCATTTGCGCAGCATCCTCGGCGACATCAAGAAGATCACCGTCGCGTCGCCCGAAGAACGGTTCACGTGGGCCAAAGAACTGCAGGCGCCGCTCGAACTGATCGACGAAGTCGCGCAAACCGCCAAGCTGCCGGTGCCGTTGTTCTGCGCGGGTGGCATTGCCACGCCGGCCGACGCGTCACTCGTCATGCAGCTCGGCGCCGAAGCAGTGTTCGTGGGCAGCGGCATCTTCAAGAGCGAAGACCCTGCCGTGCGCGCCAAGGCCATCGTGGAAGCCACCACCAACTTCGATGACGCGTCCATTGTCGCCAAGGTGAGCCGTGGTCTCGGTGAAGCCATGCGCGGCGACGAAATCGACACGCTGAGCACCACGTTCGCCAACCGCGGCTGGTAGCTCGTGAAGGTCGGAGTACTCGCGCTCCAAGGCGCATTCCGCGAGCACGCGGAGGCGTTCGACGCGCTCGGTGCGCAGGCCACCCGGGTGCGTTACCCCGAACAGCTCGAATCGCTCGACGCCATCGTGCTGCCGGGCGGCGAGTCCACCACGATCACGAAGTTGTTGGTGGCGAACGATCTGCTCGAGCCGTTGCGGGCGTGCCTCCACGCCGGTCTTCCGGCCTTCGGCACGTGCGCGGGCCTCATCCTTCTGGCGAACCAGTTCGGTGTACTCGACGCCAAGGTCACCCGCAACGGGTACGGCACCCAACGTGATTCGTTCGAAACGCCGCTCGCCATCGCCGGCCTCGACGGGCCGTTCACGGGGGTGTTCATCCGGGCCCCCGTGGTCGAGTCAGTGGGCCCTGCCGTCGAAGTTCTCGCTGCTCACCAGGACCAACCGGTGCTGGTCCGCGCCGGCGGCGTGTGGGCGTCTACGTTCCATCCCGAACTCGCACACGATCTGCGGGTGCATGCATCGTTCCTGAAGGAGGTGGCCGCGTGAGCGGGCACTCGAAGTGGCATTCCATCAAGCACGCCAAGGGTGCGGCCGACGCCGCGCGCGGCAAGTTGTTCGCGCGCCTCGCCCGCCAGATCGAAGTGGCGGCGCGTGCTGGTGGAGGCGACATCGACTCCAACCCCACGTTGCGCACCATGGTGCAAAAGGCGCGCGACCAGTCCATGCCCAAGGACAACATCGAACGCGCCATCAAGCGTGGCACGGGCGAACTCGAGGGTGTCACCTACGAGAGCATCACCTACGAGGGCTACGCGCCGCACGGTGTGGCCGTGTTGGTGGAAGTCCTCACCGATAACCGCAACCGCACGGGTGCGGAGGTGAAGAACATCTTCTCGAAGAACGGTGGTTCGTTGGCCGAGCCGGGCGCAGTTGCGTGGCAGTTCGAGCGCAAGGCGTTGTTCGTGTTGGCGAAGGAAGCCGCAACCGAGGATCAGCTCATGGAGGTTGCGCTCGACGCCGGCGCCGAAGACATCGACGACCAGGGTGACACGTGGCAGGTGACGGCCCCGCCCGGAGAGTTCGGGAACGTTCGCGACGCGCTCGAAGCAGCAGCAATCAGCGTCACCGAGAGCGATCTCACGATGCTGCCCACCCAGAGCGTGGAACTCGCCGACGCAGCGGCCGCGAAATCGGTGTTGCGGGTGATTGACGCGCTCGACGGGCACGACGACGTGCAGAACGTCTTCGGCAACTTCGACATCCCCGACGACGTGCTCGAAGCGGTGGGCTGAGCGCTCGGTTTCGCGCTGTGCTCCCGTTTTCCTCAGCGAAAGCGCGAATTCTTGTCGGTTGTGCTGAGGAAAACCGCCATTCAGGCTCAGCGCTTGGTCGTCACGCGCTGGAGCGCGTCGGCGAAGTCGCGCGGCTCTTCTACCTCGCCGCTGTAGTCGAAGACCAAGAAGCGGTCGAAGTGCTTCATGAACCACCGGTCGTGGGTGACGGCGAGCACGGTGCCGTCGAACTCGTCGAGCGCGGTTTGTAGTGCTTCGGCAGATGCAAGGTCGAGGTTGTCGGTGGGCTCGTCGAGCAGCAACAAGTTCGCGCCATTGAGTTCCAACAGCAGGATCTGCACGCGCGCTTTCTGTCCACCGCTCAGTGTTTGGAACTCTTGGGTCGCGCTGTACGCAAGTTCGTACCGCGCAAGCGCGGCCATGGCGTGTTGATGGTTGAGGCCATGGTCCATCACGATTTCTACGATCTCGCGCCCTTGGAACTCGGGCTTCTCGCTGGTTTGGGAGAAGTAGCCGACCACCACGCCCTGACCGAACGCGTACACGCCGTCGGCGAGCACGTTGTCGTCACCGGCAAGCAGCCGCAGGAAGTGTGACTTGCCGGCACCGTTCGGGCCGAGCACCGCGACGCGTTCGCCGAGTCGCGCCTCGAAGTCGAATGTTTCGGTGAGCCCAACCAACTCGAGGGCCTTCACGTTCAGAACACCGCGACCTGATTCCGCCGCGTCGAAGCGGATGCGCACGTTCTGCTTCTTCGGCGGCGCCGGCGGGGGACCGGCGTCCACGAACTTCTTCCATTGGGTTTCGGCGGCGTTGGCCTTGCTGGAAGATCCGCCCGAGCCCGCAATCTGCTTCATCCACCGGTAGTGCTGGAACAAGCGGCGTTCTTCTTGTTGCCAACGTTCGAGCGCGTTGCCGAGGCGTTCGTTGCGCGCTTCGTGGGCTTCGTGGTACTTCGCGAACGACCCGCCGTGCACCCATGCCCCGTCGGCTTCGATGGTCACGATCTTGCGTGCCGCGTGCACCAACAACTCGCGGTCGTGGCTCACCATGAGAATGGTTTTGTTCGACGAGTTGAGCTGTGCCTCCATCCATCGCTTGCCCTTGATGTCGAGGAAGTTGTCGGGTTCGTCGAGCAGGAGCACGTCGGCGTTGGAGGCGAGCAGGACTTCGAGCGCGAGGCGCTTCTGTTCACCGCCCGAGAGTTCGCGCACGAGTCGGCGAGACGCGGTCGGGTACGGCTGGCGCAGCACGCGGGTGCAGCAGTCGTCCCAGAAGGCCTCGTGGGTGTAGCCGTCGACGTCACCCCATTGGCCGTAGGCCTCGCCGAGTCGGATTCCGGTTTCGTCGGATGGGTTGGCCTCGTTGGCTTCGCTGGCTGCTTCGAGCTCGAGCGATGCGGCGCGCACTTCGGGCGGCGAGCATTCCGCGAGCAAATGGTGCACGGTGAGTTCACCGCCGAGCGATCCGATCGACTGGGGCATCACGCCCAGACGGCCGTCGACGCGCACGCTGCCCTTCAGCGGGCTGATCTCGCCTGCGATGAGGCGCAACAGTGTGGTCTTGCCCACGCCGTTGGCCCCCACGATGGCGGTGTGATCGCCGTTGCCGATCTTGAACGAGACGTCTTCGAACAGTTCGGCGCCGCCCGGATGGGCGTAGGCCAGCTCTTTGACGTCGATCGATCCCACGGGACCACCATCTTACTTCCCGACTTTGCGTCGCTCGCATACGGAATGACGTACGTGGCCGACGCAAAGTCCGGAGTGGGGTTCACGAGATGGTGATGGAGCGCGCCTCGGAGACACTTGGAGCGAAGCCACCTGATGGTTTGAACCGGACGGTCACTTGAATCGTGCCTGAGCGTGAGACCGTCGTGGTGCACGACGCTCGCCCGTGTTCGTCGAGCGCGCGGTTCGAACAGCCGGTGAGCGCACGACCGTTGGCAATGAATGTGACCGTACCCACAGTGACTGGATGCAGCCCACTGGTCCGACGCACGCGTGCCCGGAGTGTGATCGGTCGGTTGACCTGGCCCGTCGACGGGTTCGCCGCGAGCGTGGTGGTCGTGGGCGTCGCCCATGCGATGCGAACGAGTCCGGCGCCCGTCCGGCTGGCGTCGAAGTACCGCGCATTCCGTGTCGACTGGTTGAAAGCCCAGCTCGATCCGCCGCCGCCTGCACCCGAGTTCAGGTTGCTGCTCCAAGCGCCGCCGCCGCCACCTCCGCCGTAGTAGCCGCCGCCGCCACCAGCTCCCGCGCTGACGCCGAAGAATCCGCCGCTACCGGCAGCGCCACCGCTGCCGCCGAGCCCGAGCACTCCCTCGTTTCCAGCCAGTGCGTCGCCGCCGTTGTCACGGTTGCCGCTCTCTCCTCCAGCGGTGCTGGTTGCGCCACCGCCGCTGAAGTACCCGAGTCCTCTGACCCCGGTTTGGCCACCCCCGCCGCCCACGATGTTGGCGGCGCTGAAACCGCCGGCCGCGCCGCCGCCACCACCGGCAACGACCTTGCGCGCTGGGAAATCACACGACAGGGTTGCCGCGCAGGCTCCGGCCCGAATGTCGCTCGCCCCGCCGCCGCCGCCCGGAAGTGGATCGCCGGGTTGCGCCGAGGTCCCTGCGCTTGCGCCGCCGTTCCAGCCGCCGCTCCCGGAGGCGTCAGGCAGCCCGCCGACATGAATCTGAAGTGACGATCCGGGAGTGACGGTGAGGGTGGCGACGACGCGGCCGCCGCGTCCCCCGTTCGAGCCGTTGGTGTCACCGCCTTGGGCACCGCGTACGTCGACCGTGACCGCTGTGACGTTGGCCGGCACGGTCTAGGACTGGGGTGCACCGGTGTAGGAGAAGGTCGCTCGTTGCAGCGGAATTGCGCCGGCCGGTGCCGCGCTAACGGGAACGAGCGCAAGCCCTATCGATCCGGCCAGAGTGGCAACGCAGCCCCAGCGCGAGGCAGACCAGCGCGCGCAGTGGTCGGTGTTGAATCGCACCCTTCTTAATCGGCAGCGTCACCTCGATGCTTGAGCCCCTGCCGACTTTGCGTCCCTGGCATACGGAATGACGTACATGAGCGACGCAAAGTCGGGTGAAGTCCGGTGGGGAATCCGGGCGACGGGTGGGCGCCGTACCAACCCCATGACCGCATCCCTTGACGCCCCCGCACCCGACTTCACGCTCGCCGGCCGAAGCCCCGACGGCACCACGCGCGACTTCTCGCTCGCCGACTTCCGAGGCAAGAAGGTGGTGCTGGCGTTCTACCCGGGCGACTTCACTCCGGTGTGCACGAAGCAGCTGTGTTCGTATCGTGACCAGTTCGCCGAGTTCGAAGGCGTCGATGCCACGGTGCTCGCGATCTCACCGCAGGGCGTCGAGAGCCACGACAAGTTTGCGAGCCGGTTCAATTTCCCGTTCCCACTCCTGGCCGATCCCGACCAAACGGTGGGCAAGGCGTATGGCATCACCGGCCCGCTCGGTTACAAGCGGGCGGTGTTCGTGATCGACGAGCACGGCGTGCTGCGCTGGAAGCACGTGGCCGCGCTCGTGGGGGTCACCTACAAAGGCGCGCGCACGCTCGTGGACGTTGTGTCTTCGCTTTGAGCGCGTCGGGCGCCGTGCCGCGTCAGCTTCGGCGGCGGCGCACCATCAGCACGCTTCCTGCGGTGATTGCACCACCTACCACGAGCACCACGCCGAAGAGTGCGAACCACCCGGCGTTGGCTCCGGTGAAGGGGAGTCCGCTGCTGTTCGACTCCGCGCTCGGCTCCGGTGCCGGAGCGATTGTTGGTTCGCTGGTGCTCGACGTGGGCGTGGTGGTCGATGGCGTCGACGTTGTGGGCGGCGTCGCAGTGATCTGTTGCTCATATGACGCCGCGACCCCGACGCCCACATAGTTGGTGTCGCCCGTGTAGTAGTTCACGTACAACGTGTGGTTGCCAACGCTCAAGGTGTCGACCGTGCACGTGACAGTGCCGTTCACCAACGGTGCGAAGTTGCAGCTCCCGCTGATCGCCAGCCCGGATTCGTTCACCTGGATCTGTCCAGTCGGCGTGGGTCCGCCGCCGGTTGCGGCAACGTCGACGACGAGCGACAGCGTGCGCCCCACTTGAATGGGGTTTGCGCTCGGGGTGAGTGTGATGGCCGGCGTGCGCGCGATCACCTGGTTCACCGTCGACGAGGTGCTGCTGGCGTACGTCGAATCGCCGGAATAGTTGGCCACGATCGGGTGCTGGCCGATCGCGAGCGTCGACGTCGTGCACGTTGCCTGCCCGTTGCCGTCGAGCGCAACGGCCGCGCATCCGCTGATCGTGCTGCCATCCGCGGTGAACTCGACGGTGCCGGCTGCGCCAACGGGAGTGTCGGTTCCGCCGTTGTTGTAGGTGACGGTGGCGGTGAACGTGACGCTGTCGCCCAACGCCGATGGATTGAGCGACGACGTAAGCGCCGTCGTTGTCGCTTCGGGGGCGGTGTAAGTGATTATGACGACACCGTCGCCGGATCGAATGCCGGTCTGTGAGATGACACCGAGCCCGGAGGGGTAGTTCGAGCCGCCGCCACCACCGCCGGACTGGAGGTTCGCGTTACACGCTCCGCCACCACCACCGCCGCCGTAGTAGCCGCCGCCACCACCACCGCCACCGGGCGCGAAGCTGTTCCCGGGCCCGGCGTCGCCGCCTGCGCCACCGGCGCCGCTGGTGCCCGCCGTGCCAGTGCCACCGTTCGGGGAGCAGGACCC
>JBMOIJ010000015.1:0-54065 GCA_049317385.1 Acidimicrobiia bacterium
GTTTGGGGTCGTACCGATCGATCTTCTCGTGCATCTCGACGAGCTTCTCGGCGTCGTAACGCGTGAGGTGGCGCGCGGCGTCGGCCGGCAAGCGACAGACCGCTTCCCAGAAGTCGACTTCCTCGCCGTAGTTCGCGGCATTGATGGGGTACTCCCAGAACAAGTCACGATCTGGGACTGGCGTGCTACGTGGCGAACCGGTGGCCAGCACCAGCGGCGGCTCGGCTCCGAGCTGTTCGAGGAAGCTGCGCGTGGTGCGGTACCGAGCCAGCGATGCACCGGCGAGGATGACCTTGCGGCCGCCGTAGACATCACGCAGTCGCGTGTGGAGATCCGCGATGGGCCGGCGCTCACCAGATTCGTTGGGTGCAACCGAGTCAGTGGCCACGAACTCGCCATCGTTCCGCGACCGAATGCCGCGCCGCAACTCTGGCGAGCGCTTCGCCGCGAACCCTTGGGCGAGTGCTGCAGACCGGGCCGTAGAACTACCGAGGCGAGGTCAGCGCCGCAACTGGATCACGCGTTGCAGGGCGCGTGCGCCGCAGGTGAGCGCGATCACGCTGCACACGAACGCACCGAAGTACGCCGGCGGGTACTCGTTGTCGGACGCGAGCTGCACGAAGAAGATCGCAACGATCGCAGCGACGACTGCGCCAGAGATGCAGGCCACCAGGTCGAACGCGTCGCCGGTGGGGCTCGTCACACCGATGGGTCGACCGGCCGGAGTGGCCGACGCCACGAACGGGGGTGGCGGCGCAACCCCGGAATCGAGGATCTCAGTGGGGCGAACCGGAGCCGGCCGGGCAGTCGGCTGATGGGGCGTCGCCGTCGGCGGGCCCGCCGGAAGTTCCCAAGTTCCCATATCCGACATTATGCCCACTCCTCGTCCGATCCGCCAGCCCCGGGCGCGAGAAGGCCCCGGCACAGATGCCGGGGCCTTTCGATTCGCGACGCCGGGACGCCGAAGCGCACTTCCGCGGTCCCGCATTGCTTCGTTCGCAGGTTGGCGGGTTACCCGCCAACCTGATCGCTCACTCTGCGGCGGCCGGTTCCAGCGGCGGAGGCTCGATGCCCTCGATGGAACGGAACACGATCGCCTCTTCTTCGCCCTCACCCTCGACGTCCACGATGATGGTGGCGCCGGCGTGAAACTCCTTATAGAGCAACCGCTCCGACAGCGGGTCTTCGACCATGCGCTGGATGGCACGACGCAACGGACGTGCGCCCAACGTGGGGTCGTAACCCTTCTTCGCCAAGAACATCTTGGCACCATCGGTGAGTTCGAGCCCCAAGCCCTGGCTTCCGAGCTGGTCGCGCACCCGCTTGATGAACAGGTCGACGATTTCGGTCACTTCCCGGCGCGTGAGTTCGCTGAACACAATGATGTCGTCGATACGGTTCAAGAACTCGGGGCGGAAGTGGCGCTTCAGTTCGTCGGTGACCTTCGCCTTCATCGCTTCGTACGACACGCCCTCGTCGGCCTTCGCGAAGCCGAGGCTCGACTTGCGCAGGTCGGCGGTGCCCAAGTTCGACGTCATGATGATGACGACGTTCTTGAAGTCGACCGTGCGACCCTGCGAGTCGGTGAGCCGCCCATCTTCGAGGATCTGCAACAGCGTGTTGAAGACGTCGGGATGGGCCTTTTCGATTTCGTCGAAGAGCACCACGCTGAACGGCTTGCGGCGCACCTGCTCAGTGAGCTGGCCACCTTCGTCGTAGCCCACGTATCCAGGAGGCGAACCAACCAAGCGAGACACGGTGTGCTTCTCCATGTACTCGCTCATGTCGAGTTGGATCATTGCGCTCTCATCGCCGAAGAGGAACTCGGCAAGCGTCTTGGCGAGTTCGGTCTTCCCCACGCCCGACGGGCCGAGGAAGATGAACGAACCACTCGGACGCTTCGGGTCCTTCAGACCGGCACGCGTACGACGAATCGCCTTGGAAACGGCCTTCACCGCTTCTTCCTGTCCGATGATGCGCTTGTGGAGTTCGTCCTCCATGCGCAGCAACTTCGCGGTCTCTTCTTCAGTGAGCTTGTACACCGGAATGCCGGTCCAGAGCGCCAGCACTTCGGCGATGGACTCTTCGCTCACTTCATTGAAGAGGTCGACGCCTTCGGCCTTCCACTCCGCTTCCTTCGCAGTGCGCTGCTCGAGCAGTTCCTTCTCTTGGTCGCGCAACTTGGCGGCTCGCTCGAACTGCTGACCTTCGATGGCACCTTCTTTGTCGGCACGCACCTTGGCGATCTCGTCTTCGAGCTCGCGGTAGTCGGGGGGCGCTTGCATGCGACGGATACGCAGGCGCGAGCCGGCTTCGTCGATGAGGTCGATGGCCTTGTCAGGGAGGTGCCGGTCGCTGATGTAACGGTCGGCCAAGTTGGCAGCCGCCACGATGGCTTGGTCGGTGATGGTGACGCGGTGGTGCGTCTCGTACTTGTCGCGCAAGCCCTTCAAGATTTCAATGGCGTGCGTGACCGACGGCTCTTCCGCCTTGATGGGCTGGAACCGCCGTTCGAGCGCGGCGTCCTTCTCGATGTGCTTGCGATACTCGTCGAGCGTGGTGGCACCAATGGTCTGGAGTTCACCACGGGCGAGCATCGGCTTGAGGATGCTGGCGGCGTCGATGGCACCTTCGGCGGCACCGGCACCCACGAGTGTGTGCAACTCGTCGATGAACAAGATGATGTCGCCGCGCGTCTTGATTTCTTTGAGCACTTTCTTCAGCCGCTCTTCGAAGTCGCCGCGGTAGCGCGACCCAGCAACCAACGCGCCAAGGTCGAGCGTGTAGAGCTGCTTGTTGGTGAGCGTCTCGGGGACGGTGCCCGCCACGATGTCTTGCGCAAGGCCTTCGACCACCGCGGTCTTGCCTACGCCCGGCTCACCGATGAGCACCGGGTTGTTTTTGGTGCGACGGCTCAACACCTGCATGACGCGTTCGATTTCCTTCTCGCGCCCGATGACCGGGTCGAGCTTCTTCTCACGCGCCAACTGGGTGAGGTTGCGGCCGAACTGGTCGAGCACGAGCGAACCGCTGGGGCCGCCCTCACTCTCGCGCTGGCCGCCACCGCCACCACCGCCGGTGCCCGCAGCTTCTTTGCCACCCGCGTATCCGCTGAGTAGTTGGATGACCTGCTGGCGCACGCGACTGAGGTCGGCGCCGAGCTTGACCAACACCTGCGCAGCCACGCCTTCGCCCTCACGGATGAGACCGAGGAGGATGTGTTCGGTGCCGATGTAGTTGTGTCCGAGCTGCAACGCCTCACGGAGGCTGAGCTCGAGGACCTTCTTGGCGCGCGGCGTGAAGGGAATGTGCCCCGATGGCGCGCTGCCACCGTGGCCGATGATCTCTTCCACCTGCGCGCGAACCGCTTCGAGCGAGATGCCAAGACTTTCGAGCGCCTTGGCTGCCACGCCCTCACCCTCATGGATGAGGCCGAGCAGGATGTGCTCGGTGCCGATGTAGTTGTGGTTGAGCAGACGCGCTTCTTCTTGCGCCAGCACCACCACTCGGCGAGCTCGATCGGTAAAGCGTTCGAACACGGTTGCAACCGCCCTTCGTGACCACTCGGGGTGTGGCCTCGTTCTTCGGAGCCCGGGCCCGGACGATTCCCCAGAATCGGGGGCCCGTTGGCGCAAGCAGCGCCGCTGAGTCTCCGGTCCCGGGGGTTCGGCCGGACGCCGGTGTTCTCCAAGTGTATCGGCGGGGGTACCCCGTCCCCCATCGGTCTTCCACCATCGGAACGCCGGCGGCGGGGCTGTAGGACCGTTGTCGCAACGACGTCCTGACCGGCCCGTTTGTTCCCGCGTTCGCCAGGTTGGTCCCTCACCAGCGGCGATGAGACGGAGCGCCCGGGGGCCGTTTGGTCGCTGGGACGCCCGGTCAGCCGCTGAAACGGATCGTCTGGGGCGACGATTCCGACCACTCTGGCGACTGGGCCGCCGTACCGAAGCGCGCCGCGATGGAGTAGTCACGAGGGATGAACGGAACGGCCGTGAACACGCTGTGCCGCAGCGTCAGCGTTGCGCCCGGAGCGAGATCCTGGTTCGTGAGCGACGAGCACGGCGCCGAGTTGAACGCGTAGAGCAACGTCCCGCTCTCGGTGTCCTTCAGCGCCAGCGTGCACAGCGCGCTGCCCGTGCCAAGTCGCAGCGGCGTCGAACCAGGGTTGCGCAAGACGAACGTCACCGGATTGTTGCCAACGTGCAGCGCGCCGTCGTCAACCGTGAACGAGAGTTCGGCCGCTTGGGCTGGAGTTGCTGACGGCGACGCGCCGCCGGCGGGGGCAGCACCACCCTGACCCGAAATCGTTGTCGAGGCCGACGGCGCAGTGGTCGACGGCATCGTCGTGGTCGGGGCGGTCGTGCTTGGGGCAGTCGTGGTTGGCATCGTGGTCGTGGCCGCCGGCTGCGGCTTGCGCGTGCCGTCGCCCAACATTCTCCAGCCGAAGACCACTGCGCCCACGACCAGCACCAAGACCACTGCGGTGATTGCACCGTGGCGCGCGGTGCGAATCGAGCGCCCGTGTTCGCGAGCGCGGTTCGCGTCCCCCGACGAGCCCGAGCTCTCGACGAGCGGGGCTCGGAAACACTCGAAATCCTTGTCGCCGAGCTTCTCGCGCAGCGTTTCCCGGCCGCGCTGCGCCGCCTTGCGCACCGTGCCCACTGTGCAGCCGAGCACCTCGGCGACCGCCTCCTCGTGGAGGTCGTCGATGTAGCGCAGCACGATCACCTCGCGCTGGCGGCGCGGGAGCTGCGACAGTGCGGCCGTGAGTACGAGCCGCTGATCGGTTTCATGGTCGCGGCTATCGACGTTGCGCGCGCTGAGCCGCTCGGTCACGTCCTTCTTGCGCCACGAGTCGATGACGAGGTTCGACGCCGTCCGAATGACCCACGCGTCGAGGTAATCCGTGTCGTGCAACTTGCGCCAGCGCGAGTAGCAGCGCGCCAGTGCTTCTTGTGCGATGTCGTCAGCGTCGGACCGCGACGCGCCGCGCTTGATCGCAGTGCGGCGCGCAACGTCGAACAGACGAGGAAACTCCTCGTTGAACGTCAGGTCGATGACACGACTCGGCCCCGAGTCGAGCTGGCGGAGAACTTGGGTCATGAAACGCGACTCTCGCGGGGGACCATTGACACTCCACCTGATTCATCGGCTGGCCGACATGAGTCATTCGGCCTATTTCCGAATTCCGGCCCTAGAGGCGGCCCCGTCGTTCGTTCCCCCAGGTGAACCAGCCACCACAACATCCAGGGACCCATCGGCTGGTTCACCATCCGGGTGGCCGCTCCAGAGCGGTTGCCCATCGAAGTGGGAGAAGGGGCGGCAGCGATTCGGGGTGTCGCCCCTTCAACCCTTGGCCCGGCTCGTCGCCCGGCTCACCTAGGTCGCCCGCACCATTTCGGCCCGAACAGGCCGCGCGGCCCATGACGGCACGGTCGCCCTTGCGCACACTGCGACCACCGAACAGGAGAACGACATGCTCGCCAGCCGCCCGATGCAGAAGATCACCGGACTCGCCGCCTTCGCCATGACGGTGGGCGTGAAGGCGCTGGCCCCCAAGTCGCACCTGACCCGGCCGGTCCACAAGACCGACGCCGCCGCGTGGTTCTTCGAGACCGAGCCCGTCGTCATCGACCTCACGCTCGAAGAGGCGATCGACCAGCTCCCCGCCCACGCTCGTTGGTACGCCGCGGCCGGCAACTGAGCCGCCGGGGCAACGGCCCCGCTCGGATAGGTGCCACCATCAGACTGGCCAGTAGCCTGAACCACGTTCATGGTGACTTTGGCTGAAACCGTCGGGCTTCCCGCCCTCTCTGCCGACATGGAGCGCGTCGAGTCGTTCCTGCGCACGTCGGTGACCAGTGACGACCCATTCCTCTCCGAGGTGGCCTCCCACCTCGCCGCGGCCGGCGGCAAGCGACTCCGCCCGATGCTCACGTGCTGCGTGGGATACGCCCTCGGCGGCGACGCCCCGGTCTCTGACAACGTGATCACCGGTGGCGTGTCGGTGGAGCTCGTGCACCTCGGTTCGCTCTACCACGACGACGTGATCGACGAAGCCCAGACGCGGCGCGGGGTACCCAGCGTGAACGCACGCTGGAGCAACATCCACGCCATCCTCGTAGGCGACTATCTGTTGGCACGAGCGTCGTCGCTGGCCGCGTCACTCGGGGCCGAGGTCGCCGGGTTGCTCGCACACACCATCGGCGAGCTCTGCCGTGGCCAGGTTCTTGAGTTGCAGCACCTCTTCGACCCCACGCGAAGCGAAGCGGCCTACCTCAGCGCCATCGAAGGCAAGACCGCCTCCCTGCTTGCCACCGCCTGCCGGGTGGGTGGTCTTGTGCTCGGCGCCGACGAACCCACCCTCGACTCGCTCAGCGCGTTCGGACACCACCTGGGCATGTGTTTCCAAATCGTCGACGACGTCCTCGACATCACCCGCACCGAAGCCGAGCTCGGCAAGCCGGCGGGGGCCGACGTGCTCGAGGGGGTCTATACACTCCCAGTCATCTACGCGCTACGCGACTCCGATGAGCTCCGGTCGTTGCTCAAGCCGGCCATGACGCCCGACCAGCTCGAACGGGCTCGCGAACTCGTCAACAAGAACGGCGCCGTTGCGCTCGCCGAAGAGGCTGCACGCGACCATGCCCACGCGGCCGCCCAGGTGCTCCGCGACACCGAAGGCCTCGACCCCAAGGTCGTCGACTCACTCGGTCGCCTCGTCGACGGCCTGCTCGTGCGCGGCAACTGACCCAACACTCGGGTCAGGCGGTCTCCGCATCGGGTGAACCCGGGAGTTCGGCTTCGGCGCCCGCAGCCAGGAACTCGAGTACCCGGGCATTGAACGCGTTCGGGGCTTCAGCCATGCAGCCATGCGCAGCACCGGGCAGCACCGTCAGGCGCGAACCGCTGATGAGTTCGTGGATCTCCTCGCTGTCACCAACCGGGGTGAGCGCGTCTTGGGAGCCCACGACGACGAGCGTGGACGCACTCACCGACGCCAGCTGGTCGCGCATCGAATCAGGGAACGCCAAGATGGCGTCGATCTGCGCCATGAAGGGTTCGGGTGGGCTCTGCAACAACACCCTTGCCAACATGTTCAGCCATACCCCAAACCGCTTGCGCAGCCGCGGGCCGACCAGCCATTCGAGCGCACCTTCTGAGAGTCCCTGCATTCCCTCGGCCGCCACCAGTTCACGCCACTCAGTGAGCAACTCCCGCCGCCACTCATGGTGGCGAGCTGCTGTACACGAGAGCACCAGCGAACGCACCCGCTCGGGATGCTCGACGGCAATGATCTGAGAGATGACGCCGCCCATCGACGCGCCCATCACGTGGGCGCGCTCGACTCCCTCGGCATCGAGGACGGCGAGCGCATCATGAGCCATGTCGATGAGGTCGTAGGGACCGTCCGGTTTGTCGCTGCGTCCAACCCCACGGTTGTCGACGGCGAAGCAGCGGAACCGACGACCGAACGGCAACCGTTGCAGCGCCCACCCGCGCGAATCGGCGCCGAGGCCCTGGATCATCAGCAAGGGCTCGGCGTCAGCACGTCCGAAGACGTCGTACGCAATGGTGGTGCCGTCCGCGGCTCGGACCTGCGGCATGAACTACACCTCGGAAACGGAGGAGTGCCCACGGTACCGCCGGAACCCACGTTCCGAGGGTCCGCCAACCGTCAGTGCGGCCGGGCGAGCAGTTCGTCGACGGCCGTGCGGACTCGATCGGAGAGTTCGGCTGCGGCCAGCGGGTCGCCGATTGGGTGGTCGCCAGCTTCGAGGCGAATGGGTTCGCCGAACTGCGCCGTCCACGGCAGCACGCCGGTGCCGAACGGCCCGCCGGGCCGCAACGCCACCGGAAGGACACGATGGCCCAAAGCACCGAGCAAGAGGTCGAGCGGCGGCGCGCCGGCGCCCGCCCGCAACCAGGTGCGGCCCAGCGGCAGCGCAACCAGGTGACCGAGGTTGCAGCACGCCGAGATGTCGGAACGGTCGTAACCGATGACTCCGAGCCGACGCGTGAGTGTGCCAACGATCGGTAGCCCGGGCGCGCCGACGACGCGCAGATGCCGCCCACTGGCGCGTCGCACGGCGGTGGCGAGCACGGCGGGCTCGAAGACACCGAAGCCGCGGTTGCACACCAACACCGCCGAACCGGTCTCCGGAATGTTCTCGCCGTCGATGATGCGGACCCGCACCCCAAGATCCGCAATGGGATTCACCAGGTCCTGGAGCTGCGGGTCGGCCCCGAACTCGTCGATGGGGTACCGCCCGGTGTAACGGGACCGCACGATCTCACCCAGCGACGGAAACGGACCCGTTCGGTCCGCGTCGTGACGCGACCCGTTCATCCACACCACGTCCGCCGGGTCATTCATACGCGCGCGCTAGGACCGTGCATCAGGCCACCTCGATGTGGGTGCGCAGCGGCACGACCTCGGCCCACTCGAAGATCTCTTCGCAGATGAGCTGGGTGGGGCGCATCCCGACGAGATCGAGTTCGCTGCGCGCGCGGCTGGAGTCGGCGACGCGACCCAGCCGCAGCACTTCGGCAACGTGCTCGGGCATCGGTGCACCCACCAGCTCGCAGGCCCGCGCTGCCCACGCCCAGCCCGGCCCCGTGACCGGCACCGGAACGCGGCCACCGAATCGCGCGATCTGCCACGGGCTCACCGCGCCCGGACCCATGACGTTGAACGCGCCCTGCGCGCCGCGTATCAACGCTTCGACCATGGCGCGCGACGAGTCCTCTTGCGAGCAGAGCGAGAACGGCGGGTCGGCCAACACGGGAACCGGCACCGCAGGCAGTCGCAGCACCCGACCCAACGGACTGGGCACGTGCGAACCCGCAACCGGGCCCATCCGAATAGCAGCGACCGGAACCTCGTGCCGCAATCCGAAGCCTTGCGCCGCCGCCTCGACCTTCATGCACGTAATGCCATACGGCGACGTGGGATCGATCGGCGCGTCCTCGTCGGGCATGAACGGACGCCCACCACCGCGGCCGTAGACGACCACACCGCTGCGCACCACCAGCCCCCGGACCGTGCCGACGCGCGCCGCGGCTCCCAGCAATGCCATCGTGCACGCGTCGGTGCGACGCGCCGCCAGCACGGGGTCCATGCGCGACGCAGGTTCGTACACACCGAAGTGCACGATGTGCGTAGGCGCAACCTCGCGCACGAAGTCGACGACCTTTTCGCGGTCGAGCGGGTCGATCCGACGGAACACGGAGCGCTTCAGCAAACGCCGCGGCGGCACGAAGTCGAAGCCAGTGATCTCGGTGACTTCTTCACGCGCCTCGAGGAGCTGCGCGACACGCGTGCCGAGCTCTCCACCAAGACCTGCCACCATCACTCGCATGGGCGCATCCTACGCCCGCCGCGCCGAGGCAACCATCAGGTCGCGTTGCGCTCCCACACGATGCGGAGCCCAATGAGCGTGAGCCACGGTTCGAAGTGCTCGATGGTGCGACTGTGCGGCATCACCAACGGCGCCACGCCACCCGTCGCGATGACAGTGGTACTCGCGCCCAGCTCGCTGCGGAACCGGTCGACGAGCGCGTCGACCTGTCCAGCGAAGCCGTACACCGCACCCGACTGGATCGACTCGACCGTGCTCTTGCCGATGACGTGTTTGGGTTCGACCAGCTCGACGCGCCGCAGCGCCGCGGCCCGCCCGAACAACGCGTCCATAGAGATCTCGACACCCGGGAAGATGGCGCCGCCGAGGTACTCGCCCTTCGCACTCACTGCTTCAATGGTGTTCGCCGTACCGAAGTCGACCACGATCGCCGGACCGCCGTACATGTCGTAGGCCGCCACTGCATTCGCGATGCGGTCGGCGCCCACTTCCTTGGGGTTGTCGTAGAGAATGGGCATGCCCGTGCGGACACCGGGCTCGATCACGAGTGGCGCTTTCCCGAAGTACCGATGACTCATCTCGCGCAGCGCCGCCGTCACACTGGGAACGCCCGACGCCACTGCGATACCCGACACGGTTTCGTCATCGAAGCTGAACCCGTGGAAGCCCAAGAACTGCTGCACCACGAGTGCGAGTTCGTCGCTGGTGCGCGTCGCAACCGACGCAATGCGCCAATGGTCGGCGAGCTCACCGTCGTCGGCGAACAGGCCGATCACCGTCTGAGTGTTTCCAACGTCTATTGCCAACAACATCAGAAGTCCAACCCCAAGTCGAGATTGACGGCCGAATGGGTGAGCGCGCCCACGCTCACGTAGTCGGCACCGGTGGCGCCGTAGGCGGCAACAGTTTCAAGGGTGACGCCACCCGACACTTCGGTGTCGGCTGCGCCACCGAGAATCGCCACCGCTTCGCGCACCTGGTCGGGCGTCATGTTGTCGAGCAACACCAGGTCGGGTGAGGCCACCTTGGCCTGCGCAACCTGGTCCAGGGTGTCGCACTCGACCTCGATGATGCGCCCGGGCCACACATTCCGAGCCTCAGCAACGGTCTCGCCGAGGTCGCGACCGACCAAGTGGTTGTCCTTGATGAGGACCGCATCAGAGAGCGACTCGCGATGGTTGAACCCGCCTCCAGCCCGCACGGCCGCCTTCTGCAGCGCCCGCAATCCAGGCAGCGTCTTGCGGGTGTCACGCACTCGCACGTTCGGCCCGGCGGCATCCACGAACTGGCGAGTGAGGGTGGCAACACCCGAACAGTGTCCCAACAGGTTGAGTGCGGTGCGCTCGCCCCCCAACAACGAACGCATCGGCCCCCGCACCGTGCCGAACTCGGTGCCGGGTTGCAGCCGATCGCCATCATGCGCGCTCCACTCCACCTCGACCGTGGGGTCGAGCTGGGCGAACACCTCGGTTGCGGCGCGCGTGCCCGCGAGCACCCCGTGGGCGCGGCTCCGGAACGTACCGACCGCGGTAGCCGTTTCCGGCACGACCGCCAAGGAGGTGAGGTCTCCGAGCAACCCGAAATCCTCTTCGAGCGCGCGCTGCACGGCCACGCGCACCACGCTGATGGGCGGATCGACATCACTCATGCCACTGGCTCCTCTGCCGGAAGGCGGACCAGGTGCGGCGAGGCGTCACCAACGCACACCAACCGCCCCAAGAACTCGTCGCTCGTCCCTGCGAAGTCGAGCCGCGTGTGGGTACCCCGCGACTCTTTGCGCGCCACGGCCGCGCGCGCCAGGAGACTGGCCACGGTCGCAAGGTTGATGACCTCACGCGCATACACGTCGACGGGATGCAGGCTCTGGGCAGTGGCCAGGACCGATGCGCTCACCTCGATGGCACGCCGCAGACTGTCGGCATCGCGCAACACGCCGGCTTCGAGCGTCATGGTGCGCTGGAGTTGCGGGCGCGCAGTTCCGCCGCGGTCACCGGGGCGACTGCGCGCGCCACGACCGGGTCATCGGGTTCCCCACACGTGAACACGTCGACGACCCCGCGCATGACACCGGACGCCGCCGGACCGTCCTTGCCCGCAACGATCGATTCGACGGCACGGGGCCCGTACACCAAGCCGTCGAGTAGCGAGTTGCTGGCCAGGCGGTTGGCTCCGTGCACGCCGCTGCACGCAACTTCGCCACACGCCCACAAGCCCGGCAACAACGTGGCCCCGTCGAGGTCGGCCATAACGCCGCCCGACAGGTAGTGCGCCGCCGGCGCCACCGGCAGCCAGTCGCGCTGCGGATCGAGCCCGACCGACTGACACGCGGCCCAAATAGTTGGGAACCGTTCGGCGAAGTCCGGGATCGCAGTGGCGTCGAGCCACAAGTGTTCGAGGTGACGGTCCCGCATACGGCGCGTGATCGCACGCGCCACCACGTCGCGCGGCGCCAAGTCGCCCAGCGGGTGCTCGCCTTCCATGAACATCATGCCATCGGTGTCGCGCAACACTGCGCCCTCGCCACGGAGCGCTTCGGAAAGCAACGGCCGCGGCATCTGCGGATGGTGCAGTGCCGTGGGGTGGAACTGCATGAACTCCACATCGGCCACTGCGGCACCGGCACGCCAGGCCATGGCCACGCCATCGCCGGTGGACACCACCGGGTTGGTGGTCACCGCGAACATCTGGCCCACTCCACCGGTGGCCAACACCGTGTGGCGGGCGCGCAGCTCGCGCACCGCATCATCGCCGTTGGTCATGCGAACACCAATACAGCGCCCACCTTCGACGATGAGGTCGGTGGTGAACGTGTGCTCATGGAGTTCGATGGGCCGCGCCCTCACTGCCGCCACCAGCGCGCGTTCGATCTCCGCGCCGGTGGCATCGCCACCTGCGTGCAAGACGCGTGCCAACGAGTGCCCGCCCTCGCGGGTGAGCGAGATGACGCCGTCGTCGCGGTCGAATGTTGCGCCCAGCTCGATGAGTTCGATGACGCGCTGGGGGCCTTCGTTGACCAGGATGCGCACGGCGTCGGCGTCGCAAAGTCCCGCCCCGGCGCGCAGCGTGTCGTCGAAGTGGAGTTCGGGGCTGTCGGGCGCTTCCATGGCGGCGGCCACGCCGCCCTGCGCGTACCAAGTGGCGGAGTCGCGCAGCTCGCTCTTGGTGACCACGGCGACTGACAAGCCGGCGCGTTCGGCGCGCAGCGCGGCCGACAGTCCCGCCACCCCCGACCCGAGCACGAGCAGGTCACGCATGTGTGGTCCCCGCTTTCAGGTCGAGGCCGAGTCGGGACGTTCTCCCGATGGGTGACCAATGGTACCCAGGTCGGCCGTGGCGCCGTCGGGCCCGAGCGTGATGACGCAGTTGTCGATCAGCCGGGTGTTGCTGCCACCGTCCGCGCCGACTCGCGCCGCGACTGCGACCACAACTTCGCCGGCGATCTCGTCGACGGGCACCAGGTCCGTTGCAGTGCGCACCTCGCAGTACTCGAGATCGACGAGCGGTTCCTCCGCGCACGCACGGGCAACCAGTGCGGTGAGCGCCGAGACCTCGGTGGTCCCCACATCGACGGCCGCAACGACGGCACGCAGTGCGCGCGACAACACCGTGGCCGCTTCCCGTTCGTCGGGAGTCAGGTATCGATTGCGACTTGACAGGGCCAGCCCGTCACGCTCTCGCACGAGCGGGCAGCCGACCACCTCGACCGGCAAGTTGAGGTCCGCCGCCATGCGCGCCACAACCCGCCACTGTTGGTAGTCCTTGCGCCCGAAGTAGGCCCGACACGGACCCATGATCGCAAACAACTTCGCACAGACGGTGGTCACTCCGTCGAAGTGGGTGGGCCGCACGGCGCCGCACAATCCGTCGGTCAAACCGTCGACGTGCACCGTCGTTCGCGGTGGACCGTCGGGGTACACGGCCTGCGCACTCGGCGCGAACACGATGTCGACACCTGCGGTCTGGGCTTGTGCCACATCACCGTCAAGATCGCGCGGATACGCTGCGAGGTCCTCGGACGGCCCGAACTGCAACGGGTTCACGAAGATGCTCACGACCACGAGGTCGTGCTCGGCGCGGGCCGCAGAGGCAAGCGACAGATGGCCGACGTGCAACGCACCCATTGTGGGCACGAACCCCACGGTGCCGCTGCGGCGACGCACGTCGTCACATGCGGCGCGCACTGCTTCGATGTCGTGGAGCACCTGCGTCATGCGTCGTTGGCTTCCTGGTCCTTGGATTTGGGCACCGAGTCATACTCGGTGATGCGATCGGGCAGTTCGTCATCACCGAACAGCACGGCGGCCATCAGATCGTCGTATCGCCCCGAGAGCCGCATCGCTTCGCGCGCAAGCGCACGATACGTGTCGAGCTCATCGTCGGGAAGACTTGCGAGATGTGTAGCAACGGTTTCGGCGTCGCCGCGCGAAACCGGGCCGGTGAGCGCGGAACGCGGCCCAAGTTCGGCCGCGTTGTCGACCGCAGATCTCACGAGCGGAAGGAACGACTCGAACGGAACGTCGCAGAGTCGGGCCAAGCGCTCGACCTGTCCGAGCAGCGCCACCAAGTGGTTCGCGGCAACGGCAGCCGCGGCGTGATAGCGGGGCCGGTCGGCGTCGGCGATGGGGAAGGGATGCAACCCGATGCTGCGGGCCAGCACTTCGACCTGCGGGTCGCCGGCGACTGCAGCCCATCCGCCGGACAGCCGGTCGATTCCCTCCTGTACCGACGGAATGGAAATCAGCGGGTGCAACGCCCCATAGCGCACGTCGGAACGGAACCGTTGCGCACCATGGAACGCCGCAAGCCCCAGAGAACCGGCGAGATGGATCATCAATGCGCCCGGCTCGGCCGCAACCACGGCACGCGCCGCGGTGTCGGCCACGGCCGCATCGGGGGTGGCCACGATCACGAGGTCGGCGCCGCTTGCCGCGTCGGGGACCAACGCCACCTCAGCCTGTAGCAACGTCGCCGTTTCGAGCGTGGAGTCAGCAGTAGGCGTTCGCCCCGCCACCGCCGACACCTTCCAACCTTGCTCCACCAGCGCGAACGCAACGGTGGCCCCGGCGCGGCCCGGGCCGACCAGCGCGAGAACGCCCGGTCCGTTCATTGCAGCGTGAGCCCCGTGGGCCGTACGCCGTCCCGTTGCGCGGCCACGTCGGCCGGAACCACCCCGGGGGCGACGTCGGTGAGCGGAACGGTCACGAAGGGACGTTCCCACAACCGCGGGTGCGGCACGGTCAGTTCTGCGGTGTCGTGCACCTCGTCGCCGAAGAGCAACACGTCGCAATCCAGCGTGCGCGGCCCCCAGCGTTCCTCGCGGACCCGGTGTACGGAGTCCTCGATGGCAAGGCAACAGCGCAAGAGGTCGATCGCACCACACGTTGCATCGAGCGCGACCACGGCGTTGTAGTAATCGGGCTGGGGCGGACCGACCGGATCGGTCTCGTAGATGGGCGAGATCGCGAGCACCGAGACCCCGGGGGTGGCGCGCAGACCGTCGACCGCAGCCTGAAGATGCGCGACGCGATCGCCCAGGTTCGAACCGATGGCAACGAACGCTCGGGTCACGCGCGGTTCGCCTCGATGCGCACTCCGACCGAGTCCATTGACAGCGGGATGGGTGGACGCAGTTTCCGAATCGTGACGACGGCCGAGACGACGCGCGGATCGCGCAGGCACTCCTCGCCCACTCTCGTCGCCAAGCGCTCGAGCAACTGATACGACTCGCCGCCCACGATCGCGGCCACGGCTTCAGACACCTCCCCGTAGTGGACGGTGTCGGTGAGGTCGTCGGTAACCCCCGCTCGGCCGAGATCGACCTCGAGTTCCAGATCGATACGGAACGGCTGGGCCCGCTCTCGCTCTTCGGGCAACACGCCGTGGACACCGATGACTTCAAGGTTTTCGACCAGGATTGTTCCCATGTCGTTCACGCTAATTGCGCGCGCGCCGGCTCCGACGGCCTCGTAGGCTCAAATGGTGGATCGGCGCACCAAGATCGTTGCGACGCTCGGCCCCGCCAGCGATTCCGCCGAGGTCATCGACGGGCTCGTGGCCGCCGGCGTCGACGTCGTGCGGTGCAACGCCGCCCACGGAACCGTCGTCACGCACGGCCGGGCCGCCGAACTCACTCGGGCCGCCGCCGCCCGCCACGGTCGCATCGTGGGGATACTCGTCGACCTACCCGGCCCCAAGCTGCGTACCGGGCCGGTGGAAGACGACGTGGTGTACCTCGATGCCGGCCAGACCTTCACGCTGGTCGGGCACGACATCGAAGGCGACGAACTCCACGTCTCCACCACCATCGACTCGCTCGCCGACATGGTCGAACCGGGCACCACCGTGTTCCTCGCCGACGGCGAGATCGTCCTGCGGGCCGAGGCAGTGCGCGACCGCGACGTGATCTGCACGGTTCTACGAGGCGGCGCGTTGCGGAGCCGGAAGGGCATGTACGTCCCCGGCGTCGAACATCGTGTGGCCGCATTCACCGACGCCGACGCGATGGCAATCGACATGGCGCTCGAGATCAAGGCCGACTTCATCGGCCTCTCGTTCGTCCGCAACGCCGAAGACGTCGAGCGCGTGCGAGAGCGACTCCCCAAGCGTGGGCCCAGCCCCTCGCTCGTGGCCAAGATCGAAACCGGCGCGTCGCTCGACCACCTCGATGAAATCGCGCGTGCGGCCGACGCGCTCATGGTGGCCCGTGGCGACCTGGGAATCCAAGTCGACATTGCGCGCGTGCCGCTCATCCAGAAGGACCTCATCGGCATCGCCAACCGCACTGGCACGCCCGTCATCACCGCAACTCAAGTCCTCACCTCCATGACGCGTTCGCCCATCCCCACGCGGGCCGAAGTCACCGACGTCGCCAACGCAGTCCTCGACGGGACCGACGCCCTCATGCTCTCTGAAGAAACAGCGGTCGGGAGCTACCCGGTACTCACCGTGCAAACCATGGCGCACATCGCCGCCACCGCTGAAGAATGGCCGCGGCAACACGCAATGCCGCAGGAGCTCCTGGCCGCGGACGACAGCGTGAGCTGGGCCGTAGCGCACGCCACCGCCGAGGCCGCCACTGACCTCGATGTGGCGGCCATCCTTTGCCCCACCCGTACCGGAGCCACCCCACGACGCGTGGCGGCGTTCCGGCCGCGGGTTCCCGTGATTGCATGTTCGGACCGCGAAGACACGCTGGCGCGCTGCACCCTGCTGCACGGCGTGTACCCGGTATCGATCCCGTTCCTCGAACCCGGCGACGTTGAAATCGAACGCTGCATCGACGCAGCGAAGGCCGGCGGGTTCGTGCAGCGCGACGAGTTCGTGGTTGTTGCGTCCGCCAACCCGGGACCGCGCGCCGGAAGCACCGACGCGCTGCGAGTGATCCGCGTCAAGTAGCGGGGTGACCGCCGGTCAGCTGGCGTGCTTCAAGCCAGCGTCGATGGTGGCAGCCACGATCTCGCGGCCCTCAGCACCGAGTTCGCGACCGGTGAGCTTCTCGAGGATTTGGATCGCATGCGGGCCGGCATCGACCGGCCCCGCGTAGAGCAGATACCCGGCGAGCGTTCCGATCAAGCGGTCGCCGCATTCTTCGTGGTGCACGAGGACGCGTTGCTCTGGGTCGCCCATCCATGCCGCAAGTTGCGCGTAGATGGCAGCCAACGAGGCCAAGAGTTCGTCGCCCCGCCCGAGCGCGATCTGCATGCTGTCGATTCCGGCCTCTTCATAGGCGTGAAGGTTGTGCGGCCCGTCGAGCAACGACAAGACCTGGGTGAAGCCGTGCGATCGCAACCAAATGATCTCTTCGGACCGCCGCACCTTGCGGTGGTTCCGCGCGAAACCTCCCGGACGTTCGGATCCCGCCAGACGATCCTTCACCAGCCAGAAAAACGCACGCGGCTCGAGACCTTGCGCCCATCGTCCTCGCAAGCCAGTCACGCAGCCTCCCCAATCATCTGCACCAATCGCGCGGCACGGCTGGCGCCGGCAACATCGTGCACTCGAACAACATCCACGCCCCGCAACGCACACCACGCCACCGTGGCCAACGTTGCGACATCACGATCGTTGGGTGCTGGCACCGGCCGACCCGCCCGCTCCAGCACCGCCGCAAGGAACCGCTTGCGCGATGTGCCCACCAGCAGAGGCACGCCGACCTGCTCGCGCAACCCCTGCAGCGCGCCGAGCAACGCCAGGTTGTGCTCGAGCGTCTTGCCGAACCCGATGCCCGGGTCGGCCACGATTGCGTCGTGCGCCACCCCCGCGCGCTGCGCCGCCGCCACGCGTTCGGTAAGGAATGTCGCAACATCTGCGACCACGTCCTCGTAACGCGGCGCGGCTTGCATGGTGCGCGGCTCGCCCTGCATGTGCATGATCACCAGTCCGGCGCCGCGTTCGGCCACCAGCGGAAACATCGCGGGATCGGCGCCGGCCGTCACGTCGTTCACCACCGTCGCCCCCGCCGCCAGCGCGGGGTGGGCCACTTCGGCCTTGGCGGTGTCGACGCTGACCGGCACGTCGACGTGGGCGGCCAACTGCTCGACGACCGGCAGGACCCGAGCGCGCTCGGTGTCGGCATCGACCGGATCGGCGCCCGGACGGGTGGATTCGCCCCCCACATCGAGGAGTTCGGCCCCGGCGGCCACGAGGGCCCGGCCGTGGGCCACCGCAGCATCGGCGTCGAGCCAGCGGCCGCCGTCGGAGAAGGAATCAGGGGTGACGTTCACCACGCCCATGACCGCCGGACGGCCCGGCACGAGGTGCGACTTCCAGGTGAACACAGCGGCCGGGAGCGTACCCGGCCCCGCCGGGCCCGTCGGCCGGTCAGATCCGGGAATTCGGCTGCCCGATGAGGCCCATGGCCTCGGCCCGGGTGGGCGGATTGTCCTTGAAGATGCCCCGCACGGCACTGGTAACGGTGAGCGAGCCGGGCTTGCGGATCCCGCGCATCGACATGCAGAGGTGCTCGGCCTCGACCACGACAAACACACCCCGGGGGGCGAGCACCTCGTCGAGCGTGTTGGCGATCTGGGTGGTGAGCCGCTCTTGGACCTGCGGTCGACGGGCGAACCCGTCGACCAGGCGCGCCAACTTCGAGAGACCCGTGATGCGACCGTCGGGCCCCGGGATGTAGGCGACGTGGGCACGACCAATGAACGGCACCAGATGGTGCTCGCAGATGCTGAAGAGCGGGATGTCCTTCACCATCACCATCTCGCCGTGGTTTTCCTCGAACGTGACCGTCAGGTGATGCGCCGGGTCTTCGTGGAGACCGCCGGCGATCTCGCCGTACATCTCGGCGACGCGGCGCGGCGTACGCAGCAGACCATCGCGCTCAGGGTCTTCCCCGATCGCAATCAAGAGCTCGCGCACTGCGGCCTCGGCCCGGTCGAGGTCGATGGGCGACGTAGAGACGTCGATGTGATCCGCCATGTCAACCTGCCTCGGGACCGATGTACTCGGCGATGAACGGGAGATTGCGGTACTTCTCGTCGACGTCGAGGCCGTAGCCGATGACGAACTCGGGCGGGATGGAGAACCCCACGTACCGCAGGTCGGGTTCGGTGCGTTGCAGCCCTTCCTTCAGCAACAGCGCACAGACTTCGAGTGACGCCGGCCCACGCGCCATGAGGTTCTTGCGCAGGTACGCCAACGTGAGGCCAGAGTCGACGATGTCTTCGACGAGGATGACGTGACGGCCCGAGAGATCCGCGTCGAGGTCCTTGATGATCCGCACCACACCACTGGTGCGCGTGGCTGAGCCGTACGACGACACCGCCATGAAATCGAACTCGACCGGCAGGTCGATGGCACGCGCCAGGTCGGCCATGAACATGTACGCGCCCTTCAGAACGCCGACCAACAGCGGCGGGTCATCGGCGTAATCGACGGTGATCTGCTTCCCGAGTTCGTTGATACGACTCTGCAACTCGTCTTCGCTGACGATGGTTCGCCCGATGAACTCCGCGCCGTCCACGGGGAGCACGTTAGGGACTGGTGCCGAACCCGTGCCAGCCCGCACCGGCCGGCCCGCCTCGAGAATCATGCGGTTCCGGCTTCGAGTGACCCGTACGTCACCCCGCAGCTCGGCAGCCCGGGCCTGGCCGCGCGCCACGGCGAGGACTCGCTCGACCTCGGCGAAGGTCGGCGGCGGGGCACCGACCCAGCCGCGCACGGCCCGTCGGGCCAAGGCCACGTCGAGGTCACGCAACACCCGAGCATCGGCCTCGGCCCCCGGCCAGGCCGAGTGGGCCAGTCGATCGAGCAAGTCGTCCTCGGCGGCGAAGACATCGGCCTGCCGGTTCAGCACCTCGACGATGTCGCGGTCGGCTGCCGCCGATAGTTGCGGCAGGAGTTCACGGCGCACCCACACCCGCCGGAATTCGACGTCCTCATTCATCGGGTCGTTGACCGGCTCGTAGCCCGCACGCGCACACACGTCGATGGTGTCGGCGCGGCGCAGCCCGAGCAACGGGCGCACGAACTCCTCGCGCTGTTCACGCGGTGACGAGAGCCCGGCGCGCCCCGAACCACGCATGAGGTTCAACACGAATGTCTCGGCGCGATCATCGGCCGTGTGGCCCAGCAGGATGCGAGCCGCGCCGCGTGTCTCCGCGACCCGAGTAAGCGCAGCGAGGCGTTCGGCGCGCGCTCGTGCTTCGAGATTCGGTCCACTCGGCACGTTGACGGCAACGACGACGTGCTCCACGCCGAGTCGGTGCGCCAACTCGCCCACTCGTTCGGCCTCACTGGCACTGTCGCTGCGCAACCCGTGATCAACCGTCACGGCGATGACGTCGTGACCCGCAGCAACTGCCAGCACCAACAGCGCCGCCGAGTCCGCGCCCCCCGAACAGCCAACCACCACGGGTGACGGCACACCGCGTAAGAGCGGTAGACGCTCGAGGAAATCGGAGAAGCCGGACGCGTGGGCGTCGTTCACCGCAACAACAGGCCCTGACGGACCAAAGCCAACACCTCAGCCGGACTGGCCAAACCCAGCTTGCGCGCGATGCGCTGGAGGCTGGCATAGACATTCGATCGACTCACACCCAGGCGCTCGGACACCTCGGTGACCGGTTCACCGCTGGCCAACGCCTCGAGCAGTTCCCGCTGCTTGTCGGTGAGCTCACCGACCTTGTCGCGCGCCCGCTTGAGTGTGGGTGACGAGGTGGGCGTGATGGGCGCATGCTCGAGGCTGGTGAGGCGCACGCGCGGTTCGTCGGGCGCGGCCAAGGCGGACTCGTCGCCGCCCTTCTCGAGCCGCGCCAACGCTTCGAGCGACGCGCGCTGCACCTGCCTGCGCTGCTCGGGTTCGGGCCGCGCGTCGGGCCCCAACACTTCTTCGAGCGTGTTGACGAGCTTCGCCGGATCGAACGGCTTGGTGATGTACCGAAGTGCACCTTCGATCCCGCCGCGTACCTGGTGGTGCGGATCGGCGACACCGGTCACCATCATGATGGGAATGCTCGAGATGTCGGCGGCGGCTCCGGCCTTGATCTCTTCGAGCACGCTCCAACCGTCGACACCCGGCATCATGACGTCGAGGAACATCGCGTCGGGGATCTCGGCCTCGACCGCAGCGAGCGCTTCTTTCCCGTTCGATGCGGTGACGACTCGGTGGCCGGCCGCTTCGAGGTTGAGCTGAATGAGTTCGCGAATGTCGGGTTCGTCGTCGACGACGAGGATCAGAGCCACGACGCAATCCTGACCGATCTCACGCCCCCACGCGCGCCAGCCATGCCGGCGCATCGCGGAGCTCCGCCAAGGTGGGTAGTGCCTGAGGAGCAGTCCACGCACGGTCGAGCGCAGCAAACCCGGCTTCGCGTTCGACCGCGTCGACGAAGCGTTCCCCCACCTCGTACTGGCGCAGCTTCAGATCGAAACCGAACAGCTTGTTCACGAGCCCTTGGAGCCCGCCGCTCGACCGTCGCGCTTCGAGCACCCGCGCCATGCGCGCCTGACCTTCGACGTGCTCGGCACCCAATCGGTTCATCACTGCATTCCCATGGCCTTCGAGCAACGACATGAGTGCCTGCATCTTGCTCAACACCACGCGCTGCTCGGGTCCCGCCACCAACCCCATCAAGCCGTGATCGTCAACTGGGTTGCGGCCGCGGCGGAGGTCGCCGGCAATCCGGCCGATCATGGACAGCCAGCGCTTCGGGTCCGGGTCGACCAGGGAGATTGCGCCCTGCACCAGCTCCATGAAGTACCCGCGCATCCACGGCACGCCGGTGAACTGGGCGCGGTGCGTGACTTCATGCAACGCGATCCACCGACGGAACTCGCGTGGCGCAAACGAGTAGCGACGTTCGAGCGCCATCACGTTCACTCCGACGTAGTACACCGCGTCTTCGCTGTCTTCTTCGAGCACCAGCAGGTCGTATTGCCCCAGCACCCGCTGCGCAACGAACCCGAGCATGACGCCGAGCTCGGCGCCCGCCACTGCGCGCCCGACGGGCGCCAGCGGACTCTTGGCCAGCCGCGCACCCAACCGGTCGGTCAGCGGCAACAACAACCGTTGGGTGGAGGCAACGTTGGCGCGAACCCACTCGGCCCGATCGAGCACCCGAGCGTTCGCCGAACCCGGAGTGCGAAGACCCGTGAATTCGGTGACCAGCTGCTCGGCTTGTGCAGTGACCGTGTCGAAATCGGCAACCAGCGCGTCGTGGAGATACGACGATTCGAGACGATCGCGACCTGCGAGTTGCGCGCCGACGCGCGCCGCAAGGTTCCAGTCGACGGGTTGAGGCCCGCCACCGACACTGGATTCGGTGACGGCTGGGGTCATGCGCGACCCGCAGGGTTCACGACACCGGACGTCCGTGGTACTTGGGCACCACGACACGCACGATGTAGCCACCGATCACACCCGCAACCGTGGCCACGAGCAGCCCGAGGAAGAGCGCCCGCACAACGACGCCGTTGAACCAGAACGCACCGCGGCTGTCGGTGTCCTTGAGGACGACCCACGTGAGCCACCCCGACAGGACCCCAAGCGCCAGAGGCACGATCGCGAACACGAGCACATTGAGGAACAACCGGAACCGCACGGGGCCTCCGTCGAGAATCGTTGACGACACCATCCTAGGAGCGATCCCAGGGTGTCGGCGCTACCGGGCCAGCACCGTGGGGCTGGGCCCCGGCCGTTACTCGGGCTTGGCGGGGGGTCGGGCGTCGTGCGGGGGCGGATTCTCCCGGTACCAGCGGGTCTCGGTGAGCCCGAGGGCGACCACGATGCGGTCCCGAAGGTCGCCCGGTGCCTCTTCCCGGCATTTCGAGACGATGACCTGGCGGTACGCCATCTCGAACTCGTAACAACCCTGGGTCTTCTCACACCAGCCCAACCGCCGGTTGATCTGCCAGCGCCGCCAACGCGAGAAGCCGTTGAGTTCGCCGTCGAGGTACAGCGTGACGAGATGCTGCAGCTTGTCGTCATCCATCGTGGGCACGCTCCGGGACAGGAGTTGGAGCCGCATCAGCCCCATCGGATCCATCACTCGGTACGAGACCGCGTTCGGCGGCGAAGTCCATCAACCGTGTCTGCAGCAGTTTTCTTCCACGGTGCAGACGGCTCATGACCGTACCGATGGGAACTTCCATGATGTCGGCGATCTCCTTGTAGGAGAAGCCTTCGATGTCGGAGAGGATCACGGCCATACGGAACTGCTCGGGCAGGCTCTCGAGCGCTTCTTTGACCTCGGCTTCGGGGAGCGCTTCGAGCACTTCGAGTTCGGTACTCCGCGCTGCGCTGGCCGCTTCGAGCCCACCCATGCGTTGGAAGGTCACGGACTCGGGCGTTTCGTCGAGGTCGACTTCGTCGGGTCGACGCTTCTTCGCGCGGTACTGATTGATGAACGTGTTGGTGAGGATCTTGTAGAGCCACGCCTTGAGGTTCGTGCCGTCGCGGAAGTTGCCGAAGCCGCGGTACGCGCGGAGGTACGTCTCTTGGACGAGGTCTTCGGCGTCGGAGGGATTGCGCGTCATGCGCAGCGCCGCGGCGTACAGCGCCGACATGTACGGCATTGCCAGATCGGCGAACTGGGCAGGATCAGCCACGCGTCAAATCGTACCGTTGTTCGGCCCGGCCCGAGGCCCGCACCGGCTACTCCGCGTTGCGATGGCGGTTGTGCCCCGAGCCCGACTGGCCGCCCTGCTTGCGACCTTTGGGCCCGCCGGGCTTCCCGGACTGTCGCGCGCCGGGCTTTCCGGTCTGTCGCGCGCCGGGCTTTCCGGTCTGTCGCGCGCCGGGCTTTCCGGTCTTCGGCGCGCCGGGCTTCCCGGACTGTCGCGCGCCGGGCTTTCGACCCGGCTTGGAGCGGGGTTTCCCGCCCACGTCACCCAGGCCGGTGTCGATTCCAAGCTCGCGACCCATCTTCGCCACGAGCTTCACCTGGTCGGGCGACAAGAAACTGACCACCACACCCGACGCACCAGCACGCGCCGTGCGACCAGAGCGGTGCACATAGGTCTTGGCATCGATGGGCGGGTCGTAGTGAATGACGCACATCACGTCGTCGACATGAATGCCGCGCGCGGCCACGTCGGTGGCCACGAGCGCGTCGATACGACCGTCCGTGAAGTCGCGCAGAGAACGGTCGCGTTGGCCTTGCGTGCGTCCACCATGGATCGGCAGCGCCCGCACACCACGCTTCGACAACTGATCGGCCACCTTGTCGGCACCGTGACGAGTGCGAGTGAAGATGAACGTGGGGCCGTGTTCGAGCACGAGCTTCGCTGCCTGGTCGTTCCGGTCGTTGCGGTCGATGCGCTCGAACACGTGCTGCATCGCCTTCATGTCGGGTTCGGCGGGTCCAACCTCGTGACGAACGGGATCGGTTTGATAGTCACGCGTGAGCACCGCAACGTCGCCATCGAGCGTGGCTGAGAACAACACCGTCTGTCGTTCTTCGGCGGTCTGGTCAAGGATGCGTCGCACGTCGGGGAGGAACCCCATGTCGGCCATGCGGTCGGCTTCGTCGATGACCACGATGCGCGTGTGCGAAAGCTTCACCGCGTTCTGATCAATGAGGTCCATCAACCGACCCGGACACGCAACGAGCACATCGACGCCGTTGCGAAGCGCACGCTTCTGCGGCTCGTACCCAACGCCGCCGTACACCGAGAGCACCCGCAGATTGCGCGCTTTGGCCAACGGTTCGAGCTCGCGCTTGATCTGCGCGGCGAGTTCACGCGTGGGCGCGAGCACCAACGCTTGCGGCTTGCGCGGCGCAGAACGCTTGGCCCGCGCAATCAACGGGATGCCGAACGCGAGCGTCTTGCCCGAACCGGTGGGCGCACGGCCGCACACGTCGAGGCCGTCGAGCGCGTCGGGGATGGTGGCTGCTTGCACTTCGAACGGCGTTTCAATGCCACCCGCAGCGAGCGTACGCGCGAGGTCTTTGGGCACGCCGAGATCGGCGAAGGTTTGGGATTCCATGTGAGTTCCTGAGTTCAGACGCGCGTGGGTTCATGCACTCGCTCGGGAACACCAGGCGCGAACTCCGGTGGTCGAGGGGCATCGGGCGAGGCGTCCGTCCGCAGAGCGTCAGCACCAGTGATGAGCGCCAGGGGGGCGTACAAACGACGCGGCCTCGTCCCGGGCGATCGGTGCGATTTGGACATCGTAGCACAGGTGACTGCTCCAACGATCAGCGGAGGAAACTCAGCCACCGTGCGTTGTCGGACTCCGTGACGCCGCCAGCTGAGCGAGCCCGCACCTGCCAGAAGTACCGCGTGCCGGCCTTCAGCCCCTTCACATCCAACGTGGTGCGACCACTCACGATCGTCCACGGCCCGTCACACTTCTTGTTGTCAGTCGTGTCAACGCACACCTCGTACGACGCGGTGCCGGTTGCCGCACTCCAGGCGAGGCGCATCGCGCTCCCCACAAGGCGCGCGCTCGTCTTGGAGAATCCACCGGGGCGAACGTCGAGTACGAGGGCACGATTGGCGAGTTGCCCCCCGCGGTCGCTGACCCGCAGCGTGAACGCGAACTCGCCGGCCACGTTCGTCCTGCCGCTGATCACACCGGTGGCGGCATCGAGTTGCATTCCAGTCGGCAACGAACCGGCAACGAGCGCGAACGTCCGAGCGCCGTTCCCACCCATAACGGCAATGGTTGCTCGGTAGGGCGAGCCGGCTTGCGCGGACGCGAGGCTCGCAGTGTTGATCACGAGACGAGGCACGACCGACAGGTCGAACGCACGGGATGCTGTGGCACCGTGCGCATCGGTTGCAGTCAGGGTGAACGACGAGTTGCCGGTAGCACTCGGGGTGCCCGAGATCACGCCGGTCAACGGCGCCAACGACAAGCCGGCTGGCAGAAGCCCAGACGTAACGCTCCATCGATACGGCGCGTAGCCGCCGCTGGCCTGGAGCGTTCCCTGATACGCACTGCCGACCACACCAGTAGGAAGCGTCTGCGACGGAACCGCTACGGCACCCGGCACAACGCACCGAACTGCGGTGCTACTTGCAGCGTTTGCCTGATGGTACGAGTACTGAGTGCCACTCGATCCGTCAGGACGGGTAATGCCGATTGCGGCCGACGCGCCGTTGTCGAGACTCGGGTCGTTCATCGAAGTGTCCAGGTACTGGAACGTGATCGCCGACGTTGCCTCGTCGACGATCAGCTGAAACGTCACGGCTTCGTTCGCTGGGCTGCCATTGTGCCCGATGTTGTTCCACTGCACCACGAATCGCCGGTTCGGCGCGTCACCCACGGTCTTTGTCGTGATGCTCGTACCGTCAATTGGAATCCAGGCGTCCCACAACGGCGCGATCACTCCTTTTCCATTTGCGCTCGGTAGCGGACTGTCATCAGCCCACGACGCGTCGCCACCGTCGAATCGCACGTATCCGGCCGCATTCACGTTGAGGCTTTGCACTCGGCTCCCGTAGATCGTGGCGTCGAACGGCATCCACATTCGGTGCGCGCTGCGCGGCTGCGAGTTGATCGTTTCTCCTCCAGTGAGTCCGTCGACCCACGAGTAGTTGGTTCGCGAGCAGAGGTAATCGGCACTCGCGCCCAGCGTGGCGACCGTCGCCGCTGCGAACGATGTGAACGACCCGCCGTCGTATGCACTGGCGCCGCGTATGCGGTAGCAATGCGTCGATGAAGGACTCAGTCGCGTGTCGAGGAACGATGTGCTGTCCGCCGGAAGCTTCGCAATCGACTGGTAACTCCCGCACCCACCCTCGCTCGACTGCGCGCGTTGCACCTCGATCGCCGTTGCGTTCGTGGTCGCGTTTACCCACGAGAGTGAGACCGTGTCGGAAGCCCTCGACTCGGCCACCAGGGTGGTGATCTCGCCGATCACTGCGCTCGCCGGCGGCTCACACTGCGTCGCCATTGCGTTCACATCGAGCCGGCCGCAACGGGCTCAACCAGCCCAACCAGGGAGAGCGCGCCCGCCGCTCCTGCGAACGCAGCTGCTCTGAACCACCGACGCCGGACCACTGAAATCCTCCGTGACATTTCTGCCCCGGGGGGATCGGCAGCCACGGCAAAAACTTGAGGGGTGGTCACCACCTCGCAACCCACGATGCGCATTCAGCGCATAACTGCTCGATCAGCTTCACCGGGCGCTGGTGGGGCCCGGCCGAAGCACACGTAACCCAGATCGATGCCCCGCGCGTCGAAACCGCGCGGTCGATCTGCGCGAATGCGCCGTTGCGCGTGCTTGAGCTCGGATCGGGTTACGGCACCACCGCCGTGGCCGCGGCCGACGCCGGGTACGGCGTGACGGCGTGACGGCGTATGAGTTGAGTGCCCGCATCGAATTCGCCGACACGCTCGCGCGCCAAATGTCTTCCGACCGACGACGACTCGTCCGCGGCGACTCTTGTGACGCCGACCTCGGAAGTGGTTTCGACGCCTTCACTTATTGGAATGGATTCGGAGTCGGGTCGGATGAAGATCAGCGCCGGCTCCTCCGCCGATTCACAAGGTACATCTGATCACCGGGCACACCCGTCGAGCTCGAGAGTCATCCACGGCGCGCAAGAAGACGACGAATTCCAGACCGACACCCGAGTACCCACCGGACATGAGTGCAGAACGGTCCGCGCCAGCATCGATCACGACTGAGGCATCGGTCTCATGGTTCACGACCGATCGCGCCACCACGAGCAACAACGATGCGAACCACTTCAGCGCCCAGATTCCGATTCCGGATCAGCAGGGGTACGCACTTGGGGGACTGCGATCGCAACGAGCACCACCGCAAGGAGGAGCGACCACGCCACCCCCAAACCTGAGGTTGCTGCGCCCACCGCAGCTGCGCCAACAAAGACGACAACCGCCAGTACCCGCTGCCGCCACAGGCGCGCGTCAGGCCCCGATCCTCGATAGTCGGCGACAATCCCGGCAATTGCTGCCGTGTTCACCGTGATGCCCGGCCGCATCTGGGCTCGGACCACGATCGTCTGAATGCCGGCACCAGCTGCGAGGAGTCCGAGCACGATGAGCAAGAAGGGGTACGAATGCTCGGGATCGGAGATCGCTGCCAACATGGTCGCGTTCACCAAGACCGCACCGAGCAGCGCAATGCTCACGAGCACGCCCCGGTTGAGAACGAGCCGTCGCTGACAAACCCCCGCGATCCCCGCTCCAACTGCGGAGGCCCCCAGCGCAACGAAGAACCGTGCGCTCAGCGCGAACGAAACACCGGTACCGAGACTGATTCCAAGTTGCGCCAGATCTCCCGCCAATGCGGTGGCGAACACGCCCCGGAATCGGAGAAAGCACGTGCCATCAACAACGCCGCTTGCCGCCACGAGGAGATAAGGCGAAATCGTTACTGCACGATTACTGTGAGCCACGCTCGGCATTGTGCCAACCTCTCGCCTGCCTACTGCGCATCAACCTGGCCCTAGAGACCCGTGACCGCTATGACCACGACACCATCGCAGCCGACCGCCGCCGAAGCACTCGCTCTCCTGCAGGAAGGCAACGCGCGATTCGTTTCTGGAAAATGTCACGCAGGCCCGCGCGCCTTCGCCGATGTCGGAGACCTGAGTCCGAGCCAAGCTCCGATTGCAACGATCCTCGGCTGCGCAGACTCGCGGGTTTCGCCAGAGCTCATCTTCGATGCCGGCCTTGGCGAGCTCTTTGTGGTGCGCGTTGCGGGCAACGTCTTGTCTCCCGAGGTTGCCGGCAGCCTGCAGTATGCAGTGGCGTATCTCCACACGCCGCTCATCGTGGTCCTCGGGCACACGAAATGCGGCGCAATTCGCGCCGCTCTCGAACAGCGCAACGCGGGCGCAACGTTCTTGTCGCACGTCGCACTCCTTGCCGAGGCCCTCGAGCCCAGCCTTGAGCGCATTCCCGTCGATGCCGATCCCGAAGCTGTGCTCGATACTGCCGTCCAAGAGAACGTGGAGCGCACCGTGGCGCGCCTGGCCACATCGAACGAAGGCCAGATGCTCGCTGCGAGTGGAGCGAACACCGTTGGTGCGGTCTATGACCTCGCGACCGGCCGTGTGCAGTTCTCCGAACCATTGGGTTAGCGCACGACCCCATCGATCTCGAAGATCTCGAAGATCTCGACGAGTACGCGTCCGGTGTTCCGAGGCGGAGCGAATGCGATCGGGCAGTTGCGCTGGAAACTCCGAAGCATCGTGAACAACCCCGCGTTCGAACTCAGCGCAACGCTCGTCACGAGTCATCCCATCGAACTGCCAAGCGGTCACGATCTTGGGCTTTGCGCTCAGAGCGAACTGCGAACCGGCTGACCAGCACGGGCAAAATGCGCCGACGACTCCAGCGAAGTGGAGCCGGAGAGGGGAACCGGACCCCTGACCTGCTCATTACGAGGAAGCCCGCACTGAACGCTGTGCTCAACCCGGTTTACGCTGGAACGCGCTGAGCGTCGGACGCATAGTTATCTGCTGTCGTCCGAATACACCGATCAGCCGTTCGTTTGACTCCGCTCGTAACGGACAACGGACTCAGCACCGACCTCGACTCCGTCTTCGACGCGGACAGGTTCGAGCCGACCATCCCGCAGCATCTCGATGACTTCAAGCGCGTCGAGGTCGAGCCGTCGCGCCGTCTCCAGGACCCCGTACGTCATTGCCATCCGAGCAACCCCCTCGTCAGCACTCGTGCGACTGCATCGATTCGAGCGGCCGTGTCCACGTCATCCTGCCGCACGGATACATCCCGGTGACAGCGATCCAACAACCGAATCATGCCCTCAACGTCACCTCGGTAGAATCAGATCCGAGGTGTGCCTGGAACATCTGCCATGCCGCTGCCTCCGTGCCGTCGCGACACGACGGTAAAAGGCGGGTGTGACAACAACGTCCGTGGGCGCGCACTGCCCGCGTGACTCCAACGAAGTGGAGCCGGAGAGGGGATTCGAACCCCTGACCTGCTCATTACGAGTGAGCTGCTCTGCCAACTGAGCTACCCCGGCGAAGAGCCGACACGTTAGTCCGAGCCGGTCACTGCGAGCACCAGAGTTCGATGCGAACCGGCCCGCCGAAGAACCCATGGGCGGAATTCAGCACGTCAGGGCGTCCATCTCCATTGACGTCGCCTATCGCTTGGTTGTGGCCGGCGTTACGCCCCAGGACCTGCGAGACGAACCGACCCCGCCCGTCGTTGCGGAACACGATCACGCGACGGGTGCGCGACTGGTCCTGCTCGGCCGCCACCACGTCGAGAGTTCCCGAACCATTCATGTCGACGACTTCGACCTTGTGCACGTCGCGCATCGTCGCATCCACGACATGCTGAGCCCACGTGCCGCCAACTCGATCGATCGGCGCTTCCCACCACACCAAACCGCCGAGCGGCGCAACCCCACTCGGGTCACGTTCGGCCTGCGCGGTCACGATGTCGGCGCGGCCATCGCCATTGAGGTCACCGGTCGCAAACGCCACGCCCGTTGCCTTGGCGTCGTATCCCGGCGCGAACCGGTGCGCGATCCACATATCAGTGCGGGCGTTACCGCCATGTTCACGCGGGTTCTCCAACCACACCAAGTCATGGGGCGCTTCGTTCCCGATGCCCAAGAGGTTCACTGCACCGAGCGTGGAACCCGCGTCGAACACGCCGGCCCCCTGCCCGGTGCGGTTGTAGGTGACCTTGGACCATGAGTCGCGACCGTCGTTGAAGAACACGAAGGCGTTCGTGATGACATCGGCTCGGCCATCGCCATCGATGTCGGCAATCGAGAAGTCGTGCGCTTCCGGTGGTTCCATTCCGCCGACACCGAACACCACGTCGCCAACCACGTGATCGACCCACGACGCGCTGGCCGCGCTCAAACCGCGGCCACGCGGGTTCTCGTACCAGTGAATGACATTGTCGACCGCCGCGATCACGTCGACGGCACCGTCGGCGTTCACATCGAACGGAATCAGGTCTTCGTAAGCGGTGCCGCTCGGAACGATCGCGCGCTTGCGCCACTTCGCCGTGAGATCGCCGGCGCTAGGCTGTTCGTACCAGAACAGTCCGCCCCCACTGCACGCGGTACCCCAGCCGACGATCGCGTCCGTGCGCCCGTCGCCGTTGATATCCGCCAGACCGCGTTCGAGCACATGGCACGGCGGCGCATCGTCGATAACGACGTGTCGGTACGGAACTTCGTTCTTCGTACAGCTCGCCGTGAGCACCACATCGTCATTGCTCACCTTCGAGCCGGCGGCATTCGTCGCGGTGATCCGGTAGTGGTACACGGTCCCGCACACCAACCCCGTGAGCGTGACGGAGTGCGCAACGCGGGCGACCGGGCTGGCGGCAGCACGCCCGTAGCTGGTGGTGGCACCGAGATCGACGCGTCCAACCGTGGCGTTGTTCGTGGACCACGACACGACGGCCGACGTGCGAGAGGGGAGATCCGCCAACCCCAAGATCACCGGACGGGCAACCGTGGCCCCGACGGCCATCGATCGCAGACCACTCGGAATCACCGCCGCAACTGCCGCCATGGTCACCACGGCGCCGACTGCGAGCACGCCGCGGAGCGCGCCCTTCCAACCGTTGGTCACCGGCGCCCCGCGGGCACGCCGATGAGCAGCCGGTCGAGCAACAGACGCTCATTCGGATTGCGGTACAACGCCCGGCGCGCACCCGCACACGCCTCGATACCGCGCGCGGCAGCCGCCGGGTCGAGCATCAACAACTCACGGTCCTGGTTGAGCGCCAGCGCCGGAACACCGACCAGCGCATCCCGATAGCGCGACTCCATGGCCGCCAACCCCTCGACCAACAGATCCGTGCGGGCGCGCCGCTGCTCCCGCTTCTGACGCTGCCCCAATCGCGTGCGCATAGCCTGCGCAGTACGGGTGGGGTACTGCGCCCGTTCGACTTCTTCGTCGAGTTCGGCCACCTCGCGCGCTTGGGTCGCCTCGACTTCGGCCACGCCCTCATCGAGTGCGCCGACCAAGTCGTTGGTGAGCTGCACCGCCATGCCGCCCGTGCCGTTCGCGCGAGTCGTGGCGACCACGAATGCATCGCGCACGCGCGCTGCAGATCCGTCGACCAACGACTGCGCACGGTCCAACCGGCCCCCCGCCAGCCGCGCCGCCACCGCCGCGCGCTCAGGATCCGCGCCGTTGCGCTCCAGTTCGACGCGCACGGTTTCCTCGGGAATGGTGTCGAGGTCGATGCGCTGGCACCGGCTGCGTACCGTGGGAAGCAAATCGTCGGGGGCCTCTGCGACCAACACCATCACCGTGCGTGCCGGTGGTTCCTCGATGGTCTTCAACAACGCGTTCTGCGCGTCGTTCCGCAGGCGCTCGGCGTCGAGCACGAGCACCACCTTGCGATCACTCTCGATCGGGCTGCGGTTCGCTTCGGCGATGATGCCTTCGCGTACCTCTTCGCCGATCTTGTACGTCAGGCCTTCGGGTTCGAACTCGACCACGTCAGGATGCCGACCCCGCTGCACCCGGCCCACCACGGATTCCGGCAATGCCGCGTCGAGCAGCGCCGCCGCCAACGCGCGGGCCGCAACCACCGAACCCGCGCCACGCGACCCAATGATCAAGTACGCGTGACTGGGCCGGGCCGCCGCGCGCTCAAGTCGTTGCGCCGCTCGTTCTTGACCCACCAGGCTCGCCCACACGAGCGCCGAGCCTACGGGCGGGGCTCAGCCCGAAGCGATTACCGCCACGACTTCCCAGACTCGAGCGTGGACGGCGACGGGCGTGCCTTGTCCGTCGATCACCACCCATCCCCGGGCCGCCGCCAGGTCGCGGTAGGCCTGGCGCACCTGACGGTGGAACGTGTCGGCCTCACGTTCGAAGCGATCGTCGTCGGCCACCCGGCGAGCATCGGCCACCGCGTCGGGCACGTCGAGGACCACCACCAGATCCGGTGGCGTGGCCTGCACCGCCGGCGCATTCAGCTCGTCGATGAGCTCCACACCCAAACCGCGCGCAACGCCTTGGTACACCAACGACGACGGCAGGAACCGGTCGCACACCACCACCGCATCGCGCGCCAATGCCGGCCGCACCACCTCAGCCAGATGCTGCGCGCGGTCGGCCGCCATCAGCAGCGCTTCGGCGACCGGGTCGACGGCATCGCGCTCCAACAACACTTCGCGCAAGGTACGCCCCAACGACGTAGCCCCCGGCTCGAACGTGGCGACCACCTCGCGGCCTTCAGCACGCAGCCGGTCGACGAGCATCGGGAGCTGCGTGCCCTTACCCACGCCGTCGGCGCCCTCGACGACGATGAACGCGCCGCTCACAAGGTCACCGTCGCCAGCTCGGCCTTGATCTCACGCCGGGCGTACAGACCCGCCACCACCGCCACGAATCCGCCGGCCCACAACGCAACGCGCACACCGGGAAGCGAGTAGTCCGCACCTGCCACTGTGACCGCACCCTTGCTCACGAACTGGTCCACCATCCAACCGTAGAGGTCAGCGAACAGCGGCGAAACTGTCATCGACAACAACAAACACACACGCACCACGGTGTAAAGCGCGCCGAACGTGCGACCCCGCAACTCGTCGGAAACCCGCGACTGCAGGATGCTGAATCCCGTGACGTACGCCGTACCCGCACACGCACCCACCAACGCGACCGACAAGGCGGCCGGCGCCGCCCCCGAGAACGACGCGGTCAACGCAATCGCCGCGCCGCTACCAACGACGCCCCACGGAAACACGCGCGTCGGCTGAATCCATCGCTGCAACCACAAGAATGCGACCACGCCCAATGCTGCACCCGTTCCGAGCGCCACCATCAGGATCGAGAAGATGGCGGCGCCGCCCTTCAACAGCTCGCGTGCGAAGACCGGACCGAGCGGCACCAACGCGCCGCCACCGATCAATCCTGCGCCCAACCCGACGATGACACCGCGCACCAACCGATGCGACGTCATGAATCGCAACCCGTCGACCATCTCGCGCCAGGTCTGCGTGAAGTCGATCTTGGTGTCGCCTGCAGTGCCTGCGGCGCGTCCCAGTGGAAGCCGCAAGATCAGCAGCGCCGACACCACGAACGTCAACCCGTCGAACCACAAGGCGAGGGCAACCTGCGAGACCGGGATCCAGTCGAGCATCCCCACCTTCGAGAGCGCCGCCGCGATCCCCGCCAACGACGCGAACACCAACCCGCTGATCGGGAAGGTGCCGTACGCCGCCACCATGCCCAACGAATTGGCTGCCGGCAGTTGGCTGGGCCCCACCAGATTCGGCACCGAGGCGTCTTTCGCGGGGGCCCACAACAGCGTGAGGATTTCGAGCACCAACGACGCGAGCACCAACTGCCACAACGCAGTGGTGAACGGCAGCACCGCGAAGATCGCCGCGCGTCCCAGGTCGGTGATCACCATGACGCGTCGACGGTCGAGCTTGTCGACCAGCACCCCGCCAAGCGGCGCCAGGAAGAACCCGGGCACCATGCGCGCGGTCATCACCAAGCTGACCGCAACCCCCGAATCGGAAAGTTCCGTGGCAATGGCGAGGATCGCAAGGATGCCGATCCAGTCACCCAAGCTCGACGCGACCTGCGCACTGAACAGTCGCAGAAACGGCTTGTTGCGCAAGACCTGCCCCGGGGGCAGCTCCGGCCCGGCCGCAGCGTCAGGAATGAAGGGAGCCTCGGACACCAACAGCCGAGAATAGGGGACCGCTACTCGCCAGCAGCTTTCTTCGGCGCGGCGCGTTTGGTGGCTGCCTTCTTGGCCGCCGCCTTCTTCGCGCTGGCCTTCTTGGCTGCGCTCTTCTTGGTTGCGCTCTTCTTGGCCGCGGCCTTCTTGGTGCGCTTCTTCACCGGCCCCTTGGCCGCGCGCTCACGCAACAACGCCACCGCCTCATCGAGCGTGACGTGGTCGGGATCCTTGCCGCGCGGCAGCGAGGCATTGGTGGTGCCGTCGGTGACGTAGGGACCGAACCGGCCGTCGAGCAAGCGGATCTGCGCGCCGTTGTCGGGGTGCTCACCGAGCTCCGCGAGCGGCGGTTTCGCCGCACCGCGACCGCGCCGCTTGGGCTCCGCGAACTTCTTCATTGCGTCGTCGACGGTGACGGTGAACAGCTGCTCTTCACTGTCGAGTGAGCGACTGTCCTTCTTCCCCTCGAACTCGCGCTGGATGTAGGGCCCGTACCGCCCGTTCGCCGCCACGATCTCGTTGCCGTCAGGGTCATTGCCCACGACCCGCGGGAGCGACAACAGCTGCAATGCCTCGTGGAGCGACACGGTGTCGAGCGCCATGGTCTTGAACAACGACGCGGTCTTGGGTTTGGGTGCCTTCTTGTCCTCGGTGTTGAGCTCGCCGAGCTGCACGTAGGGACCGAAACGGCCGGCCTTCGCAATCACGGGCAATCCGGAGGCCGGGTCGTTGCCGATGATGCGGTCGCCCTCGCCCTTTTGCTCGATGAACTGCGTGGCCACCTCGGTGGTGAGTTCGTCGGGCGGGATGTCGTCGGGGATCGACGCGCGCTCTTCCTCACCGCGTTGCAGGTACGGCCCGTAGCGCCCGACCCGCACCACGACCTCGCGGCCCTCGCCGTCGGCACCGATGTGCACGGTGCAGACTTCGCGCGGGTCGATCTGCGCAATGTTGTCGTCGCCCACCAGTTCCTTCAAGCCGGGCGACCCGTCACCCCAGTAGAACTGGTGGAGGTACTTCTCGCCCTCACCCTCACCGCGCGCAATGGAGTCGAGCTCCTCTTCCATTTGCGCGGTGAAGCCGTAATCGATGAGGTGACCGAAGTACCGCTCGAGCAACTGCACCTTCGCGAACGCCGTCCAGGTGGGCACCAGCGAGTTGCCCTTCTTGAACGCGTAGCCGCGGTCCTGGATGGTGGAGATGATCGACGCATATGTGGATGGCCGGCCGATGCCGCGCTGCTCGAGTTCCTTCACCAAACCGGCTTCGGAGAAACGGCGCGGCGGCTGCGTGATGTGCTGATTCGCGGTGACGTCGGTACAGGCAACCGACTCGCCCTCGTTGAGCTGCGGAATAGGAGACTCACGGTCTTCGAGTTCGGCATCGGGGTTGTCCGACCCCTCGACGTACGCCCTCATGAACCCGGCGAATTCGATGGTGCGGCCATTTGACGCGAACTCGACGGCTTGACCGCCACTCGTGCGCGCACTGATCCGCATGGCGACCCGCTGCCCACGCGCATCGGCCATCTGGCACGCGATGGTGCGCTTCCACACCAACTCGTAGAGACGACGTTCGTCGGCGTCGAGTTCGCGCGACACCTCATCGAGCGTGCGCATCTGCTCGCCCGCAGGACGGATGGCTTCGTGCGCTTCCTGCGCATTCTTGACCTTGCCGCGATAGCTGCGCGGCTGGTCAGGGAGGAAGTCGTTGCCGTAGAGCTCGCGCACGCGGTTACGTGCGGCGGCGACCGCCTGCTCGGAGAGGTTGGTGGAGTCCGTACGCATGTAGGTGATGTACCCACGCTCGTAGAGCCGCTGGGCAATAGCCATGGTCTTGGCCGAACCGAAACCCAACTTGTTCGACGCTTCCACCTGCAGCGTGGAAGTGATGAACGGCGGCCGCGGCGAGTCGCGCCAATCGGTGGTCTCAACGGACCGCACCGCCAACGAAGCGCGGTCCAGCCCTTCGGCCACCGAGCGAGCTGCGACCTCGCCGAGCCGGATGACGGCGTCGGGGTCACGCAACGCACCAGTGTTGGCGTCGAAGTCACGCCCCTCGGCGACGCGTTTGCCATCGACCTTCGCCAACTTGCCGGTGAACGCAACGTTGCGTGCGCTCAACGCCGCTTCGACGTCCCAATAGTCGGCCGAACGAAACGCCATGCGCGCCCGCTCACGTTCGACAATGAGGCGCGTCGCCACGCTCTGCACGCGCCCTGCAGACAGGCCCGGACGGATCTTCTTCCAGCCAACCGGCGAGACCTCGTAGCCGTACAAGCGGTCCAACACGCGCCGCGCTTCTTGCGCCTCGACCAACTTCATATCGAGCTCGCGCGAGTTCGCGACCGCTTCTTCGATGGCCTGACGCGTGATCTCGTGGAAGACCATGCGCTTCACCGGCACCTTGGGCTTCAGCACCTCGAGCACGTGCCACGCGATGGCTTCACCCTCGCGGTCTTCATCGGTGGCGAGATAGACCTCGCTCGCCTCCTTCAGCTTGCGCTTCAGTTCCGTGACGACCTTCTTCTTCTCGGCCGGCACGATGTAGATGGGCTTGAAGTGCTCGTTCACGTTGACGCCGAGGCGTCCGATCTCCCGCAACTCTTTCGTGCGGAACTCGTCGGGCACGTCGTCGGCGCCACGCGGCAGGTCGCGGATGTGGCCCACGCTCGACTCGACCACGAAGTCCTTGCCGAGAAAGCCCGCGATGGTGCGGGCCTTGGCGGGTGACTCCACGATGACGAGCGGCTTGGCCACAGCTGGTCCTGAGTTCGAGGTGACGGCCGCCCAAACGAGCGACCCCGGCAATGCTCGGCCGAAGCCCCCAAGCGGCTTGAGGCCCTCTCGGCGAGAGCGGCCCGGCGAGGGAAGGTAGACGGGCCGGACCCCGACCGGCGAGCAAGCCCGCCCGAGGGCCTGTCGTACGATGCCACGCCGTGACCAAGTTCCTCGCCGCCCTCGGCCTCAATCCGGAAAAACTGCTCGACCAGAACGGGCCGTTCGGGAAGTTTGCGCTTTTTGCGCTGTTCCTGATCATCTTCGCCGAGTCCGGGCTCCTCATCGGCTTCTTCCTCCCCGGCGACTCCCTGCTGTTCGTGGCCGGGCTCTTGTCGGCCGGAGGCAAGCTCGCCCCGCTCCCCGTCCTCCTCATCGGCTGCTTCCTCGCGGCTTTCCTCGGCGACCAGGTGGGGTACGCCTTTGGCAAGCGGGTGGGGCCGTCGCTGTTCCGGCGCCCCGACTCCCGAATCTTCAAGCAGATGTACGTGGAGAAGGCGAAGATCTTCTTCGAGAAGCACGGCGCGAAGACCATCATCCTCGCCCGCTTCGTGCCGGTTGTCCGCACCTTCGCCCCCATCCTCGCCGGCGTCGGCGAGATGAAGTACCGGGTGTTCATGGTCTTCAACGTCGTGGGTGCGCTGCTGTGGGCGGTGGGCTTCACGCTGCTCGGCTACCTGCTGGGCAACCGAGTCCCGTTCATCAAGAACAACATCGAGATCGCAGCCATCGTGATCGTGGTGCTCTCGATCATCCCCGCCGCGATCGAGATCATCCGCCACCGTCGGGAACAGCGAGCCGTCGAGAGCGAAGAGGCAGCCGAAGCCGAAGCCGCCGAGCTCCACGAAGCCATCGGCGACTGACGAACGACGCGCTCAGGACGTTGCGAGCGCGCGCTTCGCTTTCCAGCGCCGAACCACGAACCAGACTGCGGCACCCGCCACCGCCAACGCCACCAGCAGTTCGAAGCGTTGCATCCAGCCGCGCACGACTTCCCACCGCTCGCCAACTGCCACGCCCGCGCCGATGAGCGCACCGTTCCAGACCGCGCTTCCCGCGGCCGTGTAGAGCAAGAAACGGCCGAACGGCATGCGGTTCCATCCGGCGGGGACCGACACCAACGAGCGCACGATCGGCACCAGGCGACCGAAGCTCACCACCACCGGGCCGTGCCGCTCGAACCACGCATCCGCTTTGTCGAAGTCAGCGGCCCGCAGCCCGAACGGCCGACCGAAGCGCGCCACCAGGGCCCGCAACCGCTGCTCGCCCAGCCAGGCTGCACCCCAGTAGAGGATCGATGCGCCGACCAAGGACCCCGCCACGGAGGCCAGGAACACCGCCACCCAGGAGAAGCGCCCCTCGTCGACGAGGTGCCCTGCGAGCAGGAGGACGGCCTCCGAGGGGATCGGCGGCACGACCGACTCGAGTACCAGCAACAGGAAGACGCCGAGCGGGCCGAACGCTTCGAGGACGTTGGCTGCCCAACCGAGAGGATCCATTGGCGCAGCACGTTACCGGAATTGCAGTTCCCCCGCACCCGCCATCCCCCATCGCAACCATTGAATTGAAGATGCGACCTACTCGGTGGCCGCTGCCTCTAATGAAATCTGGTTGTTCTCATCGTCGCCGAGCACGTCGTTCGCTTCCTCAGCAAACGCCCCCGCCTTGCGCTTGCTGAACGCAATGGCGCCCAGCAGCACCACCAGCGACACACCCGCAATGGTCAGACGAGCGCCGGTGTTGTCACGCAGGGCGATGATGGCCGGCAGCACCAGCAGCGACACCAGGTTCATCACCTTGATGAGCGGGTTCAACGCGGGACCGGCAGTGTCCTTGAACGGGTCACCAACAGTGTCACCGATGACCGCGGCCTTGTGGGCCTCGGATCCCTTGCCACCTTCATGGCCGTCTTCGATGTACTTCTTCGCGTTGTCCCACGCACCACCGGCGTTGCTCAAGTAGTTCGCCATGAGCTGGCCGGTGAGAATGACGGCCGCAAGGAACGCGCCGAGCGCAAACTCGTTGATACCGAACCCGATGATCACCGGCGCGAGGACGGCGAGCAGGGCCGGGGTTGCGAGTTCACGCAGCGACGCGGCAGTGCAGATGTCGATGACGGGGCCGTAGTCGGGCTTCTTGGTGCCCGCCATGATGCCGCCGTCCTTGAACTGCGCCCGAACCTCTTCGACCACCGTGCCGGCGGTACGACCCACGGCGCGAATGGCAAGCGCCGAGAAGAGGAACGCAATCGACCCACCGATGAGCAGACCGATGAAGGTGGTGGGGTCGGCCACGTTGATCTGGAAGACGGTGAACACCTTCGCGCCGAAGACACCGTTCTCGGCGCCGATGGTCTCGACGAAGCTGGCGAACAACGCCACGGCGGCGATGACCGCCGAACCGATGGCGAAGCCCTTGGTGACAGCCTTGGTGGTGTTCCCCACCGCGTCGAGGCTCACCATGATGCGCTCGGGTTCGCCGTGGAACTCGCCCGACATCTCGGCGATACCGGCCGCGTTGTCGGCCACCGGACCGAACGTGTCTTCCGACACGACCACACCAGTGGTGGCGAGCATGCCCATACCTGTGAGCGCCACGAGGTACAGGGCGAACTGAATGTTGCCGCCACCCAGGAAGATGGCCACACCAATCGCGCCGGCAATCGCAACGATCGCCCACACCGAACTCTCGAGCCCGGAGCTGGTACCGGAGAGCACCACCGTGGCGGGGCCGGTACGTGCGGACTCAGCAATTTCCTTCACGGGCGCCGTCTCGGTGGACGTGAAGTACTCGGTGATTCGGCTCGCAACCTGAGCCAGAACCAAACCGGCCACCACCGCAAAGAACATGCGAATACCCGGCGACGCGTTCCAGCCCAAGAGCTCGTTGAGGAACGCTGACTGCTTCGTGCCCACGTACGTGAGCGCCACGATGAGCGTGCCGATCACGGTGAGGATGCCGGCCGTGAGGAACCCACGGTTGATCGGCGCCATGGCCGTGCGGTCCTTGTCGGTGGCGCGCACCGCGAACACACCCACGATCGACGCCAACACGCCAATGGCGCGACTGGCGAGCGGGAACACCAGACCGACCGCCCACATCTTCGGGTCGTCGGGGTAAACCGCGTGGAACGCCGACACCCCGAGGATGATCGACGCCACGAGCGTGACTTCGTAACTCTCGAAGAGGTCGGACGCCATGCCGGCACAGTCGCCCACGTTGTCGCCCACGTTGTCGGCGATGGTGGCGGGGTTGCGCGGGTCGTCCTCGGGGATACCGGCTTCGACCTTGCCCACCAGGTCGGCGCCGACGTCGGCCGCCTTCGTGAAGATGCCGCCACCCACGCGAAGGAACAGCGCGAGCAACGAACCACCGAACCCGAACCCAACGAGGATCGCCGAGCTGGTGTTCTGGAAGATCATGATGATCGCCGTGGCGCCGAGCAGACCGAGGCCCACGGTGAACATGCCCGCCACTGCACCGGTGCGGAATGCGACCTTGAGTGCTGCCTTGAGCGAACCCGTCTTGGCGGCCGCCGCAGTACGCACGTTGCCGCGCACGGCGAGGCTCATGCCGATGAAGCCCGTGAGGCCCGACATGAAACAGCCGAGAATGAACGCCAGCGTGCGGAACAGGCCCGACAGCCCCTTGCCGTATCCGGTCGGGAGACTGTCGATGATGCCGCGCTGGTTCTTCCCGAGCAGGTCGTCGCCGACGATGCTGTTGATAGTGGGCCGCAGCGTTGCCGATGCCGTGAAGAACACGACGACGGCCAACGGCACCAAGATGATGAGAATGGTCTTGAACTGACGCTTCAGGTAGGCGAGCGCGCCTTCCTGAATGGCCGTGGCGATCTCGATCATCTTCGGGGTGCCTTGGTCACTGGCCAAGACACCGCGGGTCAAAACGAAACCGACCGCGAGCGCAATGAGCGCAGTTGCGGCTGAGAAGAACAGCCAGAACCACTCGGCCGAGCCCAGCTTGAAGATCTGGTACCCGCCTTCCGCTGCGAGCAGGTGTTGCATGAACTGATGACTCCTGGTTGCACAGGGGCCGAGGTGCCCCCGCCGGTGTGCCCGATGGAACGCCACGCAGGTGGCGGAACGGGCCGTCGGACGCTATTGGGCGCTCTGGCGCGCCGTCAACGTGATCCGAAGCAACCGGACAAAGACGACGGATCGGTCAGTCGACGTGGTACGGGACCGACGTGACCACCGTTCCCTTGCGGAACAACAACCGCCCCTTCAAGAGCAGCGCGCTCTGGTTGTGGAGCAGGTGCTCCCACCAGCGCCTCACCACGAACTCGGGGATGACCACCGTGAGGAAGTCATCGTCCCAACGCTCGTCGAGCTCGTCGATGAACCGCAGCGTGGGGCCGTGGAGCTCGCGATAGGGCGAGTACACGATCTCGAGCGGAACCTCGATGTTGAACTCAGCCCACTGGTCCTCGATGCGGTGCTGCTCTTCCTCGTCACTCACGACACTCATGGCGACCAGGTGATCGGGGTTGAGGGCGCGCGCGTACCCAATGGCTTGCAGCACGCCGGTGTGCACGCGACCCACCAGCACCACCACTGTGTGCTTCTGGCGCGGCGGCGCATAACCCGAGGGCACCTCGAGCGACGCACGCACGCGCTTGTAGTGCCGACTGATGCCAAGGAACAACAGCACCACGAGCGCAATGACCAGCGCCGACAGCCAGGCGCCAAGCTTCGTCTCCGGGTCGTAGAACTTCGTAACCAAGATGACGCAAGCAACGATTGCGGTTGCCGTAGCACCCACACCGTTGATGACAGTGTTGCGTTGCCAGCCCGGCTCGCGTTCCTTCAGGTGGTGACGCACCATGCCCGACTGCGACAAGGTGAACGAGATGAACACACCCACTGCATAAAGCGGAATGAGCGCCGTGGTGTTGCCACCGAAAGCAACGATCAATCCGGCTGCTGCGAGCGATAAGAAGACGATGCCGTTCGAGAAGACCAGGCGATCGCCCCGGTTGGTGAGCTGACGCGGCAGGTACCCATCTTTCGCGATGATCGAGGAGAGCCGCGGAAAGTCTGCGTACGCAGTGTTCGCCGCAAGCGTGAGGATTGCGCACGTGGCGATCTGCAACACCCAGAACATCACCGAGTTGTTGCCGAACACGAGGGCACCCATCTGCGACATCACGGTGATTTCGTGCGACGGGTACGGCTTCAGGTGCGTGGCGAGCACCGTCACCCCCACGAACAAGCTGCCGAGGATTCCGGCCATCCACACCAGCGTGGTGGCGGCGTTCCTCGGCTCCGGACGCCGGAACGCGGGCACGCCGTTCGAGATGGCTTCGACACCAGTGAGGGCGACCGCGCCCGACGAGAAGCCCTTCAAGATGAGGAAGAGTCCGAGTGTTCCGCCAGTGAGCTCTCCGTCGAAGAACTTGGTGTCGACCGGAACGGTACCGATCGAACCGAAGAACACCCGGTAGAGGCCGACCAGGATCAGCACACTCAACGACACGATGTACACATAGGTGGGACCGGCGAAGATCGCACCGGATTCCTTGAGCCCGCGCAAGTTCGCAAGCATGAGCAGCCCTATGAATGCCAAGCAGATCTCGACGCGATAGTCCTGGTACTGCTGCAACTGCGGGATGGAAAGAATCGCCGCCGTACCGGCCGAGATCGACACCGCAACAGTGAGCACATAGTCGACCAAAAGCGATGCACCGGCGATGAGCGAAGCCTTCTCACCGAGGTTCTCACGGCTGACGATGTAGCTACCACCGCCCGACGGATACGCGAAGATCGTCTGGCGGTACGACGTGGCCACCAACGTGAGCAGGACCGCAACCGCAATTGCGATCGGCATCAACACGTCCAAACCCAACGCAAGGCTCGACGCACCGACAGCAACGACGAAGAGGATTTCCTCAGTTGCGTACGCCGTCGAGGAGATCGCATCCGACGAGAACACCGCGAGCGCGATCTTCTTCGAGATGCGTTGGTGTTCCTGCTCGGTCGTGGCGATCGGCCGCCCGACGAAGATCCGCTTCAGAACTGTGGCCAACACGTCCTCCGGGGTGAAGCCCGCAGTCTCGCACTCACGCAGTGCGATGCGGTCACATCTGGCGCATGGGACCGGTCCGGGCGTCCTAGATTGCTCACCGTGCGTGTCATCGTCGTGGGATGTGGCCGAGTCGGCAGCGAGCTTGCCGGCCGGTTGGAAGCTGCGGGCCACGAGGTGGCCATAGTCGACAAGCGGGCCGACGCCTTCCGGCGCCTCCCGCCAGGGTTCAAGGGCAAGAAGGTGGTGGGGTTCGGGTTCGACCGCGACCACCTGGCCGAAGCCGGCATCGAAGGTGCCGACGCGGTGGCCGCCGTGACCAGCGGCGACAACTCCAACATCCTCTCGGCACGCATCGCCCGCGAGACCTACGGGGTGGCCCAGGTCGTCGCCCGGATCTACGACCCGCGGCGAGCGATGATCTACCAACGCCTGGGCATCGCCACCGTTGCCACGGTGGCCTGGACCGTCGACCAGGTGCTCGCTCGGCTCTTCGCCGCCGACCAAGCCGCGGTCTGGACCGATGAGAGCAGCTCACTCCACGTCATCGGCCGGGGCATCACCCCCGGTTGGACCGGCAAGAAGCTCGGTGGGCTCGACGAACCCGGACAGTTCCGCCTGGTGGGCATCAGTCGGTTCGGCGAGTCGATGGTTCCGGCCGACGGGGTCGTTGGCCAAGAGGGAGACCAACTCTGGTTCAGCGTCGCAACCGGCGCTGTCGAGGCCCTCGACCAACGCCTGACCCACGGGGAGGTCCACTGATGCGGGTCGTCATCGCCGGCGCCGGCAACGTCGGACTCTTCATCGCCGCCGACCTCGTCGGCGGCGGTCACGAGGTCGCAGTGATCGAACAGCAGCGAGCGGTCGTCGAACGTGCCGACGTCACCAACGTGACATTCCACATCGCCGACGCGTGTGAAATCCCGGCGCTCGCGGAGGCGGGAGTCGGCGAGGCCGACGTGGTGGTGGCGGCAACCGGCGACGACGAGGACAACCTCGTGATCTCGCTGCTTGCGAAACAAGAGTTCGGCGTGCCCCGGGTCATTGCCCGGGTGAATCACCCCAAGAACGAGTGGCTCTTCAACGAGAACTGGGGGGTCGACCTCTCCGTCAGCACTCCGCACCTCATCACTGCGCTCGTCGAAGAAGCGGTATCGGTCGGACGGCTGGTACGACTGCTCTCGTTCGAAGGCGACCAGGCACGACTCGTCGAGGTTCGCCTCGCCGACGACTCCCCGGCAGTGAACTCTGCGCTGAAAGATGTCGAAGTGCCTCGCGACGCCACGTTCGTAGCCGTCGTGCGCGACGAGCATGTGGTCATGCCGCGAGGCGACACCGTGTTCGAAGCGGGTGATGAAGTGCTGGCGCTCGTCACACCCGACAGCGAAGACGACGTCCGCCGCCTGCTCACCGGCAACTGACGCCGACGCGCCGGACGCTTCAGATCAGTTCGTAGAGCGGGTTCATCAACAGGACGCGCCCGCGGTCGCGAAACGGCACACCCTGCACTCGGAGCCGACGGCCCGCACTCAAACCGTTGATACGTCGCCGCCCGAGGAACACGGCCGTCACCGACCCATGGCCGTCGGAAATGGTGGCCTCAAGCGCGTCGGCGCCGGCGCGCGGAACGATACGCACCGACCGCACCTCACCCACCAACTCCGTTGGTTTTCGGAGCTCCACGGCATCGAGCTGCGTTGCACCCTGCGCGCCCGACCACTCCTTCAACGCCGCTCGATCGAGCTCCTCGACCGGAGTGGTGAATCGTTCCAGGAATCCGCGCCGTCCCACGGACGCCACCGTAGCGCCGCAGCCAGGGTTCGCCATCCCGCGCGACACCGATTTCGCGCTTCGCTGTGCCACAGTGGATGGGCAATGAGGCGATCCTCCGTGCTCGCAGTCGCTGTCGCCGTCGTCGGCTCGGTCACACTCGGCGCCTGTCAAGACAACAAGCGCGCCACCGCCACGTCACGCACGGTTCCCTCAGTGCAAGTCACTGCGTTGCCCGCCGATTCGGCGCGCAGCGGCGGGAACGGCGACCTCAACCCGCAGCAAGTTGCCGCCATCACCAACCTGGTGGCCGGGTACACAAAGCAAGCGTCCGTCGAGCCGTGGGCCCGAGGCTCGACGCCGGCGGGCCTCGAAGCGTTCTTCACCGCCGATGCGCTCGCCGCGGCCAACGGCACCGACCGAGAGGTCCTGACCGACACCGGCTTGGCGAAGCCGACACGCGACTTCACCGCAACGGTGGCGCCGCTTTCGTTGACTGCACTCTTCGACCCGAATGGGCAGCCGGTGTACGTCTCGACAACCCTCGACCAACAGCTGCGCGCAACAACTGCGACGGGACCCATGTCCATTCGTCGCTCCGGCGAACTCGTACTCGTTCCGTGCGACGGCCGAGGATGCGCGGCCGGCGAGTTCCGAATCCGCTCGTACGCGCTCATCACGGCCCGTACGTTGCCCGACGGCACCACCACGACCGCAAAGGGCAAGCGATGACTCGCCGCACGCGCGTTGCCACCCGAATCGGCACCCCCGTCGCGCTGCTCGGCGCATTCGTACTGTTCGTAGCCGGATGGATTGGCATGGTTCGAGTCCCGGGCGTTTCCGGTGCCACCTGGATGAAGGTCGAGAAGACCAGCGGCGCGCGCTACACGCCGGCGTGGAACACGCCAGTCTTCTTCCTGGTGTTGGGCAGCGACTTCCGTGCCGGCATCGAGGGAGGCCGCTCCGACTCCATCCACCTCGTTGGCGTGAACCCCACCACCCACGCTGCGAGCATCATCGGGTTCCCGCGCGACACCGAGGTGGCCATCCCGGGGCACGGGCGCAACAAGATCAACGCCGCCAACACATTTGGCGGGCCGAAACTGGTGGCCGAGGTCGTCGGGCAACTCGTGGGGGTCGACATCCCCTACACCGCGCTCACCGACTTCGACGGCTTCATCGGTCTCATCGACGAGATGGGCGGCGTCACGGTAGACGTGCCGTACTCGATGCACGACGCGTTCTCCGGTTCCGACTTCGAACCCGGTCCGCAGCGACTCAGCGGCGAGCGCACGTTGGCGTTCTCGCGAGATCGTCACACATTCGCCACCGGCGACATCAAGCGCAGCGAGAACCAAGGCCTCGTGTTCCTCGGCGCGCTGGCCCAGATGCGCCAACAGAACGCGTCCACGGCCAGTCAACTGAAAGCATTGGCCACGGCGGCCCGCCACATCCAGATCGATGGCATCGGACTGGCCGAGCTCTATGACCTGCTCCAGTTGGGCATGCAGGTCGACCCCGCGCAGGTGCGCAACGTCGTCATCCCCGTTGGTAGCGGTTCCGGGTCGAACCTGGCCATCGCCGGTTCTGCGGCCGGCCTCTTCGAGGACTTTCGCGACGACGCCATGCTTCAGAACCACTGAGTCACGACAACTCGTCGACAATTGCCGCCGCCCGGGCCGACGCGAGGTTCGGTTCGCTCCCAATACTCACTGAAACGTCGACCCGGGATCCGTCGACTGCGATCCGTTGCACCGTCGCGCCGTTCTCATCCGCGAGTTGTCGCGCTGCGCGTTCCGCGTCGCGCGTCGTCCCACCGTTCGCCAACTCCTGCGCGCCCGCCAGGGCGGCGCACTCAGCGGCCGTAGTGGCGTGCACGCGCGTCGCTGAGCCAGACCCGATCAGCACCACACCGTGAAGTAGGAAGACCACGAGCGCGACCACGGCCAGTACCACGGGGGTGGCGGCTCCATGCTCGGTCACGTCCAGGGGCGGGCCCACACGCGCTCCTCGAGCGCGGCATCGCCCAACCACGGGCCGAGCAGCGGGATCACCACGTGCACGCCGAGCCGCACGCGTACTCCGAGCATGTCGTCACCGGCGCGTTCGATCTGCACCGTTGCCTCAGGGAGCACTCGACGGGCCGCAGCGATCGCGTTCGGTTCGTCGCCATCGATCGAAACGACGCGGGCCGCCTCTTGCGCTGCGTGACTCACCAAGACGCGGTCACGGGCGAGGAGTGCAACCTGCAACACCACGAGCAGCAGCAGCACGACCACCGGGATGAGGAGCACGAACTCGACCGTGGCCTGGCCGCGCTCGCCCCGGCGGGGACAACCCCTCATCACTCGAACCCACCGAGCACGTGGTCGGTGACGAAGCGAAAGATGCCATCGAGTCCGCCCCGCGTGACCCACACCAGCGCGGCGCCGGCAACGGCAGCTGCAACCAGGATCACCAGCGCGTACTCCGCGGTCGCCTGCCCGTATTCGTCTTTCATCGCGTTCCTCTCTTCCTTCCCTATTGGTCAATGCGAGAACCGGGCAAACGCGCCGAGAAGCACCGGCGCAATCGCAAGACACACAAACGCCGGCAGCACGCAACCCACGAGCGGAAAGAGCAGTTGCACCGGAATCCGGCGAGCCCGGGCTTCCGCGGCGGCGCGCGCCTCGGCCCGCGCAGCAGTGGCGAGCGCAGCGAAGAGCGACACGACGGGCGCACCCGAGCGCGCGGACGCCAACAGCACGTCGCGCCACTGCCCGAGCTCGGGATACCCGTGGGTTGCATGGTCGAACGCTTCGTCGAACGATGCGCCGTGGTCGAACGCGCGGCCCACCGCTCGGAACCCCGGCCGCCACGCTGGAGGCCCCCACATCGCGACCTTGCAACAGGCATCGATCACCGTGCTGCCGGTCTGCAGCGCGAACTGCATCACGTCGATCGCCAACGGCAGGTCCGCAACCTGGGCCTGCTCCAACTGACGTCGAGCACGGCGCGACCCGCGCCCCGTTGCCACAACGTTGGCGCCATGGAGATCGCCAATTCGTTCCTGCAGTGCGGCTCGGGCGCGCCGCACCGACGCATAGCCGAAGCCCACTGCACCACCGATGGCCAGGATCCCAATGAGCATCGCTCACGCAACTCGCTGAATGATGCGAGCCATGAGGGCAAGTCCGGCTCCTTCGAACGTCAGTCCGACGACCAGTGCCACCCGCCCGGCCGGGTGGCTGAACAGCGAGAGCGCCGCGCTCGGGTCGCCAAGCGCAGTGAGCACCCAGGCCAGAACCGGCGCCGACGCCACGACCGCGGCACTGGCGTGCGCCGAAGCACTGAGCGCACGGATCTCGTCGAGGAGGGCCACGCGATCGCGCAACGTGCGCGCCACCCCCGCCACGGGTAGCGCAACCGCGCCGTCAGTTGCGCTCATGGCGACGGCCGCCGCCAGTGCCGATGCCTCGGCGCTAGGTGCCCGTCGCGCCCAATCCGCAACTGCACGCTCAACGGGCACCCCCGCGGCGACTGCGTCCGCGGCCGAGGCAAACGAGGGGTGTTCGCGCCCAACCGCTCGGATCGCCGCCGCCATCGACGCGCCACCACGCAGCTCGACCACCAACGCGTCGGCCAACGACACCAGCGCCTGCACGGATCCCCGTCGTTGCGTCACCGGCGACCACCACATCAGGACACCCGACGCAACGACTCGACCCCAAGCATCGGCTCGGCCACCACCTTCGCGATCTCGGTGACCAACCGGTTCCCGTCGGCGCGCCGATGGGCATGCACGATTGCGTCGAGTCCGGCTGCGATCTGGCGCCGCACGACGGCAGCGTCGACCCCGACGCCGGCCAGCAACGCCAACGTTTCGAGCCGGACCAGTGCGTCGGCCGGAGAGTTCGCGTGCACCGTGGCAACACAGCCGCGATGCCCCGTGTTCAACGCCTGCAGGAGGTCGAATGCTTCGCCGCTTCGCACTTCACCGATTACGAGTCGATCGGGCCGCATCCGCAACGCCGCCCGAACCAAATCGCGCATCGTCACTCCGCCGACGCCCTCGCCATTGGCAGGACGCGCTTCGAGCCGCACGACATGGTCTCGATCGCATCGCAGTTCGAGCGTGTCCTCGATGACAACCACCCGCTCACTCGCGGGGAATTCACGCACGATGGCGTCGAGCAATGTGGTCTTGCCGCTGTTGGTCGGGCCCGTGATCAGCACGTTGGCCCGATCACGAACGAGCAACCCCACTTGGGCGATGCGCCGGGAATCCATACCGAACTCGTGCAGCTCCACCCGGCGCGGTCGAAACCTCCGAACCGTCACCACCGGTCCCGGGATCGCGAGCGGCTCGGCCACCGCATGGAAGCGTGAGCCGTCGGCCAGACGCGCGTCGACAATGGGATGCAACCGGTCCAGGCTCAAACCCAGCGGGCTCAGCGTTTGCTCAACGATGCGGCGCAGGTCACGCGCATCGAGTTCGAGCTCCAGGCGTTCGAGCACACCCCGGCGCTCGACGAACGCGACGCCAGGACCGTTCAACATGATCTCCGAGACGGCCGAATCATCGAGCGCCTCGGCCAGCGCCGGAGGTAGTTGACGGAGCCCGGGCAACACGTCACCACCTCGCAGCCGGACGATCGTGCCCGTCCCACGCCAGCAGCCGACGCAGCGGCCGGGTCAAGGCGTCCGGGCAGCGGTACCCCAGGACACCGGCATCAGCAGCACGCGCGATGGTGTCGACGGCAGGAATGCTGGCCACCACCGGGAGATCGAGGACTGCGGCGACATCGCGCGCACCGAGCGCCCGCCCTGGTTCGTCGACGAACACGATCCCGTCGGTGACTCGGAGTACCGGGTGACGGACGGCACGACGCAACGCCACGTAGCACGCCCGCACCACCATCAAGACCTGGTCGAACGCATCGAGAGATTCGGCTTCCGGCTCTGTCCCGAGATCCACAACCACGTTGCCGTCGTCGAACCCGAACTCGCGCGCGTACCGGTCGAGCGTCGACTGCACGAGCTCGACCCCGGGCGCCACCTCATGAGGCGCAGGCGCACCTGACGGTGTTGCGCCCAGTTCGTCGTCGCGCAACCCGAAGTACGCCGGAAGGTCACCGGCACAATCGAGAAGCCGCACGGGCTCGATCCGAGCCGCCACGACGGCAGTGCCAGCGGCAACCACTGACGCCCCTGACCCTCCTTTGGGTGCCCACACTGCGACCCGCATCCGATCCTCCCGATCCGAAATGCCACGCGCATCAACGGATCCAGTGGCGACACCCACCTAGGCTGGGCGCAATGGAAGCGGCGTTCTTCGACCTCGACAAAACAATCATTGCCAAGAGCGCCATGCTCGCCTTCGGCCGTCCGCTCTACCAGGCCGGGTTTCTCAACAAGCGCGCCATCATGCGCGCCATGTACGCGCAGTTCGTCTTCGTTCTTGTCGGCGCCGACGAGAAGAAGATGGAACAAGTTCGCGAAGCAATGTTGAAACTGACCCGCGGCTGGGACCAGAAGCGCATGGCCGAGATCGCGCAGGACGCACTCGACGAAGTGATCACACCCATCATCTATGCCGAGGCAGCCGAGCTGATCAGCCGCCACAAGTCCGAAGGTCGCAAAGTCGTCATCATCTCGTCGTCGCCCGCCGAAGTGGTGGGCCCGCTGGCGCACTACCTGGGCGTCGACGAATACATCGCGACCCGCGCCAAAGTCGACGACGAAGGCCGCTACACCGGCGATCTCGACTTCTACGCGTACGGCCCATTCAAGGCCGAGGCGATTCGCGAGATGGCTGCCGCCGAAGGCATCGACCTGCGGGAGTCGTACGCCTACTCCGACTCCATCACCGACGTCCCAATGCTCGAAACCGTTGGACACCCGGTGGCGGTGAACGCCGACAAGGAACTGGCCAAGTACGCCGAGGAACACGGCTGGGAGATTCGCGACTTCCGTCACCCGGTGCGCTTGCGCGACCGGGTGCCCGTCCCACCGAAGGGCCCCACCATCGCCACCGCAGTGGTGCTGGGCGTCGGCGGCGCTGGCATTGCCACCTGGCTGATCGTGCGCAACCGCAAACAGACTGCCCTCGCCGCAGCAGCAGCGGCCGCTGCATCAGAGGCAGTGGCCGGCAAGTCGTTGCTCGAACGCACCCGCATTGCCACTGCGGCGAGCCGCGAAGCGTTGCAATACTCGCTACGTGCCGCCCGCGCCGCGCAACGCGCCGTGGCCGCCGTACACGTCGGGGCAGCAGCGGAACACGCAGCCGAATAGCGCACGCGAGTGGGCCGGCCCCGAAGGACCGGCCCATCACCTCAATCTCTATTTCACGCCCGTCACGGCACGAGCGCCAGCGGCGTCAGCGTGGCTCCTTGCGGGCCGCGACCATTGTTCAGCGTCCTGCCGTTCTCGTCTCGATCACTTCCACCAAAGAAGATCGCCCGGTCACCGGCCCATGCCGACGCCCACATCTCGACACGGCCGTTGGGGGCATCAACGAGCCTGCGCCACGTGTCCGAAGCCGGGTCGTACGCCGCACCGTTCGAGAACTCCTCGCCGCTCCCGTTCGATGCGTAGAAGCTCGTTGCGTTCCCGCCGACGATCAGCATCTCGCTCCCCGTCCACACCGCGAGGTGAGCGGTTCGTGCTTCGAGCGGCGAGCTCGTGATCTTGCGCCACGTGTTCGTTACCGGGTTGTACGCCGCACCGTGTCCGAGGAGGTTGGTGTCGTCGTGACCACCCCAGATCACCATCTCGCTGCCGGTCCACACTGCGGTCGCGTCCATACGAGCTTGCACCGGCGCCGCAGGCAGCTTCGCCCACGCGTCGGTCGCCGGGTCGTAGATCACACCGTCGTTGTAGGTGGTGTACCGGTTGTCCGTGCCGAGGTAAGAGCCGTCGTTGCCGCCCCAGACCGCGATCTTGTTGCCGATGGCGACGACATTCGTTCCGCTTCGCTTCCCGATGGGGGCGACAGAGAGCTTCCGCCATGCGTCGGTCGCAGGGTTGTACGCGTACGTCGGCACAGTGTTCCGGAAGTTTGCGTCAGTCATGAACAGTTCGGAGCCGTTCCACGTGCCACCGAACACGCTCGCGGGCGCCGCTGATCCTTGGCGCCACTCGTTCGTCTTGATGTTGTAGCGCCAGGTCGGGAGTGCGGGGTAGGTCTTCTCGCCCGACGTGTTGTCCTGGCGTCCTCCGGCGACGATCATCTCGTCGCCGACGAGCGCGACCCCTTCGCTCAGACGTGGACCGTCGGGCAACGGGGCGAGGTCGCGCCAGGTGTCGGTCTTCGGGTTGTACGCGGCGTAGCCCGCCGAACCTGCATCTTCACAACATCCGGAGTCGTCGATAATCAGCTCAGTGCCGGTCCACAATGTCGTTTGGCTCGGCGAGAGCGGCGCATCGGCAAGCGCCTTCCACGTTCCGGGCCGCACCGTCGGCGCCGGGGCAGTCGTAGTGGTCGTTGCAACCGGCGCGGTCGTAGTGGCCGCAACGCTCGACGTCGGGCCGGTCGCAACTCGCGGCTTCGACGTTGACTCGCCGCCGAAGACACTCACGCCGATCAGTGCCACCGCAACCACTGCGCTCACGCCGAGGGCGCTCACGCCGGCGATCTTCATTCCGTGTCGGCGGCTCGCCTTGTTGAGCGCGATGCCGTCGACGTCAAGGTGTGCAGGCATTTCCTGTGCCCGCTCGTGCATGGTCTCCATGAGAATTCGCTCCATCTCGTTCATGATTCATCCACTCCAAGCACGTTGCGCAACGTTTCCAACCCTCGCGACGTCAACGACTTGACCGTGCCGGGCGGGCACTTCAACGCGTTGGCGGTCTCTCGCTCGGACAGATCCAGGTAGAAGCGACACACGAGCGCTTCACGCTGACGCAGGGGCAGCTGTTGCAGCGCCTCCCACACCTCGTTGCGCGTCTCCACGTCAGTCGTTTCCGAAACTTGTTGAGGCAACGCTCGTTCGTTCTCTACGAACTTGCGGGCCAGGGCATTGCGGCGGAACTGGTTCCGCGTGAGGTTGACCACGGTTTGGCGCAGGTACGCCCCGAACGCTTCGGGGTCGCGCAGCCCGCCAAGCCGGCCGCCCACGCGCACGAATGCGTCGTGGACGAGATCCTCGGCGAGCGCGCGGTCCCCGGTGAGGAGGTACGCAAGCTTGAGCGCTCGGGGCGCCTCGGCTTCGTACAACTCGGCGAGCTGGTCTCGCCGCCCCACTTGCGTCGGTGTGTCCACCGCCATCGTCGTCACACCCCTAAGACCAACGCCAGGGCCGATCGGTTCCGAATATCCGAAGATCTCTCGGAACAATCCGAGCGGGGTGGAGCAGTTTCCCAACCTGACGGACCCCGGACAGCAGAAACCCCCGCCGGAGCGGGGGTTTCAGTACAGATCCGTGCGTTTCTGAGCCAGCTATATGACAGTCAGAAACGCCCCTAGATGGCGAGGAGGTCGCGGGCGCCGGTGTCAGCCGACGGGTGCCGCAGCTTGCTCATGGCCCGGGCCTCGATCTGGCGGATGCGCTCACGGGTGAGATTGAAGCACTCGCCCACCTCTTCGAGGGTGCGGGGCTCACCTCGGTCGAGTCCGAAGCGGAGCTTCAGGATCTCGCGCTCGCGCTCGTCGAGCGGTGAGAGCAGTCGCTTGATCTCGTCGGGGAGCAACGCCGTGGCCGCAACCTCGAAGGGCGACTCGGCCGAGCGGTCCTCGACGATGTCACCGAGTTCGGCGTCGCCGTCTTCACGCAGCGGCTCGGAGAGGCTGAGGGGCTCGGCCGCGAAGCGGAGCGCCTCGGTGACCTTGTCCTCGGGCATTTCGACTTCGGCGGCAAGCTCGGCGAGCGTGGCCGGACGGCCGAACTTCAGCTCCAGGCGCGAGCGCGCCTTCTGGAGCCGAGCGAGCGTGTCGCCGGCGTGCACCGGGAGACGAATGGTGCGGCCGGTGTTCGCGATACCGCGGGTGATGGCCTGACGGATCCACCAGGTGGCGTACGTCGAGAACTTGAAGCCCTTGCGCCAGTCGAACTTCTC
>JBMOIJ010000016.1:0-48039 GCA_049317385.1 Acidimicrobiia bacterium
GCCGATGAGGCCGAGGCTGACGATTCCCTTGCGGATGATTGATGCGCCCATGGTGGTGCTCCTTGGCGATTTCCGGGCCCGCTGCCCGAGTGCATGCGCCAAGAGCACCGGTGCCTGCGTTCCTGACACCGTTTCGCGAATTGTTTTCATGGCGATCCTGCGAGACTCACGTCATGCGACGGCTGTGGGCCACCCGGGAGATCGCAGCACCGGCGGCGAGTGCGTGGGCACTGTTGGTGGATGTGGACTCATGGCCGAAGTGGGGTCCATCGATCCGCTCGGCTCAGGTCGACGGGCCGGCCGCAATGCTGCACGTTGGTGCTCGCGGTGAGGTCACCACGGTCGTCGGGGTGACATTGCCGTTCGAGATCACCGAGTTCGAGGAGGGCCGACGTTGGGCCTGGAGCGTGCGCGGGATCCCGGCAACCGATCATGAGGTGACCGCACTCGGAGACCGGCGATGCCGAGTGGGGATTGGGCTACCGCTTGTTGCCGCGCCGTACCTAGCGGTGTGTGCACTCGCGTTGCGTCGGATCGAGGCGCTCGCAACCGGCTCTGCGTCAACGAGCGGCTGAGCACCGCCGCCTGCGTTCCTGACACCGTTTCGGCGAGGAATTCCTCGGCCGGGGGTTGCGCCTGGGGGAGCGCCGTGTGACAGCTATACGTCGCCGGGCACGGACGTCCCGGACCGTCCGACGCCCCGTGCAAGGATGCGCTCCATGTCACGCGTCAGCACGTACCTCAACTTCTCCGGCAACTGCGAAGAAGCCTTCGAGTTCTACAAGTCGGTCTTTGGCACCGACTACCTCGACCCCATCATGCGCATGAGCGACGTGCCCCCGAACCCCAACGGGCCCCAACTCCCCGACGCCGAACAACGCATGGTGATGCACACGTCGCTCCCCATCCTCGGCGGCCACATCATTCACGGCACCGACATGCTCGAATCGATGGGCCACCAACTCAACGTGGGCAACAACACCACCATCAACCTCGAGCCCGACACCCGCGCCGAAACCGAACGCCTCTTCGCCGCGCTCTCCGAGGGCGCCACCGACATCAACCCGCTCACCCAGATGTTCTGGGGCAGCTACTGGGGCACTTGCCTCGACCGCTTCAGCGTGCGGTGGATGTTCAACTGCGTCGAACCCGCCGCCTAACGCGCCGCCTCACGCGCCCGCGGGCGCGTCGGCGTCCGCCCCTTCCCACTGCTTTTGGTCCACGCAAGCCGCGTTGAGCGCGGCATTGGTGGCCCGAAACGGGCGCGCGGGCGAGCGGCGGCTCTGCGTTAGGCGCAGGCCTCCGAGACCGCGGTCGGGGCCAGGCCGTCGCCCAGCCCCGCAACCGTTCGTCCACACTCACAGGCCGCGGCACCGGTCAACACCCGGTATGCGGCTTCGGTGCGGTTGCGGGCACCGAGCTTGCGCAAGATGTCTTGCACGTGGGTCTCCACGGTGCGGCGTGACACCACCAGCGCCGCCGCAATCTCGGTATCGGGTGCGCCCGTGATCATGAGCTCCAACACTGCGAGCTGCCGGGCCGTGAGCCGATTGGGTCCATCGACTGCATGAAGTGGTGACGCCATCGTTCCCCCTCCCACCGATCCGGACTGTCCCAGGTCCCCATCTGGCGGCCACACTGGGACCCGCTCGGGCGCCAGATGCCACCAGACGCTCATGGGGAACACTCTCCGGCTGGAGGGAACATGCACCAACCCACTCGCATCCGCCTCACCGGCTCGGCCCGGCCCGCCACCGTCTTGGTCGACGGGGTCGAGTGCGGGGGACTCGCCGCCGTCTTGGTGACCGCAGCTATCCAACGCTGGCGTAGCGAGCCCAACGGTCAGCCCACCATCTCGTGGGACGACGCCCTGGCGCTCGCCCAAGCGTTCGACATCGCATCGTCGGTTGACGACGCAAAGCGTCTCCAGAACGCATGGTCGCCGTTCGCCAAGCGCGTCGGCCTCGACCCGTCGTGCAAGCGGGGCGAGCCGTTCGTGCTCGCACTCGACTGTGACTGGCGCTATGACGTCGACGTCCTGCGTGCCGAAGCAATCCACGAAGTGGCGTTCGCCCGTCGTTCAGCGCCGACCACCACCATGCCCACGCAACTCGAGTGGCTGGCCGACGCGTCGACCGCCGACCTCGAACTCACCGTCCTCGAAGACCTCGGATGGTCGGTTGGCCGAGCGCCAGTCGTCCCCGACGGCTCCGTGCTCTGGTACACCCCCGAGCTACTCGAAGCGGTGAGCGCGCGGCTGCTCGACGCCGTCGTGCGCCGCACCCGCGACATCGAATCGCAGATGGGTCCCAAGTCCGCCAGCGAATGGCTCCGCACCGTGGGCGAGCGCGGCGAACTCGTGGTGGCGGGCGCCGGAATCAGCGAACTCGAACGTGTCTTCGACGCCACCCGCCAACGCGTGGCGCGCATCGTCGAACGCGCCGGCAGCATCTTCGCGGTCGGTGTCGACGCCGGTGGTACCCGTACCACCGTTGCGCTCAGCTGTCCGGCCGTTGCCGACGTCGAGTTCACCGTCCCGTTGCCGCTCGCAACCGCACGCGGGTTCGCACAGATGCGTGCTGACGTTGATGCGGTCGTCAGCGTGATCGCCGAGCGCATGATGCAGCTCTACTGGCAACCCGGAACGCCCGTCGCCATGGTGATCGGCGCGGCCGGCTACTCGGAATCCACAGCTGGCGAGTTGCTGCCGATGTTCCGTTCTGCGCTCAACGTGCATCGCTTCGCCGGCACCGCGCTCTTGGTCAACGACATCTGGACGCCGATCCTCGTGTCGCCCGGAGGCGAAGGAGTCGCCACTGTTGCTGGCACGGGTTCGGTGGTGGCGTCACGCCGCCTCGTGAACGGGTCGTATCAGAGTGCGCGCCTCGACGGCGAGGAATGGGTCATCAGCGACCGCGGTTCAGGTTTTCAGGTTGCCAAGCAAGCCCTCACCATTGCGCTCGCGCATCAGCAGCGCATCAGCTGCGGGCTCGTCGATCGCGACGACGACCTCACGGCACTCCTCCACGCGCTCTGCGATCACTACGGCTTCGACGACCTCGCACGACTCGGCCGACACTTCGCCGACCCACAAGCCGGGTTCTCCAAGACCGTCATCGCGTCGGGCGCCAAGACCGTCAGCCAGCTCGCCGAAGGTGGCAACACCGCCGCACGGTCAGTCCTCGCCGAAACCGGCGGATACTTGGGCGGTCTCGCCCATGAACTCCTCAGCCAATGGGGCGAAGGGGAAACTCCAGTGTTGTGCAGCACCGGGTCGGTCATCGCCAACTCAACCGCCTTCCGTGACGCGTTCTTCGGCGCCGCCACCGCCGCGCCCCTCGCGTGCACGCCGAATGTGCAACCGGTGGCGCATGACGGATCGGCCAGCGCCCGCGACTTTGCGTTGATGCTGTCGGCCGAAACCGATGGCAACGCGGTGAAGATGATGCTCGACGGTGTCGGCCACCACCTGCTACGCGTGGGCCTTCCCGATGCTTGACGCCCCCGAGGTGGCCGAACGCGTGCAGCGGCGTGCCGGTCTCGCCGCCGGGATCGCCCACATGAGCGTGGGCGCGTTCCACCGGGCTCACCAGGCCGCATACGTCGACGAGTTCCTCGAACTGGAGCCGGGTGACTGGATGATCGCGGGCATCGGCCTGCTGCCCGGCGATGCCCACATGGTGCGCGCCCTCGACGCGCAACGCTGCCGGTACACGCTGATCGAACGGTCGGGGAGTGTTGACCGTGCCCGAGTGATCACGTCGCTGTGTTCCATCCAACACGCGCCCAGCGATCCGGCTCGCACCATCGCCACGCTCGCCGATCCGGTTATCCGCATCGTCACGCTCACCGTCACCGAAAAGGGCTACTACGACGACGCGAATGGCGACCTCGACACCACGCGCAACGAGGTACGGAACGACATCGACGGCGTGAACGCACCCGTTACGGGGCTTGGCTACCTGTTCGAAGCCGCGCAACAGCGAATGCGCACGCATGGTGCGCGCTTCACCGTGCAGTCGTGTGACAACCGGCCCGGCAACGGTGATCTCACTCGCCATGTCGTGCTGCAACTCGCAACCGAACGCGACCCCGCGGTGGCCGCATGGATCGCGGAGCACGTGAGCTTCCCGAACTCGATGGTCGACCGCATCACCCCGGCCATTCGTCCCGAAACCGTGGAGTACGTCCAAACGCACTTCGGTGGCAACGACCAGTGCCCCGTGGTGAGCGAGGCATTTCGCCAGTGGGTCATCGAAGACAACTTCGCTGATGGACGGCCTGAGTACGACCGCGTCGGCGCGCAGTTCGTGTCCAGCGTGCATCCCTACGAGATCATGAAGATTCGGCTGCTCAACGGATCTCACTCCGCGCTTGCCTACGCCGGTCTCCTCGCCGGACACACCGAAGTGCACGTCGCCATGCACGACCCAGCGCTGCGGAGCATGGTCGCGGGCTACATGGCCGAGGCGCGCCCAACGCTCGATCCTGTCCCTGGCGTCGATCTCGATGACTACTGCGCCACGCTGGTGGAGCGGTTCTCCAACCCGGCCATCGGCGACCAGCTCGCCCGGCTCGCCATGGACGGCTCCGAGAAGATGCGCAACTTCGTGGTGCCGGCCGTCGAACACAACCGCGTGCAGGGGCGCCCCACCCCGGCGGGAGTGTTGGCCGTGGCCACGTGGGCGACCTACTTGCGGGCCACACCCGTCGACCAGATCGACGACCCGCGTGCCGTCACCGTTTCCGAGCTCGCTCGCATCGGCGGCGACGACCTTCGAGCGTTGCTTCGCTGCGAGGACGTGTTCGGGTCGCGTCTTGCCCACGACGACGCGTTTGCCGACGAGGTCAGTGCAATCGTGCGGGTCATCGAGTCGCACGGTCTCGCTGCTGCTTTCGGTCCACGCACGCCGCGCTGAGCGCGGCATTGGTGGCCCGAAACGGGTGAGCGTCAGGCGGTGGTGTCGGTCCACTCTTTGGGCCAATGCACCGGAGCCTCGTGGCCCTTCTCGAGGATGTGCTCGAGTTCGTCGGAGAGGCTTGCCGGGTTGAACGGTTTCACGATCACCCCGTGCGCACCCATCGTCAAGTACTCGCCGGCGTCCAGCGGTGCCGCCTTCGCAGTGAGGAATACCACGGGCACACTGCGCAGGTAGACGTCGCGTCGGATCAGCCCGAAGAGTTCGACGCCGTCGGTGCCCGGCATCATCACGTCGAGCAGGAATACGTCGGGCGTGTCGGCGCGCGCTGCGTTCAAGGCCTCGTCGGCGGTCGCGAAACTGCGGACGTCCCAGGTGCCGTTGGTGCCGATGCTGGCCTGCACCAGCGCCCGCACGTCCTCGTCGTCGTCCACCAGAATCACCTGGCGCTTGGCGTTCTCTCCCATCACGAGACGAGTGTACGGACGGGGCGGCCGTGGTTGGCGCGTCTCGTTCACTAGCGGCCGCCAAGGCGGCTCCCTCGGCCCCGGCGCCCGCCCGCTCAAGGTCCCACCAGCCGGACCCGATGTTCCGGGGAACTTGGGAGGGAACATGACGGTCACGAGTGCCTCTGACGCACACATCCACGGCGATGAATCCGACGCGAGCACGTGGACTCGGGCGCCGGCGCTCGAACACGACGACGAGCGAGTGGCCGCACTGCGCTCGTATCAGGTCCTCGACACCGATCCTGAACACTCCTTTGATCGCATCACGCAACTGGTGGCGTCGGCGCTCGACGTGCCGATGGCGCTCGTCTCACTGGTCGAAGACGAGCGCCAGTGGTTCAAGTCGGTAGTGGGACTCGACGCCTCCGAGACTCCACGCGACGTGTCGTTTTGCGGCCACGCCATCACGGGCGACGAACTCTTCGTCGTGCACGACGCCGCGCAGGACGAACGCTTTGCCTGCAACCCGTTGTCGATCGGCGCGCCGTACGTGAAGTTCTATGCGGGTGCTCCGCTGGTGACGAGCGACGGGTATCGCATCGGCACGTTGTGTGCGATCGACACCAAGGCGCGTCCCGAGCTCTCGGAGTCCGAGCGCCAACTGCTCACAACGCTTGCGGCCACGGTGGTGGATGAACTCGAATTGCGACGAGCTAACACGAAGTTGCGCGTGCAAGCCGAGGAACTCGAAGGCTACGCACACGTCATCGACGCGAGTCTTGACTTCATCGGCACTGCCGACCACGAAGGCCGGGCCCTCTGGGTAAATGAGGCCGGCATGCGCATGGTCGGTCGCGAAGGCGAGGACCCCACCCAGATGATGATCGCGAACTTCCACCCCGAATGGGCGCAGCAGCTCGTGGGCGGCGAAGGCATTCCGAGTTCGATCGCCAACGGTTCGTGGCACCACGAGACCGCGCTGCTCAGCGCCAGCGGTCGCGAGATTCCGGTCGACCAGGTGATCATCTGCCACCGCGATGACGAAGGGGAGATCGCGTTCTTCTCGACCATCGCGCGTGACATCTCCGATCGCGAAGAGATCCAGCGGCTCCTCGCCCTGCAGAAACTCAAGGACGAGTTTGTTGCCACGGTGTCGCACGAACTGCGCACGCCGCTCACGTCGATCTTCGGTTCGCTCGGTTTGCTGTCCGGTGGCGCGGTGGGCGAGCTCAGCCCCGCAGTACTGGAGATGGTGACCATGGCTCGCTCCAACAGCGAGCGCCTGGTGCGCCTCATCAACGACCTGCTGGACCTGCAGAAGATGCAGTCGGGCACGATCGAGCTCACGCCATCCGACGAGCAGATCGAAGACCTCGTCGTGCCGGCTCTCGAAGCAGTCGAGGGGTTGGACCTCGAGCGAGGCACCCGTGTTACTTGGGAGAACGAGTTCGCAGATGGCTCGTTGGTGCATTGCGACCGCGAACGCATCGTCCAAGTGCTGGTCAACCTGATGGCGAACGCGATCAAGTTCTCGCCACCGCACTCGCAAGTCCAGGTGCGGACCACCCGCGCGAACGCCGACGAACTCAGCATCGAAATCATCGACCGCGGGCCGGGCATCGCAGCGGTGGACCTGCCGCGCCTCTTCGACCCGTTCTGGCAGTCCGACTCCTCGTCGACCCGACACGTGGGTGGAACCGGTCTGGGACTGTCGATCGCCAACGCCATCGTGGAACAACACGGCGGCCGCATCGAGGTAGACAGCGTGGAGGGCGAAGGTTCGATCTTCCGGGTGCTCCTGCCGATCGGCGTTCGCTGACCGTCGAGCCGCTTGCAGTTGGTACGCCCCCCGGGACTCGAACCCGGAACCCACAGATTAAGAGTCTGTTGCTCTAACCAATTGAGCTAGAGGCGCATGCTTCGTTCCGAAGCGAGGGATGATCGTAGCGAACCGGCGGCCATCGTGCCGGGGTCGCCATCCAGAGGTATGCCGGGGACCGAAGATCACCGGGAACGACAAGGGGAAACGCGTGGACGTCGCCATCACCGGATCAACGGGCCTCATCGGCTCGGCACTCATGGAGCACCTCCTGGCCGACGGGCACCGGGTCATGCGGGTGGTCCGCCGCACGCCTACCAACTCTGACGAGATGCAGTGGGACCCCGCGGCCGGCTCCATCGACGCCGGGGCGCTCGAAGGCATCGAGGTGGTGGTGAACCTCGCCGGTGAGAGCATTGCGGGCAAGAAGTGGACACCCGAGCAGAAGCGCCGCATCCTCGACAGTCGCGTGCAGGGTACGGCGCTCTTGGCCAAGACGATTGCCGACCTCGACAGCAAGCCGCGCGTATTGGTGAACGCGTCCGCGGTGGGCGTGTACGGGAATCGCGGCGACGAAGAACTCACCGAAGCGAGCGCGCCCGGAACCGGGTTCCTCAGCGACGTCGTGAAAGAGTGGGAAGCAGCCGCCGATCCTGCGCAAACCGCGGGCGTGCGCGTTGTACTCCCACGCACTGGCATCGTGCTCAGCCCGGTCGGCGGCGTGCTCAAGCAGATGCTCTTGCCGTTCAAGCTCGGCATCGGTGGCCGCATCGCGTCCGGTCAGCAGTACATGAGCTGGATCAGCCTCACCGACGAGATCCGCGCCCTGCGTTACCTCATCGACACCGACACCATGTCGGGCCCCGTCAACCTCACCGGTCCCACCCCGGTCACCAACGCCGAGTACACCAAGACGCTCGGCGAGGTGCTCCACCGGCCCACGCTCCTGCCCACCCCGCTCTTCCCACTCAAGGCGCTCTACGGCGGCGAACTCGTCGAAGAACTCCTGGTCGACGGCCAGCGGGTCCTCCCGAAGGTCCTCGAAACGGCCGGCTTCACCTTCGAGCACGCCAGCCTGGAAGCGGCGCTGCGGGCCGAGTTGGGGCGCCCCGCCTGATCTCGCGAGCCCGTCCTGGCGCTCGCGCCTAACATCGTCCGGCCCGAGAGACCGAGCGCCCGTAGCTCAGATGGATAGAGCAGCTGCCTTCTAAGCAGTTGGTCGGAGGTTCGAGTCCTCCCGGGCGCGCTGGTCCAGCATGGTGGGCGTAGCTCAGTTGGTTAGAGCGTCAGGTTGTGGTCCTGAAGGCCGCGGGTTCGATTCCCGTCGTCCACCCCATGCACTACCGGCCGTCGGGCCGGCGTTGTGCCGTTGTGCCGTGATCACGGCGCGTTTGCGAGCCCCGGCCGGGCTGGGCTGCACTGCCCTTCCATGGCGGAACCGGTGCACGTCCCCGAAGGTGTCGACCCGTTCGCGCCCTTGCCCGCGCCCATCACCGACCCCACGCTTGGGATTGAGGTGGCGCCCGCGGACACCTGGCGAGTGCCGAACCACCGCCTCGTCGGCATCGGTGACTCGCTCACCTCGGGGTTCGCCAGCGGCGCGCAGACCGACGGGCAATGGAGCTACCTCGCACAAGCAGCACGCGCATTGGGTACACCAGTCGCCACGCCACAGTTCGACCTGCCTGGCGCGCCGTTCGGCGGAGTGCCCGTTGACCTCGAACGATTGATACGCGCGGCCCAAGAACACTTCGGTGATCGCATCGGACTCTTGGAGATCCCGTTCGTGGGCGTGTGGTTGCAGCGCGCGCTCGACGAGCATGAAGAGTTCTGGGAACAACACCCCGAAGAAGTGCTGAAGGGACCCGGCTTCATTCCCAAGGTGCTGGCGGTGTTCGGCTTCACTCTGCGCGACGTGCGCGCCAAGAACGCCGACACCGCGCGCGCGGCATTCACGCCCCCGAAAGACAACTTGCTCATTGAATTTCCAGAGCACACCGAAGAGATTGGCACCATTCGCATCCTCGATGATGCGCGCTCGGCCGACGGCACTGCGCTCACGCAGGTGCAAGCGGCCAAAGCCCTGGGCGACGGCGGAATCGGCACGTTGGTGTCATTCATTGGGGCCAACGATTACCTCGGTGCAATGACCGATCTCGCCGTGCGTTGGAGCGACGAGGACCCGGCCCACCCCACGGCGAAGACGCCCGCCGACTTCATCGCCGAACTCGAGCGCTACGTGGCTGAACTCGACACGATCGACGCCAACCAAGTGGTGCTGGTCACGCTGCCGCACGTCACGGTTCCGCCTATTGCAAAAGGTGTGGGGGACCGGCTCTCCGAACGGTCGCGCTACTTCGAGTACTACACCCGCCCGTGGATCGATGAGCGTTCGTTCAATACGAAGATCGACCCGCACATCACGGGCGAGGAAGCACGGGTGCTCGACGCGGCAATCGACCAGGTGAATGCGGCGATCGTCGCCGTGGTGCGCCGCCAGCGTGAAGCCGGCCGGGACTGGCGGGTGCTCGACGCGTGTTCGCTGCTCGATCGGGTCGCACAACGTCGCTATCTCGAAGATCCCGCAACGATGGAACGCCATGGCGTCGAGCCGTATCCGCTGCCCGACGCCATTGGGGTGCTCGACCCGGTGCCGAACACGAACTTCTATGCTGCGAACGCCGAGGGCCGCCACGACGGTGGGTTCTTCAGCCTCGACGGCATTCACCCCACGCGCATTGCGCACGGCATCCTCGCCCAGGAACTCCTCCACGCAATGGGCAGCGACGCCACTATCGACTTCGATCCGTTGGTCCTCGACGACCCGCTCATCGCCGACCCGCCGGCCCTCTTCGACTCGGCGCTCCACCGGGTCGCGCCGTTTGCCAAACTCTTCGAGCGTGGTCTCAAGGTCTTCCGTCGTGAACCAGTCTCCCTCCACCGCTTCGAGCGCAGCGGCCAACAGCGCTAGCAACTCGTGACGCGCCCGGGGCTCTCGCACGCATGGCGTCGGGTCCGGCGTTTCGTTCGCCCGCTTGGTCGCATCGTGGCGCCCCCTGAAGGCGTGGTCTTCGAACGTGATGTCGAAGTGCCCATGCGTGACGGAGTGGTGCTGCGCGTGAACGTGTTCCGCCCTGAAGCACCGGGGCGGTATCCGGTGATCATGAGCGCGCATCCCTACGGCAAGGACGCGCTGCCTGAACCCAAAGCGCGTGGCGGATACAAGGTTCCCAAGCAGTTCCGCCTGTTGCCGCAGTCCCAGCCGTTCGCGATATCGGCCTGGACCAGTTGGGAAGCACCCGACCCGGCGCAGTGGGTGCCGCGCGGGTACGTGGTGGTGAATTGTGATCTGCGCGGGTGGGGGAGAAGTGACGGTGAGGGTGCGCTCCTCTCCATGCAGGAAGCGCTCGACTACCACGACCTCATCGAATGGGCGGCTGCGCAGCCGTGGTCCACCGGAAAAGTCGGACTCGACGGGGTCAGCTACCTCGCCATCTCGCAATGGGGCGCGGCGTCCACCCGCCCGCCGCATCTCGCCGCGATCTGTCCGTGGGAAGGGTTCACCGACGTGTACCGCGACTTCGCTCGCCCCGGCGGCATCCGCGAAGACGGGTTCATGATTCTTTGGACCACGCTGCTCAAGCGTCAGAAGCGCAGTCCTGTCACGTTGCGGAAGCACCAGAAGCAGCATCCGCTCATGGATGGTTGGTGGCGCACGTGCATGCGCGACATCGAAGCAATCGATGTGCCGGCGTTGGTGTGCGCGTCGTTCTCCGACCACAATCTGCACAGCCGCGGTTCCTTCGAGGGGTTCCGCCGGATCCGCTCGACGCAGAAGTGGTGCTATACGCACCGGGGGCCCAAGTGGTCGGTGTACTACTCGCCCGAAGCCACTGCATTTCGAGCCAAGTTCTTCGATCATTTTCTGCGCGGTGACGACACCGGCATCGCCGAAACGCCGCCAGTGCGGATCGAAATCCGCGAAGACGCGTCCACGGTGGCGGCCGTTCGCCATGCCGACCAGTGGCCACCGGCCGATGTGCGCTGGACAAGCGGCTATCTCGACACAGAACGAGGCACGCTCGCGGCCGAACCGCCGGCCGAGCACGGATGCACCGAGTTCGACCTTCGCAAGGGGAACGCCGCGTTCACCTGGCGGGTCACCGAAGACGTCGATCTGGTCGGGCCGATGGTCCTGCGGTGCTGGGTGGAAGTGCGTGGCGCGCCCGACGCGCACCTGCACGTTGCAGTCCGCAAGTTGCGGCGCGGGAAGGTCGTTGGGTTCGAAGGTTCCTACGGGTACGACTTCGACGTGATGACTCGAGGGCAGCTGAAAGTCTCGCATCGCGCGCTCGACGACACGAAGTCATTGCCTTGGTTGCCGTGGCATCCGCACACTGCAGAGCAGTCGGTTCATGGTGGAGCAGTTGTGCCGGTCGACATCGAGTTGCTCTCGCAAGCAACTCGCCTGCGCGCCGGTGAGTCACTCCGACTCGAGATCCACGGCTGGCCCTTCGTCGGACGCTCACCACTGTTCGGCCAGTTCCCAGCGGGCTACGAGAAGGGGCCCAAGGGCACCTGCATCGTGCACACTGGCGTCAGCGCCCCGTCCTCGTTACTGCTACCGATCCTGCCCATGTAGTGGCCTGCTGGTTTGCGCTCACGCAGGCTGTAATGGCGCGGCGCCAAACGACACGCTGAATCGCTCGCACCACAAGCTGACGCTGCGGAACTTCGCGATGTCGGTCGATTTCGGGATTGGATAGTTCTGGTTCCCGCGATTTCCTTGCAGATCGCCCAGGCTGACGTACACGCCCTGGTCGAATCCGGTCGACTTCTCTGGGTCCACTGCGCGGTCGCTCAGCCAAACCTTCACGTCGGGGCCGTTGTCAGTGGACAGGTTCTCGAGCCGCAGGACCCGATCACCCGACGGGAGTTCGACGATCGAGGCCGTGCCGGTGGCCGTATGTGCTTGCGACACGAACGAGCCCCGCAGCAGCACTTTCCCATCGACGGGGGCAGCGGCGTTCACCGTTGTGTTGGTGAACAGCGTCCACGGAGCGAAGTAATAGGTCGCGACCCCGGCCAGGGCAACGAGCACCACGCCGACTCCGACGAGAACCTTCACGCGCTTGCTCATAGCTCCCATTCTGCCCTTCACGCGTCCGGCGCGTGGTCCACTTCGATTGTGGCCGTCTGGCTCGAGTAGCGCACCGTCGTAGATTGATTGCATCAAACCCATTGGAACGTGCGAGGTGCACCATGCGCGCGCTGCTCTTTGGAGTGAAGCCCGACCAACGTCCCATTGTCGAAACCGACAATCACCTCTTGGCCAACCTGGCGATCACGCCGATGCGTCTCACCGACATGGCCGATCCCGGTTATCTGCTCCCTGATTGGGTGATCACGAAGCCGCGCCTCACCGGCATTTGTGGAAGCGACGCAAAGCAGGTCTTCATGGACTGGGGCGAACACACTCGCTCGGCGGACAATCCGATGAAGGGCTACTTCTCATTGCCTCAGGTGCTCGGGCATGAGGTCGTTGCCGATGTGGTCGCACTCGGTCCCGAAGCGGAAGGACTCGACGTCGGTGACCGGGTCGTCCTCAACCCGTGGCTCAGTTGCGCGCCACGCGGCATCTCTCCGGTGTGCCCTGCGTGTGCGGTGGGGGACTTCTCACTGTGTTGGAGTTTTGACAAAGGGCCGATCGCACCGGGCATCCACACCGGTACCAGTCGTGATGCGAGCGGCGGGTTTGCCACGTTGATGCCGGCGCACGACTCCATGCTTTTTCGCGTGCCCGATTCGATTCCCGACGAGATCGCGGTGCTTGCGGACCCCTTTGCCGTGATGTTGCACGGCATCACGCGCAATCCACCGCCGTCGGGCGGCAAAGCCATGGTGTACGGCGCCGGTGCGCTCGGAACGTGCGCAACCGTGATTCTGCGGGCGCTGTATCCCGACGTCGACGTGTTGGTGGTCGCTCGATTTCCTGCGCAGGCCCAGTACGCGCGCCAACTCGGAGCGACCGTCATCGGCCATGAACCGGCACTGCAGGTGATCGAAGAAGCCACTGAATGGTCGGGCGGGAAACTCGCGCCCGCCGATGGTTTGCCGATGGCGTTCCCTGGGTGCATCGACGTCGTCTACGACACGGTCGGCAAGCGCGAGACCTTCGAGGTCAGTGCCCGCGTCCTCGCGGCGCGCGGCACGCTCGTGAAGGCCGGTGTGCACGGACCGACGTTCTGGGAGGACACGCCGCTCTATTTCAAAGAGATCCGCTTCGTGGGCTCGAACGCCTTTGGGTTCGAGGAACTCGACGGTGTCCGCCAACACGGCATTGCCCACTTCTTGCACCTGGCGGAAACCGGTCGAGTGGATCTCGCCGGGATGGTCACTCACGAGTTCGCGCTCGACGACTGGTACGACGCCTTTCGCGCCTTGGCCACCCAAGACCAAAGTGGTGCGATCAAGGTGGCGCTTCGGCCATCCGGGCCGCCGCCCTCTGCGTCACCGGCCGAAGTCGTGGGTTGAACGTGACTGCCGTGGAGTCCACGGGCCACAGAGGGCAACCGTCGATGAGAGAACGAGCGTTACCTCGGCGCGCTGGCCGAGGATTGGCCGCGCGAGCGAGGCCAGAAGCTCCGGACAGGTCGATCCCCCGCGGTGCACAGAGCAGCAATGGGGTGGCACCATCCAACGGCCCGCCTTCGTGAAGCCGGACCCGAGTGAGTGGAGCGGGTGACGGGAATCGAACCCGCATGACCAGCTTGGAAGGCTGGGACTCTAGCCATTGAGCTACACCCGCGAACCCGTCGATCGTAGAGGGTCACGCGCAATGCGCACTGCTCTGCGATCGGTTCGGTGGTCGGGGAGGGGGGATTTGAACCCCCGGCCTCCAGCACCCAAAGCTGGCGCGCTGCCAAACTGCGCCACTCCCCGGACCGCGCGCATCGTATCGGCAACGTGCAATCCCTCCGTTCGAGGGCTTCCCAGACGATGATTCCTCCGTGATCAGACTCGCCCGCCTCGTGGGTGCATGCGCGCTCGCGGTCGGAACGATGGGACTTGTGGTCGTGGCACCGGCCGGCGCTGAGGACCCCGCGCCCGATCTGGCCGTCACGAGCGAACCCGTTCCTGATTCCACGCCACTGGGCGCGGCGCCGCCGGCCGAGACGCTCTCGGTCTCGCTGCAGCTCGCAACGCCCGGTGGGCTCGAAGCTGCGGTCAACGCGATGAACGATCCATCGTCGCCCGAGTACCGCCGCTACCTGGACCTCCCGACAGTGCGCACGCGGTTCGGCGCGTCGGAGCAGACACAGCGACGAGTGTTGCAGACCTTGGCGCGCAACGGCATCGAGGGGACGGTCGACGTCACGGGGCTGTTCGTGCGTGCGCCCATGAATGCTGCGCAAGTGAACGCGCTGTTCGGTGTACCGCTCGAACAGTTCCGCGCCCCTAGCGGGCAGACCTACGTTGCGCCGCAGGCCCGGCCGGCGAACGCGCCGGCAACCGCGCGTGGAATCCCGGGTGTGGTTGCGATCTCGGGGCTCAGCACGGCCAAGGTCGCAACGTCAGCGCCGCCCGTCGCGCCCGCGTCGTACTCGTACGCGAATACCGGAACGCCTTCAGGTTGTGCGGCCGCAGTGGCGACCGGTGGCTTCACCCCCAACCAGCTGCGCACCGCGTACGGCTTCGACTCGCTGCACAGCGTGGGCCTGCGCGGCCAGGGCCAATCGATCGCAGTCCTTGCCATCGACGGCTTCAGCCAGAGTGCAATGGACGCCTACACCACGTGTTTCGGTCTCCCTCGGCTCGTTCCCAACATCAAGCCGGTTGCCGGGACCACCGTGCCACTTGCACCCGGTCCCGAGACGATGCTCGACACGCAGACGATTGCGTCGTTCGCGCCACGCATCGGCAAGGTCCACGTCCTCGAGACCGACAACAACACCGAGTCCATCTTCAGCAACTTGTTCAGCGCCGCGCTCGACCCCGCGAACACTGGCGGTTCGCTCGTCAAAGTCCAGTCGGTGAGTCTGGGGGGTTGTGAGCCGCTGTTCTCGGAGGCGGCGTTGAATCTCACCGAACAGACTGCGCTGCGCGCCGCTTCGTTGGGCGTGTCCATCGTTGTCGCCTCGGGTGACACCGGATCGTCTGCGTGTCTTCCGTTCCTCGGCGTGTACGACGCATCGGTGTCGTTGCCGGCATCGCTCCCATGGGTGACAGCAGTTGGCGGCACCAACCTCAGTCTCAGCGCCGCCAACCGCATCAAGGACGAACGCGTGTGGAACAACGAGTTTCCCGCATTGGGCGGCGGGATCGATGCGGGTGGTGGAGGCGGCGACAGCGGGTACTTCCCGATTCCACAGTGGCAGCGCAACGCCGGAGTCGGTGGATTCGGTCGCGCGGTTCCCGACATTGCGTTCTATGGCGACCTGGCGCCCGGCTGGGTGCTGGGTTGTCAGGGAATCAGCGGCATCACGACTGCGTGCACCAGCGGAACTGGATTCGTGCCCATTGGCGGAACGAGTTTCGCGGCGCCGCTCTTCGCGTCCGCAGTTGCGCTCGCGAACCAACGCGCCGCCCAACTGGCGCAACCGCCGGTTGGACTCCTCAACCCGTTGCTCTACCGGCTTGGCCCGTCGGGTGGGAATGGCATGTTCCGTGACGTGATCAAGGGAAGCAACGACCTGGGGCTGCCGAGCGCGCCGATTGGCTGCTGCACCGCACGCGTCGGCTTCGACCGCGCCAGCGGATGGGGTTCCTTGGACGTCGCTCGTTTCGTAACCGCCGCGAACCAACCCGTGCCTGGGTACCTGATGGCCAACCTCTACGGCGGCGTGTTCACGTTCGGGTCCGCGCGTTTTGCCGGATCGCTCAATGGGGTTCCGCTCCGAGCCCCGATCGTCAGCATCATCAGCCGACCCCAGCACGACGGGTACTGGATGATCTCGTCGGATGGCGGCGTGTTCTCGTTCGGCGGCGCGCCGTTCAAGGGATCGCTGGGGGGGATCCGGTTGAACAACCCAATCGTTGGCGCAACCCCCGCCCCCGATGGCGCCGGGTACTTCATGGTCTCGTCCGACGGAGGCGTCTTCACGTTCGGTTCGGCGCGTTTTGCCGGCTCAATGGGGGGGATCCGGCTCAACAACCCGGTGGTTGGCATCGCAGTCAATCCTGCCAACGGCGGGTACTGGTTGGTTTCATCCGACGGCGGCATCTTTTCATTCGGCGGCGCGCCGTTCTACGGCTCGATGGGTGGGATTCCGCTCACGCAACCGGTCACGTCGATCGCGGCAACGGCTACGGGGAAGGGCTATTGGATGTTCTCGGCCGATGGCGGCGTGTTCACGTTTGGCGACGCGCCGTTCCTCGGTTCCGCCGCGTTCGCCGTCAGTGCGCGCGTCATGGCCGGTGCGGGAACGTCGACGGGGAAGGGCTACTGGATCCTCACGTTGAACGGCGGCGTCTTCACGTTCGGCGATGCGCCGTTCTTGGGTACCCCGTCGAGCAACGTGATCGCGCTGGCTGCCGCGTAGGCGGGCCACCACGACGGGCCCGGGTCAGGCAACCGTGAGCCCGATCTGTTGGCCGTACGAGATCTCGAGGTTGTGCCCGTCGGGGTCGCGCAAGATCGCGTAGTAGCCCACGGGGTCACCGGCGTCGACGGGTCCGTAGACCTCAACTCCATCGGCGACGGCCATTGCGGCCAGCGTGTCGACCTCGGCCCGCGATGCCACTGCCACACCGAGGTGGGCGTAGGCGCCGTTCAACACTCCGTCGGTCGGCGCATGCTCGATGATCACGATGACGAAGGGGCGAGTGTGGTCGCTGAGCCATGCCACCGTGGTGCTGTGCTCGGGGTCGACGCGCCGGTGGACCACCTCCATCGCGGCGTACCGGCCGTAGAAGGCAACGGTGCGGTCGACGTCGGCGACGGGGAGCGCAATGTGGGTGAGCCCGAGATCCACAGCCGCTCAGCGTAAGGGCAGCGTAGGGGTCCCGATACACTCCGGGCTCTCATGGAAACCCAAGTCGAAACCCTCGACGGCAACTCTGTCCGTCTCACTGTCACTGTTCCCGCCGACGAGTTCGAGTCGGCCATCGATGCTGCGTTCCGTCGCATCGCCCACGAGGTGCGTGTCCCGGGCTTCCGTCCGGGCAAGGCGCCCCGTCAACTGCTCGAGAAGCAGTTCGGCTCCGAGGTCGGGCGCGAGCAAGCGCTGAAGGACTCGCTGCCCGAGTACTACCTCGAAGCGATCATGACCGAGCACGTCGACGTCATCGCGCCGCCTGAACTGCAGATCACTGCCGGCGAGGAAGATGGCGACGTCACGTTCGAGGCCGTCGTCGAAGTGCGGCCCGAGGTCGAACTCATCGGCTACGACGCGCTCACTCTCACCATCGAGGGCGCCACGGTCAGCGACGACGCGATCGAAGAGCAGGTCGAGTCACTGCGGGCGCGCTTCGCCGACCTCGCCGACTCCACCGACCCGTTGGCCGACGACGACTACGCGTCCATCGACATCACCACCACCATCGACGACGAGCAGCTCGATGCGTTGAGTGCCACCGACTACCTGTACCAAGTGGGCTCCGAGCGCATCGTGCCCGAGCTCGACGACGCGTTGCGCGGCAAGTCGGCCGGCGAGAACGTGGAGTTCGACGTCACGTTGCCCGAGGGCGACTTCGAGGGTTCCGGCGCCGACGCGCACATGTCCGTGGCGGTCAAGGAAACCAAGCAGCGGGTGTTGCCGGAAGTGACCGACGAGTGGATCGGTGACGTCACGGAGTTCGACACCGTCGACGACTTCCGTGCCGACCTCGTGCAGCGGCTCGAACGGCTCGCCAAGTTGCGGGCGCAGATGCAGGTGCGCGAGAAGGTGCTCGAAGCGGTGGCCGACCTGGTCCCGGTCGTTGCGCCCGAGACCCTGGTGAACCAGGAATCCGAGCGGCGGCTCCACGACTTCTCCCACGACCTTTCCAACCGGGGTATGTCGATCGACCAGTACCTGATGGCCACCGGCGTCGAACCCGACGAGTTCGTCAACGACTTGAAGGACGGGGCAACCAAGGCGGTCCTGGCCGACCTCGGGCTGCGGGCCGTAGCCCGGGCCGAGTCGCTCGAGGCCACCGATGCCGAACTCGACCGTGAGATCGAGCTCATGGCCGAGCGGTCCTCCACCAAACCGAACAAAGTGCGCAAAGAACTCGAACGGCGGGGCGCAATGGATGCCGTCCGTTCCGAGATCTCCCGAGGCAAGGCCCTGCAGTTTCTGGTCGACCACGCCTCGGCCGTCGATGAAGATGGGAACCCGATCGACCTTTCCCTCGATGAACTCGCTGATGAGGTGGCATCCGCCACCGAATCCGCTGGGGAAGGGAAGATCAAGGAACCCCACGACGTTGCCGACGACAACATGTCCGACACCCCGACGGAGGAGCAAGGGTGAATCCCTCGAACTACCTCGTGCCCACAGTCATCGAGCAGACGAACCGCGGCGAGCGCGCGTTCGACATCTACTCCCGGCTGCTCAAAGACCGCATCATCTACCTCGGCACGCCCATCGACGACGCCGTTGGCAACTTGATCGTGGCCCAGCTCCTGCACCTCGAGAGCGAAGACCCCGACAAGGACATCAGCATCTACATCAACTCGCCGGGCGGCGACATCATCTCGCTGTTCGCCATCATCGACACGATGAACTTCATCAAGGCCGACGTCCAGACCATCTGCATCGGGCAGGCCGCGTCGGCGGCGGCAGTCATCCTGGCGTGTGGCACCAAGGGCAAGCGCTTCTTGCTCCCGCACTCGCGTGTCCTCATCCACCAGCCCCATGGTGGCGCGCAGGGCCAGTCTGCTGACATCGAGATCCAGGCGAAGGAAATCGTGCGCATGCGCCGAATCCTCGAAGAGATCTTGGCGGAGCGAACCGGTCAGCCGGTCGAAAAGGTCGCGAAGGACACCGACCGCGACTACATCATGGAGGCTTACGAGGCCAAGGAATACGGGATCGTCGACGAGGTCCTCACCGCCCGCGAACTCGCAGCGGTTTCGGCAGCGTCGAACGCCCAGTAACGTCGCGGTAGCGGGAAGCGAACGAGGGAGAGCACGGTGGCCAAATTTGGTGATGGCGGCGACCTGCTGAAGTGCTCCTTTTGCGGGAAGAGCCAGAAGCAAGTCAAGAAGCTCATCGCCGGCCCCGGCGTATACATCTGCGATGAGTGCATCGATCTCTGCAACGAGATCATCGAAGAGGAGCTCTCCCAGCAGTCCGAGGTCAAGTTCGACGACCTTCCCAAGCCGCGTGAGATCTACGACTACCTGAACGGCTATGTCGTTGGGCAGGAGTACGCGAAGAAGATCCTTTCGGTCGCGGTCTACAACCACTACAAGCGCGTGCAGGCCGGTGGTCACGGTGACCCCGACGTCGAACTGCAGAAGAGCAACATCTTGCTGCTCGGTCCCACCGGTTGCGGCAAGACGTTGCTTGCGCAGACGTTGGCGCGGTTGTTGAAGGTGCCGTTCGCGATCGCAGATGCCACCGCGCTCACCGAAGCCGGCTACGTCGGCGAAGACGTCGAGAACATTCTCCTGAAGCTCATTCAGGCGGCCGACTACGACGTCAAGAAGGCCGAGACCGGCATCATCTACATCGACGAGATCGACAAGATCGCGCGCAAGGCGGAGAACCCCTCCATCACGCGTGACGTATCGGGTGAAGGTGTGCAGCAAGCACTGCTGAAGATCCTCGAAGGAACCACGGCGTCGGTGCCGCCCCAAGGTGGGCGCAAGCACCCGCATCAAGAGTTCATTCAGATCGACACCACCAACATCTTGTTCATCTGTGGTGGGGCGTTCGCCGGCATGGAAAAGATCGTCGAGAGTCGTATCGGCAACAACGGCATCGGGTTCGGTTCCACGGTCCGCAAGTCCGAAGACCAAGAGCTCGGCCGCATCCTCGAGAAGGCATTGCCCGAAGACCTCTTGAAGTTCGGGCTCATCCCCGAGTTCATCGGTCGTCTGCCCATCATGGGTGCGGTCAGTAACCTCGACCGCTCGGCACTCATCGAGATCCTGCGCGAGCCGAAGAATGCGCTCATCAAGCAGTACCGCAAGTTCTTCAGCTACGACGGCGTCGACCTCGAGTTCACCGACGACGCCATGGAGGCCATCGCCGACGAGGCGCTCAAGCGCCAAACCGGCGCACGTGGTCTGCGGGCCATCCTCGAAGAGGTCCTCCTCGAAGTGATGTACGACCTGCCCAGTCGCGAAGACATCCAGCGCTGTGTGGTCGACGGAGCTGCGGTGCGCGACCGGACCATGCCCACGCTCATCCTCGAGAACGAAGACCGTCGCTCGGCCTAGCGGCCGGGGCGGTTTGACCGCCACGGGGTTGCTGTTCCATCTTCGGCGGAATGCCGACGAGTCTGATCAGGGAACGCTGGGAACAGCCGGGCCGTGATCGCCTCGCGACGTACCACGCGATCCTGCTGAAGCAGTTGACGCATGAAGGGTTCTCCGGACCCGACAACATCGGTGCATTCGATGCGCCGATCGGCGAGGGTGACGACCTCTACGTCGCCGTGAACGTCTCGGTGACCGGCAACCACGACGTGAGCGGCGCGTGGCACATCGGCGATCGGGCGGTGGCCCGTGCACTCGAGTCTGCCGCCGAGCTGGTTGGCCGTGACGTGCAGCAACGAGTTCTTGCGACCGGTCGTCTCCGTCCCGACGACTCGCGTGAGACCTGGAGCGTGGGGATCACGTCAGCGAACGCTCCGAGCGTGGCCCACGAAGTTGCCGAAGCCATCGTGCACTTCCGCGACTCGATGCGCCCGTTCGGGACGCGGGCAGTCCTCGCGGACCGGCTCGAACACCTCATGACCGAGAACCCGCAGCGACTCCCGCTCGGCGCTTGGCACTTCAGCGGCCCGGTCTTCTTTGCGCTCTCGGGCCGGCGTGAGGCCGCAGACGCGGTCGTGGCGACGCGGTTGAATGATCTCGAGTCGGCTAGGCGGACCGTTGCCGTAGAGCGCTATCGGCGGTTCGTCACCTGGTTCGACGGGTTCGCGTCGGTGGCCCTCGCCCGATCCGCCGACCATGAAGCGGTGGCGGTCGGACGCATCGTGGCGAACTGAGTCGAGTCCGATCCGTCCTCACCGATACGCTCGGCGGCCATGTCTGAAACCGCCGCCTCCTCGTCCATCCCTGAGAAGCCGTCCATCGACGGCTTGGAGGACAAGTGGAGCCAGGTATGGGAGCGCGACGGCACGTTCCGCTTCGACCGCGCGAGGGTACGCGACCAGGTGTACTCGATCGACACCCCGCCGCCCACGGTGAGCGGCTCGCTCCACGTGGGGCACGTGTTCAGCTACACGCACACCGACGCGCTCGCGCGCTTCCACCGTATGCGCGGCCGCGAAGTCTTCTACCCAATGGGTTGGGACGACAACGGTCTGCCCACCGAACGCCGCGTGCAGAACGTGTACGGCGTGCGCTGCGAACCGCATTTGCCCTACGACCCCAACTTCGAAGCGCCCACGGAACCGGCTGACCCGCCCATCAGCATCAGCCGGCGCAACTTCGTGGAGCTGTGCGACACGTTGGTGGTGCAAGACGAAGAGAAGTTCGAAGAGCTGTGGCGTCACCTCGGTCTGTCGGTTGACTGGTCGATGACCTACACCACAGTGGGGAAGAGCGCGCAGCGAATCAGTCAGCGCGCGTTCATCCTTAACTACGAGCGCGGCGAGGCGTACAACGCTGAAGCACCGTCGCTCTGGGACGTCGACTTCAAGACTGCGGTCGCGCAGGCCGAACTCGAAGATCGCGAGAAGCCTGGTGCGTACCACCGTGTTCGGTTCCACGGCACGGGTGACACGCCCGACATCTGGATCGAGACCACGCGGCCCGAACTCGTCCCGGCATGCGTGGCACTGGTGGCGCACCCCGACGACGAGCGGTACCAGCCGTACTTCGGTGGTGTGGTGAAGTCGCCGTTGTTCGGCGTGGAAGTGCCGGTGCACGCGCACCCACTCGCCGATCCCGAGAAGGGGTCGGGTATCGCAATGATCTGTACCTTCGGTGACACCACTGACGTCGTGTGGTGGCGCGAGCTGAACTTGCCGACGCGTTCGGTGATGGGCGCCGACGGTCGTCTCGTGGCCACGCCGCCCGAGGTGATCACCGGTGATGCAGCGGCGCAGTACGCCGAGCTGGCGGGCAAGACCGCGAACCAGGCGCGCAAGCGCATCGCAGAGCTGCTTGCCGAAGCTGGCGACATGGAAGGCGAACCGCGTCCCATCACGCACCCGGTGAAGTTCTTCGAGAAGGGTGACCGCCCGCTCGAGATCATCACCACTCGCCAGTGGTACATCCGCAACGGTGGTCGCGACGCCGAGTTGCGCAAGGCGTTCATCGAGCGCGGCGCGCAACTGCAGTGGCATCCGCCGTACATGCAGGCGCGCTACACGTCGTGGGTCGAAGGTCTGAACGGCGACTGGCTCATCAGTCGTCAGCGCTACTTCGGCGTGCCGGTACCCGTGTGGTACCCGATCGACGCCAACGGCACCGCCAACTATGACGCGCCGCTGATGCCCACCGAAGAGATGTTGCCGGTCGACCCGGGCGCCGACGTGCCGCCGGGGTACGCCGAAGACCAGCGCGATCAGCCGAACGGGTTCGCTGCCGACCTCGACATCTTCGACACGTGGGCCACCAGCTCGCTCACGCCGCAGATCGCCGGCAAGTGGCTCGAAGACGACGACCTCTTCGAACGCGTGTATCCCATGGACCTGCGGCCGCAGGCGCACGAGATCATCCGTACATGGCTGTTCTCCACCGTGGTGCGTGCGCACTACGAGTTCGACGCGCTGCCGTGGAGCAACGTGGGGATCAGCGGCTGGGTGCTCGACCCCGATCGCAAGAAGATGAGTAAGTCCAAGGGCAACGTGGTACTGCCCACCGACTTGCTCGACAAGCACGGCGCCGACGCCGTGCGGTACTGGGCCATCAGTGGTCGCCCCGGTACCGACACCGCGGTCGATGAAGGCCAGATGAAGATCGGCCGTCGGCTCGCCATCAAGTTGCTCAATGCCAGCAAGTTCGTGCTCGGCATTCGCGACCAGAGCGGGTTCCACCACGGCACCGTCACCAACCCGGTGGACCGCGCCATGTTGGCCGCGCTTGCGAACGTGGTCGACGAAGCCACGGTCGCGTTCGAGGGGTACGACTGGGCTCGGGCGCTCGATCTCACCGAGCGCTTCTTCTGGACGTTCTGTGACGACTACGTGGAGCTCGTAAAGGCGCGCGCGTACGGCAGCCAAGGGGCCGAAGGGGCCGAGTCGGCCGCCACCGCGCTCGGTACGGCGCTGTCGGTGCTGCAGCGACTCTTCGCGCCACACATTCCGTTCGTCACCGAAGAAGTGTGGGGCTGGTGGCAAGCCGGATCAGTGCATCGCGCTGCGTGGCCGAACGCGACCGAACTGCACGACGCTGCTGCCGACGGCAACCCCGCGGTGTTCGAGAACGCCGCGCAATTGCTCTCTGCCATCCGCAAGGCGAAGAGCGCCGCGCAGGTGAGCTTGAAGACGCAGGTGACGCGCGCGTCAGTGGTGGCGCCGGCTCCCGCCGCGTTCACCGATGCCGTGGTGGCCGACGTGAAGGAAGCGGGCAACGCGCTCGAGATCGTGATCAGCGCCGGTGACGAGTTCGCGGCCGAAGTCGAGCTCGCGCCCGCCGAGTAGCGCGACGTGAGCGACATACGAGCGTGGCTCGACGATCACATCAACCTGGAAACCGGCGTCGGCGCGCCGAAGACCGGTGACGCCGCCGCCGGCATGCCGTTGGTCGCGGCTCCGGATGCTTCCGACTCCGTCTCCGCATCCCTCGGCTCCCGGTCGTTGGATCGTATGCGCCGGCTGCTCGCGCTGCTCGGCTCGCCCGAACGCGACTTTCGAGCCATCCACGTGGCGGGTACCACGGGGAAGACGTCCACCACGCGCATGCTCACGGAGCTGTTGCGTGGTGCCGGCCTTTCGGTTGGCACGTACACGAGCCCGCACCTGCAAGCGGTCGAGGAACGCATCGCCTACGACGGTCAGCCCATCGAGAGCGTTGAGCTCGACGGGGCGCTCGAACTGATCCGGGCCATCGAACCCGATCTTCCGGAACCGCCGAGCTTCTTCGAGATCATTACTGCGGCAGCGTTCCGCGAGTTCGCCGACTTCGCGGTCGACGTCGCCGTGGTCGAAGTGGGACTGGGCGGAGCGTGGGACGCCACCAACCTGGTGGCCAGCGAGCTGGTCACCGTCACGAACATCTCGGTCGACCACACCGAGTACTTCGGCGAGACGGTGGCCGAGATCGCCCGCAGCGAAGCCGAGGTCGTGGAACCCGATGCGCCACTGGTGCTCGGTGTGCGCGACCCGGTGTTGGCGGAACCCTTCCTTACGCACGGTGCTGCCCCGGTGCTGCGACGTGGCGCGCACTTCGACGCACGCGACACGCGCCTGGCCCACGGTGGCCGGGTGGCTACGTTGCTCTCGCCGCGCGAGGTGTACCCCGATGTGTTCATCGCGTTGCATGGCGCGCATCAGGCCGACAACGCGGCGTTGGCGTTGGCCAGCGCCGAGACGTTCCTGGCCGCAGCCCTTCCCGATGACGTGGTGCGCGAGGCGTTCGCCCGAGTCACGTCGCCGGGTCGGCTCGAGCCCGTGGCGCACCAACCGTTGGTGCTGCTCGACGGCGCGCACAACGTGGCGGGATGCGAAGCGCTCCGTGACGCGCTTCAAGACGACTTCCCCGAGTCGCAGCGGGTATGGGTGCTTGGCTTCCTGCGCGAGAAGGACCCGGCCGAGATGCTCACGGCGCTCGGCATCGGCGCCAATGATGCAGTGGTGGTGTGTCGGCCGCCCAGCCCGCGCGCGCTTGATCCCGAGGTGGTGGCGGCGGCCGTTCGGGCGCTGCCCAACCCGCCGCGTGTGGTGCTGGTGGAACCCCGCGTCGAGGCGGCCATCGACAAGGCGCGTGACGGCGCGCCCGAGGACGGCCAGATCGTGGTGACGGGTTCGCTCTACCTCGTGGGTGCGGCCCGGTCGTATCTCGTGCCGGCTTGATCGGCACCCACAACAAATCGCCCCGGTCCTAGCGTCGTTCCCATGACGACTGACCTTCTGATTCGAGACATCATCACCGGTCCGGCCGTGCTCGTTCACCTGCACGACTCGCTGCGATCGGTCGCCCAGTTCTTCGATGAGCAGATGATCGGTGCGGCGGCGGTACGCAACACCGATCCGCTCGCCATCATCAGCGAGCGCGACATCGTGCGGCTCGTGGCGGGCGGCTCATCGACCACGACGGCCCAAGTCAGCGACGTGATGACCGAAGATTCGTGGACCACTACGCCCGAAGCGAAGGTGCATGAAGTGGCCGCCGAGATGTTGCGCGACGGAATCCGCCACGCTCCAGTCCTCGATGACGACGGGCACGTGGTCGGCATGATCTCGATGCGCGACGTCCTGGCCGCGTACGCAGGGTCCTAGGCACTTCCACGCCGCTCACCTGGGCCTTCTCCTGGTTCGGGCACGGCCGACTACTGTGCCGCCGCCCCCGTCAACGGAGACCAAGGAACAATGAGCGACCGCACCCTCGTCATCATCAAGCCCGACGCCGTCGAGCGAGGTCTCGTCGGCGAAATCGTTCGCCGCATCGAGGCGAAGGGGTTGGTCCTCGAGCGCCTCGAGCTGCGCACCATCGACAAGGCCACTGCCGAGCAGCATTACGCGGAACACGCGGGCAAGCCGTTCTTCGGTGATCTCATCGCCTTCATCACGCGGTCGCCGTCGGTCCTCGCAATCGCGAAGGGCAACGAGGCCCAGGTGGCATGGCGGCGCATGATGGGCACCACCAATCCCATCGAAGCGGCGCCGGGCACCATTCGGGGCGACTTTGCGCTCATCATGACCGAGAACCTGGTCCACGGCTCCGATTCCGCCGAGTCGGCCGAACGCGAGATCGGCATCTTCTTTCCCGCCTGAGTCCTGCGGCCCTGCGGGCCGTACGCAAGCGGCGCTGATCTGGCGAATTCCGACAAATCGGGCGGGGCTGGACCTTGTCCCCAGTGCCCCCGTAGCCTTTCCGGAGGCTCATTGGAGGGGGTTGGCTCCCGTTTTCCCCCTGGAACCGCCACCGCCGACGCGCGGGGAAGGCTCAGCAGCACGTGAACGACTCTTTGCTCTCGTCGATCGTTGGCCGTGACATGGCCGTCGATCTCGGCACCGCGAACACCCTTGTGTACGTGCGCGGGCGGGGCATTGTGCTGAACGAACCCAGCGTGGTGGCAATCAACGCCCGCGACGGCCGACCCCTGGCAGTGGGTGCCGAAGCGAAGCGCATGATCGGTCGCACCCCCGGACACATCCAGGCCATTCGTCCGCTCAAAGATGGCGTCATCGCCGACTTCGACGTCTGCGAGAAGATGCTCCGCTATTTCATCCAGCGCGTGCATCAGCGACGGTGGGCCAAGCCGCGCATGGTCATCTGTGTGCCCAGTGGCATCACCGGCGTCGAGCAGCGGGCCGTACAAGAAGCCGCCGAGTATGCGGGCGCGCGCAAACCGGCGTACATCATCGAAGAGCCCATGGCGGCCGCAATCGGCGCCGGTCTTCCGGTGCATGAGCCCACCGGCAACATGGTCGTCGACATCGGTGGCGGCACCACCGAAGTGGCCGTCATCTCGCTCGGCGGCATCGTGACGAGCGAGAGCATCCGCATCGGTGGCGACGAACTCGATGAATCCATCATCACGTTCGTCAAGAAGGAATACAGCCTCGCCATCGGTGAACGCACGGCAGAAGAAATCAAGATGAAGCTCGCGTCGGCGTGGCCATTGGAAGAGGAGTTCTACGCCGAAATCCGAGGCCGTGACCTGGTGACGGGCCTTCCCAAGACCATCGTGGTGGCCACGGGCGAAATTCGTGAATCCATCGAAGAGCCGGTGTCGGCCATCGTTGATGCGGTCAAGGTCACGCTCGACAAGACGCCGCCGGAACTGGCCGCCGACATCATGGAGAAGGGCATCGTCATCACGGGTGGCGGCGCGCTGCTCAATGGTTTGGACCAGCGGCTCGCCAACGAAACCGGTATGCCCATTGTCATTGCGGAGAACCCGCTCTGGTCGGTGGTGTTGGGTTCGGGGCAGTGCCTCGAAGAGTTCGACGCGCTCAAGCAGGTCCTGATCTCGTCGTCGGGTCACTGAGGGGGCGCAACAACGTGGCCATTGCGCAACCAGCTAGTCGGAGACGTTCGGTACTCCTGCTACTTGTGGTCACTGCGATCACGCTTGTCACCCTCGACTTGCGTGAAGGCACCTCCGGTCCCGTCGCCGCGATCCGTAGCTGGTCACGCGACTCGGTCGCGCCTGTGCAAGACGCCGTCGGCAACGCCACCAAGCCGGTGGGCGACTGGTTCGACGGGGTGTTCCACGCCGGCGAAATCAAGCGTGAGAACGAACGCCTGCGCCAGGACCTGGCGGAGTCGCGCAACGATGCGGCCCGCGGCCGGTCGGCCATCCGTGAGAACGAACAACTCACCGGTCTGCTCAACCTCTCGAACGTTGCGAACGTCCCCACGGTGGCGGCGCGCGTGGTCGCCAACTCGGTTGGCAACTTCGATGACAGCGTCGAACTCGACCGTGGTACCGACTCCGGGGTAAAGGTCGGCATGCCGGTGGTCGTGGGACAGGGCCTCGTCGGTCGCGTGGTGCAGGCGTCGGGGCAGCGGTCCACGGTGCTCCTGGTCACCGACTCGGGTTCGGGCGTCGGGGTGCGCCTCGAGTCGTCCGATGCGGTGGGCGTGGCGAAGGGGAAGACGGGCAGCAAGAACATGTCGCTGGATTTCGTACGCAGCGACGCCGACGTCAACAAGGGTGAGATCGTCACCACGTCGGGCGTCGACGGTGCTCGCTTCCCGTCAGGGATCCCGGTGGCGCGTGTCGTCGATGTCACCCGCACCCCCGGCGAAGCTGCGCCGCGCATCGCGCTCGAACCGTTGGCCGATCTCTCGCGGCTCGAAATCGTCAAGATCCTCGTGTGGCAGCCGCCGGCGGGTGGGTGAGCCGCAGTGGGTGTCCGCGTCGCGCGCATTGCGATCCTGCTGCTGCTGTGCCTGCTCGTGCAGGTGATGCTGCTCCCTGAGCTGCGCTTGTTCGACGCCGCGCCCGACTTGGTTCTCGTTGCCGTCATCGCGGTCGCTTACTACAGCGACCCCGAGACCGGAGCGGTCACGGGCTTTGCGGGTGGGTTCCTCGTCGACCTGTTCCTGCGCACGCCGTTGGGCGTTTCCGCGCTCACGTTCGCGCTCGTTGGCTACGCCATTGCCTTGGTGCGTCGCGGGATGATGCATCACTCCCGAGGCACCTATGCATTGATTACGGGCGTCGCCACGTTGGTTGGTGGTGGGGCCTATCTGCTACTGGCAACGCTGCTCGGCAAAGAGGGCCTGCTGTCGCTGCATTCGCTGCAGGTATTGGTCATCGCATCACTGTTGGACGCGCTGATTGCGCCGCTGATCTTCCCGTTGACGCGCAAGGTGCTGGCCGAAGATCATCCGGTGGGGATGCGGTGATCGCATGACCTCCACGCCGCGCGTTCGTCTCTCCATCATCGGTGTCATTGCCATTTCACTCTTCGCCGCCATGTTCGCCCGCCTCTACTACTTGCAGGTTGCAGCCACTCGCACGTTCCAGACCGCGGCCATCAGCAACCAGATCCGCGAGGTGCAGAAGCAGGCCACCCGTGGTCGCATTCTCGACCGCAACGGCAAGGTGCTGGTCGACAACCTGGTGGTCACGGCCGTCACGGTGAGTCGCCGTACGCCGAAGAAGGACCTCGCAACGGTCGTCGACAAGTTGGGTGAGCTGCTCAACATCACGCCGCAAGAGATCCGTGACCGCATCGACGACCCGCGCATCTCGCCGTACTCGGCGGTGCCGGTGGCCACGAACGTGCCCATCGAGAAAGTCACCTACATCGAGGAGCACCTCGAAGAGTTCCCCGGTGTTGCGGTCGAGCCCATCAACCTGCGCCGTTACCCCAACGGGCAGCTGGCGGCGCATGTGTTGGGGTACACGGGCGAGATCAGCGACGACGAGATCAAGAACGTCACTGGCTACCAACTCGGCGACACCATCGGAAAGACCGGTGTCGAAGCCGAGTACGAGAAAGATCTGCGGGGGCGGCCGTCGATCGACCGCCTCGCCATCGACAGCAAGGGCAACGTGGTGCGCGTGCTGTCGCGTGAAGAAGCGCAGGCCGGGAACGACGTTGTTCTGAGTCTCGATGCCGACGTCCAGCGGGTTGCCGAGCAAGCACTGGTCGACGGCATTTCGCAGGCGCGCAAGTTGCGCGACACGAACAGCAAGACCAAGTTCGAGACGTTTCGGGCGCCGGCCGGCTCGGTGGCCGTGCTCGACGCCACCGACGGTTCGGTCGTCGCGTCGGCCAGCTTCCCTACCTTCAATCCAAACGACTTCGTGAACGGAATCCCGTCGTCCACGTGGAAGTACCTGAACGACCCGGCCAACAACTACCCGCTGAACAATCGCGTGTTGTTGGGTCAGTACGCGCCGGGTTCGACCTTCAAGCCGTTCTCTGCCGTTGCATTCGATCACTCGGGCGTGCGGGGTCCCAACGACGTGTACGTCGATGCGGGCGGCATCAAGTTCGCCGGCCAAGAGTTCAAGAACGACAACGGCGAAGTGCATGGGGCGGTCGACCTGGCCCAGGCACTCACCGTCTCGAGCGACGCGTACTTCTATTCGGGTGGCGGGATCCTTTGGCAGAAGTCGTACGGCAACGACCCGAACGGGTACGCACTCCAGGACACGGCCCGTGCCTTCGGGTTCGGGTCGCCAACGCAGGTCGACTTCGGCACTGGATCGAAGGGCCGCGTTCCTGACCCCAAGTGGAAAGAAGCGGTGCACAAGGAGCGGCCCGACGTCTTCCCGTACCCCACGTGGCTGCCTGGCGACAACATCTTGTTGTCGATCGGACAGGGTGACGTCCTCACGACGCCGCTGCAGTTGGCGCAGGGTTACGCAGTGTTGGCGAACAACGGCACGGTGAATGTGCCGCACGTCGGCCTGAAGCTTGTCGACTCCAAGGGGAACGTCGTCCGCACCGTGACGCCGCCTCCAGGGCCATCGGTCGACATGACTCCCGAGGAGCAGGCCGCAATCATGCGGGGCCTCGAGGGTGTGGTGCGCAACTCTGACGGCACGGCGTACCAGGCGTTCGCGGGCTTTCCGTTCGACACGTTGCCGGTCGGCGGCAAGACCGGTACTGCGCAGGTGGCCAACAAGCAGAACACGTCAGTGTTCGTCGGGCTCACCCGCACCGATCGCCCCTATGTGGTCGCAGTCCTCGTCGAAGAGGCAGGGTACGGCGCATCGGTCGCGGCGCCGATTGCTCGTACCGTCTTCGAGCAACTGGCCGGAGTCACGCCCGGTCCAGTGGCGGTCCGCGTACCTGGAGCCAAGGTGGACTGATGGCTGCTCCGGGACTTGCCGTACGCAAGCGCATTGTCGATGGAAACGCGTTCCGTTTCCTGGATCTGGGCCTCTTGGGCGCGGTCTACGGCATTCAGCTGCTGGGCCTGTTGATGATCTACTCGTCGTCGCGAGCACGGTTGCGGCAGCAGGGGTTGAGCCCGTTCTATTTCGTCGAGCGACAAGCCGTTGCGGTGGTGCTGGGCACCGTGGTCATGGTGCTCGTCCTCAGCATCGACTACCGAAAGTTCCGAGACTGGTCGGTGTTCGCGTACATCGCGGCAGTGGCGCCACTTGTGTTGGTGCTGTCGCCGCTGGGCGCGCGGTCGAAGGGAACGCAGGGCTGGTTCCCGCTGCCCGGCGGGTTCCAACTCCAGCCCGGCGAGTTCGCGAAGTTCTTCCTCGCCATTGCGCTTGCCGGCTTCGCGTACCAGTTCGTGGCCGATTTCGATGTCCGTCGGCTCGTGACCTACTTGGTGCTGGCCGGGTTCCCCATCGGCTTGGTGCTGCTGCAGCCCGACCTTGGTACCGCAATGGTGATGGGCGTCATCGCAATCGCCATCCTGGCTGCGGCGGGTGTGAAGGCGCGTTACCTGGCCGTGCTCGCAGCGGTTGCGGTCATTGCCGTCGTGGCCGTGCTGCAACTCGGCATCCTGCAGCGCTATCAGGTCGACCGCCTCACCAGCTTCTTGAACCAGGGCAGCAAGAACGTGCAGGGCGCGGCCTACAACCAGGACCAGTCCAAGACCGCAATCGGAAACGGTGGCCTCACCGGCCGCGGGCTCTTCGGCGGTTCGCAGACTGAAGGTGGGTACGTGCCCGAGCAGCACACCGACTTCATCTTCACCGCGGTGGGCGAGGAGTTGGGTTTCTTCGGTGCCGCAACCGTGTTGGCGTTGTTCGCAATCGTGGTCTGGCGAATGTGGAGGTCGGCCGTCTTAGCGGCCGACCCCTTCGGAACGCTGGTGTGCGTGGGCATGCTGGCGATGTTCATGTTCCACGTCTTCGAGAACATCGGGATGAGTATGGGCATCATGCCGGTAACCGGTATCCCGCTGCCGTTCATGAGTTACGGCGGTACGAGCACCATCGTGTTCTTCGCGTGCGTGGGCATGGTGCTCAACGTGCAGATGCGTCGCTTCAGCTGACCGCGGCACTCGGATCCATCTGAATTTGGTGCGGATTTGCCGCCTTCTCGTGCCGACGAGCACCATCGACCGCTATGGAAGAACGGGTGGTCGACACGGAAGTTGGGCCGGTGCGGCTCGTGGGCGACGAACACATCGTGGGTGTTGCGCCGGCGCACATTGCGCGCCCCGATGCGCTTCCTGGCTGGAAGAGCCAATGGGATCGTTTGGTCGCTCAGGGCGGGGGAGTGCCGGTCGCGTCGCTCAGCACCGCTGACGCGAGCAACGACGCCGCGGACTTCCACAAGTTCGAGGTGCTCTTCGGTCGGGACTCGTTGATCGCGACGTCACTCGTCGGCGAACCGGCGATTGACGTGCGGCGCCGGTTGGTTCTGCGCTTGGCCGAGTTGCAAGGCATGTCGCGCGGTGCGGCGCCCGACAAGGACCGGTACGACGCTCGCGAGGAGGAGCATGGTCGGATCGTCCACGAGGTGCGCGACCTCGAGACCGACGCGCGTGGCCGCCAGTACCTGGCGCTCGAAGGGTGGTCGTTTCCGTTCTTCCGGTCGGACGACGCAACCGTGTACTTCATGCGTGAGCTCTCGGCGCTCGCGCTCGAGGATCCGTCGATCCTCGATGTGCGGGTGGTGCAGCGCGACGGCAAGGAACGCCAGCTGCGTGAGGTGCTGGCGGCCTCGCTCGAATGGGCGCGGGTCCGGACCCGTCGGAGCGGTCTGATCGAGAGCTCGCGCCCGCATCGTCACCCGGGGAGCGAACAGTTGCCCGCGTATCCCGTGTGGCAGGACTCGCCTGACGCCACGTTCCGCGCCGATGGCACGTTCGCCACTGCGGCCGTGGGTTTCGCCGAGGTGCAAGGCCCGTATTTCGACGCGTTGCGCAACATCGCGGCGTTGGATCGCGACGGGCTATTCCTCGGGTACTACGTCGGCGCGCCCGCAGCCAGCGGGTTGGCGTTGCGTTCGGGGCTCTACTCCGGATTGTGGGTGCACGGTCAGGGCGGCGATCCGGGATACTTCGCGTCTGGCGGTGAGCGATCGGGCACGTTCTTGCAGCCGCTCGCAGTGCGCAAGTCGAACATGGGGCGGCTGCTCGACTCCGACATCCTGATGCGGCGCGAGGACGCGCCGTTCGTCGAGGAGACCGTCACCACGTTGTTCGATCCGCGCTTCGGGATGGTGACGCCGTCGGGGATTCGCACCCTGGGGGCGAACGAAGTGCGCTTCCGTCCCGACTCGTATCACAACGGCAGCGTGTGGCCGTTCGACAACGCGCTGATCGCGCGCGGCTTGCGGCGCCACGGATACAACGGCTTGGCCACCTGGCTCGAAGATCGCATTGCGGCGGTTGTTGAAGCAGTGCGGCACTACCCCGAGTTCGTGAGCGGTGACGGCGTGTGGCCGCCCAACGAAACGCAGCGGACCGTGCGCGTGCGCGCCACCGCCGACGCGCTCGGCACGTACATCACTCGGATCGAGTTGGCGCCCCAGCTGGTGCAGGGGTGGAGCGTGGCGGCCTATGCCGATGCGGCCCTCCAGCGGGAGCGTCGCGTCACGGCGGCGGTCGATCCGGCCAAGGCCCGCCTGGAGGAGCGCCTCCTCGGGGCGCTCGACCGCATGGAGCGGGGTCTCGAGCCCGAGCCGGGCCCCTCGGGCGGCCGCCAGCGCTGAGCACCCAGGGGCCTGAGGACCCGCACGGGGCGCCGGGAAGCTGCCCGTCCAGGGGTATCGCTGGGCGGCCGATACACTGCACCGAGATGTCAACCCTTTGGCCGCGGGTCGAGCCCCTATTGGCCAGGGTCGAGAAGCCCGGTCGCTACCTGGGAATGGAGCGGGGCAGCCGAAGTCCGGCGCACGCTCCCCACAAGGTGGCCTGGCTCCTCGTATACCCGGATACTTACGAAATCGGGTTGCCCAACCAGGGGCTCCAGATCCTCTACGAGATCTTGAACGAACGCGACGACGCCGTCGCCGAACGCAGCTACGCGCCCTGGATCGACATGGCCGCCGAGATGCGAGCGGCGTCGGTGCCGCTGTTCTCTGTCGACACGCACCGCGACGCGGGTGGGTTCGACGTCTTCGGCTTCAACCTGTCGGCCGAACTCGTCTACACGAACGTGCTCGAGTGTCTCGACCTCGCCGGAGTTCCGGTGCGCGCCGAAGACCGCCGGCCCGAGCACCCGCTCGTGTGTGCCGGTGGCCACTGCACCTACAACCCCGAGCCGCTCGCCGACTTCGTTGATTTCTTCGTCATCGGTGACGGTGAAGAGGTCATCAGCGAGATCACCGAGGTGGTTGGAGCATGGAAGAACGGCGGCCGCGCCACGCGTGAAGCCGTGCTGCGCGAGCTCGCCACCATCGACGGCGTGTACGTGCCGTCCATGTACGAGGTCACGTACAACGGTCCCGCAATTGAAGCGGTCACGCCCCGCTACCCCGACGCGCCCGAGCGGGTCGAGAAGCGCACCGTGGCCGACCTGGGCGAGTGGCCGTACCCGAAGAACCAGCTCGTGCCCAACATCGAGGTGGTCCACGACCGGTTGAACGTCGAGATCTTCCGGGGCTGCACCCGCGGCTGTCGCTTCTGTCAGGCCGGGATGATCACTCGCCCCGTACGCGAGCGTCCGCTCGACCAGGTCCGCACCATGGTGGAGACCGGCCTCAAGCGCACCGGCTACGACGAAGTGGCGCTCACCAGTCTCTCCAGCGCCGATTACTCGGGTATCGACCAGCTCGTCACCGGGATCATGGACGACGCCAGTGCCACGTGCAGTGGCGTGGGTATCTCGTTGCCGTCGTTGCGAGTCGACGCCTTCACGGTTGGCGTCGCGTCGCAGATTCAGCGAGCCAAGCGCAGCGGCCTCACCTTCGCGCCCGAAGCCGGCACGTGGCGCATGCGCCAGGTCATCAACAAGCTCATCACCGAAGAAGACCTCTACGCCGCGGTTGACAGCGCGTACTCACAGGGCTGGCGGCGCGTGAAGCTCTACTTCCTCACCGGTCTGCCCACCGAGATGGACGAAGACACCCTCGGTGTGGCCGAACTCGGGAAAAACGTGGTCGAGATCGGCCGTAAGTACAACAAGGGCGCATCGGCCACCGTGTCGCTCGGCGGGTTCGTTCCGAAACCGCAAACGCCCTTCCAGTGGTTCGGTCAGAACGGCATCGAGGAACTGCAACGCAAGATCAACTTGGCGCGCGATGCCGTGAAGGGCACACGTGCGCAGCTCAAGTGGCACGACCCGCGCGCCTCGTTCGCCGAAGGCATCACGTCTCGGGGCGACCGCCGCATTGGTCGGGTCATCGAGCGCGTGTGGCGCGCCGGTGGAGTGTTCCAGGAGTGGAGCGAGCACTTCCGCCTCGACCGGTGGGTCGACGCCATGGCGGCCGAAGGGCTCGACCCCGACTGGTACGTCACGCGGCACCGCACCGAAGACGAGATCCTGCCGTGGGACCACATCTCGGCCGGGTTGCACCGCGACTTCCTGTGGCAGGACTGGCAGGCGGCGCTCGCGTCGCACGGATTGCCCGACTGTCGTTGGACGCCGTGTTACGACTGCGGCGTGTGCACCGACTACGCCATCGAACACGTGGTGGCGTCGCCGGTTCCGCCCGCCGGCGGGAGTCAGGGCACGGGCCAAGACCTCAGCGTCGGTGGCGACGTGCCAGTGTTCATCTCGGCCGGCCCCAGGGGGCAGGCATGAGGGGCGGCGCGGCCTTCCCCGTACGCATTCGGTTCGCGAAACGCGGGCCGATCCGATTCGTCGGGCATCGTGACGTGGCGCGGCTGTTCGAGCGCGCGTTCCGCATCACGAGCCTGCCGTTGGCCTTCACCGAGGGCTTCTCGCCCCGACCGAAGGTGAGTTTCGGGCTCGCGCTGTCGCTCGGGCACGAAAGCAATGCTGAGTACCTCGACGTCGAACTGCGCGAGCCCGTCGATCTCGACGCGCTCGGGCCGGCGCTCTCGGATGCACTTCCTGAGGGCATCGACGTCATCGGAGTCGGCCGGCTCGCGGAACGTGCGCCGGCCCTCCAAGAAGCGGTCACGTTGGTCGAATGGCGCATCGAAGTGCGCACCGACGCCGACCTGACTGCCGCCGTTTCCGCGGCGCTGGCGGCCGACGCGTTGGCCGTCGAACGCACTCGGAAAGGCCGTGTTTCGGTCGACGACATCCGCCCCGCAGTCGTGGCGATCTCGTCCCCCGAGCCCGGTGTGATCTGCGCTGAGTTGGCAACACACCCGGTTTCCTGTCGACCCGAAGAGCTGATCCAGGCGCTCGCCAACGTCGCGGGCGAATCGATCACTTCGGTTCGAACATTTCGCATACAGCAATGGATCGAACGCGACGGCGCGCGGTGCGAACCGCTCGACGCCGACGTGTGGAGCGACGCCCTGGCACCCGCTGAGGTGTTGGCGTCATGAGAGAAGGCAGCAATGACCGACGAAACGCCGCAGTCCAACGAGGCTGCGCCCACCCCAAGTGCGAACGCGAACCCAACTGCGAACGCGAACCCAACGCCAGCATCCGGAGCCGGATCAGCTGACGCATCCGCCGCCGGCGAGGCCGCGAAGAAGAAGCGACGCCGCGGCTCACGTGGTGGTCGCAACCGCAACCGCAACCGCAGTGGCGCCGGCGCGGGCAGTGGCGGCGCCGATGGCAATGGCAACGGTGCGGTTCGTGAACCGGGAACCGAGCACGAAGCGGCGGTGATCGCCAAGGCGGGGTCGCGTCGGGTGCCGCTCGAGGAACGCAACGAGGACTGGGACGACCCCGCAGCCGACCGCGGCATCACCACCGACGACGTGGCGGCGCGCGCCGCCGAGGATGCGGGCATCGCCACCCGCGTCGAGCACCCGCAGGTGGGTGACGCTCGCCCCGCTCCCGCCGCGAAGCCCAAGATCGGCGACTCCCGCCCCGCTCCGGCGCCCACGGCCGGCGCCTCGGGCGAGAAGAAGGAAGGCGACGGCGAAGGGTCCGGTACGGGCACCCGTCGGCGTCGGCGTCGGGGTGGTCGAGGGCGAGGCAAGAAGCCGGCAACTGCCGGCGCACCGGCCGGTGCCAGCGCTTCGGCCGCACCCGCTGCGGCGGCGGGGGGCGGCCGCGGCCCGGCTGAACCGGTGACCGCCGAACTCGACTTCGAAGCCGCCATCGACATCGAGTCGCTCGACGAAGCCACGCTCGAACGGCGCCGCGGAAAGAGCCGCAAGGGCCGGGCCACGGGTCGTTACACGATGTGCGTCCACGCGCAGGCCGATGGCCCCACGCAGATCGCGTTGCTCGAAGGGCGCGCGCTCACCGAGCACTACGTCAGCTGGCCCCAAGACGACGCCATGTCCATCGACGGCAACATCTACCTCGGCAAGATCCAGAACGTGTTGCCGGGTATGGAAGCGGCGTTCGTCGACATCGGCACGCCGAAGAACGGTGTGATCTACCGCAGCGATGTTGCGGTCGACCGCTCCGACACCGACGCGGCGCCGTCGAAACGAGAGAAGCCCCGCATCGAGCAGATGCTGAAGAACGGCCAGACCGTTCTGGTGCAGGTGATCAAGAACCCCATCGCGCACAAGGGTGCGCGTCTCACCATGGAAGTGAGCCTCGCCGGCCGCTTCGTGGTGATGGTGCCAGGCCACCCCGAGACCTACGGCATCTCCAAGCGGCTGCCCGACGACGAGCGCAAGCGCCTGCGCAAGGTGCTCGATCGGGTGCGGCCGAAGGACGCTGGGCTCATCGTGCGCACTGCGGCCGAAGGGGCCACCGAAGAAGAGCTCGAACGTGACATGCAGCGCTTGAAGGCGCAGTGGCAGCAGATCGAAGAGCTGGCCAAGCGGTCGAAGGGCGGCACGCTGCTCTACAAGGAACCGCCGCTCGCCGTGCGCGTCATCCGCGAGGAGTTCACCAAGGAGTACCGCTCCGTCATCATCGACGACGACGCGCTCTACAACGAGGTGAAAGGCTACGTCGACGCAGTTGCGCCCGAACTCTCCGAACGAGTTGAGTTCTACGAAGGCGACGCCCTGCCCATGTTCGAGCGCTACCACGTGCACGAGCAGCTGGTGAAGGCGTTGGATCGCAAGGTGTGGCTGCCGTCGGGTGGATCGCTCATCATCGAACGGACCGAGGCGCTCACCGTCATCGACGTGAACACCGGCAAGAACGTCGGGAAGTCCAACCTCGAAGAGACGGTGTTCAAGAACAACTTGGAAGCGGCAGAGGAAGTAGCGCGCCAGCTGCGACTCCGTGACATCGGCGGCATCATCGTCATCGACTTCATCGACATGGAGATCAAGCAGAACCAGGCCGAGGTCATTCGGGTCTTCCGCGATGCACTCGCACGTGACAAGACGCGTACCCAGGTCTTCGACATCTCTGAGCTCGGATTGGTCGAGATGACTCGCAAGCGCGTGAGCGAAGGGCTCGTGGAGTCGTTTAGTCACGTCTGTGATGCGTGCGTCGGACGCGGCATCGTGGTCGACGAGTCGCTGCTCTGATGATTGATCTCGCGGCGGAGTACGTCACCCCGGCGGACCCCGTTGCAATCGAAGCAGTTGCCCGGGTCGCCGCCGAGGCGCACCACGGGTACGGCGCGGATCCTGTCACTGAGCGCGTGCGAGCGCGTCTGCGGGAACTCGTCGGCGAGTGCGACGTCCAACTCGTGACCAACGGCAGTGCGGCCAACGTGGTCGCACTCGCAGCGGCCGTACGGCCCTATGACTCGATCATCTGCACGGAATATGCGCACATCGCCGTCGACGAGGCGGGCGACGTCGAGCGGTTCACCGGTGCGAAGTTGTTGCCGATTGTGGTTGCGCCTGGACGATTGACCCCCGACCACGTTGCTGCGGCGGTCGAGTTCGACAATCGCCCCCATCGTTCCCGGCCACGGGTGGTCTCCATCACGAACGCCACCGAGCGCGGCGACGTGTATTCGGCCGGCGAAGTGCAGGCAATCGCGGAGGTCGCGCACGCGCACGACGTCTTCTTGCACATGGACGGCGCGCGACTGGCGAACGCCGCAGCTGCGCTCGACGTCGACGTCCGCGCGCTCACTCGCGACGCCGGGGTCGATGTGCTCACGTTCGGTTTCACCAAGAACGGCGGCCTCTTCGGCGACGCCGTGGTTTCGTTCGTGCCTGGTCTGTTCGATGACGCCGACTACGTCGTGAAACAGGCCATGCAGCTGGTCTCACGCGGCGCGCTGCTGGCGGCCTCGATCGATGCCTTGCTCGAGGGGGACCGGTGGCTGGCCAACGCCCGGCACGCGAACCGGATGGCCCGGCGCCTGGCCGACTCCGTCCGTGACGTGGTCCACCTGGCCGGGGAGCCCAAGATCAACCAGGTGTTCGCCCGGTTCGACCCGGCGGTGGTCCCCAAACTCCTGGAAGCGGCCTATTTCTACGAGTGGCCGGGGGAGCCGGGCCTCGTGCGCTGGGTCACCTCCCACGCCACGACCGAGGCCGAGGTGGATTCCTTCGCCTCAATGGTGCGCTCCCTGGCATGATTTCGCTCCCGCCGGCTGGCGGGCCGGGCGCGGCAACACTGACCGAAGGGCGGAGCCTGATGACCGTGTCGTCCCAGTCGATCCCGTTGGACGACTTCGACGCTGTGTTGTTCGATCTCGACGGTGTGCTCACCGAAACGGCCACGGTGCACACCGCGTGCTGGAGGCAGACCTTCGACGAGTTCCTCGAGCGATGGAATCGCGAGACCGGTGGGTCGCAACCTCTCTTCGACGCCGACGCCGACTACAAGCGATTCGTTGACGGCAAGCCGCGCTACGACGGCGTTCGCGACTTCCTCGCCTCGCGCAACATCACGCTCGCTGAAGGTTCCGATGACTCCCCGGCTGACGAGGACTCGGTCCATGGCATCGGGAACCGCAAGGACCTCCTGGTACACGAAACGCTCGAGCGTGACGGAGTCGTCCCGTTCCAGGGTTCGGTCGCGTGGATCAAAGAGCTCCAAGCCGCGGGCAAGAAGTTGGCCGTGGTGTCGTCCAGCAAGAACTGCGCGCTCGTGCTCCAAGCCGCGCAAATGACCGGCGACTTCTCGGTGCGGGTCGACGGAGTGGTGGCCGCCGAGCGCGGACTGCCCGGCAAGCCTGCGCCCGACACGTTCCTCGAAGCGGCGCGCGAGCTCGGAGTCGAACCCACGCGTGCCATCGTCGTGGAAGATGCGCTCTCCGGTGTTGCGGCGGGGAGCGCCGGCGGATTCGGCCTCGTCATCGGCGTCGACCGTCACGGCGATGCGAACGAACTGTTGTCTCACGGCGCCGACATCGTCGTGACCGACCTCCAGGAACTGGTGACCGCGTGACCACTGAACGGCCCCGAGGCGTCGGACCGCTCCCGCACCGGTACCAACCGGTGCACGACCGGTTGGCGGCACCGGACCCGCGTTTCCCGGTTGATGTCGATCGACTCGTCGAAGTTGGCGTCGACCCGCGCACCGTTGATCGCAGCGAGACGCTGTTCGCACTGTCGAACGGATTCATTGGCGTGCGGGGCACGTTGGAGGAACGGGAGCCGTCGTACCGGCCGGCCACGCTGATCAACGGCTTCCACGAGAAGTGGCCGATCCTCTATCCCGAAAGCGCGCACGCGTTCGCCACGGTGGGTCAGACCATCGTGAGTGCACCCGACGGCACCACGGTGCAACTGCTCCTCGACGGCACCGCGGCCGACGCCGCCGATGCGGGAGCGCAGTCGGAGCGCACTCTCGTGTTCGCGGACGCCGAACTCACTCGCCGGGCCGTGTTCACCGCCGCGAACGGCAACCGAGTGGAGCTGCGTTCCACGCGCTTCGTCTCGTACGTCGAACGGCACCTCGTGTGCTTGCGGGTCGAGCTCACCGCACTCGATGGTGACGTGACGGCCGAGCTCGACAGCACCCTCGCCGTTCCCCACATCGAGTTCGACGATGACGGCGACCCGCGCCGGGCTCGCCACCTGGACGACGCACTCATCCCCGCCGCGCCCGTGCGCACCGGCGACCGCGTGCTCCTCGAGCACCGGGCCCCCATGAGCGGCATCACGGCAGTGAGCGGCGCGCACTACGTGGTCGAAGGTGATGGCATCGAGCAGGCGGCGTATGTCGGCGAGGCGTTTGCATTGCGGGCGCAGCTGCGGGCCGGCGCGTCGGTGTCGCTCACGAAGTTCATGGCGTATCACTGCGCAACCGATCGCGACCTCGATGACGCTCGCGCCACCGTGGTCACCACCCTCGATGCCGCAGTGGCGCAGGGGTACACCGCCGTCGAGGCAGCCCACCGCACGCAGGCCAACGCCCTCTGGGCCCGGGCCGACGTGTCCTTCGAAGGAGACGACACAGCACTCCAGGCGTCGCGGCTCATGGTGTTCCAGCTCTCGCAACTCGGCGCCCAGCTCGCCGGCGGCGGCATCGCCGCCAAGGGGTTGTCGGGCACGGGGTACGACGGTCACTACTTCTGGGACACCGAGCTGTTCGTGGCGCCGTTCCTGATGCACACGAACCCTGAAGCGGCGCGCCAACTCATCCAGTTCCGTTACGACCTGTTGCCATCGGCGCGGCAACGGGCACGCGAGATGGACGAGAGCGGCGCGTTGTTCGCGTGGCGCACCATCACGGGCGAAGAAGCCTCGGCCTACTACCCGGCCGGTACTGCGCAGTACCACATCGATGCCGACATTGCGTTCGCCGTGCAGCACTACGTCGACATCACCGGCGACGCCCAGTTCCTCGTGGACCGTGGGGCCGAGATCCTCATCGAGACCGCGCGCATGTGGAACGAGATGGGGTACTTCAACCCGCGGCGGGGTGGCGCGTTCTGTATCGACGAGGTCACCGGACCCGACGAGTACACGGCGTGCGTCGACAACAACGCGTACACCAACCTCATGGCGCGACGGAATCTGCGCAACGCGGCGGCTGCGGTCGAGCAGGTGCGGGCAGCCGACCCGGCCAAGTTCGCTGCGCTGGTTGAACGCATCGAACTGCGCGACGACGAGCCCGAAGCCTGGTTGCGCGCCGCCGCAGCAATCTACGTGCCCTTCGACAAAGAAGAAGGCGTGTACGCGCAGGACGACGCGTTCCTCGACCTGGAACCCTGGGACTTGGCGAATACACCCATCGAACGGTTCCCGTTGCTGCGCAACTACCACCCACTGAAGATCTACCGCCGGCAGGTCCTCAAGCAGGTCGATCTGGTGTTCGCCACGTATCTCCTCCACGACGAGTTCACCACCGAAGAGAAGAAGAAGATCTTCGAGTACTACGACCCGATGACCACGGGCGACTCCACGCTGTCCGCGCCGGTGCAGAGCATCATGGCGAACGAAGTGGGCTACCGCGAGGTGGCGGCCGAGTACTTCCGCGAGGGTGCGTTCGTCGATATCGTCGACATCGCCGGCAACCTTCGCGACGGGTTCCACATCGCGTCCGCCGGGGGCACCTGGCAGGCGCTGGTCAACGGGTTCGGCGGGTTGCGGCTCCACAAGGGTGTGGCGCACTTCGAACCGCTGCTCCCGCCAACCTGGACGCGGCTGCAGTTCCGAGTGGGCTTGCAGGGGCGTGACCTGCAGGTGGAAGTGACTCCGGAAGCCACCACCTACACGTTGATCGAAGGTGACGCGCTCACCGTGTTCCACCGGGAGCAGGAGCTGGTGGTCAGCCCCGGTGCGCCCGTGACCGGAGACAACGCCTGATCAGATGGGCAGTTCGCGGTGGAGTTCTTCGAGCTCGGCGGCGTGGGGCTCTTCGCCGTGGTGCGTGACCTTGAACAGCCACCGGTCGAGGATCACGTAGCGACCGACCCAGATCACGCCGAAGCCCACGAGCTGCGCGCCGAACACGGCGAGCGGTTCGATCCAGCCGGGCTTTGCGTTGTGCACCGCCTGCTCCACGAAGAACGTGAGCAAGGTGGCCAACGTGACCCCCAGCATCGCCGCGACCCAGAACACCAGCACCTGGGTGCGCAGGTTCTCTCGGTTCGAGTCACGCCACACGAACCGCTTGTTCGCAAAGAAGTTGGGCAACGTGAGAACAGCAGCGGACGCAATGGACGCCACCGTGTAGTTCTTGTCGAACACGAAGTACCCGAACAGCTGGATGAGGATCTGTCCGAGCGGAACGAAGACCACCGAAACCAACGCGTACCGGATCTGTTTCTTGCCCTCGTCGGTACGCGCGTGATCCCAAAGGCCGGAAGGGGAGAGCTTCATGCAACAACCATCCTAAGCCTGCGCCGTTGAGCGGTGCGGGCGGGGATCAGCCGTGCTGCCAGATGCGGCCGAGCGCTGAGTTGGTGCCGTCGAGCGCAACGCCGTCGAGCGCCGTCATGTCGTCGCCGGTGAGCTCCCAACCGAGTGCGCCAGCATTGTCGGAGGCTTGCTTTGCGTTCTTCGCGCCCGGAATGGGAACCGCGCCCTTCTTAATGAGCCAGCGCAACGCCACTTCGCTGGGAGTGCGCTCGTGGGCTTCGCCCACTCGACGCGCCACGGCTACCACTGCATCGACCTGTTCCATGGGGTGAGCCGAGAAGTTGCGGCCCTTGGGGGGAGGGTTCTGCGCCGAGTACTTCCCGGTGAGCCTTCCTTGCCCAATGGGGGAGTACGCGAGTGGACGCACGCCAAGGCGCGCACATTCCGCAATGAGGCCACCGCTGTCGGGTCGACGACGCAACAACGAGAACTCGATCTGGTTCGACGCCAGTGGAACATCGCGCTTGGCGAGCTCACGATGCATTGCGCGCATCTCGTTGACGGAGTAGTTCGACACGCCAACCGCGCGCACCAACTTGTCGCTCACCGCTTGCGCGAGCGCGTCGGCCAACACAGCGTGTGAACGGAAGCTGATGGGCCCGTGGATTTGGTAGAGGTCGATGTGGTCGATGCCCAGGCGGCCGAGTGACGCTTCGAGCGACTGGCGGAACACGCTGCGCATGGGGATGCGCCACGGGTAGGGGATGAACTTGCTGGCGATCACCAGCGAATCGCGTCGGGTGGGGTCCTGGCGGAGCAGCTTGCCGATGATGCGTTCGCTCTCGCCCTTGCCGTAGATCTCGGCCGTGTCGAACAGGGTCACGCCGGCCGCCAGGGATGCTTCCCAGGCTTCGGCGATGGAGGCCTCGGTGAGGCCGGCGTCGTATCCGCCCATGCCCCAGGTGGACTTGTCGCCCCAGGCCCAGCAGCCCACGCCCAGGGGCGCCGTGGGGGTGTCGCAACCGGGGAAGGTGATTGTTTCTGCCATGGTGATGACCCTACGGGGTGGGCGCCGGGGCTGGATGGCCTCCCGGAGGTGATCCGACTCGCCCTGCTAACCTCTCTGGGTCCCAGATTTCGAAGGCAGTAGTACGCGCATGTACGCAGTCATTTCCACCGGTGGCAAGCAGTACCGGGTCGAGCAGGGTGAGACGCTCGACGTCGAACGCCTTGGCGCCGACGTCGACGCCACCGTCGAACTCCGCCCGGTCCTCATCGTCGACGGCGACACCGTGATCGCCACGCCCGACGCGCTCGGCAACGCCAGCGTGAAGGCCAAGGTCGTCGGCGACGCCAAGGGTCCCAAGATCGACGGCTTCACCTATAAGCCGAAGACCAACCAGCGTCGTCGCTGGGGGCACCGTCAAAAGTACTCCACCATCGAGATCACCTCGATCACGAAGGGCTGATTCCAGATGTCGAAGAAGAAGGGCGCCAGCTCCTCGCGCAACGGTCGCGACTCCGCGGCCCAGCGGCTCGGCGTGAAGCTCTACGCAGGCCAGCACGTCAACACCGGCGGCATCATCGTGCGTCAGCGCGGCACCAAGTTCCACCCTGGTGAGAACGTTGGTCGTGGCGGCGACGACACGCTGTTCGCGCTGGCCACCGGCACGGTGAAGTTCACCGAGCGCCGCAACCGCAAGTACGTGGACGTGCTTCCGGCTGAGTAAACCCTCAGATCTGGCCGGGAATCGTGATCTCGATCTCATCGGCGTCGATCAGCAGCACGCGCTCCACCATGCGAACGCGCGTGCCGTCGTGCTCCACCGCAATGCCGCCGAGGTTCGGCACCATGCCGGCCTCGTCGGTCAGGTGGCGTTCGAGCGCTCGGATCAGCCCGCCGTGGGTGATGACCAGCACGGCCGCGTCTTCGTAGGTTGCGGCCAATTCATCGAGCAGACCCATGGCCCGCGCCACCACGGGTTCGTCATGTTCGAAGCCCTCGGGGCGTTTCTTTTCTTGTAACCACCCGGGGAAGCGCACATCGATCTCGTCCCGGGTGAGCCCCTGCCACTCGCCGGCGTGCCGCTCGCGTACGCGCGGGTCGACCAGTACCGGGCCCACACCGAGCGCGTTGGCGATGATGGCGGCGGTGTGGGCGGCCCGCTGGAGGTCGCTGGCCACTACGGCGTCCACGGCGCCGACGGCATGAGCGGCTGCGGCTGCTTGGCGCTCGCCGAGTTCGGTGAGGGGTGGATCGGCCTGGCCCTGCCAGCGACCCTCCACGTTCCAGGTGGACTCGCCATGGCGAACGATGAGAAACGAGGTCACGGCCGGCGACCCTAGTCAGTACCCTGTCCCCACCATGTCCCAGTCGCAGTTCGTAGACGCGGTCCAGGTGAACGTGCGCGGCGGCGACGGTGGCGCCGGCTGCGTGTCGTTTCGCCGCGAGGCCCATGTGCCCAAGGGCGGCCCCGATGGGGGTGACGGCGGCAACGGTGGCGACATCTGGTTCCGTGCTGATCACAACGTGTCGTCACTGCTCGCGTTCCGTGACCATCCGCACCGGCGAGCGAAGAACGGGACGCACGGGCAAGGCAAGAAGAAGCACGGCGCAGGCGCCGACGATCTGATCGTCACGGTGCCCGTCGGCACGGTGGTGAAGGACCGCGACGGCGCGGTGCTGGCCGATCTCGCCGAGCACGGCGCGTCGTACCTCGCGGCGCGTGGCGGACAAGGTGGGCGCGGCAACGCGCGCTTCTTGTCGAACGCGCGTCGCGCGCCGAGTTTCGCGGAACAGGGTGAGTATGGCGAAGAGCGCTGGCTCAACCTCGAACTGAAGTTGCTTGCTGACGCGGCGCTGGTGGGGTTCCCGAATGCCGGCAAGAGCACGCTCATCTCGGCAGTGAGCGCGTCGAAGCCCAAGATCGCGAACTATCCGTTCACCACGTTGGAACCCAACCTCGGGGTGGTGAAGTTCCAAGACCACGAGTTCGTGCTCGCTGACATTCCCGGTCTGATCGAGGGTGCGGCCGAAGGCAGAGGACTTGGCCATCAGTTCTTGCGCCACGTTGAGCGCGCCCGGGTGCTCGTGGTGCTCATCGATCTTGCAAGCCACGAGCGCACGCCCGACGAACAATTGAGCGTGCTGCTCGACGAGCTCGGCCGCTATGAGCCTGAGCTGTTGGACCGGCCGCGTCTGATTGTCGGCGCCAAAGACGACATCGCCGACTATCCCTTCGACGGCATGACCGTGTGCGCGGTCACGCGCGCGGGCCTCGACGAGTTCCTCGGCGCGCTCGGCACCATGGTCGACGAAGCGCGCGCGGCCGAGCCGGTTTCGGAAGGCTTCGTCGTACACCGTCCGCAAGAAGAAGGCTTCAACATCGTGCGCGACGACGACGGCGCGTTTCGCGTCACCGGACGAGCCGCGGAACGTGTGGTTGCCATGTCGGACCTCACCAATGAAGAAGCGCTCGACTTCATGCACTTGCGCTTTCGCAAGATGGGCGTGGAACGCGCGCTGGAGCGATCCGGTGCCCGCGACGGCGACATTGTGCGCATCGCCGAATTCGAGTTCGAGTACGAGGAAGGCCTGTCGTGACGAGCGCAGCCGCGCGCACTGTGGTGATCAAGGTCGGCACCTCCTCGTTGACCGATCATGGCGGCGCGCTGCTCGACGACGGGCTCGACAAGCTCGGAGGCGACGTTGCGTCCGCCCACCAGGCGGGTTGGTCGGTCGTGTTGGTGGTGTCGGGGGCCATCTCGGCGGGGATGCCCGCGCTCCGTCTCGACACCCGTCCCACTGATGTCGGAATGCTGCAAGCGCTGGCTGCCGTGGGACAGCCCCGATTGATGCAACGTCTCATCGCGATCTTCGAGGACCACGACCTGGTTGGCGGCCAGGTGTTGCTCACGAGCTCAGACTTCGGGCAACGATCGCAATACCTGCATGCTCGGGAAACGCTCCAGCGGTTGCTGGAATTGGGCGTGGTGCCCATCATCAACGAGAACGACACCGTCGCCGACGACGAGATCCGGTTCGGCGACAACGATCGCATCGCTGCGCTGGTTGCCAGCATGGTGCAGGCCGGTCTGCTGCTGATGCTCACCGATACGGCCGGGCTGTTCACCGCCGATCCGCGCCACCATGAGAACGCGTCGCTCATCGAAGAGATCACCGAGGTCGACGCGGAAGTGGAGCGGGCCGCCGGTGGAGCCGGAACCGCGCGCGGCAGTGGCGGAATGGCCAGCAAACTTGCGGCGGCCAAGATCGCGGCGTGGAGTGGCATCCGTAGCGTGATCGCGGCCGCGACGCGCGACGACGTGGTTGTCGATGCGTTGCGCGGCGAGAACGTGGGGACTGCGTTCGCGGCGCGCGCCGAATGTCTGTCGAGTCGCAAGGTGTGGATTGCGTTCGCTCGTCCTGCACGGGGCCGGGTCGTCGTCGACGACGGGGCCAAGCACGCATTGCTTGCCCAAGGCAGCTCGTTGCTGGCGGCCGGAGTGCTCCGTGTTGAAGGCGACTTCAACGCGGGCGATGCCGTGGAGGTCGTCGATCTCGAAGGCCACCCGGTGGCCAAGGGTTTGGTGGCGGCGGCCGCGGCTGCCGTTGCCGACCAGGCGGGGCGGCGCACTTCCGAGCTTCCGGCGGGGGCTTCCGCCGCGGTGATTCACCGGGACGACCTGGTGGTCCTCCCCGGCTGACCGCTCCCTACGGCCCTCGTGCACGCATTCACGAACCGGCAGAAAAGAGTTCTTGCCAGCGGTGCCGATGCGGAGCATCATGCCCCCACCACCTCTTGCGCCGGAGGCAAACGGGGGGAGGATCTACGAAAGTGGATCCCAGCAGCCGGCGCTCTGAGCGGACGAGTGGCGGTGAGTCGATTCGGCTCACCGCCCGTCCGCGTCTGGGGGAGAAATCGTTCGACGCAAGCAACTGCTCGTGGTTCGATGCTCCGATGCCGCGACCGCCGGAAC
>JBMOIJ010000017.1:0-47831 GCA_049317385.1 Acidimicrobiia bacterium
CAGCCAAGAAGACGACCGCTCGCAAGGCAACTCGCAAGCGTTCGACGAAGAAGGCAGCAGCCAAGAAGACGACCGCTCGCAAGGCAACTCGCAAGCGTTCGACGAAGAAGGCTGCGGCGAAGAAGACGACCGCTCGCAAGGCGACTCGTCGTCGCGCACGCTGAACTTCAGCAGTACGCAACTGAATACGGGGAGGGGCTTCGGTCCCTCCCCGTTTCGCGTCCGGGTTCGGATGCGAGAGGGCGGGCGCGCCTCAGAGTTCGTCGACGCGGTGGAATGCCTCGGTGGGCGCGGATGCGAACGTGCGGCGGAACGCGTCGAGATCGGGTGCCGCCAGGTCGATGCCAAACGTTGACTGCCACTGACTGCGATGGGCAAGGAGCGCGTTGGCCTTGGCGTCGAGGTGGCCGTCCACCGACTCGGTGTGATCGACTTCCTCGGCCTCGAAGAGCAAGAGCGTGGAGGGTCGCCAGGGCTCGTGCTCGTGGTGGGGGAAGAAGTGGGGGTCGCGGGCGGCCACGATGGCGCCGATGGCGATCCGGCCGGCCTGCTCGTGGTCGGGGTGGAGGCGGTAGCGCTTCCACGGGTCGTGACCGATCACCACGGTGGGCCGCACGGCCCGGATGACCGCCGCCGCTCGCTCCCGCAGGATCTGCGAGTCGGCGAGCTCCCCGTCGATCGCGCCGAGCCAGTGCGCGGTGCCGCCGCCGAGCGCGTCGAGTGCGGCGCGGAGTTCAGCGACTCGTTCGTCGGCGAGGGCCGTGGGGTCGGCGTCGGGATTCCACGTTCCCTTCGAGCCGTCGGTGCACACCACGATGTGCAGGTCGGTGCCGTGGGCCCGCCACTTGGCGAGCGTGCCGCCGGCGTTGATCTCGACGTCGTCGGGGTGGGCGCCGAACGCCACCACGCACTCGGGTGCGGGAAGGTCGTGGGTGGTCATTCGGCGAGCAACTCCAGGTCGGCGGGCAGGTCGATGTCGACCTGCAGGTGAGGATCGCGCAGCACTCGGACTGCGCATCCGGCCGCGTGCGCATGCTCGACGTGGCGGACGAACGACCCCGGTCCGTACGCGAACGCGAAGTCAATGGTGGTGGGGACCGCGCAGAGGGGGGTGCCGTCGTTACGGTGGTCCGGTACGAGGGTCACGATGGGCTGGCTGCCGTCACGGGTCAGCGCGGCAAGCGACTGCACGTGCGGCAGGTCGGCATGGGCGACGATCACGCGCGCGGCGCCTTGGGCTCGGAACCAGGCGACCCCGGCGCGCGCGGCGGCATCGAGGGATCCGGGATCATCGATGGCTCCAGCGCCGACGGCCGCGGCCCACTCGCGCACTTCCGGCGCGCTGGTGACGACGAGCACCGGAAACGGGGTGGCAGCCTGCGCAACAACGGCGGCGAGACGACGAGCGAGGTGCTCGCGGTCGCGTGCATCGAGCCGGGGGGCGAGGCGTTGCTTCGCGTCGCGAAAAGTTCGGATCGGGACGACGACACCAACCGGGATTCCCACCAGGCTGCGTATGCTACCGGCCATCGAGATCGTCTACCCCGCCCTGGAAGCACTCTGTTACCCGCCCCTGCGGTTCGGCATGCAATGGTCGTTGGAAGGCCTCACGCGCATCCCCGAACACGGTCCGGTGCTGGTGGCGAGCAACCACATCTCGTACCTCGATCCGTTCACCTTCGGCGTGGCGGCACTCATCCGTCGCCGTCGGGTCCGGTTCCTCGCGAAGCAGGAGTTGTTCCAGCGGCGCGAACTCAAGTGGATCCTGCGCAACACGCGCCAGATCCCGGTGGCGCGAGGTACGGCCTCGGCCTCCGGGTCGTTGGTGCACGCGGCCGACGCATTGCGGGCCGGCGAACTTGTGTGCGTGTATCCCGAAGGGACCATCTCGACGGATCTCGACCCCATGGCCGGTCGCACCGGTACGGCGCGCTTGGCGCAGCTCTGTGGGGTGCCGGTGGTCCCGGTTGGACTGTGGGGCTCACATCGCATGCTCACCAAGCGCCGCAAACCTCACCTCGAGTTGGGCATTGCGCAGACCGTGGTCGCAGGACCGCCCGTCACCATCGCGCCCGACGATGACATGTACGACGCCACGGATCGCATCATGCGCGCCGTCTGCGCGGCGGTTGCACGCGCTCGAGCCATCTATCCGCAGCGCGAGCCGGGCGCCTGGTGGGACCGGGACCCGCAGGACGCAGTGCTGCAACCATGTCGTCGGGAGGCGTCATGAAGGCTGCGGTGATCGGCGCGGGGTCGTGGGGTACCGCGGCGTCGCGCCTTCTGGCCACCAACGTCGAGTCCGTGGTCCTCTGGGCGCGAGACCCGAACACAGCAACTGCCATCGCCACGACCCGCGAGAACGCGCGCTACCTCCCGGGCGTGGCGCTGCCCGCCGAGCTCGAAGTGACTGCGTCGCTCGAAGTGGCGTGTACCGGCGCCGACATCGTGGTGTTGGCGGTCCCGTCCCACGGGTTGCGCGACGTGCTCGGACAGGCGGCGCCGTTCATTGGCGCCACTGCCATTCTCGTGAGCCTGGCGAAAGGGCTCGAAGCCGAACGCGACCTGCGCATGAGCGAAGTGATCGTCGACGTGCTGGGGAACGCGTTTACGCGCCGTACGGGCGTGCTCACGGGCCCGAACCTGGCGCGCGAAGTGGCCGCCGGTCAACCGACGGCGTCGGTCGTTTCCATCCCCGACTCTGCGGCGGCGCGCCTGGCGCAGTCGGCGTTCATGACGCCCACGTTCCGCGTGTACACGAACCCCGACGTCGTGGGATGCGAAGTCGCAGGCGTGGTGAAGAACGTCATTGCGATTGCGGCCGGCGCGGCGTCGGGCCTCGGCTACGGCGCCAACACGATGGCTGCGTTGCTCACCCGTGGTCTGGCCGAAATGGCGCGCCTGGGCACCACGTTGGGTGGCGATCCACTCACGTTTGCGGGGCTGGCCGGCATGGGTGACCTGGTGGCCACGTGCACCAGCGAGCAGAGTCGCAACCGCACCGTGGGTGTCGAACTCGGCCGGGGCCGGTCGATCGACGAGATCGTGGCCGACATGCACATGGTGGCCGAAGGGGTGAAGTCCACCCGCGCGGTGTTGGCGCTGGCGCACCGCCACGTCGTCGACATGCCCATTGCTGAGCAGGTGGGCGCGATGCTCTACGAACGTTGCCGCGCGTCGGATTTGGTGGCCATGCTCATGGCCCGCGAAGCGAAAGCCGAACTGCAAGGGCTCGAGCGGAGCTGAACCATGACGATCGAATCGGCCGCCACGGCCGTGGGCACCATCGAAAGCGGCACGCTGGCACGCGTCGACGCCTGCGGCACCATCGAGTTGGCCGCGCTGCCCATCGCGCTCAACTGGTGGATTGGCGCCGACGACCGTTGGCACGACGCCACCACCGAAGTCGCGGTGCGGCAACTGTCGATCGGTGACGCGCCCGTCGTCGAAACGCGCATGCGCGTGCCGGGGGGTGACGCCTGCGCGCGCGTCTACGCCACGGCCGACGCCGAAGGCGTGGTCATCTGGGAGATCGCGAACGACTCACCGTCGCCGTTTGCGGCGGCGTTGGTGGCCCGACCCGCCGGCAAGCGGTTGCCTTCGTTCGAACGCGACGAGTTGGTGGTGTACGCCGCGGGTCGTCCGCTCTTCGAGTTCGATCGTCGGCCGGGCGAGGTGCGACTGCCGGGCGATCCCGACACCGCAACCGACCTTCCCGAATCCACGCGTGGCGCCGCCGTGGCGGTGGTCCCGGTACCGCACCGATCGTTCGTGCGCGTGGCCATCACTCCGGGCCGATTCGGCACCGTGGATCTGGCCACCGTCGCGGGTCCCGACGACGTGGCGCGCGCATGGAACGCCCAACTGCGACGGGGACTCGACGTCGAGTTGCCCGACGCGCGTTGGCAGTCGGCCGTGCAGCGAGCACGGGCTGAGGTGTTGTTGCGTGCCGCGGCCAAGGCTGTGGTTGATGCCGACGTGGTGGTGGCCCTCGAAGACTGGGGGTTCGACGCCGAGGCCACCCAGGCCTGGGACCAGTTGGGGGTACTGGCCAAACGGCGGGCCGCGCAGCGCAGCTTCCTCGACCCCGTTGATGCGTTCAGTGTGGTCGAGCGCTTGGCGACGGCGCCCGAGGCCGGGCCGCTCGCCGATCCGGCCCGGTTGCTGCAGCTGGTGCGCGCCGTGTTGGTGACCGAACACGACGACGGCGTCGACGTGCTGCCGTTCCTCCCGGATGCCTGGCGTGGCGCGTCGCTCGATGTACGCAACGTCCCCACGCGTTCTGGCTCGGTCTCGTACGCCGTGCGTTGGCACGGTGAGCGCCCCGCCTTGTTGTGGGAGTGCAACGATCGGGTTGCGCTGCGCGCGCCCGGCTTGTCGGCCGACTGGTCGACGGTGGAGCCAGCTGGCGAGGCGTTGCTGTAACTCAGCGCGTGCGCACGGTGAAGATCTGCGCAGGCCGGAGCCGCGCCGTACCGGTGAAGGATTCGACGACGTCGCCGCGCAGGTTCACCACGTCACCGGCCAACGGTTCGCCATCGTGCGTGATTGTCACCTCGCATTCGGCCGGCGTGGGGTTGAACACGCGCACCACCAGGCGGCCCTGCTCGTCGCGGAGCACGGCGGAGACCGGTGCTCCCGTGACCGTGAGCGCGCTCCCGTGGCCGGCCGCCGTGCCGCCGGAGCGGCTGCGCTCGCCGGTCACCGGCATCAAGAACGCATCGGCGGCTGCATAGGCGTCGGTGTCGATCCACGTGCCGGCGTGGGGGAGGAGTGCGTAGTCGGCGGTGACTGGCCCCACCAGCTGCGCCGATGGCGCTTCCAGCGGTGGCCCGGCGGCGTTGGGGCGCAGGTCGGGTTCAGTGCGTGACAGGTAGCCCGTGGCACGCAGCAACGTGAGGGCCAACTCGGTGCCGTCGTTCACCACCTCGTACTCGAGCAGCCCGTCGTGGAGCACCAACAGGCCCTGTGCGCCGTCGCTGCAGTCGACGAAGCGGCGCGACACGAACGTGGGCAGCGCCGGCTCGCTGGGGCCGCCCTCGGCTTGCAGTCCGCGGTGGACGACCATGAACGCACATTCGGCGTCGGAGCCGCGGACCGGGCGGGGCAGCGGGAAGTGCGCGCGCAGTCGGTGGTCGCGCGCCGGGTTCTCGAACTCGACGTGCACTCGCAGGAAGCGCTCGCCGGCGCGCAGTTCGTAGGTGCTGCGCATGGTCACGGGTACGTCGGTGGCAGTCCGTGCGGAGCACTTGCGTTCGTCGCCGATGGCTGCGTCGGGCCAGCGGTAGTCACGTTCCACGACGAGTGACGCGCGTACTGGTCCCGCTTCGAGCGGCAGCACGCGGACGGCAACGGGACGATCGACGATGACGTCGGCGGTTGGCGGTGAGTAGTTGTAGGTGTCGCCGCCGTCGCCCCCGTCGACAAGTCGATCCGCGCCGCGGATGGTGACGCCGTCGTTGGTGCTGATGGTGATGGTGCCGTCAGTGGAGTCAACGGCGACGCGCAGGAACTCGTTGGCCAACGCGCCGGCAGTGGCGACGGCGGTGCCGGGCACGGTGCCGGGAACGACGCGGAAGGTTCGCCAGCCGAAGCCCGGGATCCCGTCGACCTGGGCTGCCACCAGCGCCGCGCTCACTTTGTTGACGTGTAGGTCGAGGGTGCCGTTGCGTTCGGCGAGCGCGATGAGTTGCTCGCGTAGTTCCGTGAGTTCGGCCCGCGGGTCGGTGGGCGCGCCAAGGTCGAGCGTCACGCGCAGGGTGTCGTGGGCTTGTGGCTCGATCGTGCTGCGGGTGACGGCGGCACCGTTGTAGGCGTCATGGGTGAGTTGGCCGATGACCGTCCACATCTCGTCGCCGCGCGCGACGAGCGCGTATGCCTCGCCGCCGAGGGCGCTCACCACCTGGGTGGGGTAGCGGTGGTCGCGCTCGTCGACCAGACACATCGGTTCACCGCCGGGAACCAGCGTCTCGATGACCCCTCCACGCGTCGTTGCGGTGGGGTTGGTGACGATGATCGATCCGCGCGGTGCCGAAACCGACTTCGCCAGCACGGTGTTCGCCCGCTCGGCGATGCCAGTGGCGATCTGTGCGGCCGCCCGGTAGCGCACGAGCACCTCGTCGACCACCTCGTCGACACTGCACGCGCAGCTGGAGTCGTGGGCCGAGTTGAGGACGAGGAGCTTCCACGCCAAGTCGAGCTGCGCGCCGGGGTACCGCGATGCGGGAAGGTAGAGCGCAGCCATTGGTTCGGCGTTGCGTTCCAGCAGACGTTCCGCTCGCGCGGCCGCCTGGTGCACGTCGACGTGGTTGGAGGCCACCCCCATGAGCACGTTGGCACGCGCGCCACTGCGCATCTCGCCGTGCCATTCCGGAAGGCCCTGTGTGGGTTGTGCCTGCACATGTTCGGCCAACGACCGTACGGTGAGGTGGTAGTTGCTCTGCTGCGCGTTCGCAGCCGCGACGGCCGCGCCGATCCAGGGTTGGGGGAGCTGGTGGTCGGTGCCGTTCATGACCAGCAGGTCGGACCCCGGGACCCGGGCGCCGCCCAGCTCGCGCACCAGTGCGTCGATGCGGTCGACGAGTTCGCCCGGGTCGCGCGGAAGATCACGCCCGTTCGAGTACCCCTGTCCCCACAGGTATTCGGCGCGCACCTTCGAGCCGTCGGGCGCGAACCACGTGAACGCGTGCTTGTCGACGGCATTGGGCACACCGCGCCACACGACGCTGTGGTCGAACCCGGCGCTGGCGAGGATCTGGGGCATCTGCGCGATGTGACCGAACATGTCAGGGAGGTACCCGACCGGCATCGCGCCGCCGAACGCTTCGGCGCGGCGCATGCCGAGCTGCAGGTTCCGCACAATGGTTTCGCCCGACACCATGTACTCGTCCATGAGGATCATCCATGGGCCCACTGCGATGCGTCCGCTCGCTCCGAGCGCAGCCAGGCGCGGCGCGGCGTCGGGGCGGAGTTCGAGGTAGTCGTCGAGGACGGCGGTCTGCCCGTCGAGCAAGAAGTGGGCGTACCCGTCGTCGGATTCGAGAACCGGGATCAGCGCGTCGACCAGGTCGACGAGACGCAACCGGAAGGTCTGGAACGGCAAGTACCACTCGCGGTCCCAGTGGGTGTGGGGCACAACGGAAACTTCGGTTGTCATGACGGCACTCTACGATTTGTGCCGATGGATCTCGACCGGTGCAGCGTGTTCTTCGACTTCGACGGGACGATCAGCATCGATGACACTGGCGTGTACCTTCTGGAGCGCCTGGGGGCGCCCGAGTGGCGGGAGCTCGACGCGCAGTACGCCCGCGGCGAGATTGGCAGCCGCCAGTGCGTGGGGGCGCAATGGGACCTGTTGCCCCACGACGAGGCGCTCGTGCGGGCCACGGCCGCCGAGGTGGCCATCGACCCGCACTTCGCGCCGCTCGTGCACGCGCTTTGGGACGCAGGGGCCGAGGTTGCGGTGGTGTCCGACGGATTCGGGTTCAACGTGCGCGCGCTCTGCGACCAGCTCGGCGTCGACTGTTACGCGAACGACGTCGACTGGGCTGCGTGGAAACTCCTGCACCCGTTCGAAGATCGCTGTTGCGCGTGTTCGAGTTGTGGCACGTGCAAACAAGCACCCATCAAGGATGCGAAACGGCGTGGCCGCACCACAGTGCTGGTCGGCGATGGCGTCAGTGACCGCAAAGCGGCCCTGCTCGCCGATCTGGTGTTCGCGAAGGACGGACTCGCGCGTTGGTGCGACGACATGGGCGCTCCGTATCGACCGTTCACCACGTTGGCCGAGGTGTACGCCGGCTTGTTCGCCCCGAACTCCAATTCGGGAAGCGGCGAGAACAGCGCGTTGATCGACTGATCCCCCTACGATCCGAGCCGTGCCACCCACTGCCGCTGCAACCGAGCCCTCGCTCGCGATCGAACACGAGTTCTGGGACGCCGGCGACCGGGTCGTGGTCGGTATCGATGAAGTGGGCCGCGGATCGTGGGCGGGACCGGTCACGGTGTGTGCCGTGGTCCCAGGCCGTGAGCTCCTGAGCGGAGTACGAGACTCCAAACAGCTCTCGCCTCGTCGGCGCGCCGAGGCGGCCGCGCGGGTCCGCGAATGGGCACAGGCGATCGGGATCGGGCATGCCAGCCACCATGAATGCGACGAGATGGGTATGACTGCGGCCTTGCGGAATGCGGCCGGGCGGGCGCTCGCCGAAGTGGCCCGCCAGGGCTTCGACCCGGACCGGATCCTGCTCGACGGTAACCACGACTACTTGGGTGATCGGGCCCGGGTGCGCACCGTCGTGAAGGGCGACGGCACCGTGCTGTCCATCAGTGCGGCGTCGGTCGTCGCCAAGGTCACGCGTGACTTCATGATGGAACGCGAAGCCGAGCACTTCCCGGCCTACGGTTTCGACTCCAACCGGGGCTACCCGTCGCCGGTGCACAAGGTGGCGCTCACTGGCTACGGTCCCTGCGCCATCCACCGCCGCAGCTGGTCGTTCATGGACGACCTCCCGTGGGGTGGCATTGCGCCGGCCGCCGGTCGGCTGTTCTGAATTGATGGAGAGGACATCAGGGTGCCCGACGACAACGAACCGCTCGACTACGCCGAGCTGCACGCGCGGGCGTTGCGCCTTGCCGGAAAAGCAGTGGCGCAGGTGTCGCTCGACGATCTCGACGAGCCCACCCCGTGTAGCGACTGGGATCTGCGCGCGCTGCTCAACCACATGGTGTCCGGCAACTTCTGGGTGCGTCCGCTCGTTGCCGGCAGGACCATCACTGACGTCGGCGACGAGTTCGACGGTGACTTGGTCGGGAGTGAACCGATTTCCGTGTACGAGAACTCGGCCTCGGATGCAGCCGACGCGTTCTTCGCAATGGGGGCTATGAAGGCTCCGTGCGCAGTTTCGTACGGACCCATCTCGGGCGAGGAGTACTGCGCACATCGCACCGTCGACATCGTGCTCCACGGGTGGGATGTGTCGCAGGTGGTCGGAGCCGAATACATCGTCCCCGCCGACATGATCGACGCGGTACGTCAGATCATCGAACCGAGTATGGAATCGCTCCGCGTCACGGGGATCTTCGGAAACGAGATCGGTGTTCCTGAGGACGCCGACGAGCAGACCAAACTGCTGGCATGGTTCGGCCGCAAGGCCACGAAGTAGGCTCAGGCTCATGGGCCAAGACATCACGGTCACCGAATTTGCCGGCGTCGCCACCTCGGTGAAGCAGTTCGTGTGCAACCGGTCACTCACCGGTATGAAGACCGAGCGCTACCCGAACCGTGAAGCCGCTCCGGGGAACCGCCCGCCCGACGTGTTGGCGCGGCGGCTCTTCGACCTGGGCGCAACCAGCGTGACGGTCTATTCGAACGTGGTCACCGTCGAGATGCCCGCCGCCAAGTGGGATGGGGCCGAAGCCCAGGTGGATGCCACGGTGGCCAACCTCTTCCGCTTCTACGGCGACGATGCCGGGTGGTCCTTCGAGGCCCGGGGCGTGGAACCGCCGGCCAGCAAGGTCGAATAACTCCCGATCCTTTGGGCGCCGGAGCGGCTACCCGGCGCGCCTGGGAATGGCTGGGTTGGGGACGAATTCGGGCCGCGGCCAGGGCGGCGGCTGACCCTTGCTGCGTGGATGAGATGAGTCGGCGCGAGCGGCGTCGCCACGCGCAGACCCGTCGAATGGCGCTGGGCGAACGACGATGGCCCAAGTTCGTTGGTATTGCGGTGGTCGCGATGTTCGTGGTGCTGACCGCGGGAGTCGCAGTAGTTGCATTGAGCGCGTCGGACTCCCAACCGGCCTGCGCGTGTGATGGTGCGCCCACCAGCGCCGGCTCCACAACTGCGGCCCCGGTACCGCCTGCGCCGGCACCTGAACCGGCTCCGGCTCCCGCTCCGTCGCCGTCGACGGCGCAGCCGAGCCCGGTCGCGCCACCACAGGCGCCCCGACCCGCCGCAGTGAATGCACCGCAGGTCGACCCACAACAAGTCCTCCCGAACGCCGACCCGGCGTTGCTCGACCAACTCGACGGTCAACTCGCGCAGCTCGCCGCGAATGCAACGGGTCCCCAAGGTGACGCCGTGGCGAAAGCGCGTGACGCCGTGGCGAAGTTGCGCGGGGCGTTGGAGCGCGCCAACAACGGCGGCGCTGTTGATCCGACCGCAGTACAAGACGCAGTGACGCAGTTCGCGGCTGCGGTTGCCGAGTACGGCGCGGCGGCGAGTGGCCCGGCTCCGTTGGGGTGATGATGCGGTTCGCGGCCGTGTTGAACGGGGTGCCGTTCGAAGCCGATCGCCTCGACGAGGTGCACGGCCCCATGTATGCGATCGAGCGGCGGCTCGTCATCGAGCACTGGCTCGCGCAACTCGAGCTGCTGCGCAACGAGTGCGACGTGCTGATGGCCGGCATTGATCCGGCGACGGCTGCGCAGCGATGGGACGAGTGGGCGGACGTGGCGCGCGGCATCGGTGCGTCGGTGGTCGACGACGGCGCGCACGAGTTCGTGATCGACCTGGTGAACGAGACGCTGAGCGTGGGCACCGTGCACGTGTTGCTCTCGGCTCGAGAGGTGCAACTGCGGCACGCCCTCGACACGCTGGGGGCCACCCTGCGCTGAGGCGCCCGCCCAGTACCCCATTGACCCCGAACATACGTTCGGTTTACGGTCTCAGTATGGCGGACGCAGCGGCAGACGTGGGGGCGATGCATCTGGGGGCGTTGCCCCGGCGCGACGCCGAGGCCCGGGCCCGGTTGGCGGCAGTTGGCAACCGGGTGCGCCCGGTGGTGCGAGCGCGCGACCGCGCGTTGGCGGTGGCCGGCCCATTGGGGTCGGTGCTGGCCCAAGGGGTGGCGCGCGGCAGCGTGGTCACCGTCGAGGGCGCAATGGGGGCCGGCGCCACCACGCTCGCGTTGCAGCTGGCGGCCGCGGCCACCGATGCCGGCGAGTGGGCGGCGGCGGTGGAACCCGATCACACGTTGGGCGCGCTGGCTGCCCGCGAAGCTGGTGTTGCGTTGGAGCGTTTCGTGGTGGTGCGCAACGTCGATGGCGCACGCGTTGCGGCGGTCACCGCGGCATTGCTCGATGGCGTCACGTGTGTGGTGGCGCGCGCCCCGAACGGGTGGCGCATCGGCGATGCGCGTCGGTTGGTGGCACGCGCGCGCGAACGTGGCGCAGTGTTGGTGGTGCAGGGTGCGTGGCCCGAGTCGGCCACGGTGCGGTTGCGAGCCGAAGGTGGTGCGTGGCCGGGGCTGGACGCGGGTCACGGGTTGCTCGCGGCGCGTCGGGTGCGGGTGCGGGCCGACGGTCGCGGCGTTGGTGCACGCGAGGTCGTCACCGATGTCGCCGTCTAACGGTCTGCTTTTGGCGCGTGCTGGGGTGCATTGATGCCACCGAACGCGCGCCAAAAGGGGAGTGCGACGCGCACGTGCGTGGTGTGGTGCCCCGACTGGATGGTGGTGGCGCGTCGGCGCGCCCAACCTGAGTTGGTCGACGAGCCAGTTGCGGTGCTCGACCGTGTCGACGGACGCGAAATCGTGGTGTGCGCATCTGCGGACGCGCGGGAACACGAGGTCGTAGTGGGGCTGCGCCGCCGCGAAGCTGAAGCGCGGTGCCCGGGCTTGGTGTTCGTGGCGGCTGATCCCACCGTCGACGCCCAAGCGTTCGAAGGAGTGGCGCGCGCCGTCGAGGCCATCACGCCAAGGGTTGAACTCCAGGAGCCCGGCTGGTTGGCGTTCCCCACCATCGGCCCCAGCCGCTACTTCGGAGGCGACGACGCGTTGGCCCAAAAAGTGGTGGCGGCCGTGCGTACGGCGGGCGTAGCCGACGTGCGCGTGGGCATCGCCGATGGCGGGTTCGCAGCGCGCATCGCCACCCAGGTGGCACTGCCACTCGACGCGCACGTGGTGCCGGTCGGTGGCGCGGCCGAGTTCCTGGCGCCGTGGCCGGTACGTGCGCTGGGCGATCCGGGGCTCGCCGACCTGTTGACGCGTCTCGGCCTGCGCACCGTGGGTGCGTTCGCCGAACTGCCCGATGATGCCGTGCTTGCGCGTTTCGGTCCCGCGGGTGCGCATCTGCATCAGTTGGCCCAGGGGGCCGACTACGCCCCCGGTGTTCTCACCACTTCGCCCCCCGACATGGTGGAGCGCTACGAGTTCGATCCGCCGGCCGAGCGTGTCGACGTGGCGGCGTTCGCCGGCAAGGCGTTGGCCGATCGGTTGTTGCAACGCTGTGCCGACCATGGGTTGGCGTGTACTCGGGTGGTCATCGCAGCCGAGACCGAACACGGCGAACGCATGACGCGGGTGTGGCGCGCCAGCGAACCGTTCACGCCCGGGGCATTGGCCGAACGGGTGCGCTGGCAACTCGATGCGTGGTTGCTGGCCGGCAACGGTGGGCCCCGCGACGCCGACCTTGCCGATGCCGACATCACCACGTCGGGCATCACGTTGTTGCAACTCGTCCCCGACGAAGTGGTGGTGGCACACGGCCGCCAACTTGGCTTCTGGGGTGGTGATGCCGCGGCCGCAGAACGTGCGGCGCGTGCGTTTGCTCGGGTGCAAGGGATGCTCGGACCCGATGCTGTGGTCACGCCCGTTGAACAAGGCGGTCGGTTTCCCGACGAACGGGTGGAGTGGGTGCGCTTCGGTGATCCGCGCGACGCGGCGCGGCCGTTGGTGGCGCGCGCCCCCGATCGCACTCCACCACCGTGGCCGGGGGCGATTCCCGGTCCGGCTCCGGCGCGGGTGGTCGATGCGGCTGCGAACCTGCTCGACGACGCGCGCTCGCCCGTCGTCGTCACCGGTCGTGGCGAGGCGAGCGCGCCGCCCGAGTGGCTCGAATGCGATGTGGTGCCTGGCGGCGGGGGACGGGTCATCAGCTGGGGTGGTCCGTGGCCGCACGACGCGCGCTGGTGGGATCCGCAGTCGCGCCGGCGCGGTGCGAGCTGGCAGCTGGTGGTCGATACTCCGGCCGGGCACGTGGCGTGCCTCGTGGTGGTCACGCGTGGGCGCGCCCGCGTCGTCGCCCTCCACGACTGACCCCCTTCCCCCTTCCCTTTTGGCGCGCGTTCGGTTGCACTTCCGCAACCCGGCGCGCGCCAGAAGGAGGGGTTAGTTGGTGTCGATCACCAAGTGGGCGCGCGCAACGGGCTGCTGCTCGCTGACGTACCGGCGTTCCTGGGGGATCCACTCGTTCTCCCAGAACGGCCGCAGTTCCTCACCGTCGCGCGCCAGGCCCCGCCGGAACGCCTCGGTCTCCTCGCATTCCACCCACACGCGCAGGTCGTAGCGATCGGTCACGCGCACGTCGTAGGGGCCCACGCCTTCGATCACCACGGTGCCGCCGGGCTCCACCACGTGTTCTTCAGCGAGTTCGTCGGCATCCCAGTCGAGCCGGCGATATGTGCCCGGTCGACCGGCGTGGAGATCGGTGATCAGCGCGTCGAGCGTGGCCCAGTCCACGATCTGATCATTCGTGCGCGCGTGTTTGGGGACGCAGATGTCGTCGAGGTGCACGACTTGTACTGACGGGTCGAGCCCACGTACGGCTGCGGCCAGTGTGGTCTTGCCCGAGCCACCGCGCCCCGCAATGGCGACGAGCTTCGTGACGCCGGTTGCGTCGGTTGCGTGCATCGAATCGAGCACCGTGAAGGCATCGAGTGGGAAGCGATGGTCGATGAACCGGCCGCCTTCGTTCTCGCCTTCGAAGAACGGTGAGAAACCGAGGGATTGCGCCACCGCAAGTGACGCCACGTTGTCGGGATGCACTGCGGCAATTGCGGTATGCATTCCGTCGAGTTCGTGCAGGTATCGCAGCACCAACGTGATGGCCCGGCGCGCGTACCTGCGCCCGCGGAACGCCGGGAAGATGCCCCACGAGATGTTGCTCTCGCCGGGCTGTAACCAATCGAGACTCCAGTTGGCCTCGACGTTCCCGGCGAGCGCGCCGGTAGTGGTGTCGCGCACCTCGAAACTGCGGACGGGCCCGCTGGTGCGCCAGTGCTCGATGTTGCGTTCCACCCATGCCGTGGTTGATTCGGCTGTCGACGGCAACTCGCTGAGCCAGCGCACGAGTTCGTCGTCCTCACCGGCATTGTGTTCTTCGATTTCGTGCGGCAACAACTGTGACAACGTGATGATGCCGTCGGTCAGCACGGGGAAGGCGTTCATCAGACGCGCCTCATGAGGACGGCGTCACCGTTCAGTCCGTGTTTCGGTCGCACGACCGTCCACCCGCAGCGCTCGTAGAAGCGGGACGCCTCGGCGGTGTGGCACCACAGCTCGGTGATTCCAATGCGGCGCGCCTTTTCCTCGGCGGCGCGTACGAGCGCGGTACCGACGCCCAGATTGCGCGCTGCGTCGCGTTCGCAGCGGGTTGCGAGTGCTGCCGCCCACTCTGGCTCCGACGCCTCGGGGTGGCCGCCACCCCATTCGTGCCAATGCCATGCGGCAATGGTCGTCACGAGTCCGGGGTGATCCGCCAGATCGCCGACGACGACCTGAGACCGTGCGGAAGACGCGTCCGCGGACGCGTTCTCCTGACACGCGCGAATGCGGGCAGCAATGGCGTCGAGCTCATGGCGGGGAGCTTCGGGCGTCACCATCGGAGTGCGATACGCGTCACCGTGCCAGCGCGGAAGCACGTGTACGTGAAGGTGGAACACGTCTTGGCCCGCGGCTTCGCCGTCGTTCGTGAACACGGTGACGCCCTCGGCCCGGGGATCGGCGGCAACCACTGCGGCGGCGACGCGTTGTGCCGTAGCAGTGACGGCCGACCACGCGTCCGCGGGCGCGTCAGTGACACCAACGCAGTGCTGGCGCGGAACCACCAGCACGTGCCCCGGATGAATGGGGTGCAGCGCCATGAACGCAACCGTGTGGTCATCGGAGAACACGACGCTTGCTTCGGCTTCACCCGCAGCGATCGCGCAGAAGATGCAGGGCGTGGGTGCCGTCACAGCGGGGCAGTGTGCCCGATCCGGGCCGAGGGCGCTGCGGATTTCCCGCCCCTTGCGAATCGAACACATGTTCGATAGGGTACGCGTTCTCGCAGGTCAAGTGGGCGGACGAGTCGCCCGGCTCTCGGCGAAGTGGAGTATGAGCACCAGTATGATGATCGCCATGGCCAAGGAGCGCATCACCGTCACCCTCGACCCCGAAGTGATCGAGTTCCTGCAATCGCAGGCCGGTGAAGCCGGCGTGTCGGCGTACTTGAACGAACTGGTGGACCGCCGCCGCCGCAAAGAAGGGCTTCGGCAACTCTTGCGCGACCTCGACGAGATGTACGGACCGGTGCCCGACGACATCCGCCAGGAGGCTCGACAGGTATGGCAGAACTACAAGTCCTCGATTCGGGCGCAATCATCGGCTTCGTCCGTGGCGACCGCTTCATCCGAGCATTCGTCGAAGAAGCGCTCGAAGAAGACGACGACCAAGTCTTCATCCCGGCAGTCGTCGTCGCGGAAACCATCCGTGGCAACGGAGCGCACGACGCAATCATCAACCGCCTCATCAACGACGCAGAAGTAATCCAAACCAGCGAGACCATTGCGCGCAACGCCGGGTCGTTGCTTGCGAAGGCGAAGTCGTCTCAAACGATCGACGCGATTGTGGTGGCCAGCGCGGCGTCAAAAGGTGAAGCAATGATCGTCACCAGTGACCCTGACGATCTTCGGGTACTTGCTGATTCAGTGCCCGGGGTGACGATCCAGCCTGTGTGAGTACAGATGCACGCGGCCCACTACGCCGAACTGCACTGCCACTCGCACTTCTCGTTCCTCGACGGGGCGAGTGCGCCGCATGAACTGATCGAAGAAGCCGCGCGCCTCGGGCTGCACGCGTGCGCGATCACCGACCACGACGGCTTCTACGGCGCGGTCCGTTTCGCTCAAGCTGCCGAAGAGCACTCCCTGCCCACCGTGTTCGGCGCCGAGCTCACCGTTCTTCCGGTCGCGCTCACTGCGGACGGGGATACCCCGCCCGCGGGCGCTCGACGCTCCGGCCGTAGCTCGCGCGCTCGAACCGGAGGTGCCCCTCCCGCGGGCCAAGCCGATACCGATGGCGAACATCTGCTCATCCTCGCCGAGGGTGCGGCGGGCTACGCGCGCCTCGCCAAAGCCATCAGTACTGCGCAGATGGCGGGGGAGAAGGGCGGGCCGCGCATCACCATCGAGGAACTGGCTCACATCGTGCGCTCACCGGTGCACGGTCACGCCGCCACCGACACCAACACCAGCTGGTTCGTGCTCAGCGCGTGTCGCAAGGGCACCGTGCCCGCCGCGCTGTTGCGCGACGGCCCCGCCGCCGCCGAACGTGAACTGCACACGCTCATCCACGCGTTCGGACGCGACCGTGTGCTGCTCGAACTCTGGGACCATGGCGACCCCCTCGACCGGCATCGCAACGACGCGCTCGCCCAACTCGCACTGCGCACCAACACGCAGCTTGTCGCCACCAACAACGTGCATTACGCCCGGCCGCGCGACCGTGAGCTCGCCACGGCGGTGGCGGCCATCCGTTCGCGCCGCAGTCTCGACGAGATCGACGGCTGGTTGCCCGCCGCGGGGCTCGCGCACTTGCGCTCCCCGCTGGAGCAGGCGCGCCGGTTCGCCCGCTGGCCCGGCGCGGTGGAACGCACGGTCGAGATCGCCGACGCGTGCGCGTTCCCATTGCGCAGTGCAGCACCCAACTTGCCGCACCACGACATCCCACCCGGCCACACCGAGATGAGTTGGTTGCGCGAACTCACGTATCGCGGTGCGGCGCGCCGCTATCCGTCCACGCATCCGCAGCACGCACAGGCACTACGACAGATCGAATACGAACTCGGGGTCATCGAGTCGCTCGGCTTCCCCGGTTACTTCCTGGTGCTCCACGAGATCGTCGAGTTCTGTCGGGCCGCCAACATCTATTGCCAAGGTCGGGGGAGTGCTGCCAACAGCGCCGTGTGTTACGCGCTCGGAGTCACCAAGGCCGACGCCGTGGCCCTCGGTTTGCTCTTCGAACGGTTCTTGTCGCCCGAGCGTGACGGCCCGCCCGACATCGACCTCGACATCGAACACGAGCGCCGCGAAGAAGTGATCCAGTACGTCTACGAGCGCTACGGCCGCGAGCGCGCGGCGCAAGTGGCGAACGTCATCACCTATCGGCCGCGGTCGGCACTGCGCGAGATGGCCAAGGCCTGTGGCATGGCGCCGGGTGCTGCCGATGCGCTGGCCCGCTCCGTCGACCGGTGGGCCGGCCCTGACGCCAGTGGGCAAGGCGGTGATCCGGGGCGCATGGAACGTCGAGCGCCGGCAGCCATGAGCGACATCCCACTCGTGCCCGAGCTCGTGCACGATCTCGCCACGCGCATCCTCGACGCGCCGCGCCACCTCGGTATCCATTCGGGCGGCATGGTCCTCGCCGACCGTCCCCTCACCGAGTACGCACCCATCGAATGGGCGCGCATGGAAGGCCGGTCGGTGTTGCAGTGGGACAAAGACGACTGCGCGGCCGCGGGTCTGGTGAAGTTCGACCTGCTCGGCCTGGGCATGCTCACCATGTTGCACATGGCGGTCGACCTCATCGCCGAGCACGAAGGTGTCCACATCGACCTCGCCACCATTCCCCAAGAAGACGACGTCTATGACCTGTTGTGTGCTGCCGACACCGTGGGTGTGTTCCAGGTGGAGAGCCGCGCGCAGATGGCCACGTTGCCGCGGCTTGCACCCCGCTGTTTCTACGACCTGGTGGTGGAAGTTGCGCTCATCCGTCCGGGGCCCATCCAGGGGGGTTCGGTGCACCCCTATCTGCGGCGCCGCGCCGGTGAAGAACCCGTCACGTACCTGCATCCGTTGCTCGAGAAGTCTCTGGCCAAGACGCTCGGTGTGCCGCTGTTCCAAGAGCAGCTCATGCAGATGGCTATCGACGTCGCCAACTTCACGCCCGCCGAGTCCGACCAGTTGCGCCAGGCCATGAGTTCCAAACGCAGCCACGCCCGCATGGCGAAGATGCGCGAGCGGCTGATGCAGGGCATGGGCGCCAACGGCATCAGCAACGACGTGGCCGAGCAGATCGCAAAGAAGCTCGAAGCGTTCGCCGACTTCGGGTTCCCCGAGAGCCACTCGGTGAGCTTCGCGTACCTGGTGTACGCAAGTGCGTGGGTGAAGCGGCACTACCCGGTGGAGTTCGCGTGCGCGCTCCTCAACGCGCAGCCCATGGGCTTCTACTCGCCGCACACCATCGTGCGCGACGCCGTGCGCCACGGGGTCGAAGTGCTCGGCCCCGACGTCAACGAGTCCCGCACCGACTGCACGCTCGAAGCGCGTACTGAACGCGCGGGCCTGCTCGGGTTCCCGCAACCCGGTTGGCACGCCGATCCGTCCACGCTCGCCATGCGGGTGGGATTGCGGTACGTGCGCGGCATCTCCACGTCGCTGCTCGAACGCATCGAGTTGGAACGGGCCGCGCAACCGTTCTCCGATCTCGAAGACTTCGTGCGCCGCACCGGCGTGGCCGTCGACGTGCTCGAAGCGCTGGCCACGGCCGGCGCGTTCGAACAGTGCTTCGGGCTCGACCGGCGCGCTGCGTTGTGGGCGGCCGGTGCGCTCGCCGACGCGCGCCCCAAGGTCACCAACGACGGCGTGGTGGCCAGCCTGCCGGGCATTGTCACTGGGGTGGACGCGCCGCAGCTGCCGGGCATGACCGGCCCCGAACGCACCGCCGCCGACCTGTGGGCCATGGGTCTGTCACCCGACACGCACCCCACCCAGTTCGTTCGTGAACAACTCGCAGCTGCGGGCATCATCACCGCGGCCGAGTTGCGCGCGGTTGCTGATCGAACGAAGGTCGAAGTGGCGGGGATCGTCACGCACCGTCAACAGCCCATGACGGCGAAGGGTGCGGTGTTCCTCAATCTCGAAGACGAGACCGGCATGGTGAACGTCATCTGTTCGCCGGGTCTGTGGAAGCGCTACCGCCGCATCGCTCGCAGTGCACCGGCGTTGCGTATCAAGGGCACGCTGGAAAAAGAACGTGGCGTCATCAACGTGATTGCGCAGCGCATAGCGCCCATCGCCTTGCTTCCGGCCGGGCAGTTGAAGAGCCGCGACTATCGCTGAGCGAGCAACGCGGCCAGGGCGTCCCGTTGCGAGGCATCGAGCTCCACGAACGCCAGTCCGTACTGCACGAATGGGTCGACCACGGGGCTCACGTCACGGCGAACAACGCGCGCCGAGCAGTGCAACGCCACGTTGCGAATCGACGCTTCGAACAGTACGACTTCGTCGCGGTCCAGCAATTCGGCCACCAGGACGCCGACCCCTGACTCGGAGAGGTTGCGGACGTGGGCGGTGACCCAGTGGTCGCTGTGTACGCGCCGCGCCAGCCGGGCCGGGAATCGGAGGGGCTGGCGAGGGTTGGAACGGAGCTGCGATCGATGCGGCTCCTCGGCGAGCGACGCAGTGACCCGGTTGCCGATCACGCCTTCGATGGTGACACCCACGCGGTAGCTCGCGTCGTCGCGAAGCCCGAACGCAACCGTTGCGGATCCGGTCAGCGGCACTCGGGAACGTTCGTCGGTCTGGAGCACCACACGCGCACCCGTAACCGAGAGCACGTGGCAGGTAACTTCTTCACCCGTCGACACGGTGAGCGTGACTGCGTCCGCCCGGGCCAGCGCGGCAGTGGGATCGGTCATCGTCGCGGCGCTGATTGGGTCCACAGCAAGAACCGGATCAACCGATCGCGATCCGCTTCGGTGATCTGCGTGAACGCAATACGCAGCTTGTGTCCGCCGGTGATCGATCGCAGTCGGTCTTCGCGTTCATTCGCGAGTGCGGTGGCGATTGCGACCACGGGTCGGGCGTCGGGTATGGCCAATGAACACACGACGACCGTACCTTGGGGAGTGATGACGTCGGCAAGCATTGCGCATCCACCGCCGCCCACGTCGGTGACTTCAGCGGTGAACGGTTGGAACTGGTTCGCGTGTTCGTCGAGCAACAGACACGACATGTCGATCGGATGTTCCACGCGCACGTAGGCGCGCCGTTGGGACAGCTGGCTCTCATTGTCGATGTCGACCATGAGCGTTTGGTTGCCGCGCTCGAAGATCGTGACCGGGGTCTCGTAGATGCCACGAACCGCCGGCACCATGACCGACAGTTTCATCCCCGCCACGTACTCGGACGGAAAGTCCATACGGTCGGCCGAGCTCAGCACGAGCCGTCGGTCCTGTACGGCGTCGATCACGCAACGGGCGCGAACCTCGCCCGACTCGACGATGACGGGCAGGCCCACTTCGAGTTGCGGGATGGCGGTGGCAGTCATCGTGCCTGAATCGTAGGGCCCGTTGGCCGTGCGTTCGGTCCCAACGCCGCGGCCACATTCGTGGTCTCCGGCACGGCGAGGAGGATGGGCTGATCTAGCTTCTCGGCCCATGGCCACTGCTTCTGCCGCCGCGCTCGCCCTGCCACCCGATCGCTCGGCGACGCCGCCCACGGGCCTCACGGCCAATGCGGTGGCTCAACGCGTTGCCCAGGGCGAGATCAACCGCAGCGACGAGCACACCAGCCGGAGCCTCTCGGAGATCATCCGGGCGAACGTCTTCACGCTCTTCAACGCGATTCTTGGTTCGATGCTGGTGATCGTGCTGGCCCTCGGCGACTTCCGTGACGCGCTGTTCGGCGTCGTGATCGTCACCAACGCATTGATCGGCATCGTCCAGGAGTACCGGGCGAAGCAGAAGCTCGACTCGCTTGCGGTGCTCTACGCGCCCAAGGCCCGAGTCATGCGCGACGGAACGGTGGTCGAGATCGCCACCGAATCGGTGGTGCTCGACGATTGGATCGAGCTACGTACGGGGGATCAGATCGCAGCGGACGGAATTGTGCGGTCCGCCGACGGCCTCGAGGTCGACGAGTCACTCCTCACCGGCGAGTCCGACCCGATCGTGAAGCAGGTGGGTGATCCGGTGTTGTCGGGGAGTTTCGTGGTTGCGGGTAGCGGCGCGATGCAGGCAACGCGCATCGGTGCCGATGCTTACGCGCGGCAGCTGGCCGCTGACGCCCGGCGATTCACCAAGACGCGTTCCGAGCTGATGGACGGAATCAACCTCATCTTGAAGTTCGTCGTCTGGCTGATCGTGCCCACCGGGTTGCTGTTGTTCCTGCGCCAGCTGAGCGATGGTTCCGTGCGCGATGCGCTGATTGGCACGGTGGCCGGTGTTGTGGGCATGGTCCCCGAAGGGCTGGTGCTCCTCACGAGCATCGCGTTCCTGGTCGCTGCAGTCACGCTCGCCCGTCGGAAGGTGTTGGTGCAGGAGCTGCCGGCGGTCGAGGGGCTGGCGCGGGTCGACGTGCTGTGCGCCGACAAGACGGGCACGCTCACGCAAGGCAGTATTCGCTTCGATCAGCTGGTGGCGCTCGGCGGCACCGAGGACGAAACCCGCGACGCGCTCGGCGCGATGGCGGCGCGTGAAGATGCCAACGCCACGTTGTTGGCGGTGCGGGCGTCGTGCCCGGCGCCATCGGGTTGGAACCGAGTTGCGGCCGTCCCGTTCAGTTCGGCGCGCAAGTGGAGCGCCGAGCAGTTCGACGGCTACGGAACCTGGGTGCTCGGTGCACCCGAAATGGTGTTTCCCGATGAACATGCGAGTGTCGCCATTGCGGCGGCGCGCGCCGCGGCCAACGACCGTGCGGCGGACGGCCACCGGGTGGTCGTGCTTGCTCGTTCGGAGGTACCGCTTGAAGGCGAGTCGCTTCCGGGTGGTCTCGAGCCTCGGTCGCTCGTCCTGCTCGAAGAACAGGTGCGTCCCGACGCCCGTGACACGCTCGAGTACTTCGCCGAACAAGGCGTTGGCATTCGTGTGATCTCTGGTGACAACCCGCGCACGGTTGCTGCGGTCGCTCGTCGGGTGGGGCTCGACGAGCTCGATCCCATCGACGCTCGCGAGTTGCCGGACGACCAGACCGAGCTGGCCGAAGTACTCGACACGCATCGGGTGTTCGGGCGGGTCACGCCCCAACAGAAGCGGGCGTTCGTTCACGCACTCCAGTCACGCGATCACACGGTTGCGATGACCGGCGACGGCGTGAACGATGCTCTGGCGCTCAAGGATGCAGACATCGGTATCGCAATGGGTTCGGGTTCTGCGGCCACGCGCTCGGTTGCCCAACTCGTGCTGCTCGACGATGAGTTCGCGCGCATGCCGGGCGTCGTGGCGGAGGGGCGCCGAGTGCTCGCCAATGTCGAGCGGGTTGCGAACCTGTTCGTGACCAAGACGGTCTACGTATTCCTCTTGTCGATTGCGACCGGATTGGCCAGCCTGCCGTTCCCGTTCCTGCCGCGCCATCTCACGTTGGTCGGCAACTTCACCATCGGGATCCCGGCGTTCTTCTTGGCGTTGGCGCCGAACTCGAAGCGGTTCGAACCGGGTTTCACCAAGCGGGTGGCGCGCTTTGCCGTCCCGGCCGGATTGGTGGCGGGCACTGCCACGTTCGTGTCGTACTTGCTCGCGCGAAATCAGGGTGCGGCCACGAACGAGGCGCGCACGATGGCCACGCTCACCATCCTCATCGTGGCGATGTGGATCCTCACGGTGCTGGCACGGCCGTGGGCATGGTGGAAGATCGTGCTGATCGCGGCGATGAGTGGGGGGCTGGTCCTGGTGTGGACAATGCCGTTCACACGGTCGTTCTTCGCGCTCGACTTGCCGTCGTGGAACGTTGCCTCCGAGTGCGTGCTGGTTGGCGTCGCTGCGGCCGCGCTCATCGAAGCTGCCTGGTGGCTGGACAAGTGGCGCAAGCGGACCGCGTAGTCGAGCGGCCGCGAGTCGGGTATCCCGACGAGCAGCGAGCGGTCAGCGGCAGCTGAGTCCGTCGGTGGTGGGCCGGGCGATCGGCTCGACGGGTGGCGTGCTGCCGAATCCTGGCGGGTTGGGCGAGTTCGGGAGGCGTCCGAACTGCTGGGTCGCCCAGAGCTGACCGTCGGGTGTGCAGTAGACGCCGATTCCGACCACGTCGAGGTTCGGGGCAAGGAGGTTGGCTCGGTGGCCGTCGGAACGCATCCATGCGTAGTGGATCTGCCCGGAGGTGGCACCGTCGCCACCCCATGCGATGTTCTCGGCGGCGGCGTAGAACCGGTCGAGGAGTGGGCCGAGGTTGCTGTGGCGGAATCCCGAGCCGGCCATCGTCACGCTCCAGTTGCGCGCACTGTCGGCAAGCTGGTCGTCCCATCCAAGACGCGGGAGGCCACGAGCGGACCGTTCGTCGTTGAGCCGGACGTAGAAGTCGAATGCGATCCTGCGGTACTGGTCGGGCGGTGGGGTGCACCGTCCCGGCACGAAGGCGGGCGCACCCGGCGCGAAGGCGCTGGTTCGCCCGTTGGCCCCCACGAGCAGGTAGCCGGTGGCGCGGTCGGATGCGCTCATGCCCACGACCGTTGCGCCGAAGCATGCGCCACCGGTGCCGCCGTAGAACTTGGCGTCGCCGAAGCTGAAGACACCGCCGTCGGAGGACACCATCCAGTAGCCCTTGCCTGATGGTGTGCGTTGCATCCCGGTGATCGGGTTGTTGAGTCGGATGTTGCCGAGGCTCCCGTAGAAGCCGGCGTCACCGAAGGTGAAGATGCCACCGTCGGTGGACACCATCCAGTAGCCCCGGCCAGAAGGCGTGGCGGCCATGCCCACGATGGGGTTGTTCAGGCGAATGAGGCCGAGGCTGCCGTAGAACTTCGCGTCGCCGAAGCTGAAGATGCCGCCGTCGGTGGAGGCCATCCAGTAGCCCTTGCCCGAGCGAGTGGTGACCATGCCCACGATGGGGTTGTTCAGGCGGATGTTCCCGAGGCTGCCGTAGAAGCCGGCGTCGCCGAAGCTGAAGATGCCGCCGTCGGTGGAGGCCATCCAGTAACCGTTCCCGGTACGCGTTGCGGTGGTGCCGACGATCGGGTTGTTGAGCCGGATGTTTCCGAGGCTGCCGCGGAACGGTGCGGCGCCGAAGCTGAACACGCCGCCGTCGTTGGTGACGATCCAGTAGCCGTCGCCTTGGGGTCGCATCGAGACGCCGATGACGTTGTTGGCCCGAGCGAATGCGGTGCCGCCGCCGAAGGTCTGCAGCGTTGCAGCTTCAGCCGGCAGCGCGGTCGTCAACCAACTTGCCACCAAGCTGATGACTCCAATTGCAATGGTGAAAGCTCGCGTCCGCATGGCCCGACCGCTCCGATTCCCCTCCGACGGTTCCGATCAGAGGTATCGACGCGTGGTCGTGTGGCCTTGAGGTCACATGTGCGCGTGATGACGCGTTGTGCGTTGGTCAACCACTCGCAGTGGTCGCCGGTGGCACTGCCGGCACGGGGGTGGGCGCTGGAGCCGGCGGGGGTGTTGCGGGCCCGCACGCGACTTTGCGCTTGCGCATGTCGTAGGTCCAGGCCCAGCGCTCTTTCTTCTCGGGACCGTCGCTCTTCTTCACGTACCGGAAGTACTCGACGCGGTATCCCTTGTATCCCTTCTCGAGTTCCTTCTTCGCGCCCACTGGTAGCGCAGGATCATTGACGCATTCGTCTTCGATCGGGATTTCTTCGAGCACCGTGGGCTCGTCGGAACGCACGGAGCGGTCCTTGCAGCTGTAGAAGCTGACCGTCACGCTCGTGGGCCCGGCTGCAGTCTTGATGAGAATCCCGCAGTCGGAGTCGTTCTGGAACTTGTTGTCGATCGATCCCCAGTTGAGCGTGGCCTCGCGGCCCTTCGGGTAACGCGAGATCCACAACGAGTGCGGCGTGTGGGCGATGTCGCGGTAGCCGCCGAAAAACGTGGCGTTCCACAACGTGGTGGAGAACTGGCTCACGCCGCCGCCGAAGTCGTCGAAGAACCCGTCGTCGGTGGAGTAGACGGGCGCTTTCACATAGCCCGCTTCGGCCGTGCGCTTGCCGAGCTTCTCGTTGAGCGAGAACGTGGCGCCCGGTTCGACGATCGTTCCGTCGACGACAGACGACGCGCGCTGGATGTTCGTCACGCGCGGCTGGCAGCACGGGTAGTTCGTGGTGAATGACGAGACCTGTTGGGTGATGTTGAGCTTCTGTGCCCAGGCCGTGTCGCGCTCGGGCTGCCGGTCCGTGATGGGTGCATTGACGGTGTGGTCGCCGCGCAGGATCGCCGCCGCGATGGCACCGAGATCGACGGTCTTGCCGGCTTCGGACGGCACCACGCTCACGCTGGCGCCGTTGACCGAGAACGACGCGTCCTTCGCCGGTGACTCGAGCGGGGCGATGGCTGGCGCGATTTGGGTCCGGAGCGCGTCGGTGTCGACCGAGAGTTCAAGGCTGCGACCACGTCGTTCGATTCGAAGTGTGGCCCCCAATTGCGGTGGGGCGATGGTGATAGTGGTGGTGCCCACGGTCGCAACCATCGGTTGCGACAGGATGGCGCGTGCTCGGGCGGCGGTTGCGTCGATCTGGGCGCGGTCGATGGTCGGCCGGATGATGCCCATGGGGAGTTGCACCACCGGACGCTTCGCAGTCTGGAGCGCTGACACGATCTCGGCGCGTGCCGGTACTTCGAGAATGCCGTCGCCGGCGCGTGGCTCGACGGTCTTGACCGTTGCGCCGTCGATGGTGACGCTGCCGTCGCGTACGTCCTTGGCGACCTGTGCGTTCCATCCGTCGATCACGCCCTGCAAACGCGGCGCGCTGTAGTTGACCTTCAGTGGAATGCGTTCGGTGCGGAACCGGCGCAAGACGAAGTCGAATACCTGGTCGAACGGGTTGCCAGACCGACCGGCGCGCCGCGCAGCGCGCGTAGTGCCGGCGGAGTCGACTCGGAAATCAATCACCGACGGGTCGACGTCGAGTGCGGTCGAACGAGCGCGGGCTTGTAGGGGAGCCCGCTCGAGCCGTTGCGCTGCGGCGTTCACGCGGTTGTACACCGTCTGCTCGGACGCGCCGCTGGTGTCGAGGCCGTTCACTTCGACCCCGGGGAGTACACGGTCGCGATACAAGATGCGTTCGCCCAGGGTGAGCGTGAGCAGGAACAGGAAGCCGCCGGCGATGACCAGTGCGGCGCCGAGGGCCCAGCGGTTGCGCAGGCCCCGCGAGAGGAGTTGGCGAAGGTGGGCCAGCCGGCCGGCGGGGGCCCGCTCGCTGCTGCGGGTGGGCGCGTCGGATCGCACTCGTTCTTCCACGCCGGTCGCCACGGCACTGCAGGGTACTGACCGGCCCCCGCCCGCTGAAAGTCGCCCGGTTCCGGTCCCGCCGGAGTCCGAATTGACCGCTGAGTCAAGTTACGATGGTCCCCAGTCCGCCGATCCAGCGAGGTCGCTCCATGGCCGTCGACGCTGCCCCTGTCACCGACGAAGCGCTGCGCGCCCAGACCCTCGAATGGCTTCGTGGCGCCCTCCCCCCCGGGTGGATGGAGGCCATCGACGCCGGCGACGAGGACGCCTGGCTCGCCGTCAAGGCGCAGCAGAACTACGACGACTGGTGCATCCGCTTCGGCGAATCTGGGTACGCCACGCCCACCTGGCCGGCCGAGTACGGCGCCGGGCTCTCGCTCTCGCCGGGGCAGGCGCGGGTCGTGAACGAGGTCTTGAACCAGTACCGGGTGTCACGGCCGTACAACATCATCGGGCTCGGGATGGGTGGCCCCACCGTCATTGCGTGGGGGAGCGAGGAACAGAAGGAGCGATTCCTTCGCACGCTCGCAACGAACCAAGAGATCTGGTGCCAGTTGTTCAGCGAGCCGGGCGCCGGCTCCGACGTTGCCGGTCTCTCCACCCGTGCGGTGCGCGACGGCGACGAGTGGGTCATCACGGGGCAGAAAGTTTGGACGACCATGGCGCACCTCTCGAAGTGGGGGATGCTCGTCGCGCGCACCGACCCCGATCTGCCCAAGCATCGGGGGCTCACGTACTTCATCCTCGACATGGAGGCGCCGGGCGTCGAGGTGCGCCCGCTCGTGCAGATCACCGGTGACGCCGAGTTCAACGAAGTGTTCATGACCGAGGTGCGCGTCCCCGACTCCATGCGCCTCGGCCCGGTGGGACGTGGTTGGGACGTCGCAATCACCACGCTCATGAACGAGCGCGTGGCGCTCTCGGGTGCGGGCTCCATCGGCGGCGACGCAGTTGGGGGCAGCCCAGTCGACCGGCTCATTGCCCGCCACGCACCCACCACCGATCCGTTGTACCGCCAGCGCCTGGCGCAGGCGTACATCGAGAGCCGGCTCATCAAACTCAACAACCAGCGCGCCGCCGCCAAGCGCAAGAGCGGTGGGGAAGCAGGACCCGAAGGTTCCATCACCAAGCTCATGCAGGCCGAGTTCAACCAGCGGTTGCAGAAGCTCGCGGTCGACCTCGAAGGACCGAATGCGCTCGCCTGGGATGGTCCGAGCCTGTACGCATCGGATCACAACACCTACGTACCCACCGACCGCGACGACCCGCGCAGCATCACCCGCGGGTTCCTCCGGTCGCAGGCCAACTCGATCGAGGGCGGAACCTCGAACATCATGCGCAACATCTTGGGTGAGCGCGTGCTCGGCCTGCCGAAGGAATCCGATCAATCGCGTGAGATGCCATGGAAGGACGTGCCGCGCAACTAGCGGAGCATGTCATGACCCAGGAGCCCCGCTGCCTGTTGCAGGTTCACGCGCATCCTGACGACGAGGCGTCGAAGGGAGCAGGAACCACGGCCAAGTACTCGGCTGATGGTGTGCGCTGTGTGCTGGTTACATGTACCGGTGGCGAAGCGGGCGAGGTGCTGAACCCCGCCATGGACCATCCTCACGTCCATGCCGATCTGCACTCGGTGCGTTTGCAGGAACTCGACGAAAGCGCACGCATCTTGGGCTACGACATCGTGCACTTGCTCGGCTACCACGATTCGGGGATGCCGGACACGCCGCCCAACGCGCGACCCGACAACTTCGCCAACGCGCCGTTCAGCGAGGCGGTGGAGCGGTTGGTGGCCATCATCCGGGCCGAACGCCCGCAGGTTGTCATCACCTACGGCGACGACCGGAAGTTCTATCCGCACCCCGATCACATCCGCGTGCACGACATCAGTGGCCCGGCATTCGATGCTGCAGGTGACTCGACCATGTTCCCCGATGCCGGCACACCGTGGCAGCCGCTCAAGCTGTACTACTGCGGCTGGTCGCCGGAGCGAATCGAGGCATTGCACGACGCGCACCTGGCACTCGGGATCGAGAGTCCCTATACCGACTGGTTCGAGCGGCCGGAGTGGGCGGCTGCGGCCGAAGCGGTGAAGGCGACGTACACCTCGTTCGTGGACGTGGGCGAGCAGCTCCCGGCGCGGCGAGCGGCGCTCCTCGCCCATCGCACCCAGATCGACCCCGACAGTCACTGGATGCGGTTGCCCGACGACGCGATTCGTGCGGCCTTCCCCTACGAGGAGTTCGTGTTGGCTTCGTCGCAGGTTCCGACGTCCATTCCCGAGTCCGACCTCTTCGCCGGCATCCACTGATCTCGGGAACCCGCGCACTACGGTGCGCGAGTCCGCCCCGCCGATGGCAGGTCGCAATGCCCCCGTTCCTCACTCCTGATTGGATCGACGCGCTGCCCGGAGCAGTGGGTGCCGTATCGGCGCCCGACGCGGTCGTTGCGGTGGAAGTGGGCTCCACGAAGTTTGCGGTCGTGGTGCGCGATGGCGTGCTCGTGGAGGCGACGGCCGGTCCCCGGGCAGAGGCCGAGTGCACCTTCACCGCAACGGTGAAGGACGCGCAGTCAATCATGAACGGTGAAGTCGCGCCCGACACGGCCTTCATGCAAGGCCGGCTCAAGGCAGCAGGAGCGATGGACACCGTGCTCGCGTTGCTGAAGTGGTCGGCCGGCGAAGACTTCGCATCCGCGCGTGCGCGCGTGCAGGCCGTCACCGACTGATCGCGCTCACAGTCCCAATCGCAGTGTGCGGTACACGCGGCTGACCGTGGCGCCGGCCTTGGCGTAGAACGCGGTGGGGCCCACCCAGCAGATGTTGGCTTCGGTGCTTCCTGCGCGTTCGAGGTCTGCGCACATCGCGCTCAACACGGCTCGGCCGGTGCCGTGCGCGCGGCGTTCGGGGTGAGTGGCGAAGGGGCCCATCCATGTGCGACGCCACACCGAGTGGCACGCGAACGCAATCGTCTCGTCGCCGGCGCGCGCGACGAAACAGGTGCCCTGCGGTGTCGCGATGTCGACCTCTTCGACCCACTGCGGGTAGTGCTCGGCGGAAAACTGCGACGCAGCCACAGTGGTCTCGCGCTCGACGGTCACCCCGGCGGGCGGCCGGGCCCGGAAGGCCGTGCTGATCGCCATGTCGTGGGCCGGCCCCACGATTTCGAAGCCCGCGGTTTCGAAGAGCGCCAACGCGGGGGCGTAGCGGTAGTCGAGCCCGGGCCAGATGTAACGCGGGGTCAGATTGCCCACCTGCACGTCGGCGGCCCCCACCTGACGGGCCCAGGCGATGGCATCGTCCACCAGTGCGCGCCCACGTCCCTGACCCTGGTGGTCGGGATGAACGGCCAGCAGCAGGATCCAACTGCTGCGAATGCCGTGGGCCGCGCGAGTCGCAACGACTGCCGCAGCGTGCGCGTCGCCGAGCACCGCGACGTCGGTTCCGGCTGCCTGTTGAAAACAGATGCGCTCGATCTCGGACGCGCGCAGGTGCTCGGCGGGGAGTGCGACGGCGCAGAGCGCTGCGAGTCGCTCGGCGGCGTCAGGCGCGTTGGAGGTCACGAAGGTCGCGGTAGCCGATCAAGGTGGCGCCGGCCCGTTCGATGAGCTCGCCGAGCACCGGTGAGTCGCAGGCGAACGCGTGGTCCTGCACGCGTTGGGCCCAATCGTCGTAGGACGCGCGCAACTCATCGGTGTCGACGGCGGGGCTCATGTAGACCTCGGTGACCCCCGGGCTGAGATCGAAGAGTGCGCGCTCGATCTCTTGCGCCGGGTGTGGTCCGCATTCGATGAAGTGGTCGGGGAAGAGCACGCCCTCTTCGGCGGCGAGCTTGCGGAACGGGAACCCGGCCGTGTGCTCGTACTCGGGGGCCCGCAAGCGGATGGGGAGTCGGTAGTCGAGCGCGAGTTCCAGGTACACGTCGAAGAACTCCGGTCGCATCTGCAGCGCGTTGAGGTGACTGTCGAGATGGCTGACGTCGAAGCCCCACAAGATGGCGCGTTCGATCTGGGCCCGGCATTCGCGCCGCACCTCGTCGAGGTCGGCGTGGTCCCAGAGGTCCTCGGTGGTGCGCGGATAGCCGCCGTCGCCACCGAGCAAACTCGGCGCGTAGGTGATGGGGGCCCAACGGTATCCGTCGAGTTCGCTGATCAACGTGAGGTGCACGCCCACGTCCTCGCCGCGCCACATGGCGGCTGCGTTGCGCGCCCAGGGGGCGGGGACCATGAGCGACGCGCTGGTTCCGTGCCCGCGGCGCAAGGCGTCATAGACGCCGACGTTCGCGGAACGTGTCGAACCGAGGTCATCGCAGTTGACGATGACCAGCCGAGCGTCGGTGGGATGTCCGAGCCGTTCGACGAGTGACACGTCAGCGGCCATCAGACGCGCTCGATGATCGTGCCGGTACCGAGGCCACCACCACAACACATCGTGATGAGTCCGAACTGGCCGTCGGTGCGTTCGAGCTCATGCAGCGCCGTGGTGACCAGGCGGGCTCCGGTTGCGCCCACGGGGTGACCAATCGCAATGGCGCCGCCATTCGGGTTCACCTTCGTCATGTCGGGTGCGAGTTCGCGTTCCCAGGCCAGGACCACACTCGCGAACGCCTCGTTGATTTCGACGGTGTCCATGTCGGCCATCGTGAGACCGGAGCGGGCGAACAGTGCACGCGTGGCGTCGATCGGCCCGGTCAGCATGAGAACCGGGTCGACGCCGACGAGCACCTGGTCCACGATGCGGGCACGCGGCCGCACACCCAGTTCATTCGCGCGCGCTGCGGTCATCATGAGCACGGCCGCTGCACCGTCGGTGATCTGGCTCGACGAGCCCGCGGTGTGGACGCCGTTCTCGCGGGCAACTGGCTTCAATGATGCGAGCTTCTCGAGGCTCGTTTCCCGCAGTCCTTCGTCACGCGAGATGGTGCGCAGTTCGTCGGTTGGCTGACCGTCGTCGCCGGGTGTGGGCGCGTCGATGGCGACGACCTCGCGGTCGAACCGGCCCTCGTCCCACGCTTGGATCGCTCGTTGCATGGACGTGAGGGCGAACTCGTCGCAGTCCTGGCGCGTGATGCCCCACTGGTCGGCGATGCGCTCAGCCCCTTCGAATTGTGACGTGTTCTCGTAGCGGTCGAAGTACGCCGACGTCAGGGGACGTCCGGGGCCCGCCTTCACGGCTGCACCCAGCGGGATGCGGCTCATGGACTCGATGCCGCACGAGAGCGCAACGTCGACGACCCCAGCTTTGACGAGGGCGGCCGCAAGGTTCGTGGCCTGCTGCGATGAACCACACTGCGCGTCGACGGTGGAGGCGGCAACCTCGATGGGGTACCCGTTGATGAGCCATGCGGTGCGCGCAATGTTGAACGTCTGCTCACCGACTTGACTGACGCAGCCGCCCACGACCTGCCCCACGAGCGCCGGGTCGATCCCGGACCGCTCGATCGCGGCTGCTTGCACTTTGGCGAGCAACACGGTGGGATGCACCAGGGACAGGCCACCCACGCCGGCTTTGCCCTTGCCCAACGGTGAGCGCGCCGCTTCGACGATCACCACATCGGAATCCGCCAACGTCACCGGGTACCTCCGGGCAGCAGTGGGAACGGTCATCGGCGCCGCTCCTCACGGATCGTAGGGCCGATGCCGGACACTCGGTGCTCCCCGGCGCAACAATGGGGCAATGCTTCGTCGCTCAGTTTCCATCACGTTGGTCGTTGCTGCGGTGGCGGTGCTCGCGAGTTGCGGCGGGGGCAAGCAGATTGCCGACCGAGCCGCAGCGTCGACTACCGCGAACAGTCGGGGATCCTCGACCACCCGCGTCGGCGGCACCACCACGACGGCCAGCACCACCACGACGGCCTGCCCGGTGCCCGACGCGACAACCGCCGCGAAGAGTGCAGTGGGCAGCAACCTCGCGCTGTTGCGTTCGCTGACGGTTGCCAGCCCCGGCTGTACCGACGTGGTGACGTTCACCGTTGCTCCCGCCGTCACGGGTGGCGTCGGGTACGGCGCGTCGTACGACTCGCCGCCGTTCGTCACCGAGGGCGAGGGGCGCGAAGTGACGGTGAGCGGCGCCGCGTTCTTGGTGGTGAAGCTCCGGCCCGCCGATATCGTCGACCTGGCGTCGGGCGACTTCACCCGCACCTACACCGGCCCCGACCGGCTCACGCCCACCGACGCCAAGCACGTGAAGGAGATCCGCACGCTCGGCTCCTTCGAAGGGCAGAGCACGTGGATCATCGGGCTCGACAGCCAGCGGCCGTTCGCAGTCAAGAACGACCCGACGCAACTCGTGATCACCTTCGGCTGACCTCTACCCTCAGGTCATCGTGAATCCCGACGTTCTCATCGTGGGTGCCGGCCCGGCCGGCGCCGCGTCCGCCATCGCCATCAAGCGGGCGGCGCCGCAGGCCCAGGTAGTGCTCGCCGACCGGGCGGAGTTCCCGCGCGACAAGACCTGTGGCGATGGCATTGGCCCCGGAGTGGTGGCGGTGCTCAACGAGCTCGGGCTCCCTGGTCTCTTGTCGGATCATGAGCCCATCGACGAAGTTGTGGTCTATGGCCCCCACGGCGCGTCGGTGGCCGGCCCATTGCCCGAAATCGACGGGCGGCGGATCACCGGGTTCGTGAGCCCGCGCGAAGTCTTCGATGCGCGCCTGGTGCAGGCCGCCTCCGACGCCGGGGTCCAGGTGGTCTCCGGATGGCGAGCCACGACCACCGAACTCCAGGACAATGAGCGAGCCGTCGAGTTCGCAACGCCGACGGGCGCAGTCACGGTGGCCGCGCCACTAGTGGTTGGGGCCGATGGTGCCAGCTCCGTGGTGCGTCGGAGCCTTGGAATCGAGGCGCCGGGGGCGCGGGCCACCGGAATTGCGGTGCGCGCGTACGCACCCTTCCGGCTACCCGCCGACTCGCCGCTTCGTCGCTCCCTGCTGTTCGAGTTCTCCGAGCGTTACCTGCCGGCCTACGCCTGGTGGTTCCCCGGCCCGAACGACGTGGCCAACGTCGGGCTCGGGCTCCCGGTGCATGACCTGCGCAAGCGCCGCCTCGACCTGCGCGTCGCCGTGAAGGAGTTCGTGGCCGACCTGCGTTCACGCGGGATCGACATCGACGATCCGGATCGGGTGCGTACCTACACATTGCCCACGGGCGCATCGCTGCGGAAGTTGGCGCATCCCCACTCGGTGTTGGTGGGCGACGCGGCCGCCATGATCAACCCGTTGTCCGGTGAGGGGATCTTCTACGGCATGGCGGCCGGCGCCATGCTTGGCGCGGCGTATGGGGGCGATGGTTCGCTCGACGATCGGTTGCGAACGTTCGAACGCGCCTTCCGCCGGCGGTTCCGGTCGCACTATCTGCACAATTTCGTGGCGCAACAGATGTTGCGGTCGCCCCGGTGGGCGCGCAAGGGCGTGGCTGCGGCCGCCGCCGACCCGAGGGTGTTGCAAGACGCGGTGGCGCTGATGTTCGGCGACGGGCGCATCACCGTGCGTACCGGGTTGCGCATCGCCGCCACCCGGCCGACGCGCACGCCTACGGTTTGAGGATCACCTTGCCGAACGTGGTGTCGCTGGCCAACAGGTCGTAAGCCTTCGCAGCCTTGGACATGGGCAGCACCGCTTCGATGACCGGCCGCAACTTGAGTTCGTCGAAGAGCGGGACGACGTGACGCGCGAATTCGCGGATGACGAGTTCCTTGTCTTCGGCGTTGCGGTTCCTGAGCACGGTTCCCGAGATGCGCCCGCGCTTTGCCATGAGTGCGAGGAGAGGAAGGTCGATGCGCCCGCCCGCCAGGGTGCCGACCACCACGATGCGTCCTTGCGGGGCGAGTGCCGCGATGTCGGCGAGGACGTAGTCGCCGCCCACGAGGTCGATGACCACGTCGACGAACCCGCCCGTGTTCACGATCTCTTGGGCAACGGCTTGGGGGTCCATGTCGTTGTCGACGAGCAGGCCGTGGTCCATGCCCATCGCGGCAGCCCTCTGGAGCTTGGACGCCGTGCGCGCCGTGCCGGTGACCGTGCCGCCGAGTGCCTTCACCAGTTGCACGACTGCAGTGCCCACGCCGGACCCGACCGCATGCACCAGCACGTGCTCGCCCGAGGAGAACCCGGCGTTGGTGACCAGCGCGTCGTACGCGGTGATGAATGCCTCCGGGACACCGCCGGCGTGCGTGAGGTCGAGGTCGGTCGGCACGCGCGCGCACTGGCGCTCGGGAATCACCACCAACTCGGCTTGCGCGGCGCCGGGGGTGATGCCGCACACGCGGTCGCCGAGTGCCAAGCGCGTGACCCCGGCGCCGAGCCCAACGACCTCGCCCGCAAACTCGAGGCCGGGGATGTCGGCGGGGACCCCAGGGGGCGGGGGATACAGGCCGGCCCGCTGCAACAAGTCGGCGCGGTTCAGGCCGGCGCCGTGCACCCGAACCAGTGCCTCGCCGGCGTCGGGCTCGGGGTCGGGGCGCTTCTCGACGCTGATGCGTCCGTTGGAGGAGATGGTGACGGCTCGCACGACTCCGGCAGGCTACCGGCCGTCGCCGCACCATTAGGTTCTTGGCGTGTCCGGCCACGCGCTCCTCATCACCGACGGCGAAGGCCAGGACTGCCGGGTGGGACCCATCGAAGCCGATCGCCTGTGGCGGCTCACCCGTGGGCTCGAATCGGCCACCGTCTCGGCGTGTCCGACCTGTCGGAGCCGAGTCCTGGCCGCAGTCGCGCTCGTTGATCTGCTCGACGAATGCCCGCCGTTCGAAGCGGCCGATGCGCTGCGCGAGCTCGCCGACGAAGCGCCCACGTTGCACCTCTACGTGATCGACTCCGCGCCGTGTGCACACCGAGCGTGGCGCGATCCCGGATACGAAGAGTGGCGCGGGGTGGCCACCAACGGGCGGCGGTTCCGGCGCAAGTAACGCTGCGTCAGCGCGGAACCTGCGCGTGTTTCAGCTCGTTGATGCGAGGGTTCGCAAGCACTGCGAGCGCAAGTTCCAAATCATCGACGCGTCCACGTTCCATGAAGCGGATGAACGCCGCGTCGTCGTTCTCGATGAACGCGGGCACGCCGAACACTCCGAGTGACGCGCAGTACTGATGTTCGTCAGCGAGCGTTGCGAGCGGCTCGCCTGATGCAATGACTGCCGCGACCGCACCCGGGTCCAGGCCCACACCCGACGCAACGTTGCGCATGACAGCCGCGTCCTGGATGCGTTGCCCGTGATCGTGACGCGCCGCGAACGCCGCCAGATGGAAGTCGAGGAATGAATCCGGGAATTGATCACGCACGGCGATGCCCCAAAGGGCCGACTGCAGTCCCGTCCATTCCGGGTTGTCGGGTCGCTCCCAGACCGGTGGATCTCCGGGCTCCACGTGTGATTGGTCGAGCGAAAACGCCAAGAAGTGCCATTCAATCGGGGATCCGCGGCGAATGAGCGCAACGACTGCCTCGTGCGCGTTGCGTGCAAAGGGGCAGCGATAGTCGAACGCAACGGCGATGGCGCGGCCCATGGCGCCCCAGGTTACGGCTCAGCGCGCGCGGTGCCGGACGACGCGTCGACCGATTGCGCCGAGGGCTAGTCCGAGCGCGGCGCCCGCCACCACGTCGGAGGCGTGGTGCATCTTCACGTACACGCGACTCGACGCCACCAGGCCGGCGAGCGGGAACCAGAACCACGCTTCACGTGGCCGGCGCGTCAACACCATTGCGGCCGTGAACGCAGCCGTGGCATGCCCCGACGGGAACGAGCTGGTGATGGGAATTCGCATCCCGTAGGGCGGTGGTTCACTGAGGTCGCGATCGGGCCGCACCCGGCGGAACATCATCTTGATCGGACCATTCGTGAGGGCCGACTCCGCTGCGATCACGCCGCTGATGCGCAGCGCCACCGCGGGGTCGCGGTCTAGGAGCGCGCGTAGCGCACTGATGGAGAGCCACAAGATCGAATGGTCGGCGGCACTGGAGATTCCGTAGAAGACGGGATCCAGCGCCGGGCGGCGGATGCGGTCGAACCAGTTGTCGACCCGAGTATCGAACGCATCGACCCAGGTGGGGAACGGCGGGGTGTCCACCGGGGCGAGCCTACCGGTGGGTGCGGCGGGCCCGGTTGGGGGGCCATGGAGCTGCGCGTGCGACAATCAGTTCGTGTTCCGCCGTGTCATCGCCGTGGGCGCCCTTGCCGCGTCAGCCCTGGGGCTGATCGTCGCTGACGCCGCGCCTGCGTCCGCGCACAGCACGGGTGGGCCGGCCCCCAGCAACTACAAGACAGTGGTGCACACCATTGCGCCCGCAGTGTCCGGCGTCACGGTGCGCGTCGTCGGCCTCGACGGTCGCCTGCAGCTGACGAACACCACCGGTACCGACGTCGAGGTACTTGGCTACGACGGCGAGCCCTACCTGCGCGTTGGGCCGGGCGGCGCGTTCGAGAACCAACGGTCGCCCGCGGTGTACCGCAATCGCACCCGGCTCGGAGTAGTGCCCATACCGCCGTCCGCCGACCCGAAGGCCGCGCCGGAATGGAAGCGGGTCAGCAACTGCTGCCAGGTCGCATGGCACGATCACCGCGCGCACTGGATGGGTTCGCAGCCACCGGCCGACGTGCGCGCCGATCCCGACACCGAACGCGTGGTGAGCGCCGACTGGAGCCTCAAACTCCGGCAAGGGGCAGCGGTCATCACGGTGACCGGTGACGTTCTGTGGGTTCCCGCGCCGCCGTTGTGGCCGTGGTTGGTGGGCGCGGCAGTCATTGCGGCGATCGTCATCGCCACGTCACGCCTGCGCCACTGGAGCATCGCCATTGGCGTTGCCCTTGCGCTGTTGTTGGCGAGTGACGCAGTACATCTTGCCGGCGCATACCTTGCGGCGGATCTCAGCGGCGCGTCGTGGACAGGAGCGTTGCTCTCGGCGGTGGCCTGGCTGTTCGGTGCCTTCACCTTGGTGTTCCTCGCTCGACGCGGTGGAGTCGATGCCGCGCCCAGCGTGCTGGTCTCGGCGATTGCGATCGGCATCACCGGTGCGGTCACCGACCTCGACGTGTTGACCAACTCGCAACTCCCGAACGCGTTGCCGCCAGGATTGGCGCGAGTTTCGGTGGCCTGCTCGCTCGGGCTGGCCGTGGGGTTGGCCGTGGCCGCAGGGTTGCGGTTGCGGCGGCCGCTGGCTGCGCCGGCCAGGGACGAACCGATCGCGACCTCGGCCTGAACCGTGCGCCTGGTGCGTCACCGCACACGCGTCAGCGCTTCGCCAACACCTGTTCGATCGCAGTGCGCAGGTCGGATTCGGTGGCGATGTTGTCGAAGCGTGCGCTCACCGTGCCGTCGGCGCCCACCACGAATACCCACGGTTCGTTGGCATCCGTCCCGTCCTTGGGGCCGATCCACTCGAGCGCAGCATCGTTGGGCTGGGAGTTGGCGAAGTCGCGCCATACCTCGAGGTGGATGAATGCCACCTGGTTCCCGAACTGCTTCTGAAGCTGGGCCACCATGTCGGTGACCGGCCCGCAGAACTGGCTCTGGCAGTACACCGGTGTGGAGACCACCACCACCATCGGCTTGCCCGCGGCGAGCGCGTCGGCGACCGAGGTGGAGTGGAGCTCGGGGTCGGGGATCGTGGATCCGTCCTGTGCTCGCGAGTCGATCGCACTGGCGGGGGTGGTGGCATCGCCTGCAACCGGGTTCTTGGTCGCCGGCGCTCGGTCTCCGACTGCAACCACTCGCGGCGTGGCGCTCACGGCGAACGTGGTCTTCACCGCGAAGCGCAGTCCCTTGGTGCTCGACACTTGGAGTTCCCACAAGCCCGCAGTGGGCAGCGCCACCGTCGCCGCGTAGACGCCGGTGACCTGCGACGGGCGGGTCGCTGCTGGCGCAGAGGATGGGGGCCGAGCATCGGGCGAGGGCAGCGCCGTGAACTGGGCCGCCGTGGAAGGGCCCGGTGTGCCGGGTGACAGCGGCATGTCCCTGGTGCCGATGAAGGTGAACGCGAACTGCACGGCGCCGCCGGTGACGCGATTGCCGTTGTCGCAGATGAGTCCGGCCATGATGCGCTGTGGCGTGTTGGCGTAGGGGTCGAAGCTGGCGAACGCGGCTTGGACGGTGCCGCAATCGGCGGCGGTCTTCCCGTCGATGGAGCCGCAGCCGGCGAACACGCTGCCGAAGCCGACGGCGGCGGTCAGTGCCACGGCACAGCGGACGCGACGCGTCATGAGGTACATCCGTTCGGGACGGGTTGGCCGAGCGCGCGCATGGCATCGCGCGCGTCCTCGGCGAGGGCACGGAGATTGCCGGGAAGCGCAGGGCCGCCGATATTCAGTTCGTTCTCGACCGTGTTCTTCGTTTCCAGCAGTCGAGTTGCGATGCTGCGGTCGCGGGACTCAACCTGCGCCGCCAGGACGTGCAGCGACGCGTGTGACTGGTCGTAGAACGTGTTGGTGGCCGCAACGCGGTCCCCGGCCACTGCCTCCCGCGCGGCCTGGCAGAGGCCCACCACAGTGGTGGCATTGCTGGTGCGCGGCCGTTCGGACGATTCGTTGCGGGCGTGAACCACGAGCGCGACGACGCCGATGACCGCGATGACGGCCGTTCCGATGATCGGGATGAGGAGTCGGGGCCGCGACGACGCCGGTTCGGTGGTGACCCGCATGCCCTGACCCTGGTCGACGCGTGGGGGTCGATGCCAGTCGGGCTCGGCGCTCACGCCGAGGGGCTCGCTTCGAGGCTGGATGCGAGCGCGTTCGGGGCGCTGCGGAGTTCGACCGCCTGGTCGGGGTTGCCGCCGAAGGCCGGGCAGTACGCCTGGAACGCGCACCAGTTGCAGAGCTTGCCGGGCTGCGGTCGGAAGTCTCCGGCGGAACACGCGCGCGAGATGGCATCCCAGATGGCCCCGGTGCGCTTCTCGGCCCCCACCAGCGTGCGGTCGCCGACTTCGGCGACGATGGCTTCAGGCTTCGCCAGGTACAGGAGCTGCACCCGGACTGGACGGCGGCCGAACACGCGCTCGCACAACACGGCGTATAGATGCACGCCGGTGAGCCGTGAGCGTTCCATCTGCTCTCGTGGCACGCTGCCGGTCTTGTAGTCAGTGACCACGAAGTTGCCGTCGGCGTCGAGTTCGAGTCGGTCGATGATGCCGCGTACGGTGACCCCGTTGGGCAACTCCGCCATCATTTTCAGTTCAAGGCCGATGGGGTGCACCTTCGTGGGATCTTCGAACTCGAAGTAGCGGCTCACCAGTTCTTCTGCGCTGGCGTAGAACTTCGACCACTCGGCGTCGGAGAGATCGAGGCCCGTGATGTCGGGGTGCGTGGAGTACTCGGCGCGAGCGGTGGCGAGGTCATCGAGGGCGGCGTCGATCGTTCGATCCGCGGCGCGTCGGCACATGAGCAGTTCCAGGGCGCGGTGTACGAGGGTGCCCTTGCTGGCAGCCGGCGACGGTGGTTGGGGCAGCCGTTCGACGTACGCGAACCGGTACGCCAGCGGGCAATCAGTGAAGCTGGAGAGCGCGCTGGGCGACACGGTGGACGGACGAGGCATTCCCATGAGGCTGACCGTACCGCGCGCATGTGACTGCTCCGCAGGGAACAGGTCCGCCGGGGCGATTGATCAGTCGACGCCGGCGGCCGCGGCGAGTTCCGCTGCGCCGCGCTCGGGATCTTCGAGCGGGCCGAAGTGACCGCGCCCGTCCCACACCTCGAGGTGTCCGAGCGGAAGCCGGTCGGCGAGCTGGCGGGCCCATGCCGGGGTGATGGTGTCGGTGTGCTCGCCGGCCAAGACGGTGACGGGCGTGGTGATGGTGGGGAGCAGTTCGTAGACGCCGTTGTCGACCCCCATTTCGTACATCTGTGCCTCGTCCTCCGGCGCACACGTGAGTTCCCACTCGTCGGTGGTTGCGCGCAGCCCGGCGGCGAGGTAGCCGCGCAACGCGTCGGGATGCAGGTCACGCATTGGAGGTCGGGCCGAGTAGCTCTCGAACGCGGCCTCGGGCGACGGCCACTGTGCCCGGCGTTTGCGGGCCATCTCAGCCATCGGGTTGCGCGTGCCGGGCGGCGCGAACCCCGGCGAGAACACGATGGGTTCGTAACACCACAGGGTCGTGAATCGTTGTGGTGCTCGTGCTGCCTCGAGCAACAGCGCGGCGCCACCCTTCGAAATGCCGACGCCGAGTACGGGCGTGACCCCGATCGAGTCGATCACCGCGGCGACGTCGTCGCGAAAGCCGGTCCATTCGTACCCGTTCGGCGCACGATCGCTGGTGCCGTGCCCACGGAAGTCGAATGACCACACGCGACAGCCGCGCGCCACGAGTCGTTCGGCAACCGGTGTCCATGCCAGCCCGTTGAACCCGGTGGGGTGGGCGAGGAGCACGGCGGGGCCGTCGCTAGGTCCACCCCAGTCATAGCGAACGAGCGGAACCGGCGCGTCAGGAAGGGGAACGGCGGTGTACGGCATGACGCGTATTCAACTCCACCGGCGTCGGATCATCCCGCCGTTCGGATCAGTTGGCGCGATTCGACTCGATGAACGACTCCACTGCGGCACCGCTCTCGAGGCTTGTGATGAGCGCGTAACGCGGGTGGTCGCTCACGTGTGTCACCACATGCCACAGGCGTTGCGTGTCCACCACGAAGCGCGCCCCTTTGTGCAATGGGATCCGCATTTCGGTTTCCGGGTCGGGTAGGCCGTCGGAACCAGATTCCATGAGGATCATGTATCCGTCGGTGGTGTCGGTGAGTTCCACCCACGATCGCAACACCCAGCCTTCGCCTTCGGGATTGAAGCGGTTGTTGTCGTCGCGGTGAATCTGCTTGAGCGCGGTCTCGTAGTCCTGCGGCTCGAGCTTGATGGTGCGCACGCGACCGAAGTCGGCGCCGATCGATTCCACGTACTGCTTGATGGTGGGGCACTTCTCGGCGTTGCTCGTGAACTTCGCGCCCTTGTCGGGGCGCTCGTCGCCCGGCTTCCAGAAGCCGCGGCAGTCGAGTTCCCCGTCGGCACTTGCAATCGGAGCGAAGTTGGTGTCGCCACCGCTCTTCCAGTCCATGTATTCGAGCGAGAGGAACTCTTCGTCGGGTATCACCGGTGTCATGTCGGTGAGCGCGACCCAGCCCTTCTCTGCGAGTTGCGGCGACCGGTAGTGGTTCGTGTGCTCGGGGATCTCGATCGACCAGTGTTCGGCGGGGAGCCAGGGCGCGCGTGTCGTCATGGCTGCGAGGGTACCCACGGGGTGTCGTCGGGGTGCGAATCCCGGTGCTGTGCCGTGAGGCACAACGTGAGCTCAGGTCAGCCCACCCTGAGCTTGGTGACACCGACGGTCTGGTTGAAGTTGCCGGTACGGGCCCGAAGCGTGAGTGTCCATTCGCCCGTGCCGGGAAGTTGGACCGTGTCCACCACGTAGTGACCGTCGGCCACCTTCGAGACCGGCGACTCGATCGGCCCGAGCTCGCCCTTGGACCAGATCACCGCGAGTTCGTCGACCGCTGTCTGTTGACCGGTGCGGTGGTCGAGCACGAGCACGTGGAGCTGGCGGCCTTGATCGGTTGCTGCGGTCAGGGACACGTCGAAGTCGAGGGACTTGGCGGTGATGAACGCGGTTGCGCCCTGCTGCGCGTACGCGGTCTTGGCCGGAGTCGTCGATGTGAGCGCGGCAGTCAGTGCAAGGGCCACGACCGCGAACGCGCACTCTATGGCGAGCAACTTGCGGGCGCTGGGCGGCACTTCGGCGTCATCGGATCTTGCGGCGCGGCGAACGTTGGCTGCGATCGCGATGGCAACGATGAACGCCGCAATCTTGGCCAGCAGGATCGCGCCGTAGGTGGTGCTCACGAGCGCGTCGATCGTCTCGACCTCGCGGTACGCCTGCATCACGCCCGTGATGGCGATGATGATCACGGCAGTGAGTGCGATGGGGGAGAAGCGCTGTAGCCCCGTGCGCAGGTCGGCGTCTTGCTCTCCGCTCGGGAGCGACTCGGCCACCAACAAGGCCAGCCCGCCGAGCCAGATGCTCATGGCCACCACGTGGAGCGCGGCCACCACGATCCACACCGGGGCGAGGGAACCGGCTGTGCTGTGGCCGGACGCGGCGACCGTGACCGCCAGGGCAGTGCCCGTCACCGCCGCAGCGGGTCGCCACCAGCGGCGCAGTTCGTCCGGGGTTTGGAGTGATCGGACGAGTGCCGCAGACCCAACGGTGATGACGATGCGCGCGAGCGCCGCTTGGCCGACGCGGCCGTCGAGCGCGGTGCCGAGGACCGGCCCGTCGAACATCGCCCCCACACCACGGCCCTCTATGTACGGACCGTCGAGCAACAGGGTGGCGACCGAACCCAACAGGGTGGCGCTCCAGCCGATGGCGAGCAGCAGTCGTGGGCGCGGCCGCGTGCGCCAGCCGGACGCGAACTGCGCAAGGAAGAACGCAGGGCCGATGAGGAGTGCCAAGCCGGCGTAGGTCACTCCTGAGGCGATCGAGAGCAGGGTGGTGACGAGCGGGTCGTTCGCCACCTGGTTCAACACGCGCGCGGAAAGGCTGTCGAGCCCTGCGCTCGCTTCGGTGCCGACGGTGAAGTTGGTGGTGCCGGTCACCGCGTGGCCGTCGGCCGATGTGATGCGCCACGTGCACACGTAGCCACTGTCACGAAGTTGCTTCGGGAACTTCATGGTCACCACCACGCCGTCGTATTTCGGCGCGCCGGTATCGATGCGCTTGCCGTTTCCGTCGAAACACCGGATCGATCCGCCGGGTGCGCTGACGGGTTCGTTGAATCGCAGCGTGAGTTGCGTGGGCGCGCGCTGCGAGACCGTCCCCGGTGCCGGGTCCACTGATTCGAGCGTGGCGTGTGCGGATGCGGGTGCCGCGATTGCGAGCACCGCGATTCCGCAGATTGCAACGAGGAGTCCGAGTCGTTTCACGCCGTGGTGACGTTAGGCGCCGTTTCCATTGGTTCCCGGCTCAGCAGCACGAGCGTGACAAGACCGACCACCTCGAGGACGTGAACGGCCTCGGCAATGGTGTGCGAAACGCCGTTCCCAAGGTCGAACAGCGCGGTGGCAACCAGACCGGCGACGAGTGCTCCCGCCACGGGCAACATTCCCGCGATGTGTCGCGGGCGCCAGGCGGCCGCCAGGAACCCGATCCCAACCGCAATGTCGAACGATGCGAGGTGGCGGGCGAGGTGAGTGGACGCGCCGGGTTCGTTTCCGCTCACCAGAATCGGTATCGCAATCAGGAGCTGCAGTATCGCAACCCCGCAGAGCAGGAACCGCAATGGGCGGGCCCGGCGCGAATCGGATTCGTGGGCGATCGCCGCCAGGATGTTCGGGGTGATGTCGCGCTTCGTTTCCTGCTGGGGAACGTCAAGGGCGCGAATCGTCGAAGCGAAGGCGCGACATGCACTGCAGCGTTCGACATGATCGGCCACGAGCGCCGAGTCGATGCCTCCGGGTTCGCCGTCGCGGCTGGCTGAGAGAGCTTCTTGAATTCGCTTGCAGTCCATGAATAGGTAGTCGATTCATCGTCGACATGAGTTCCCCGTTAGGGTCCACAGAATGTCGAAGCCTCTCGATGAGCTCACGTCACTTGTGTGCGCCGCCCAGCGGGGGGACCGATTGGCGCTCGCCGCGGCGATCCGCTCGACCCAGGCGGAGATGCAGTCCTTCGCGGCCGCATTGGTTGCACCCGAAGTTGCAGAGGACGTCGCCCAGGAAATCTGGCTGCGGGCATGGAGGGCGTTGCCCAGCTTCCGAGGCGATGCAAGTGCACGAACGTGGTTGTTCGCGATCGCTCGTCGAACCTGTGCCGATCACGTACGAGCTCGGACTCGGTTTCGTCGACTCGCTGACCGGCTTTCGTATCAAGGAGTCGACGGATTCATCACCGTCGATGAAGCCGCAACGCTGCAGGACTTGGTGGCAAGCCTGCAGCCGGAGCGACGAGAGGCATTCATGCTCACCCAGGTGCACGGATTCACCTATGAAGAGGTGGCCGGCATGTGTGGCGTCCCCATCGGTACCGTACGATCGCGGGTCGCACGGGCCCGCGGCGATCTCGTCGCAATGTTGGCGGCGGCGTCCAGCGTGTGAACAAGCCCGTCTCCGGGAACTTCCTGGCAATCCGAAGCGACCACCTCTTGGACTGCCGGCGCCCGCCGGCCCAAGGGAGGAAACCGTGTTGCGAGTGTTGAGTACGCGCGTTGCCGCTGCGACGGCCGTTGTCGCCGTGGCGCTGGTGGTTGCTGCGCCGGCTGGCGCGCACGTCACCGTGAACCCTTCGACTGCGGCCCAAGGCGGCTTCGCAACGGTTTCCTTCCAGGTGCCCAACGAGCGCGACGACGCGTCCACCGTGAAGGTCGAAGTTGAGCTGCCGACCGATCAGCCCATTGCGTTCGTGAGCACGCAGCCCGTTCCGGGCTGGAACGTCGAGGTCGCGAAGACCAAACTCGCGACGCCCGTGAAGACCGATGACGGCGACGTCACCGAAGCGGTCAGCAAGATCACGTGGTCGGGTGGTCAGATCGCACCGGGCCAGTTCCAGGCCTTCCCCGTGTCGATGGGTCCGCTGCCCAAGACCGATGCGCTGATGTTCAAAGCCGTGCAGACCTACTCCAACGGTGACGTGGTGCGCTGGATCGAGACGGCACCCGAAGGCGCAGCCGAGCCGAAGAACCCCGCGCCCGAACTGAAGCTGGTGGCGGAAGCTGCGAGTGACGCGCACGGCGGGAGCTCGTCTGGGAAGGCCATGGCGACCTCGACGCACTCGGACGACTCCACGGCGCGCACGTTGGCCATCGTCGGCATCGTGCTTGGTGGCCTGGCGCTCGTCCTTGGCCTCGCCGCGTTCGCGCGCAAGGGGAGTGGCGCAAAGGCGTAAGACTGACGCCCATGCGCGTAGTCGTCGCCCGTCAGGGCGCACTCGAAGTGGTGGACGCTCCCGCGGTGTCGGCGGGGCCCGGGCAGGTGCTCGTGGCCAACCGGGCCTGCGGCATCTGCGGGAGCGATCTCCACACGCTCCAACAGCCCGATGCCATGACGGCCATGGCCGAGGCATTGGGCGTCGAAAGCGGAACCGATCCGCACGGCGACATCCACCTCGGCCACGAATACTGCGGTGAAGTACTCGAGCTCGGGCCCGGGGTGCGCGCCGCCGTCGCACCCGGTGATCTCACCGTTGCAATGCCGTTCTTATTCAGCGCGCCCAGCGGCATGGAGCCGCTGGGATTCTCGAACTCGGTGCCGGGCGGGTACGGCGAACACATGCTCTTGGAAGCATCACTGTGTCTCCCGGTACCGAACGGACTCGATGCCGCACGCGCGTCGTGCACCGAGCCGATGGCTATCGGATTGCATGCGGTGAATCGTTCCCGCATCCAACCGGGCGAGTCTGCGCTTGTCGTCGGGTGCGGGCCGGTGGGACTCGCGTGCATCGCGTGGTTGAAACAGCGCGGCATCGGGCCGGTGGTGGCATCCGACTTCTCAGCCGGTCGGCGCGCGCTCGCGCGTGCAATGGGCGCCGATGAGGTGGTCGACCCGCGCCATGAGCCCGCGATCGAAGCGTGGAAGCGCGTCGCTGGCGGTCGTCCGTTGGTCACCTTCGAAGCAGTGGGCGTACCGGGCATGGTGGAGGCCGCCATGCATGACGCGCCGGCGCGCTCGCGAATCTTGGTGGTGGGGCTCTGTATGGAGCCCGACCACTTCAAACCCATGGTTGGTGTGGTGAAGGAACTGACCATCGACTTCTCGGTCTTCTACGACGGCGACGAGTTCGCGAGCACGTTGCGGGCGATCGCCGAGGGGGAGATCGACGTGTCGCCGCTGCTCACGGGGCGGGTGGGGCTCGATGGTGTGGCGGGCGCGTTCGCCGAACTCGCCGACCCCGAGGCGCACTGCAAGATCGTGGTCGACCCTTCCCTCCCCGGCCCCCAACTGGTGCGCTTGTGACTGCCTATTTCGGCAATCTGAAGCGCACCGCGAGAGATCGGCGCACAATCCAGACTTGAGGTCTCGGCCGTGGCAGGATTCACGGCCATGAACATCCTCGTGTGCGTGAAGCTCATCCCCGACCCGGCTGTGCCGGGCGAGCTCGACCCGACCACCAACACGCTCAAGCGTGCGGGCAAGCTCATCCTCGACGAATCCGACAGCTACGGCGTCGAGATGGCGCTGCAACTTCGTGACGCGGCCGGCAGCGGCGAGGTCATCCTGGCGTCCATGTCGCCCGGCGACGACGTCTCGGGTCTGCGCACTGCGCTGGCCATGGGCGCCGACCGAGCCATCCTCGTGAGCGACCCGGCACTGCAAGGTTCCGACGCGCTCACCACGGCGCGCATCCTGGCCAAGTGTGCCGAGCGCGCCGGCGACGTGGAGTTGGTCATCTCCGCCACCGAGTCCACCGACGGCTACACCGGCACCGTGCCGGCGCAGATCGGTGAGCTCCTTGGGTGGCCGAGCCTCACGTTCACGCGCAAGATCGAAATCGCCGACGGCGTCGCGAAGACCGAGCGTCAGACCGAAGCCGGCTACGACGAGGTCACCGCGCCGCTGCCCGCAGTCGTTGCCGTGACCGCCGGTGTGGTGGAGCCTCGCTACCCGAGTTTCAAGGGGATCATGGCGGCCAAGAACAAGCCGGTCGACAACGTCACCGCGGCCGACCTCGGCGTCGAGCCGGTCGGTTGGGCCGGTGCGCAACAGGCCATCACCACCGTGGAAGCGGCACCGGCGCGTGCTGCGGGTGAGAAGTTCGAAGACGACGGAACGGGCGCCGAGAAGATCGTGGCGTTCCTCGAGAACCTGAAGGTGGTCTGACCATGGGTCTCGCAAAGGTTTGGGTCTACGCCGAAGCACTCAATGGCACCGTCACCGGCGCCACGCTCGAGCTGCTCACCAAGGCACGCGAAATCGGCGACACCGTCGAAGCGGTGTACGTGGGCAGCGACGCCGACGCAGTGGCCGGCACGCTCGGCGAGTACGGCGCGTCGAAGGTCTACGCAATCGACCCGGGCGACTCGCTCGGCGAAGCGATTGCTGGCGCCGCAGTTGCGGGACTCGCCCAGCACCACTCGCCCGACCTCATCGTGTTCGCCCAGAGCTACGGCGGTCGCGACGCAATTGCGCGTGCGTCCGCCCGGCTCGGTCGTACGGTCATCACCAACGGTGTCGGTCTCGACCTCGACGGCGACAGCGTGAAGGTGCGCGTTGCGATCTTCGGTGGCAACACGCTCGTCGAAACCAAGTTCGACGGTGAGAAGCCATACCTTGCAGCCATCAAGGCCAAGACGTTCGAAGCGGCGTCGGCGGGTGGCGGTGCAGCCGCGGTCGAGCGCGTCGACGAGGTCGACGCTGGGCGTGCGGGCGAAGTGAAGCTCGTGGCCCGCCACGTCGAAGAGCGCGAAGGTCCCCAGCTCGAAGACGCGGCAGTCGTGGTGTCGGGTGGTCGTGGACTCGGTGCGGCCGAGAACTACGAGCCCTTCGTCGAGAAGCTCGCGAAGCTGCTCAACGGTGCGAGTGGCGCCTCGCGTGCCATTGTCGACGCCGGTTGGGTGCCCTACTCCAAGCAGGTGGGCCAGACCGGCAAGACCGTGAAGCCGAGGGTGTACCTCGCGCTCGGCATCAGCGGCGCCACCCAGCACATGGTCGGCATGAAGGGCTCCGACAACATCATTGCGATCAACAAGGACGCCGAGGCCCCGATCTTCTCGATCGCCGACCTTGGCATCGTTGGCGACGT
>JBMOIJ010000018.1:0-47680 GCA_049317385.1 Acidimicrobiia bacterium
TCCACCAGGTGGCGTACGTCGAGAACTTGAAGCCCTTGCGCCAGTCGAACTTCTCAACGGCGTGCATCAGGCCGAGGTTGCCCTCCTGGATGAGGTCGAGCAGCGGCAGGCCCGAGGCCTGGTACTTCTTCGCGATGGACACCACGAGTCGCAGGTTCGACTGCACGAACTGGCGCTCGGCGGCGTCACCCTCACGGCGGGCCTTCTTCAGCGCGCGCATGCGGGCCGGCGTGGGCTTCTTGCCGGTCTCGGGGTCGTGCACCGGGTCGCCGTCGAGGGCAGTCGCCGCTTCGACGCCCGCCTCGATGGCCTGGGCCAGCCGGACTTCGTCGTCCTTGGTGAGCAGCGGGTACTGCCCGTTGTCGGAGAGGTACAGCCGGACCAGGTCTTCCTCGTCGCGTTCCACACGTTCTTTCGCCACGAGATCCCTTTCAGGTGGTTTCGTTCTGATTGCGTCGCGGCGGCCAGGAGTTGCAGCAGCACCGTTCGCTCATGAGAACGTCGAGCGAAGCCAATGCGTTCCCGGCACTCCCCAGCCCCGGACCGTTTTCCAAGAATATCGGTCCCGTCAAGGGGGTTTCCGAGGGAATGTCCCCATTCCCCCAGGTCAGCGGGCCAAAACATCTCCCGACTCGGCCCCCAGGAGCTCGAGATCGGCCTCAAGGTCGCCCCGCACCCGCCGGGCGACCCGTTGCACCGCAGCCTGCCCCACCGGATCGGCGGCCGCCAATTGGCTGGCCAGCGCCCACAACTGCCCCAATACGGCCGCCGCGGCCGACCCATCGACCCCCTGGCGCAGGCCCGCAATGGGGGCGGCGAACGCACCGAGCCCGTCGACCACCAAGCCGGCCGGGGTGGGAGCCAGCGACGCCCACTGATCCGCCCGCCACGCGGCATGGCGCACGAGCCGGGCGAAACAGACCCGCTGGTCGTCGGGGACCGCAGGATCGCCCGCCCACGAACCCACCACGCTGGCGAACTCGCGCTCGGCGGCCGCAAGCGCCTGCACCTGGGCCATCACCGCACGGAACGCTTCCACTCAGCCCGACCAACGATTCGTGATCGGGAGACGCCGGTCCTTGCCGAACGCCTTGGGCGACACCCGCACCCCCGGAGGGGCCTGGCGCCGCTTGTACTCGTTGCGATCGACCAGCGCACTGACCCGCGCCACGATCTCACGCGGGTAGCCGAGGTCTTCGAGTTCGCCGGCACTCACGTCGCCTTCGACGTACCGCTCCAAGATGGGATCGAGCTCGGAGTACGGCGGTAGCGAGTCCTCGTCCTTCTGATCCGGACGCAACTCCGCACTCGGCGGCTTGTCGAGCACGTTGCGCGGAATGAGATCGTGGCCGGCCCGCACGTTGCGTTCCTCACAGAGCGCATACACCAGCGTCTTGGGCACGTCCTTCAAGACCGCGAACCCGCCGGCCATGTCGCCGTACAGCGTGGTGTACCCGGTGGCGTACTCGCTCTTGTTCCCGGTGGTGAGCACCAGCCAACCGAACTTGTTCGACAACGTCATCAGCAACGTCCCGCGGATGCGCGCCTGCAAGTTCTCTTCGGCAATGCCCGACTGGGTTCCCTCGAACTCGTCGGCGAGCATGTCGAGGTACGCCGCGTGCGCGGCTTCGATGGGTTGCGTGAGCGCACGGATGCCGAGGTTACGGGCCAATACTTGCGCGTCCTCGACCGAGTGCTCCGAAGAGAAACGTGACGGCATGAGCACGCCGACCACGTTGTCGGCTCCGAGCGCGTCAACCGCAACCGCCGCCACAAGCGACGAGTCAATGCCTCCGCTGAGCCCCAACACCACCTTGCCGAACCCGTTCTTGCGGACGTAATCACGCGTGCCGAGCACGAGAGCTTCGTAGACCTCGCGCACTGGGCCCAGCAACGGCGCAACGGGTGCGGCCGACGGCGCCGGACTGATCCGGGCCTCGCTGACCACCACTTCGCGCAATGGTTCACCCACCGAACGGCCCCGAGGGTCGAGCTGCCGCCGACGGAACGCCGGCCGCACATCGATGTCGACGACCATGAGTTCCTCTTCGAACTGCGCAGCCCGCGCCAGGAGCGAACCGTCGCCGTCGAATGCCATGGACACTCCGTCGAAGACGAGTTCGTCCTGACCGCCGACCAAGTTGATGTACACGAGCGGAACGGATGCGTCGGCCGCGCGCGTGGCCAGCATGGTTTCGCGCTCGCGCAACCGACCCGCGTAGTACGGCGACGCGTTCACACTGATGATGAGTTCCGCACCGCCATCGGCCTGCATCTGGATGGGGCCGGCCGGACTCCACGCGTCCTCGCAGATGGAAACGCCCACTCGCACCCCAGCCACCACGAACAGCGGACCTGGATCGGTGCCGGGAACGAAGTAGCGCGCCTCGTCGAACACTGCGTAGTTGGGCAACAAGTGCTTCGCGTACACGCCCTGCACGCGACCGTTGGCGCACACTGCAGCAGCGTTCGTGAGGTCACGACCCGGTTGCGGGAACCCCACCACCGCCACCACGCGCCCGGTGCGCGCTGCGAACTTGCCGAGCGCTTCGGCTGCCGCGTCGACGAATGCCGGACGCAACAAGAGGTCTTCGGGCGGATAGCCGGTGATCGCGAGCTCGGGAAACGCGATGAGGTCGGCGTCGGCGGCTTCGGCCTGCTCGTACGCATGCAACATGCGCTCGACGTTGCCGTCGAGATCACCGACCACGAAATCGAGCTGGGCCGCCATGACGCGGATGCGTGCCATGGCGGCCCAGCCTACGAGAGGTTGGGAGTGGTCAGCTCCCGAGCGCGCTGCACACCGTTTCGGTGATGAGACGCGTCACCACATAGGGGTCCATGTTGGCGTTCGGACGACGGTCCTCGATGTAGCCCTTGCCGTCCACCTCGACCTGCCACGGGATCCGCACCGATGCGCCCCGGTTGGACACGCCGTAGCTGAACTCGTGCCACGGCGCGGTCTCGTGCATGCCGGTCAACCGATGCTCGATGTCAGCCCCGTAGTTCTCGATGTGCTCATTGGCGCGCTTCCCGAGCGCTTCACACGCCGCAACGATCGGGTCGTAGGACTCGCGCATCGCCTTCGTGGAGAAGTTGGTGTGCGCACCCGCGCCGTTCCAGTCGCCCCTCACCGGCTTGGGGTCGAGCGTGGCCGCCACGTCGTACTCCTCGGCAATGCGGTACAGGAGGTAGCGAGCGACCCAGAGTTGGTCAGATACTTCCAGCGGACCGAGCGGGCCCACCTGGAACTCCCACTGGCCTGGCATCACTTCGGCGTTGATACCGGAGATACCGAGGCCCGCTTCGAGACACGCGTCGAGGTGGTCCTCGACGATCTCGCGGCCGAACACCTCGTCGCTGCCGATGCCGCAGTAGTAGAAGCCCTGCGGCGCCGGGAAGCCACCCGCCGGGAATCCGAACGGCCGGCCTTCCTTGAAGAACGTGTACTCCTGCTCGATGCCAAAGAGCGGCTCGTGGCCCGCGTACTGCTCGGCGATGGGACGCAGCTTCGCTCGAGTGTTGGTCTCGTGCGGCGTCATGTCGGTGAGGAGCACCTCACAGAGCACGAGCTTGTCGTCCCCACCTCGCACCGGGTCGTCGCAGACGAACACGGGCTTGAGCACGCAGTCCGATGCCTTGCCCGGCGCCTGGTTGGTGCTCGAGCCGTCGAAACCCCAGATGGGAGGCTCGGCGCCGTCGGCGAGGATCTTGGTCTTGGACCGGAGGCGACGGGTCGGTTCGGTGCCATCGATCCAGATGTATTCGGCCTTGTAGGTCACGATGCCTGCTCCTGGGACTGCTCACGGCCGTCCCGTTCGGGGCGACGAATGCACCCTATTGCGCGGCCCGTTTCTCTCCGATTGCTCTTGTGTGAACGGACTGTTACGGCCCCGCCCAGCCCATGGGCGGGTTCCGGGGAGGGTGAGAGAATCCGCTGATGGATAGGCAACACGAGTACGTCCTGCGCACCGTTGAGGAGCGCGGGGTCCGCTTCATTCGGCTCTGGTTCACCGACGTGCTCGGGTTCCTCAAGTCGTTCGCCATCACCCCGGCCGAGCTCGAAGGCGCGCTCGAAGAGGGCATGAGCTTCGACGGATCGGCCATCGAGGGCTACACGCGTGTCCAGGAAGCCGACATGTTGGCGCGCCCCGACCCCAACACCTTCGAAATCGTGCCGTGGCGCGGTGACGACACCCCGGTGGCGCGCATGTTCTGCGACATCCACCACCTCTCGGGCGAAGTGTTCGACGGCGACCCGCGCTCGGTACTCAAGCGCAACCTCGAACGCGCGCACGAAAAGGGGTACAGCTTCTTCTGCTCCCCCGACATGGAGTTCTTCTACTTCAAGTCGGCCGATCGGCCCGAGCCGCTCGACAACGCCGGGTTCTTCGACCTCACACCGAACGACATCACCAACGACCTGCGCCGCCAGACCATCGTCACGCTGGAATCACTCGGCATCCCGGTGGAGTACTCGTTCCATGAGAACGGCCCCAGCCAACACGAGATCGACCTGCGCTACACCGATGCGCTCTCCATGGCCGACAACGTCATGACGTTCCGACTCGTCGTGAAAGAAGTGGCTCAAGACCTGGGCGTGTACGCCACGTTCATGCCCAAGCCCATTGCCGGCGCGTTCGGTTCGGGCATGCACACCCACCTGAGCCTCTTCGAAGGCGACGTGAACGCATTCCACGACCCCGGCGACGAGGCCGGCCTCTCCAAGGTCGGCAAGCACTTCATCGCCGGCTTGTTGCACCACGCACGCGAGATCACTGCCGTCACCAACCAGTGGGTGAACAGCTACAAGCGCCTCATCGACGGCTACGAGGCGCCGGTGCACGTGTGTTGGGGGCGCAACAATCGCTCGGCCCTCGTACGCGTGCCGCACACCAAGCGCGGCAAGGAGAGCAGCACCCGCATCGAGTACCGCGCGCCCGATCCGGCCGCGAACCCGTACCTTGCGTTCAGCGTGATGCTCGCAGCCGGACTGAAGGGAGTGGAAGAGGGCTACGACCTCCCGCCCGAGGCCACCAACAACATCTTCGACATGACCTCGGATCAGCGATCAGCGGCCGGGCTGCAGGTGCTCCCCCGATCACTCGAAGAAGCAGTCGAAGTCATGGAGCACTCGGAACTCGTGGCCGACGCGCTCGGCGAGCACGTCTTCGAGTACTTCATCCGCGCCAAGCGTGCCGAGTGGGACGCATACCGCACCTACGTCACTCCGTTCGAGACCGACCGGTACCTGGGAACGCTGTGAACGGGTCGATCCTCGTCTTCCCGGATCCACCGGCGCCGCTCCTCGCGCAGACGCTCGATCTCGGCGGCCACACGTGGAAAGCCGTCGAGAACGCGAGCGTCGCCGCGAACACCGAACCACGCGAGGGTTGGAGCGCCGCCATCATCTCCGCCGACGACGACGCGGAAGCCGCGTTCAATCTGGCGCGATCACTGCGCCGGCGCGAGTCCCAGCCCGTCCCGGTGTTGTTGTTGATCAGCGGGGCACAGCTCGCCGAGCTCGAGATGCGCGAGGACCTCTTCGACGACTTCTGCTTCACTCCGTTCCATCCTCAGGAGCTCGAGGCGCGTCTCCGGCATCTCTTCTACCGAGCCGGTCGTGGAACGCGCCCAGAGTTGGTGGAGTACGGCGACCTCGCACTGAACCTCGAGACCTACCAAGCCGGTATCGCCGGCAAGCCGCTCGACCTCACGTACATGGAGTACGAGCTGCTCAAGTTCTTCGTGACGCACCCCGGGAAGGTCTTCACGCGCGAGCAATTGCTCTCACGCGTGTGGGGCTACGAGTACTACGGCGGGGCCCGCACCGTTGACGTGCACGTGCGGCGGTTGCGAGCGAAACTCGGCGAGGAACAGGCGAACCTCATCCAGACGGTTCGCAGCGTGGGCTACCGGTTCGGCCAGCCCCGGTGGTCGCCAGGCAGCGCGGCCACCCCGACAGACTGAACCTGCTGCACGCGTTCAGGCGACAGTTGCGGGTTCGCCGTCGGCCGCCTCGTCGACGTCGTCCATGAGGAAGTGGCCCATGACGCCCGACCACACGGCACCGCCGATGAACACCAGCGCCGGGAACACCGTCACCATCAGCACTGCGAAGACGATTGCCACGACCATGGGCGAAACGCTAGCCCGCGTGCGCCCACACCTCGATCTCCACGCGCGCGCCCGCCGGCAACGCGGCCACCTGCACGGCACTCCGCGCCGGCGTGTGGTCGCCGAGGAACGCCGCGTACCGCTCGTTCAGCACTGCGTAGTCGTTCAGGTCGGTGAGGAACACCGTGGCCTTTGCGATGTCGCGCACCGTGACGCCGCCATCGGCGAGCAACCCCGCCAGGTTGACGAAGATCTGGTCGAGTTCGGCGCCGACGCCGCCGTCGACCAACGTGCCGTCAGCGGTCAGCCCGATCTGGCCGGCGAACACCAGCCAATCACCCGCCCGTACACAGTGCGCATACGGGCCCTTGGCCGGCGGAGCTGAGGGCGTGGGGACAACAGAAGTGGTCATGGCGCCGTTCTAGTTGGCCGGCAGGTCCGACGGGGAACCCAATGCGATCCACGTTGCCGCCGCCACCGCGCAGAACACCGCGGGCGACACCGCTACCGGCTCAGCGACACTGGTCTGTATCTGCACCTCGACCGCGGGCGAGTCTTTGGGCCGCAGCACGCCGAAGCTGCGGATGGTGAGGTCGAGTACGTCGCCGAGCTCCGGATCGACGGCAATGGCCTCGCTGGTGACCCAACTCACGGCGGCGTGCGCCGCGCCGACGACGTAGCTCCGCAAGATCACTTCGTCGAGCGCAGTGCCGGCATCAACCGACACTCGGACCGACGCAACCTTCCCGTTGGCCACTTCGACCGCCGCGGTCGCAGCTCCGCCGCTGACGCGCACCGCGATGGGCCCGCTGAGGCCTGCCGCCGCAGCCGCCAGCATCGCGATCTCGGCGATTCCGCTGGCGCGCAGACTCATGCTGACCCGCGGCCCCGGAACCGTGGTTGCAGTCCACGACGCGGTCGCGACCGGTGCACCGTCGACAGCGACGTCGAGGGCGTCGAACCAACCGGGCTCGCCCACGAACGTCCCTTCAATGTGCACCCCGTCGTCGCGGCACCAGGCGCGCGCCGCGACCGGCGGCCGCTTCGGCCGCGTCCGCGCCACGTCTTCGCGGGCGTAGACGACGCGCACCGGTCGACCGTGCTCGTCGGCCAAGCGGCGGGCCACCTGGCCAGCAATGGCCTCACGCTTGCCGCCGAAGGCACCCCCGTTGCCGCGCACGGGCGCCGGCTCACCGCCGGGTTCGCACCACGACGAATCGGGTTCGAGATACGCCGGTTCCACCCACGAGGTACGCAGCACCACATCTCCCCCGGCCACTCCGTCGACCGCAAGCGGCGGAACTGCGGCCACCGTGGTGTTGCGACCCTGCACCTTGGCCGCTCGCTCCCGCGCTTCGGCCAGCGTCGCGCCCACGACGAAATCGTCTCCGGAGGGCACCGCAACGAGCGCCTCGCGCGGCGCACCGTCATCGGCGAACGCGCCGTGTCCCAACGCGACGTGGGGACCGATCTCCTGGGGTGCACCCAATTCCAACGACGCGCGTTGCGACGCCGCATCCAGGTCACGACCAGAGTCGACATCCACTTCACCGAGGACGGCCTCACGGATGGTCTGCCAACCGGTGCAACGGCAGAGATGCGCCGCCAACACACGATCGAGCGCCGCCGCGTTCTTCGGCTGCTTGGCCGCAACGCGCACGATGATCCCCGGAGTGCAGAACCCACACTGCGACCCGCCGGTCGCACACAGGCGTTCGGCCAGTTCCGCCGCGCCCGCAACCGTTTCGACCGTGCGCACGGCTCGTCCGGCCACCCGGGCGGCCGGGGTGACACACGCGACGCGCGGCTCGCCGTCGACCAGCACGGTGCAGCACCCGCATTGTCCTTGTGGTGCACACCCGTCTTTGACTGCGGTTACGTCGAGCCGCTCGCGCAGAACCGACAACAACGTTTCGCGATCGTCGACTGCTACCGAGACCGGCGCATCATCCAGGATGAAATCGAGTTGCATCGGCGAGCACGGTACTCAGACGCGCCGAGGCCCGCCGGTTCGGCGGGCCTCGACCGAAGAATGCACGCGAGCAGCGGGATCAGCTGAACGAGTTCCCGCATCCGCACGAACGCGACGCGTTCGGGTTGTTGATGGTGAAACCCTGACCCTGGAGCCCGTCCTTGAAGTCGAGGGTGGCGCCGGTGAGGTATTGGAAGCTCTGCGGATCGACGGCGACCGTCACCCCCGACTGGTCGACGGTGACGTCATCGGCCGCCTGGTCGCTGTCGAAGTACATGTCGTAGGTAAGGCCTGAGCAGCCTCCTGGGCGAACCGCCACACGAAGGAACAGCCCGTCCTGGTCTTCCTGGTCGAGCAGCTCCTTGACCTTCACGGCTGCCGTGTCAGTGATCGTGATCATGGGTGAATCCTCGTGGGTCGAAACGAGTGCTGGGACAATTGTATTCGGTTCGCAGCAGGCCCTGGATTCGGGGCGTCCGGTCGGTCAGCGACCAGCCGCCGCCCGGACGTCGTAGACGGCGTAGCGGTCGACTTCGAAGCGCTCGAACGGCGTGCGGTCGAGGACCAAATTGGATCGGAGCGCCGCATCCTCGGCTGAGCCCGCCACCGCGATGAACGCGTCGTAGCGGCCACCCACCTTCGCCGCGTAGGCCGGCTGACGGTCGAACGTGTTCGACACCACCACGATTCGTTCGCCGGACTCGTAGGTGACGCGGTAGGCAATCCAGTAGTCCGCATTCGCCGCGCGCAGGTTGCGGGCCTCGAGTGCCTTGCGCAGCGCGCTCGTGGATGCCGTGGCCTTCAGCCCGGGCGCATTGGCTTCACGGTACAGAACGAACGCCGTGTTGGCGACGGCAATGCAGAGCACCACTGGGATGAGCACCGCTTGGGTGCGTGATCCGAACGCCCCAACCACTGCGCTGATCGCAATCGTGACAAAGGGCATCAGGTAGAGGAGGTACCGCCCGTCTCCGACGTAGAACGACAACGGCGACAGCGCATTGATGACGAGATACGCGACGAGCGTTGCCACCACGACACCGGCAGCGGTCGAGAGCCCACGTCGCGCCAGCAACACGACGCCCGCAACCACCACCGCGGCAACGAAGGCGAACCAGAGCTGCCCACCGGGGACCCAGGTCATGATCTGTGGAACCTTGCCGCCGAACGCAATCGGAAGACCGTCTACCGCACCGATCCGAATCCGCTCGAGATACGAGTAGTGGTTGTCAGAGGGCGGAACCTCGAGTGAGAGGAATCCACTCCGAATGTTCGCGGCCCACCACGGAAGCGAACCCACGACGAATCCCGCGAACATGAACGGGACCGAACGCCAGGCGCGCCATGCCACCGCGGCCAACCAACCGAAGACCGGGACTGCGAACAACATGACTTGTGGCGTGGTCCACCACCCCAGACCGAACACCAGACCGATTGCGCCAGCGTGGAGCACAACCGACCGCCGATTGGGTGCCTCGCTTCGAACCAGGTCAGCAAAGCGCATGGCCAACAGGACCAACGTGAGTCCCAGCACCAACGCAACCCAGTAGAACCCACGGGCCTTGGACCCCCACCACACGTACGTGGCCGGCCACACCCACATGAGAACCCCGGCAACGACACCGGCAGTTTCGTTCACGGCGCGCCGACCAACCCGCCAGGTGAGGATCGCAGCCACGGCGGCCAGCGCAGTGGAAACCAACTTGAGCGCGGTGACGGACGCACCGAACAGCGCCAACACCGGCGTGGCGAGCGCCGGCTCGAGCGTGCCGCCGTACTGCTGCCCCCAGAAGAACACGCGCAGCTCGCCGCGTGCGAAGTGCCGGGCCATCAATCCGCTGATTGCCTCGTCGGAGTCGAGGGAAATGAGGCTGGGCGTGCGGTACAGGTAGATGCGCAGCGCAATTCCCGCGAGCGCACCAACGACTGCAAACACTGCAAGCGGGGAGACGCGCCGGGTCGCAGAGTCGGTTGACGTTGACGACGCAGCGTCGGCGGCTTCGGCGTCGAGCACTGCGGTCACGGGATCGATCATAGGACGGTCCATTCGGTCCCGACCGGGGCACCCAGATCGGCGGGCGTATCCTTTCCCCTGTGGAACTGCGCCCCAACCCGGACGATCCCGAGCGCGCGGAACCAGCCGCAGCAGGAGTCGCCGCGCCCTCGCCCGACGCGGTCACGCGCATCTTGCACGGCGTCATCGACCCCGAGCTGAAGGCAAGCATCGTCGAGCTCGGGATGCTCGGCGGCGTCGACGTCACCGAGGCCGGCGCCGTCACCGTGCACGTGGCACTCACCACGGCGGGCTGCCCACTGCGCGCACAGATCAAGAACGACGTCGAGTCCAAGGTGTACGGCTTGCCCGGTGTGCAGTCCGTCCGTGTCGAGTACTCGGAGATGGACGCGGCGGCCAAGAGTGCGCTCATGGACCGGGCCCGCCGCATCGCGCAAGACCATGCGGCCGCCACCGAGGTCGCGCCAACGACGCGCGTGCTGGCAGTGGCCAGCGGCAAAGGCGGCGTCGGGAAGAGTTCGGTCACCGTGAACCTGGCCGTCGCGTTGGCGCAACGCGGCCTGCGCGTCGGCGTGCTCGACGCAGACGTCTGGGGCTTCAGCGTGCCGCGGCTGCTGGGCGTATCGGAACGCTTGCGCGGCGAGGACGGGAAGATCGTTCCCAACCCAGTCGAGGTCGAGGGTGCCGGCGAACTGCACGCGGTGTCGATGGGGTTCTTGGTCGACGAAGAGGACACTGCGCTCATGTGGCGCGGGTTGATCCTGGCCAAGGCGTTCGAACAGTTCCTCACCGACGTGGCGTGGCCCGAACTCGATTACCTGTTGCTCGATCTTCCGCCCGGTACCGGCGACATCCAGATGGCATTGGCGCGCCTGTTGCCCCAGGCCGAGGTGCTCGTGGTCACCACCCCGGCGAAGAACGCCCAGAAGGTTGCGACGCGCGTGGCCGACATGTCGCGCCGCAGCCACGTCAAGGTGCTCGGCGTCGTGGAGAACATGACCAGCTATGTCGACGCACGGGGCGAGGAACACACGATCTTCGGCCACGGTGGGGGCGCAGCATTGGCCGAGACGATCGGCACGCCTCTCATCGGGCGCATTCCCATCGAGCCCCTCATCCCCGACTCGGGCGACGACGGCAAACCGGTCGTGGTCGCGCACCCCGAATCGCCGGCCGCAATCGAGTTCACCCGCATCGCCGACGAGCTGGCGCGCATGCTGCTGCCGCCAGTGGCGATGGAAGGGTGCACGGCACGCATCCTCGAGGCGGCAAACGCCGCCTTCGACCACGCGCGCAGTTGATCGCGTTACGCCGCCGCGCGCCACGCTGAACGAACGGCCCGGCCCTCGACGAGTCCTTCCGCTCGCAGCTTGAGCAAGTGCGCGTGCACCTGCTCGTGCGCGGCGTCGACGAGTTCGGGGTGGACGTCGGGGTAGAGCGCAGCCACCACGTCGCCGATCTTCGCCGGACCGTCGCCGAGGAACGCAAGGATCTCCGACTCCCGCTCGGCGCGGTGCGCGAGGTACCGATCGATGGTGCCCACGGCGTCGTCGATGACGTAACCGTGACCCGGCGCGATGCGACGGGGCCGCTCGCGCCGCAGTCGCTGGAGCGAGTCGAGGTACGCCACCATGTCGCCGCCGAGCTTCGGGGAGATGACCGACGTGGTGCCCTCGAGAATGGTGTCTCCGCTCAGGAGCAGACGCTCTTCTTCGAGCAGGAAACACACGTGGTTGGGCGCGTGACCCGGCGTGAGCACGACTTCCAATCGGAACTCGGTGCCGTCGATGGTGTCACCGGCGCGCAACACCCGGTCAGGGGTGACGACCGGGTCCTTCTTGGCCACGGCCAGGAGTTCGGCACCGGTGGCCTGCGCGAGTGCGGCGGCTGCGGCTGCGTGGTCGGGGTGGGTGTGGGTGCACAGCACCCAGCGAATGCGTTCGCGCATGGCGGCGCCGATGATGGCGTCGACGTGCGTGTCGACCATCGGGCCCGGGTCGACGACCGCTACCTCGTCGATACCGACCAGGTAGGTGTTGGTGCCGAACTGGGTCATCGGTCCCGGGTTCGGTGCAACGATCCGGCGCACCAGCGGCGAGACCGCCTTGGGCGCGCCCGGAACGAGGGGCGGACGCACATCGTCCTCGTCCGTGAGTTCCTCGGACGCAATGCGCTGCGCGGCCTTCGCCATGGTCCCGCCTTCCCGGTGTCAGCCCGGCGCAGTCCGTGCACCAGGGGGTGGCACATTCTACGCCATCCGGGCACACCCGTGTCGTGCAGCCGCGCCGGTGGCCGCAGCGTTCTCCCAGGTCAGGAGGCCAAAGTGGCCGGGGTGGCGGCCATTGGGGCCACCCCGTGGGCTTCGAGCGCGCGGCGCCCGGCCGACTCGAGCCGCTCAGCTTCCTGAGGGCGACCCAGCCGGCGGAGCAAACGAGCACGTTCGACCATGGCCCACGCCCGCGACTGCTCGAGCCACGACGACCTGCCATGAGCCCGTGAGGCGCGACCGAAGGCGGTGACCGCCACGCCGAGGCGGGTCTGGGCTTCGTCGCTCTGGCCGGCGTGCTCGGCGATGGCCGCCGCACACACCTGGATCCGGCCGATGGCTGCTGCGTCGTGGAGTCGGGCGAGCGCGGCATCGCACTCGGCGATCGCTCGGGCCCGTTCGCCAATGGCTTCGAAGCTCACGGCCCGGTAGGTGACCCGGACAACTTCGGCGTCGGGGTCGGCGAGGGCATCGGGGACCGGGACGCTGAGGGCCCGGTCGTGGGCGCCGGCCTGCACGGCTCGGCGCAGGTCATCGAGTTCGACGGGGGATGTGGGCGACACGAGAAACCTCCACGGTCGGTCGCCCGCACGCTACCTGAACTTCGCGAATCGGACAATACCCCTATTCGGGGCTGTCCCCTCGGTCAGCTTCGGATGAGGGTCCGGCGCTCGGACTCGGTGCGCCCGCCCCACACCCCATGGGGTTCGTGGATCTCGAGGGCGTAGTCCAGGCACTTGGCCTGCACCGGGCAGGTGGCACAGATGGCCTTGGCCCGGCGCTCCCGCACCTCACGGTCTTCGCGGCGCTCACCGAAGCTCGGGGGGAAGAACAGGACCGAGTGCGGCCCTCGGCAGGCCGCATCGAGTTGCCACATGTCAGAGAGGGTCTGCGCTCTCACGACGCACCTCCCGCACCTCGAGCTCAGCCGGCGGTGCAACCTACCGGCGGGGCGCCGCGACCCACAAGGGGAGATCCGCCAGGGCGCGGGCCAACCCTGCTGACCAGGCCGATCAGTGGTTCCGCGCCCGCTCGCGGTAGTCGCGGGCGCCACCGGACTCGGGCTCGACCTCGAGCACCAGCCCCTCGACCGACACGACCCGAATCGGGTCGCCCGCCTTGATGGGCGTGGCCCGGTTGGTCCGCGCCCGCCAGCGCGCGCCCCGCACGTCGACCACACCATCGGGCGCCACCGCGACCGCCGCAGTGCCCATCTCACCCACCAATTCTTCGCGGCCGATGGTGGGCGTGGAGAAACGCGACCGGACGATGGACGTCATGCCCCCAAGCATGAACACGATGGTGCCCAGACACACCAGCGCAATGACCCACCACGCCGGTTCGAGTGCCGACGAACCGCCGTAGAGCGTGACCGAACCTGCGATCAGCGCAATGGTGCCCGCGACCGACCAGAACCCGAACGATCCCGCCTGTACGTCGACACCGAACGCAACCACTGCGAGGAAGAGCAGGCCAATCGCCCACCAGTGCACCGGCAAGTTGGCGAACCCGATGAACGCACCGATCAGCGAGAGCGCGCCGACGCATCCTGCAATGCCGATGCTCACGGCGAAGAACTCGAAGAGGATGAGCGACGCGCCGACCACCAACAACATGTACGCAATGGACGGCGTCGTCAGCGTGTGCACCGCACGCGGGACCAACCCGAGCCCGATGAACCGCACCTCTTGATTCGGTTGCAGACGGCGAGCATTCCCCTCGCCCACGACCTTCGCAGTCGACAAGGTGACGGAACCATCTGCTGTCGCAACGCTCTTGCCGTCGAGCGAGACGATGAACTCACCGACCGTCGGGATCGTGGAGTCGCTCACGCCCGCTTCTTGGGCCTGCTTCGGCGAAAGCCGTTCCTGCGCGAGCCGCACCCCACCGGCTGCGGGCCGGTTGCGCTTCGCTGCCAACGCGATCAGTTCGACCTCCGTGCGGCGCGCCGAAGGTGACGACGGGGTGTCGAGCCGCTCGGGGACCGCCGCGCCCACGCTCGAACCGGGCGACACGCTCGCAACCGACGCCGCCGCGAACAACAACGCCGCCGCACCACTGGCCCCGCCTCCGGATGGTCCGACCCACGCTGCGACCGGCACGCGCGAACGCAGGATTGCTTCGACGGCACGGTTCACTCCCGTACCGGTGGCCCCTTGGGCCGAGATCTGCAGCACCACCAACGACGCCCCGTCGGCATTGGCCTGCGAGATCGAATCGACCACGAGGTCGACGTTGGGCGGATCGAGCAGGCCTTCGACCTGCACCACACGGATACCCCCTCGACCGGGCTCGGCCGCATGCGCAGGCGCCCCCACGATCATGGCGACACCCGCGACGAGGCACGCCAACGCCACTACTCGCCAGCGACGCCGGCACCGGTTCGACAGAAACAACGACATGGGACTCCCGTAGCATTCGGTCCGATGGACCTGACGTCGCCGCCGCCCCAGTTCGCGCCGTGGCGGTCGTCGCGGGTGGTTGTCGTAGCAGGCAAGGGCGGGGTTGGGAAAACCACCACCACTGCGGCGCTCGCCGTGGCCGCGGCTCGCGACGGCGCCAGCGTGCTGGTGATCGAGGTCGAAGGCAAGTCGGGGCTCTCGACCATGTTCGGCGGACCCGCGCTCACCTACGAGGAACGGGAGCTCGCCCCCCGCATCCGGGCCCGCACCCTCACCCCCGACGAGGCGCTCCTGGAGTACCTCGAACAGAACGCGCTCGGCCGGTTGTCCCGCCGCCTCCTGCGAACCGGCGCCATCGACGTGGTCAGCACCGCCGTCCCCGGCATGAAAGACATCTTGGTGCTCGGCAAGGTCAAGCAGCTCGAACGCGAGCGCGTTGCCGACCTGATCCTGGTCGACGCACCGGCGGCCGGACACGCAATCACGTTCCTCATGTCGCCCCGAGGCCTGCTCGACGCCGTGCGCGGCGGGCCCATACGCAAGCAGGCCGAGGACGTGGTCGAACTCATCGGCGACCCGACGCGCTGCCAAGTGGCGTTGGTGACCATCCCTGAAGAGACGCCGGTGAACGAACTCGTCGACACCGCCTTCGCGCTCGAGGACCGCGTGGGCGTGAAGTTGGCACCAGTGGTGGTGAACGGTTGTCTCGGCGCACCGTTCACCACCCTCGACGCCGACGACCTCGTCGAGCGCGCTACGTGGGCGAACATGATGCTCGGCGCCGACGAGGCGGCCGCATGCATCGACGCGGCCCACTTTCGCGCGGCGCGCAGCGCCAACGAGCGCGCGCAAATCGAACGACTCCACACCGCACTGCCGTTGCCGCAGGTGCAGCTCCCGTTCCTCTTCACCGACGCAATCGGCCCGAGCGAACTCGATCGCTTGGCCGACGCGTTGCGCGCCGAGACGATACTCGCGTGAGCGGGCTCGCCGCGCTGGTGGAGCGCGCATCCATCGTGGTGTGCTGTGGCACCGGCGGAGTGGGCAAGACCACCACGGCGGCCGCCGTTGCACTGGAAGGTGCTCGTCGAGGCCGCAAGACCATGGTGGTCACCATCGATCCGGCCAAACGCTTGGCCGACGCGTTGGGCCTACGTGAGCTGTCCAACGACCCGCAGCGCATCGACCGCGATCGCTGGGACCCCGACAATACGGCGCAATCTGGCGGCGAGCTCTCGGCCCTCATGCTCGACGTGAAACACACCTTCGACGCGTTGATCGCTCGTTACTCATCATCACCCGAACAAGCGGAACGCATCACGAACAACTCGTTCTACCGGAACCTCTCCACTGCGTTGTCGGGCACGCAGGAATACATGGCGATGGAGAAGCTCTACGAACTCAACGAGTCTTACTCATTCGATCTCATCGTCGTCGACACGCCGCCGAGTCGCCACGCCCTCGACTTCCTCGACGCACCGAACAGGCTTCTGCGCCTGCTCGACAATCGCATCTTCCGCCTCCTAATGAGTTCCGCCGGCACGAGCCTGCGCATCGCCGGTGCGGCGGTCCAACGGTTCCTGCGCACCGTTGCGCGCGCGGCCGGACCCGAGGTCATCAATGACGTCGTGGCGTTCCTCCAGGCGTTCGACGGGATGGAAGCGGGTTTCCGCGAACGCGCCGCCCATGTGGTGGAGTTGGTGCACGACGAAGGCACCCGGTTCGTGCTCGTGACGTCACCGCGCCGCGACGCGATCGACGAGGTGGTGTTCTTCGCTGAACGTCTGCGTACCTCGGGGCACCAAGTCGACGCACTGGTGGTCAATCGGGTGCACCCGGCCTTCGGCGCCGACGACCCCGAACTCCTGCGCAAGCGCGGAGCCCGGTGCACCGACGCATCCGTCGCCCAACACCTCGCAAACCTGGCCGACTTCCGCACGGTGGCGGTGGCCGAACGCACCCGCTGCGCCGACCTCGCCGGGCGCATCAATGCCACCGAATCGGTCCTGGTGCCGTTCCTGCCCGACGACGTGCACGACCTGGGCGCGCTCAACGCCGTGGCCCAGCTGCTCACTGACACCTCTGCGCCGGATCCCAACCACGGGTCTACGGCGCACTAGCTTCGCCGCCGTGACGAAGATCCTCGTGGCCGCCGATGCGGCGTGGGTACGCAACTTGGTGGCCAGCGCGTTCGTGTCGCCCGGCCAAGAAGTGCTCGAAGTGCAGCGCGGCCAGGACGTGCGTGACGTGGTCGACATCGAAGAGCCCGACCTGGTGGTGCTCGATCTACAGATCGGGAACATGGGCGGCGTGGCCGTGGCCATTGACCTTCGCCTCGAGGAGGCCGCCGGCCGCCTGCCCGGTGTCCCCATCATCTTGTTGCTCGACCGCGAAGCCGACCGATTCCTCGCCCGCCGGGCCGACGCCGATGCGGAACTGGTGAAGCCGGTCGACGCCGGCGCACTGCGCCGACTCGGGAACGAGCTCCTGGCGGCGTACGCAGAAGACGGATCACAGGCAGGCCTGTAAACTGGAGAGTCCGTTCTTCACGAGCGGAGTAATCAAATGCGGAGCCGAGCGCCCGCGACGGGGGTATCCCCCGGAGCAGCGAGCGGAGCAATCAGAACGGGATGTGGCGCAGTTTGGTAGCGCGCTGCGTTCGGGACGCAGAGGTCCCGGGTTCAAGTCCCGGCATCCCGACCACCACGTGAAACGCCGCCGGATTTTCCGGCGGCGTTCTGCGTTCCGACACTTGCTGCAATGGGGTCAGCGACCGCCGAGTTCGGTTGCGGCAACTCCCACCGAGGCGCGGCTGGCCGCCAGCTCCAACTGGCGTGCGTGCTGGGCCACCGCCATGGCTGCGAACCCGGGTTGTTCCGCCAGCGTGTAGGCCTCCGCCGCGTAGCGATAGAACGCCAAGGCCACCTGAGGAGCCACCCGATTCGCCTTCTTCATCGCTTCGTACGCGCGGCTGGGCTCCACCTGGCCCACCTCGACCAGCGCGGTCAGCACCTCGGCCCGAACCTGATCGCTGAGCGCCGAACGCTCTGCGGCCGCGGCGAGCCAGTCGCCCGTGGCGATGAGTTCGGCCGTCCGCTTCTCGTCGGGTTCGATCACACCGCCGGCGTAGCCGAGACGGCGCAGATCTTCTTGCGGCTGGGGCGCGCCCTTCGCCAACGCCCGCACCGCAGCGGCGAACGACTTCTGCTCGCGCATGCCCGCTTGCTCTGCGGTCGGGTGCGCCCGGTCGGAGTCGGCGGCGAGCCGGTCGGCGACGAGCACTTCGATGAGTTGCTCGGCGCTCGGTTTGCCTTGGGCGACGGCGGCCCGGAGGTACCCCAGACGGGCGGTCTCGAAGAGACCCTGGTCGAAGGCCTGGTCGGCCGCTTCGCGCATGGACGTCACGTCAGCAGTCATGGACCTGAGTGTGGAACGCTCACTTCGCAACCGTCAAATCCGAATTAGCGGATGACCAGCTCAGCGATCTGGACGGCGTTGAGGGCCGCCCCCTTGCGGAGGTTGTCGCCGGTGACCCAGCAGTCGATGCCGCCCGGGTTGCTCTGGTCCTCGCGCACCCGGCCCACCAGCACCGGGTCAATGCCCGCCCCTTCGAGAGCGCTGGGATGCCCGTCGCCCCCTTCGGCCAGCGCCACGCCGGGCGCCGCCGCCAGCAGCTCCACCACCGCCGCTTTGGCGGCGGGACGCCGGAACTCGATGTTCACCGCCATGGAGTGCCCCACGTACACCGGGACCCGCGCGTTGGTGGCGGTGATGCGCAGCGATTCATCGTGGAGGATCTTGCGGGTCTCGCGTACCAGCTTGAGCTCTTCACTCGTGTAGCCGTGCTCCTTCACCGACCCGGCCAATGGAATGGCGTTGCCGGCGATGGGGCGGTCCCACACTTCGCCCGGTTCGATGACCCCCGGCGTGGCTGCGGCGCGGCGCAACTGCTCGGCGCCACCATCGAACTTGGTCCACTGGTCGCTCAGCTCTTCCATGCCGGGCTTCCCCGCGCCCGACACCGATTGATAGGTGGCCACCACCAAGCGTTCGATGCCGAACTCACGATGCAACGGCGCAAGCGCGGTGACCAACACGACGGTGGTGCAGTTGGGACAGCTGATGATTCCCTTCGGCGCGTTGTGCACGTCGTGGGGGTTCGCTTCGGGCACCACCAACGGCACGTCGGGATCCATGCGGAACGCTGCCGAGTTGTCGACCACGGTTGCACCTGCGGCTGCGGCGCGCGGGGCCCATTCGAGCGCAAGCGGATCGTCGACGTCGACGATGACCAGATCGAGGCCGTCAAAACACCCGTCGCGCAACACTTCGCACGCGACGTCACCCCACTTGGTGGCGAGCACCCGGCCTTCCGAACGCTGCGACGCGTACGCGCGAAACTGCGACACCGGAAAGTTGCGCTCCTCGAGAATGCGCAGCATCTCGCCACCCACCAACCCGGTGGCGCCGATGACTCCTACTGCAGTCACTGTGCCCCCCGCAGCCGTTCGCTCCGGTGGGCCCTGCGTCCGCAGGGCCGATCCACCTGCGCTCCGTTGCTCACGCCGGTGTATCCAGATCAAACGCCGTGTGCAACGCACGCACGGCCTGCTCCACCTGCGTGTCGGCAACCACGCACGAGACACGAATGGTGGAGGTGGAGATCATTTCGATGTTGATGTTCTCGGTTGCCAGCACTTCGAACATCTTCGCCGCCACACCCGGGTTCGACTTCATACCCGCACCCACGAGCGACACGCGTCCCACGTGATCGTCGTGACGCGCGCCGCGCGCGCCGAGATCGACGACGAGCTTGTCGATGACCAACAGCGCCTGCGCCAGATCGGTTTTCGGCACCGTGAACGAAATGTCGGCGAGTTCGTTCGTGGACACGTTCTGCACGATCATGTCGACGTTGATGTTTTCGTCGGCCAACGCTCGAAACACCCTGGCTGCGATGCCGGGCTGGTCGGGCACGCGCTCGATGGTGACCTTCGCTTCACTGGTGTCGTGCGTGACACCCGAAATGATGGCGGCTTCCACGTCGGCATCCTCCTCGGTGACCCACGTACCCGGTTCCCAACTGAAACTCGACCGGACGTGGAGTGGAACGTGATGGTTACGCGCGAACTCGACCGATCGCAGCGCCAGAACGCGGCCGCCCGTGGCCGCCATCTCGAGCATCTCGTCGAACGAGACCCGTGACAGCTTGCGCGCCTGCGGCACGACACGCGGGTCGGCCGTGTAGACGCCGGACACGTCGGTGTAGATCTCGCAGTAGTGGGCGCCCAACGCTGCGGCCAACGCAACGGCGGTGGTGTCGGATCCCCCGCGACCCAACGTGGTGATGGCAGCGTCGGTGGACACGCCTTGGAAGCCCGCCACGATGGTGACGAACCCATTGCTCAACGCCTCGCGCAGCCGGTCGGCGCGCACCTCGAGGATCTTCGCCTTTCCGTGGGCGGTGTCGGTGACGATGCCCGCCTGCGAGCCCGTGAAGCTGATTGCCGGCTCGCCAAGATCTTGGACCGCCATGCTGAGCAGTGCCATGGAGATGCGCTCGCCAGCCGTGAGGAGCATGTCCAGCTCCCGACCGCCGGGCCGCCGGGAGACCGCGTCGGCGAGCCGCACCAGGTCGTCGGTGGACTTCCCCATGGCCGACACCACGACCACCACGTCGTGCCCCTGCCGGCGGGTGCGGACGATGTGGTCGGCCACTGCTCGGATGCGGTCGGGGTCGGCCACCGAGGTGCCGCCGAACTTCTGGACAACGAGACTCACAGCGCTGCACGCTACCCGGCCGCCTCGCCGAAACGGGCCGTTGTTTGCGGGGCGATGAGCCAAGGTCGGCACACGTCGGTAACATCGCCGGCCGTGTCGAACGCAGCCAAACGAGAGCGAAAGAAAGAACGCTCGCGCCAAGCCCGCGAGCAACAGCAGAAAGTCGTCAAGCGCAAGAACACGATGCGCACAGCGCGCAACATCGGACTCGCCGTCGCCATCCCGGTGATCGTGATTGCGATCCTGTTCATCACCAGCGACAAGAAGAAGGCGAAGCCGGCAACCACCACGACCACCGCCGTCACCACCACGGTTGGCGCGCCCACCACCGCTCCCGGCTCGGCGCCCGCTGCGCCGGCGGAAGCACCGACTACTTCGGCAGGTTGATGATGCAAGTCCGCAAAGCCCTCCTGGTTGCGGTCGCAGTGTGCGGCCTCGTTACGCTCGGCGCGTGCTCCAGTAGCTCCTCGAGCAGCTCGTCCGACGACGGAACCCCGAGTACCACCGACCCCAACAGCCTGGTTCCCACCACGGGCACTGCACCCAGTGTCACCATCGACACGTCGAAGAAGTACACCGCCACCCTCGACACCAGCGCGGGGAAGATCGTCATCGCGCTCGACGCGAAGAGCTACCCCAAGAGCGTGAACCAGTTCGTCACGCTCGCGAACGAACGCTTCTACGACGGGCTCACGTTCCACCGCGTTGCGCGTGACTTCGTGATCCAAGGCGGCGACCCCAACGGCAACGGCACCGGCGGGCCGGGCTATGGCAGCGTCGTCGAAACCCCGGCGAACGGCTACCAGGTGGGCAGCGTGGCGTGGGCCAAGACCGGCTCCGACCCCAACGGCGCCGCGGGTTCGCAGTTCTTCATCGTCACCAGCGACGGCATCAACCTCCAACAGGCACTCAACACGCCGCCCTACAAGTACGGGATCATCGGCACCGTCACCGAAGGGCTCGACGTGGCCAAGCGCATCGAGGGCTTTGCTCCGTCGACGGGCGACGGCGCACCCACGTCCAAGGTGACCATCAAGAAGGTGACCATCACCGAGACGCCGGCCTGATCCAGGCGCCCCTGGATCAGGCGAGCAACGGTGCGAGCGCGTCCGCCCGACCGATCACCACTTCGTCGCCGCCCCTGCGAAACACGGTGACGCGACCTTCGCCATCAACGCGCCACGTTCCGTCAACGGCGCGCACAATTGCCGTACCTTCGTCGAGACCGACCAAGACCGCGTTCGACGGCAGTAAGTCCTTCGAACGTTGCCACAGGTGCGGCGCGGTCGTGCCGTGGTACGGGAACACGGCGACACCCGACACCAAGCCGAGCCCCACCGTGTACGCCCCACCGCGCGGATCGACCATCGGGTCACCCAACAATGTCGCGCCCGCCCCGCTGGCTGCCAACACGGCACCGTCGTGGTACGCCGCAAGCAGCGCGTCGTACAGGGGCGTGTCCTTGAGCACCGACCGCAGGTGCAGCGGCGATCCGTCCATCAGGTAGATGAAGCGCGCCGCCTTGAGCTGCTCGCGATGGCGGTCCTCGGCGTCGTGCCGGGAATACACCTCGAGCGCGGCCACTTGGGCTCCGAGCGACGCGAAGTACTCGCGCGCTGCCTCGACCCGGGCAGCCGGACGCTCGTACGCCGCCGCCGCCGGCACCACGAGCACCTCGGAGGACCCGCTGGCCGCCAGGAGGTCAGCGTCGAGGGCGCGGGCCGCGGCGGTGAACTCGCCGCCGCCGACGAGGGCCAGGGTCCCAGCCGACTGAGTGGTCATCGTGTGCATCTCCCAGGGGATCGAATTGCTGCACGGTACGCGCGCGCTGCTGGATTCGGGGCCTACCCGCCGGTAGGTTCTGTTCGCGATCGCGAGCGCACGAGGAGGGGCCATGGCCGAGCACCCGATCACCCGAGTCGGCGTCGTCGGATCCGGAATCATGGGATCCGGGCTGGTGGAGGTCGCGGCTGCGGCCGGCTTCGACGTGGTGGTGCGCAGCCGCGCGCAGCACAGCGCCGATGCCGTGATCGCCGGCCTCGAACAATCCCTCGACCGCCAGGTCATCAAGGGCGCCATCGACGACGCCGCCCGAGCCGCCACGCTGGGCCGGGTCAAGGCCGTCACCGACCTGGCCGAACTCGCCGACTGCGACTTGGTCATCGAATCAGTCGTCGAGGACCTGCCGACCAAGCACCAGCTCTTCGGCGACCTGGATCGCATCTGCGCGCCGCACACCATCCTCGCCACCAACACCTCCACGCTCGCCGTGGTGGAAATGGCGATGCACACCACCCGCCCCGACCAAGTGTGTGGCCTGCACTTCTTCAACCCGGCGCCCCGAATGACGCTGGTCGAAGTGGTGCGCGCCATCACGTCGTCGGACGCCACCATCACCACGGCAAAGGCCTTCGCGGCATCGTGTGGCAAGACAGCCGTCGAAGTGAAGGACCAAGCCGGATTCGTGGTGAACGCCTTGTTGTTCCCGTACCTCAACCACGCAGTGAAGCTGCTCGATTCCGGCGTTGCGTCACGCGACGACATCGACGCCGCCATGAAAGGTGGCTGCAATTTCCCGATGGGACCGCTCGAACTGCTCGACCTGGTGGGCCTCGACACCAGCGTGGCGATCCTCGACGCGCTCCACGCCGAATTCTCCGAGCCGCATTTCGCGCCCGCACCCCTGTTGCGACGCATGGTGGCGGCCGAACAACTGGGACGGAAGAGCGGACAAGGGTTCTACGACTACCGGAAGTAACCGCACGGCCCACCGCTCGGGGAGAATGCAGCCATGACTGATCGTCCATGGGTGATGCGCACCTACTCGGGACACACCACCGCCAAGGCGAGCAACGAGCTGTACCGCACCAACTTGGCCAAGGGGCAGACCGGCCTCTCCATCGCGTTCGACCTCCCAACCCAGAACGGATACGACCCCGACGATCCCATGGCATTGGGCGAAGTGGGCAAAGCCGGCGTACCGGTGCCGCACCTGGGCGCGATGCGCGAGCTCTTCGACAACATCGCAATCGAGGACATGAACACCTCGATGACCATCAACGCCACGGCCCCCTGGCTGCTCGCGCTCTACCTGGCGTTGGCCGGCGAGCGTGGCGTCGACCCGGTGGCCTTGAACGGCACCACCCAGAACGACGTGATGAAGGAGTACTTGTCGCGCGGCACGTACATCTACGGCCCCGAGGCCAGTAAGCGCCTCACCGTTGACCTCATCACCTACACCGTGCAGCACGTCCCGAAGTGGAACCCCATCAACGTGTGCTCGTACCACCTCCAAGAGGTGGGCGCCGTGCCCGTGCAAGAAGTCGCATTCGCGTTGGCAACCGCCGTCGACGTGCTCGACGCGGTGAAAGCAACAGGTCGCATCGCCGACGACGAATTCACCGATGTCTTCGCCCGCATGTCGTTCTTTGTGAATGCGGGTATTCGCTTCATCGAAGAGACCGCGAAGATGCGAGCGTTCACGCGCTTGTGGGACCGCATCGGCAAGGAGCGCTACGGCGTCACCGACGACAAAGCGCGCCGATTCCGCTACGGCGTACAGGTGAACTCGCTCGGACTCACCGAGCTACAACCCGAGAACAACGTGCCGCGCATCGTGCTCGAATCCTTGGGCGTCACGCTCTCCAAGGACGCGCGCGCGCGGGCATTGCAGCTGCCGGCGTGGAACGAGGCCATGGGCCTGCCGCGTCCCTGGGACCAACAGTGGTCGCTGCGTATCCAGCAGATCCTGGCCTACGAGACCGACCTGCTCGAGTACGGAGACATCTTCGAGGGGTCGCACGTGATGGAGCGGCTCACCACCGAGATCGCCGACGGCGCGTGGAGCGAACTCGAACGCATCATCGACCTGGGCGGCGCGTTCACGAACATCGAAACCCTCAAGGATTCGTTGGTCGCGAGCCTCACCGAGCGCGAGCGACGCATCGAGAGCGGCGACCAAGTCGTGGTCGGGGTCAACACGTTCACTGAGACTGCGCCGTCGCCCCTCACCGCATCACTCGACGACGCGATCCTCACGGTCGACCCCGCCCAAGAGGCTCGCGAACGCGAGGCGATTGCCGCCTGGCGCGCCGCGCGCGACCAGGGGCAGGTCGACCGTGCGCTCGACGCGCTGCGTGCTGCGGCCGAGGACCCCGCAGCCAACATCATGGAACCCACGCTGGAGTTGGCGCGCGCGGGTGGCACCGTCGGCGAGTGGGCGGGCGCGTTGCGCGACATCTTCCACGAATACCGCGCGCCGACGGGTATTGGTGGGGTCCACGCCGCTCCCAGCGACGACATCGCGCGCGTGCAACAGATCGTGCGCGCCCAGCCGCATCGCATCCGGTTGCTGGTGGGGAAGCCCGGCCTCGACGGGCACTCCAACGGCGCGGAGCAGATCGCGGTTGCGGCACGCGACGCCGGCCTCGAAGTCGTGTATCAAGGAATCCGCCTCACACCGGCGCAGATCGCTGCGGCGGCTCGTGACGAAGACGTCGACATCGTGGGCCTGTCGATCCTGTCGGGTTCACACCGCGAGCTTGTTCCCGAGGTGCTCCGACACCTCCAGGCCTGCGGCGTCGACGCGCCCATCGTGGTGGGCGGGATCATCCCGGAATCCGATGCGGCGTGGCTGCGCTCCCAAGGGGTTGCGGCCGTGTACACCCCAAAGGACTACAAGCTCGGCGAGATCATGGAGGGCATCGTCGGGATCGTGGTGGCGGCGCGCCAGGAATCTCCAGGATCCTCGGGCGGGCCGGGCGCCTGACCGGGCAGGGCGAGGAATCGCTCACGGTTCCGTCGGATCCGCCGATGATCTTTGCGTGAGAGACATTCGGTTCGCGGCCGCCGTCATCGGGTCGTTCCTGGCGCTCACGTTGGGCGTCATTGGCACCATCAGCGGTCAGGCGGCCTGGGCCGTCGCCGCGGGAGCCGTCGGCTTCGTGATCGGATGCTTCGCCGCGGCGTTGGCTGCGCATGCACGCGCATCGGACGATCAACTCGTGCGCGCGAACGACGAGGTCGCGCAGGTCCGCCACGACCTGGAGACCCTCCAGACGGTGGTGGCCGAGTACGAGGCCGCGCACATCGAACCACCCGTCGCGACGACGGAGCCCGAGGCAGCACCGGCTGCTGCAAGCGCGGCAGCGGAACGCAACGCAGAGAGCGCGAAGGTTTTCGACGACCGCACGGGCCTGTTGGACGAGCGGTTCTTCGCCGTGAACGTGCAGCAACGCGTGGCGGCGGCACGGCGCCAGTTGCAGCCGGTGTCGATCGTGATCTTCGAGCTCGACGGCGCGGGTGAAGGCGACCGCACGCTGCGCGAACAGGCGATGACAATCCTAGGTGACGTCTTGCGGCGCACACTGCGCGAGTGCGACTCGGCGTGCCGCATCGGTGACGTGATGACGGCAGCCGTCCTCGAAGACACCACCGAGGCCGGCGCGGTGTGGGCCGCTGAACGAGTGCGCGCGTCGTTGAACTCGAGCGCGATCGGTAACAGCCTCACGGTGAGTGCGGGCGTGGCGTGCTACCCGAGCCACGCGCTCGACGCGCCCGAGCTGGTGGCCATGGCCGGCAAGGCACTCGAAATCGCTCGCGGCCGCGGCCGCGACCAGGTCGAGATCGCACCGAACGCCGAGTAACCACCCCCACCCTTCCCTTTCGGCGCGCTGAGCGCTCGCTTTCCGACGCGCGGCGCGCGCCGAAACGGGAAGGTCAGCGGGTGTAGAGCTGCTCGATCTCGGCGGCGTACTTCTGGTGAATGCCGCGCCGCTTGAGCTTCATGGTGGGGGTGAGCTCTTCGCTGTCGGGAAGCCACTCGTCGGAGAGCACGTGGAAGCGCTTCACCTGCTCGACGCTCGAGAAGTGCTGGTTCGCGTCGTCGACGTTGCGCTGGACTTCGGCGATGACATCCGGATTGAGCGCGAGCGACGGGAGATCGGTTGCGGTGATGCCGTGCGACGCCGCCCACACCGGCGCGATCTCGGGGTCGAGCACGATGAGCGCCGAAATGAACGGACGCGCGTCGCCGATCACGCAGACCTGACCCACGAGCGGATAGCTCTTCAGCGCCGCTTCGAGGTTGGCGGGCGAGATGTTCTTGCCGCCCGCGGTGATGATGAGTTCCTTCTTGCGGTCGACGATGCGCAGGTAGTTGGCGTCGTCGAACTGGCCGATGTCGCCAGTGTGGAACCAGCCGTCGGGCTCGAGCACTTCGGCGGTCTTCTCGGGCTGGTTGAGGTACCCGCGAAAAATGTTGCCGCCGCGCCCCAGCACTTCGCCGTCTTCGGCGAGCACGACTTCGCACCCAGGGATGGCCGGACCAACCGTGCCGGCGCGCACCTTGGGGCTCCAGGTGAGCGGACCGGTGGTCTCGGAGAGTCCGTACACCTCGCTGATGGGGACGCCCAGGCCGCGGAAGAACCGGAAGATCTCGAACGGGATGGGGGCGGCGCCGGTGATGGCGAACTCGCAGTGGTCGAGCCCAATGAGCCCGCGCCACACGCCGAGAGTCTGGGCGTCGACTGCTTCGAACCGAGCGGCAAGTTCTGCGGGGACCGCTTCGTCGCAAGCGCGGAACTCGCTGACTTCCCATCCGATTTCGATGGCTTTATCGAAGTGCTTCGCCGCGTCGGCATCGGCGCGGGCCAACGACGCAATGGTTGCGTAAGCCTTCTCCCAGATGCGTGGCACCGCGAAGAAGAGCTCGGGTCGTACGTGCGGAAGGTACGACGCGACCATCGTTGCTTCGGGACACGTGGTGACCTCGTACCCCAGGATCGAGCCGCCGTAGTGCGAGATGGAGCGCTCGGCGATGTGCGCCATCGGCAGGTACGACACCACGCGCTTGCCGCGCAGGTCTTCTCCGAACGCGCGTCGCAATGATTCGACCGTCCACAACACGTTGCGGTGATCGAGCATCACGCCCTTGGGTGGCCCGGTGGTACCCGACGTGTAGATGACGGTTGCAAGCTGGTCGGGCTCGGCGACCTGAATTGCGGTGTCGAAGTCCACGGGATCGAATGCAACAAGCTGCGACCAATGCCCTACGTGGGCAGGGGCGAGGCCGTCGGGGTCGTCGATGATGGCGATCCCGCGCAACGCACTGAGTTGGTCGCGCACCTTCAAGAAGCGTTCGAGATATCCAATGTCCTCGACCAGCGCCCACTTGGCCTGCGAGTCGTTGGCGACGTACGCAATCTGTTCGGGCGCGTTCGAGTTGTAGACCGAGATCGGAGTGGCGCCCACGAGCAACGCCGCCATGTCGGCGATGTGGAACTCGGGCCGGTTGCGCATCATCAACAAGATGCGATCGCCCGGCTTCACACCGGCGGCCGTGATGGCTGCGGCCACCCGGCAGGCTTGGTCGGCGTACTGGCCATAGGTGAGTTCGCCCCAGGCGTCGTCACCCTCACGCCACCGCAGGGCCACAGCTCCGGGATCGAGTCGCACGGAGTCGGCGAACGCCACCGGTACGGTGCGCCCCTCGATGGTGGCGTCGATCGAACTGTGCTCGTCGGTCATGTTCCCCCCATGGGCACCGTCGGTGACCGTTTGGAATGTTCGCACGTCGGTGGCCCGAACCTGAACGCCCGTTCCGGGTTGTGCCGGCATCGCCCCGCCCCGGGGCGATTTGACCGATTTGCGGCACGACCAGGAAACTGGAGTCATGGCCACCGTCGCTTGGGTGCACCAGCTCCAGGAAATCGCCGCCGTGCGCCCGGCCCTCGCCGTCCAGATCCAGGCCGCAGCCGACCAGCTCGAACGAGCCGGACTGCGCAGCTCCGCCGACCAGTTGCGCGGGCTGGCCCCCACTGCGGAAGCGCTCGAGGAACGCCACTTCTACGAAGCGCTCCGCGCCGAGCAACTGATGCTCACGAACCACACCGACGAAATCACCGGTGGGTTGAACGAAGTGGGCTTGGCGCACCACCTGCGCACCACGCTCGCGCGCGTTGCGTTTCGCGAGCAGCACCGGGCCGCGCTCGTGTATCTCGACCTCAGCGGGTTCAAGGCCATCAACGACACCTATGGCCACGACATGGGCGACCGAGTCCTCGACGCCACCAACGCGCGGCTGAAGGGCGCGATCCGAAGCCCGGGCACCGTTGGTCGGGTCGGCGGCAACCGCTTTGTGGCCGCAGTGATCGCCGACAACGACGCCGTGCTCGAAGACATTGTTAAGCGTTTCGAACGAGTGCTGGCAGAGCCGCTGAGGATGATGGACGGGACAACGTTGCCCGGGTGGGGGTTCGCCCACGGCACGGTCACCATCAGCGCGCCGCACGACTTCGCTGCCGACCGCACGCTCGACGAGTTCCACACGTACGCGGACCGGCTCAGTAGCGCCGATCTTCGCAACGAAGCCCGTCGCACCATGCTGGAAGCCAAAGGCGTCGACCCTCAGCGCATCGAGAGCATCGTCGACTCGATCGACCCGTTGGTCCCACGCGGCCTGGACGAGGGCACCGAAGAATGGCGAGCAACCATTGCGCAGCTCGACGAGACGAGCCCCACCCTTGGACGCGTGCTCTCCACCATCGCCACCGATGTCATGCGCCGTAATCATCGCCAGAACGAAGAACTCGCAACGATGGTGGGCGCGCTCGCCCAGGACGCAAACGAACGCGCGGCACGCCAGCTTGCCGACGAGTACCACCGTCAGGTGCTCGAAGTCGCTCTCATCCACGACGAACTGACCGGGCACTACAACAAGCGCGGATTCGATCGGCACGTGTCCGAAGTCATCGCCCCCATCGCCATGCGCGATTCGCTCACCGTTGCCCTCACGTACGCCGACATCTCCGGTCTCGGCAACCTCAATCAGATCTACGGCGCCGCCACGGTCGACTCCGTGTTGCGGGAGGTGCACGATCGAATCGACCGCGTCTTGAAGAAGCCCGCAGTCGTCGGCCGGCTCCACGGTGACGAGTTCGTGATTGCAACACTCGTCAGTGGCGAATCCGGGTCGCGTCGGGCCGAGATCTCCACGATCGAAGCGCGAATCCGCGCCACGCTGGACCAGCCCTTCAGCGTGCCCGACGGCATGCCGCCACTCAACGGCGTGGGCATCAAGCTCGGCACCGTACCCATTGGACCACCCAAGTTCGTTGCGGGCATCGAGCCCGCCGCACAGGTGGCCGCATTCGCCGACGAGATCCTCGACCCCGGCAACGCCAAGGCGGCCGACATCCTCATGTACCGAGACGGCGGAAACAACGATTCGCTCCAGCCCCCCACCGGGCAGGGAAAGCAGGGTTGGTCGAAATAGGGTCCTGACCAGCGAGGATCCGCGGTCCGCCCACTGGCCACCCGTATCGTGCGCGGCGTGGTTCTCGCCCCACCGAGACAATCGCCACGGCTCCCGCTCCAGTCGAGACCGCGCGCGCCGGCCCCACCTGAACGCCAGCAGTGGTCCTCGCCCACCGTTGCCGTTGCGCACCCGTCGCGCCGTGAACGCCGCCACGCTCGCGACCGCCGCAACTTCCGACTCGGTGTCGTTGCCGTGGCCCTGGTGTGGATCACAGCTGCGGTGGTCATCGGCCGGGTCGTCGAAACGACGCGCGCCGCACCATCGGGATCCCCAGCCGCCACGACCGCTCGCACGCCGGCCGGCATCGGGGGCGCCCCACCGCAGGCCGCACCCTCGCCACCGACTGCGCAACCGACCGCACCCCCGCGCCTCGCCACGTTCCGCGGCGGTCCCGAGCGCAGCGGACCGTACGGCTTCGGTCCAGTGCCAAAGGCCCCCAAGGTCGCGTGGCGGTTCCCGGACCGCGGCTCGATGTGCTCGCCATCGGAAGAGTTCGGCAAGACCAACGTGTGGTGCGGCATGGGGTGGACGGGCCAACCGTCGGTGTTCGAACGCAATGGCCGCACCTGGGTGGTGTTCGGCGCGTATGACCGCGCGCTGCACTTCCTCGATGCAACCACAGGCGAGCGCATCATCGGCGACTTCCCCACCGGCGACATCATCAAGGGGAGCGTCACGGTCGACCCCGAGTACCCAATCATCTACTCCGGCTCGCGCGACAACTTCCTCCACGTGATCGCGATCGATCGGCCCGAACCGGTCGAACTCTGGAAACTGCCGGCGGACGCCGCCGGCCCACCCAAGTGGAACAACGACTGGGATCCGAGCCCGCTGATCGTGGGCGACCGTCTCATCACGGGCGGCGAGAACAGCTACTTCCACGTCGTGAAACTGAATCGCGCCATCGGTCCCGACGGTCTGGTGACCGCCGCGCCCACACTCGAGTGGTCCACCCCGGGCTGGGACGACGAATTGCTGCGTGCCGTGGGTGATGGGCAGGTCAGCATCGAGAACTCCGTTGCGATGCGCGGCACCGTTGCGTACTTCGCGAACAGCGGCGGGCTCGTGCAGGGCTGGGACCTGAAGCCGCTGTTCGACGGCACCGGCGAACCGACGCGGGTGTTCCGCTTCTGGACCGGCGACGACACCGACGCGTCAGTCGTGATCGACCAACAGGGCGCGCTCTACGTGGGCTCCGAATACGAGCGCGAGACGCCGCGGTCCCGTGACGTGGGGCAGTTCATGAAGCTCGACCCCACCAAGCCCGACCCGCTCGTGTGGTCGATCAAGAACATCGGACCACCCCAGCACGGAACGTGGAGCACGCCCGCACTCCACGGCGACCTCGTGATCGAGCCCATGCGCGACGGACGGCTCCTCGGCATCCGCCAGGCCACCGGCGAAGTGGTGTGGGAAAAGAAGATCGGACCGCCCGTGATGGGGTCCCCGGTTGTGGTCGATAACGTGCTGATGCAAGGCGACTGCAGTGGGCACCTCCGGGCGTGGGACCTGTCGAACCCCAGCGTTGATCCACCGCTGCTGTGGGACGTGAACATCGGCGGCTGCCTAGAAGCCACGCCCGCGGTCTACAACGGCACCATCTTCATCGGAACCCGCGCCGGGTTCATTGCCGCACTGCGCGACTAGTAGCGGTACACGAAACAACGATCGGTGAGCTGCCCGATCGCGAACTCGCGTTGCATCCCGAAGAACATGCGCGCGGTCTGCGCGCTCCATTCGAGCGCGGCGGGGTCGGTGGTGCGGTGCACCATCTGCAGGTACCCATCGGCGTGGATGCGGTACTCGGCCCATGCCCCCGGGTACTCCTTGACCGATGCCACCTCGACGTTGGGGACTCGGCGCTTCGGGGTGTGACGCACGCGGTTGCGGTGCGTGTGGCCGCAGAAGTACCCCACGATGTTTTCGTGCGCGTCGATGGTGGCTTCCAACGCTGCGGCGTCGTCCTCGGTGGAGCAGAACGGCAGTTCGCGCGGGTCGTCGAAGTCGGGTGAGTACGTGGGATGGTGTCCGAACACGAAGACCGCCCCCGCTGTGTCGCGCGCGACCTCGGCCAACAACCCGAGCGTTTCGCTGGGGAAGCGTCCCCCGGGATGCCCAGGCGTAACGGTGTCGAGGATCACGAACGTGACACCGTTGTGCTCGCGCACCACGTGCTCGCCGTCCAACGTCTTGTCGTGGTTGCCCCGCACGTAGGCGAGGCGGTCACCGAACGCGCCGCTGTACACCTCGAGGAAGCGTTCGACGTTCTCGGGCTCCCCTTCGTTCGTGAGGTCGCCTTTGGCGATCACCACGTCGGGGCCGAGCTCGGTGATGGCGCGCACGGCGGCCGCATTCATCACCTCGGGGTACGGCGGCTCGCCGGGCGCACTGCGAAAGACCGGCCCGATCGACGGGTCTTCGCTCCAGTACCCGCACACCTGCTCACCGAAGTGCAGGTCGTTCACGGTGGCGAGTGTGCAGAGCAGGTCGCCGGAGGGCGGCGCGAGCGTGCGGAACGACTCGGGGAGGAACGCGTCGGTCTCGGCCCCCGCAACCGTGAGCGAATACTCGGTGTTGGAAGTCAGGCCGTCGAAGCTCGCCACGTGATGCGGCCCGGTGGTGGTGACTGATACATCGCCGACTTCCGTGACCACTTCGGCGCCGGATGCGGCGGTGAAGTGCACGACGGCGCAGTCGCTCCCGACTGTTGCCAGTTCGGCGTCGTGGATCATGCGCGATGCCGGCGCTGGATGCGCCCCGACATGCGCCACGCGCCCCGCTGCATGGGTTCCCGGCGCGCCATCAAGCGTGACGCTCCCACCCAACCAGTAATGGCCGCGGCGGGCGGTACTGCATGCGCCCGTCGCTGCGCGGCGAGCGCCGAGACGGCGGCGACGATGGCGGCCACCTCTTCGTCGGTGGGGGTGCCCCCGACCACAACCGGGGCGGTCATCAGAGTGGCACGTTCCCGTGCTTGCGCTGCGGGAGTTCCTCGCGCTTGGTGCGCAACAGTTCGAGCGACTGCACGAGCACCCGCCGCGTCTCTTGCGGTTCGATGACATCGTCGACGTACCCGCGCTCCGCTGCGTTGTAGGGGTTCGCGAACCGCTCCTCGTACTCGGCGACCAACTCGGTTCGCCGGGTCTCGGGGTCGGCGGCGGTCTCGATCTCCTTGCGGAAGATGATGTTGACCGCGCCCTGCGCACCCATGACCGCAATCTCACCGGTGGGCCACGAGAACGCCAGGTCGGCGCCGATGGACTTGGAGTTCATGACGACGTACGCACCGCCGTAGGCCTTGCGCGTGATGACCTGTACCCGCGGCACCGTGGCTTCGCAGTAGGCGTAGAGCAACTTGGCGCCATGACGGATGATCCCGCCGTATTCCTGGTCGGTGCCGGGCAGGAACCCCGGAACGTCAACGAACGTGACGAGCGGAATGTTGAAGGCATCACACGTGCGCACGAACCGCGCCGCCTTCTCGGACGCGTCGATGTCGAGACAACCGGCGAGCACTTGCGGCTGGTTCCCCACGATGCCCACCGGGTGCCCGTCGATCCGTGCGAACCCGCACACGATGTTCTGCGCGAACAGCGGTTGCACCTCGAAGAAGTCGCCGTCGTCGACGACGCTGGCCACGACCTTCTTCATGTCGTAGGGCTGGTTCGGCGAGTCGGGAACAACGCTGCGTAGGTCGTCGCACAACCGAATGGGGTCGTCATCGGATTCAAAGAACGGCGGGTCCTCGAGGTTGTTCGACGGCAGGAACGACAGCAGGTAGCGCACCGATTCGATGCACTGCTGTTCGTCGTCGGCCACGAACGTGGCCACACCACTCTTCGACGCGTGCGTCATGGCACCGCCGAGCTGCTCCTGCGTGACGTCTTCACCGGTGACGGTCTTCACCACGTCGGGACCGGTGATGAACATGTGCGAGCTGCCCTTCACCATGAAGATGAAGTCGGTGATGGCCGGCGAGTACACCGCACCACCAGCACACGGCCCGAGAATCACGCTGATCTGCGGGATGACACCCGACGCCTTCACGTTTCGGTAGAAGATGCCGCCGTAGCTTGCGAGCGACACCACCCCTTCTTGGATGCGTGCGCCGGCGCCGTCGTTGAGGCCGATCATGGGCGCACCCACCGATTCGGCGAGGTCCATGACCTTGTGAATCTTCTCGGCGAACACCTCGCCGAGCGCGCCGCCGAAGACGGTGAAGTCCTGACTGAACACGAAGACCTTGCGCCCGTCGACGGTGCCCCAGCCGGTGACGACTCCGTCGGTGAGTGGACGGTTGTTCTCGATGCCGAAACCGTGCGCGCGATGCCGGGCGAGCATGTCGAGCTCGACGAACGAATCCGGGTCGAGCAGGAGTTCGATGCGCTCGCGGGCGGTGAGCTTGCCCCGCTCGTGCTGACGCGCGACCGCCGCCTCCGAGCCGGCATGGCGCGCTTGGTCGCGCAGGGATTCGAGCTGGTCGATCCGCTCCGAGACGCCGCCGGCGGTCCGCACTTCGTGTTCGTCGATCGCCACCGCGAGATTACCTTCCGTCGACCGGGATGAGATGACGGTCAGGCTAGGCGGGGTCGATCAGTTGCTGCCGCCGGGGAACTGGATCCGGCAGGTTGCGGCGAGTTCGTCCTCGACGTCGGCCGGCGGACCGTTGACGATGTCGGCGTCCGCGGGCGCCAGATCGAGGACGGCATTGGCGTCGGCCTTGCTCTTCGCCTGGCCGAGTTGCGTGGCCAGGTCCGCCCGGGCCGAGGCCGAGAGTCGGAGCTGGCCGGACAGCTCGGCGTCGGGAGTCACGGCGGCGAGTTGGTTCATCCAGTCGGCGCTCTCGCTGAACAGCCGTGCGAGTTCGGGCGGCTCGGCGCCGGTGACCCCACCCGCGTTCTTCGCCCGCCACTTGGCGTACTGCGCGCCCGTCCGACAGAACGCGGTGTCGGGCCCCGACGCGCTCGTGGTGGTGGCGGCCGCATCGGTAGTCATGGTGGCGGCGCGCGGGGTTTCCTTCGAGCTGCACGCCGCGCCCAGGACGGCAACGACCAACACGGTGGCGGCGGCAAGCAGCGAACGAATGGACATCACGTCAATGTTGTCAGCCGCGACGCACCCGGACCGCGCACGAAAAGAGTTCACCAATTCTTCGGATTGACACCGATTCGGCGCGAACAGGTGCGATTCTTACGGGCATCGGTTCGGAGTAGGCGAGGCGGGCAATGGCGGGACTCGAAATCGTCGAGATCTTGGAAGTCGATGGCGAGGAATTCGTGGTGTACGGCACGTATACCAATGACACTCCCAAAGACGAGTTCGAGTTCTTCGATGTCTACGTGGTGAACCCTGAAACCGGTCTGTCGGAACTCGTGGACCTGGGTCAGCCGTTCAGCGAATGCCCCACGACCGAAGAGATCGAAACGCTCGCCCGAGCGCTGTTCGCCGCCCGGGCCGAGACCACCCCGCGGCGGGCGCAAGTCGCCAGCTGAGTCCTCAGCGCGCCGCACCCACCGGCAGCGGACGTCCCGCTTGCAGGTCTTGCCAGGTCCAGGCCCAAGGGTCCTGCACGACGCGCTCGTCACGCTCGTCGCTTGTGGCGAGCACCAACACGGGGTCGGTGGTTCCGGCCGGAGTCACCCGGCGTCGGCTGGTTCCCACTCGGCGGTTCGTCATCGTTGACCTCCCTCACGAACTGAGCGAATGCTTCGCCCGTTCTGACGGAAGCCTTGAGGGGGTTCACGCTCCGTGACATTGCCGGCGGCAGCCGGCGTTCACTCCTGCACGAGTTCGATGAGCGTTCCGTGAATGGCCTTGGGGTGCACGAACGCGACCGTGGTGCCCCGACTTCCCGGTCGGGGAGCCTCGTCGAGGACACGATGGCCGAGTGCCTTCAGGCGTTCGAGGGCCTCGCCGCAGTCGGCCACCCGGTACCCCACGTGATGGATGCCCTCACCCTTCGTGGCCAAGTACTTGGCGACGGGCGAATCGTCGCGGGTGGGACTGAGCAGCTGCACGTAGCTGTCGGCGACCTTGAGCAGCGCTTCCTCCACCCCGTCGGACTCCACCACTTCGCGGTGGGCGACCGTCGTGTCGAACGCCGCTTGGTAATCCGCGATGGCGGCGTCGAGGTCGTTGACAGCAATGGCGACGTGATCGATTTCGGTGAGCACCATGACCTGATCGTACGGCGCGTCGACGGAAATGCCATCACGAGCCGGCGAGAAGTGATCGAATGACCGCACTCGTTGTCGCCCAAGGGGGGCCCATGCTCGGTCTGTTCGGTCTGTTCGGTCTGCTCGGTCTGCTCGGTCAGATCACGTTCGATGAGGAGACAACCACCACCACTGGGCTGAGCCCGGCGGCGGGTGGGGCCATCGCCATCTTCACCATCTTGTACCTCTTGTTCATCTTCGCCTTCGCCGCGCTGATGATCGCGTCTTTCTGGAAGTTGTTCTCGAAGGCCGGCCAACCCGGCTGGGCGGCCATCGTTCCCATCTTGAACATCGTGGTGCTCTGGAAGCTGCTGAAGCTCGAGGTCTTCTGGCTCATCTTCGCCTTCGTGCCCTGCGTCAACATCGTGTGGGGCGTGGCGATGCCGTTCTTCGTGGCCAAGGCCTACGGAAAGAGCGCGGCCTACGGCGTGGGGTTGCTGCTGCTGCCCTTCATCTTCTTCCCGATGCTCGCCTTCGGCAGCTCGCAGTACCAATACGAGCCTGACCCGCTGTTCTGAGCCGACTCGAAAACTGATGCAAACGGCCGGCGCGTGCGCCGGCCGTTTCGCGTCTCGGGCGCGTGCACCCTTAAGAACGGAAGCGCATGATGGCGTCGAGATGTTCGGCGCGCATGGCGTCATCAGTGACACCGAGACCTTCTTCGGGCGCCAGCACGAGCACGCCGAGCTTGCCCTCGTGCACGTTGCGGTGCACCTGCAACGCGGCCTCGCCCGTCTCTTCGAGCGGAAACACCGCGGAAAGCGTGGGGTGGATCTTGCCCGCGCAGATCAACTGGTTCGCTTCCCACGCCTCGCGGTAGTTCGCGAAGTGGCAGCCCTGGATGCGCTTCTGGAACATCCAGAGGTACCGGTTGTCGAACTCGAGCATGAATCCACTGGTGGCGGCGCAGGTGACGATGGTGCCGCCCTTTCGAGTCACGAACACCGACGCCCCGAACGTGGAGCGCCCCGGGTGTTCGAACACGATGTCGGGGTCGGTACCCACGAGTTCTCGGATCTTCTTGCCGAAGCGCCGCCACTCGCCCATGTCCTGTTCGCCGGCGTCGTTCCAGAACTGGTAGCCCTCGGCGCGACGGTCGATGACGTGTTCGGCGCCCATCGCGCGACACAACGCCGCGCGTTCCGCCGACGACACCACACACACCGGGATGCCACCGCCATTCAGCACGTACTGCACCGCGTACGCGCCGATGCCGCCACTCGCACCCCAGATGAGCACCACGTCGCCCTGCGTCATGCGGGCGCCGTTCTTGCTCACGAGCATGCGGTAGCTCGTGGAGTTGGTGAGCGCGTTGACCGCTGCTTCTTCCCACGTGAGGTGCGCGGGCTTCGGCATGATCTGGTTCGCCTTCACCAACGTGATCTCGCCGAGGCCGCCGTAGTTGGTCTCATAGCCCCAGATGCGCTGGTTGCTCGCCAGCATCGAGTCGTCGTGCGCGGTGGGGTCCTGGTCGTCGACGTGATTGCAGTGGATGACCACCTGGTCACCGGGCTTCCAGTTGCGCACCGCGCTGCCGACGCGCAGCACCACCCCCGCCGCGTCGGATCCCATGGCGTGGAAGTCCTGCGCGTGCCGTGCGCCCCAGTACCCCTCTTTGGCGATGCGGTCGAGCGAACCGAACGTGCTCACCGGCTCGAAGATGGAACTCCACACCGTGTTGAAGTTGATGGAACTCGCCATCACCGCAACGAACGCTTCGTCGGGGGCGAGCTCAGGGAGCACGATCTCGTCGATGTGGATGCTCTTTCGGGGGTCCTTCTCCGCAGAGGGAACTCCCGCGAACATCTCCTGGTCCTGGCGGCGGACAACTGCGGCCCGGTAGGTGGTCGGGAGCGGCAGTTCGCCCACTTCCGCGAAGCGTCCCTCGACGATCGCGGACCGAATGGCGTCGATCTCGGTGCTCATGGCGTGAACCTAGCGAGCCTGCGATGACGTTTCGCGCCCACCGCCCTCCCACTACTCTCCGGTAACTGCGCGTGACCGTGCGCACCGAAAGCGGAGGTGAGTCGATGCCCGGTTCCGTGATCGTGGGCTATGCCCGCACGCCGATCGGCAAGCTGGCGGGCGCGCTCGCGTCGTTCAGCGGCGCGCAACTCGGCGGGTTCGCCATTCGCGCCGCGCTCGAACGCGCCGGGGTTGCACCCGGGCAGGTCGACTACGTGTTGATGGGCCAGGTGCTCCAGGCCGGCGCCGGACAGATCACGGCGCGCCAAGCTGCAGTCGAGGCCGGCATCCCGATGGGCGTCTCGGCGATGACCGTCAACAAGGTGTGCCTGTCGGGCATCGACACCATCTATCTCGCCGACCAAATGATCCAAAGTGGCGACGCCGCCATCGTGGTGGCCGGTGGCATGGAATCCATGACGAACGCGCCGTACCTCTTGCCTGGCGCCCGCGCCGGTTACCGCATGGGCCATTCCGAAGTTGTGGACTCGATGATCCACGACGGGTTGTGGTGCGCGTTCGACGCCATCCACATGGGCGCGTCCACCGAGCGGTACGTGGCCGAGGCCAACACCATCTCGCGCGCTCGCCAAGACGAGATCGCGGCCAAGTCCCACGAGCGAGCCGCCAACGCGATGAAGGAAGGGCGCTTCGCCGGCGAGATCACCCCGGTTGCCGTGCCCCAGCGCAAGGGTGACCCGGTCATCGTCGACGCCGACGAAGGGGTGCGTCCCGGCACCACCATCGACTCGCTGGCCGGACTGAAGCCAGCGTTCGCGCGCGAGAACGGTTCCATCACGGCGGGGAACGCGTCGCAGATCAGCGACGGCGGAGCCGCAATCGTGCTGATGAGCCGCGCCAAGGCCGACGAACTCGGCATCACGCCGAAGGCCGAGTACCTGGGCAGCGGCTTCCACGCGGGGCCGAGTACGTCGCTGCTGCACCAGCCGTCGCGCTCGATCATGGATGCGCTCGACCGGCGCGACATGGCGGTATCCGACGTCGACCTCTTCGAACTCAACGAGGCGTTCGCCGCAGTCGGTGCAGCATCGATGGACGACCTGGGCATCACCGACGACGTGGTGAACGTCAACGGTGGCGCCATTGCGCTGGGCCACCCGGTGGGCATGAGCGGTACCCGAGTGGTGCTCACGCTCGTCGAGGAGCTCGCCCGCCGTGGTGGCGGCGTGGGCGCAGCTGCGCTCTGCGGTGGGGGCGGTCAAGGCGAAGCCGCGCTCGTGCGCGTCTGAGCGCCCTCCAGGAGCCCTACGCTCGGGCGTCGTGGTGCCAGAACATGTGCGGCCGTTGCGCGTCTCCGAGGTGGTCGACGGCGGCTTCGCGCTCGCGCGCCGCGCGTTGGCGCGGTGCGCGCCCCTCACCCTCGCGGTGATCCTGCCGGTCGAGCTCGTCATCTGGTGGGCGCAGTACCGGATCCTCGAGAACGCACCAACGCGTGGGTTCACGTTCGGCCGGTTTCGCTTCTCGGGCTGGGAATCGGTTGCCGTCGGTGGACTCCAGCTGGTTGCGCTTGCGCTCGCAGTTGCCGTGTGTTGTTCGGTCACCGTGGACGCGTACGTCGGCACCAGCCCCCCGACCTGGCGCGGTTCGCTCACCCGTGCGGTGCGCCGCCTCGGCGGAATCGTGATCATGCTCTTCATCGGTTCGTTCGTCGTGCTCCCGCTCGGATTGATCGTGGGCGCGCTGCTCGGACTGATTGGGATCCTGCTGATGTTCGTTGCGTACGTCCTGGGTGGCGTCGCCGTCGCACTCTGGTTCTGCCTCGCCTTGGGACCGCTGGCGTTCATGGTCGCCTGGTACGCCACGGCCTTTCCGGCTCTGTTCGCCGAGGGCGTTTCGCCCGGAAAGGCCATGGGGCGGGGCTTCCAACTCGGAACGCGTCGCATCATCCAGAACACCGGCGCGGTGCTCATGACCTTCGGAGTTGCCGCGGTCGCGTGGTTCTCGCTGCAGTCGCTCCTGGCACTCTTGCTGCGTGACCAGAGCTTGGGGTCGGGGATCTGGGACACCGGGGTGAGCGTGTTGCTCGGCATCGTGGTCACGATCTTCGTGGCCCCCGCACTCGCCGGCGTGTTCACCGCGATGTACTTCGACGCGCGAGTGCGACGCGAAGGACTGGACCTGGCGTGGGCACTCCGCGAGGACCGCGCCACATGAAGCGCGTGGTGGCGCTCGTCACCGTTGCGCTCACACTCCTCGTGCTGACCGCGCCCGCCGCGCACGCGGGTCCCTCCGACGACGCCCGTCGCGACGCCGAACGCATCTTGGGGGATGGCCGCGGCGGGTCGAACGGCGGGCAGGGGTCTTCCACCTCCACGACCGCATCCCGCCCCCGCACCACGACCCCCCGGCCCACCCCGCGCCCCACCCGACCGCCTGATGCAAGCGCGTTCAAGACCATCGGGATCATCGTGGCCATCGCGCTCGGCGTCGTGATCCTTGGACTGCTGCTCTGGGGAATCATCCGACGAATCCGTAATCGGGGCCCGAAGGATGAAGATGACGAGGACGCGCTCGAAACGTCCACGCTCGGTCTCACCGAAGAAGACGCCGAGTTGCTGCTCTCGCCACCCGAGCAACTCGAGCGACTGGCCGACGAAGCAGAACGCAACGGCGACTTCGCACGCGCGTACCGCCTTCGCTTCCGCGCCGGCCTACTGCGGCTGGCCGATGCCGGCGTGGTCACGCTCGACCCCGCACTCACCACTGGGCAACTCCGGCGGAAGCTCCAACGCGATCGCTTCGATGGCCTGGCGTATCGCTTCGACGAGATCGTCTACGGCGAAGCGCCAGCCGATTCGGGTGACACCAACACCGCGCGCACCACCTGGCCCCAGCTCATCACTGAGGTGAAGTCGTGAGTGCGACCCCGCGGCTGGTCCGCGTCGCCGCGGCGCTGGCCGTCGCAGCTGGCGGCTTGGTGCTCGGAGTCGCGCCCGCCGCCGCGCGCGAGTGCAAACAGCTCAGCCAATCGTCGCTCGACCCACGCGGCCTCGACGGGTGGGACGAACTCCTGCGCTGCTACGGCCACAGCGTCACGACGACCAAGACGCCACCCACCATCCCGAACCGCGCCACGGTCTTCGTCACCGCACCCGACGACACGATCAACCAGACCACCATCGACGCACTGCGACGCACCGTCAACACCGGCGGCCGCGTCGTCGTGGTGGGCTCGCCCTCACAATGGGCCAAGCAACTCACCCCGTCGCCCCCGCGCCCCGCCGGTGACTCGGGCACGAATTGGGACCGCAACAGAGAGAGCGCGCTCACCAGCGGCGTGGAGCGCGTCACGTCGGCCGGCCTGGGCGCGTTCCGCAGTGCCGAAGACACATTGCTCAAGGACGGCAGCGCACTCGCCCTGCTCGTGGAGGCACCCGACCAACGGGGCCGACTCGTCTTCCTTGCCGATGTCTCAGTGTTCGACAACACGCGCCTCGTTCAGAACGACAACGCGCAGCTCGCGATCAACCTGGCCGGCCCTGAGGGTCGCCCGGTCATCATCTACGCCCCCACTCCGCTGGGCGCAACTCCCAACGGGGGGATCTCGATCCGCCCAGGCTCCGAGCGAGCCCAGCCGAACGGCGGGCGGCAGGGTGGCGGTGGCGGTCAGCAAGGTGGTGGTGGCGGTCAGAACGGCGGCGGGGGCGCACCGCAACAGAAGCAACCGCCGAGCGGACTCGACGCCCTGCCGTTCGGTTGGAAGTTCGCGCTCATTGGTGTCGCGCTCGCGATCTTGTTGTACGCGATCGCTCGTGCGAAACGGAACGGTCCACCCGAGCGTGCCGACCGACCCCTCCCGCCGCGGCGGGTTGCGTTCGTGGACGCCCTCGGTGAGTCGCTGGCCCGGTCTCGTGACCCCGTCGGGGTCGGCACCACGTTGCAAACCCGTGCGCGTGCGAGGATTCGCTCGCTCGGCGGCCTCCCCGACGACGCCCCCGAAACCGAATTCGACCGCGTGGCACGCGAAGTTGGGCTGAACGACATCGACATCGCCACACTCCGACAACCCACGACAACCGACGACGCTGTGGTGCGGACGGCCCAGGTCGTCGCCCGACTGGAAGGGAACCCGACGTGAGAGAACTCCGAGACCGCGTGCTGCTCGAAGTGCGCAAGGTCGTGGTGGGCCAAGAGGCAGTCGCCGACCAAGTGCTGATTGCAGCATCCGTTGGCGGTCACGTACTGCTCGAAGGGGTGCCCGGCACTGCGAAGACGCTGTTGGCGAATGCGCTGGCGCGCGCACTCGGCGTTGCGTTCCGACGCGTCCAGTTCACCCCCGACATGCTGCCGTCGGACATCACCGGCACCATGGCGCTCCGCCAGACCCAGGACGCCTCGACCGAACTCGCGTTTCGACCCGGCCCGGTGTTCACGAACGTGTTGTTGGCCGACGAGATCAACCGCACCCCACCGAAAACGCAGGCATCACTGCTCGAAGCGATGCAGGAACGTCAGGTCAGCGTGGACGGCACGTCCTACAAACTGCCGGACCCCTTCTTGGTGATCGCCACGCAGAACCCCATCGAGTATGAGGGCACCTATCCGCTGCCCGAAGCGCAGCTCGACCGCTTCACCGTGAAGATCGACGTGGGGTATCCCGAAGCCACCAGCGAAGTGGCGATGTTGCAACTCGCGCACAATGGCGTCGCGCCCGCCACGCTCGACGACGTCCAACCCGTTGCAACCGCCGAAGACATCATTGCGGCTCGCGCAACGGTCGACGCCGTGCACACCGCCGACGAACTCATCAACTACGTGGTGGCCATCATCCGCAGGACGCGCGAACTCCCGAGCGTCATCGTCGGCGCGAGCCCGCGTGCTGCAGTGAACCTGCTCGCCGCGTCCAAGGCAGCCGCTGCCCTGCAGGGTCGCGACTTCGTGACGCCCGACGACGTGGCCTGGATGGCGTACCCGGTGTTGCGCCACCGGCTCGTGCTCAGCCCCGAGGCCGAACTCGAAGACTTCAAACCCGACCAAGCGATTCAGGCCACGTTGGCGGCGGTGCCGGTGCCGCGATGAGCCCCCTCGTTGCGGGCATCCTGCTCGTCCTCGCCGGCATCACGTTCGCGCTGGGACGCGGACCGGTCGGCCCCACAGGGCGCGCGGCGTTGGTGCTGGCACTGATGGCTGCGCTCGCCATCGTGTTGCCTCCGTGGGTCTCGATCGCGGCTGCAGTCCTCCTCGCCGCGCTCGTGGTCGTCGATGCCGCACTGGGGCGCACGAAGGCGCAGGTGCAAGCGAACGTCCCCCGCCTCCTCGCGCGCGCGGTCCCGGCCGAACTCTCGGTGTCGGTTCCCACGCGTCACGGCGCCACGCCGGTGATCCGGCAGGCTCCGGTTCCCGACGTGCGCGTCGATCCGAGCGTGAGCCACGGACGACTGCGGGGCACCATCACGGCACTCCGCCGCGGGCGCCACGTCTTGCCCGGCGCCGCGGCGCGCGTCGAAGGCCCACTAGGGCTGGCGGCCTGGCGCGCTCAGCCGTCGGATGATCACGAGCTCACCGTCTTTCCCGACCTTCCTGCCGCACGCCGGATTGCCGCCGCGGTCCGCAAGGACCGAGTGGTGAGTGCCGGTATCCGCATCAAAGGGCCCATCGGTCTGGGCACCGAGTTCGACGCGATCCGCGACTACCAACCCGACGACGACATCCGCACCGTCAACTGGCGCGCCACGGCCCGCGTCGGGCGCCCGATGGTGAACCGCTACCGGGTGGAACAAGATCGCGACATCATCTGTCTCGTCGACTGCGGCCGCCTGATGGGGGCACCGGTCTCCGGCCCCGGCGGGGTGCGAACCCGCCTCGACGCGGCACTCGACGCTGTTGCCGCCATGGCCATGGTGGCCGACGCGGTGGGTGACCGGGTGGGCGTGGTGGCGTTCGACAACGAGATACGCCGCTCGTTGCGGCCGCATCGGGCCGGCTCGGACGGCGTGGTGCACGCCATCTACGACCTCGAGCCGTCGCTGCACGACTCCGACTTCGAGTTGGCGTTCCGGAACGTCACCAGCATGAAGCGGGGCCTCGTGATGCTCTTCACCGACGTCGTCGACGAAGGTGCGGCGCGGCTCATCCTGAGCGCGCTCCCCATCTTGGCGGCCAAGCACATGGTGGTGGTGGCCTCGCTCCGCGACGACGACATCCAACGGATTGCGCACACGGTGCCGTGCGACGCGAAGGCGGCCTACCGCATGGCGGCCGCCCTCGACGTGTTGAGCGAACGCGACCTGCTGATGAAACAGCTGCAACAGCGCGGCGCCGAGACCGTGACCGAAACGCTCACCCGGTTCTCGCCCGCGTGCGTCCGGGCGTACCTGTTCGCGAAGCAGCGCGCCAAGATCTGACCGTGTGCACCACGCAGTGCACGCGGCTTGCGTTCAGGCGTCGGCCGAACTCAAGACCGTGGTGGCCGGCACGAGTTCTTCGCCCTGGTCCGAACCGCAACCCAACAGCGCAATGCCGAGCCACAACGCACCGCCCAAGGTCAGCCCGACGGCCAGCCCCACTGCCGGTTGGAGGCCCGAGGTGCTGACCATCCCTTCGACGATGCCGCAGAAGAACAGCGCCAACCCGGTGCCGAGCGCAACGACCACCGAGCGCCGCCCTTCCTCGGCGAACGCCTGAGCTCGCGTCTTGGTTCCCGGGTCGATCAGTGACCACCCCCAGCGCAACCCGGCGGCGCCGATCACGACCAGGCACGACAACTCGAGGAACCCGTGCGGTAACACGAATCCCCACAGCACGTCACCGTTGCCCGCCTTGATGGTGAGTCCGAACATCGCGCCGAGCGCGAACCCTTGGGAGAGCAAGAGGTACGCCGTGGCGATGCCGGCGGTGAGACCACCCGCCCACTCCATGAACGCGATCTTGATGTTGTTCGTGTAGATCTGCGCGCTTGTTGCGGCCTTCTCGTCGACCGTGAGCCCGAAGTCGGCCGACGGACGCTCGACCACGCTTTCGACGCCATCGGGCGCGAGCCCCCGGGCTTTTGCGGGCTCGTACTGCGCCCAGACGGCCGAGCCGATGAACGGGCCAAAGAACATGACGGCGGCGATCAGCAAGAACAGCGGCCGATGCCGAACGGCTCGCCAGTAGTCGCGCGTCAGGAAGCCAACGAATGCACTGAGGAACCGGCGGGGCCGGGACCAGCGGTAGACCCGCCACCGCGCTTTGCCCACGTTCGCCGCCAGGTCCGCGACGAAACTGGCGTCGGGGAACGCCCGCTGGGCGTAGGCAAGGTCGGCGGCTGCGGCGCGGTAGCTGGCGGCCAGGCGTCGGGTTCCGGCGGCGTCGAGGTTCCGCTGGCGGACCAGCTCATCGAGTTCGGTCCACGCCGGGCCTCGCGCGCGAGCGAAACTGTCGGGGTTCACCCGTTCACCACCTGCAGCACGGAGACCATTGTGGTGGCTCAGGACACCCCAACCGAACCACCGGTGCCGGCGCCGGCCGCCACGGTGTTCGAAGGCGTCGAGGTCCTGACCCCCGAGGGGGTGACCTTCGACTACGACCTGGCCGGCATCGGCGCGCGGTTCTTCGGCGCGCTCGTCGACGTGTGCGTGCTCTCGACGGCGATCGTGCTGACCGGGTGGGGCGTGGCTTTAGTCGGCGGTGCGGCGCTGCCCACAGGGTTCATGATCGCGATCTTGTTCACGGCGATCTTCGCCCTGTTGTTCTTCTACATCATGCTGATGGAGCTGTTCACTCGTGGCCGCACGGTGGGCAAGTTCGCTACCCGTACGCGCGTGGTGGGGGTGGACGGCGGCGAGGTCACCCCGCTCCAGTGCGCCGTGCGGGGACTGTCTTGGCCCTTCGAGGTGCTGCTCTTCCCGATCTTTGCGCTCGGTTCGGCCATGATCAGCCGCCGGTCGCAGCGCCTTGGCGACCTCGGCGCGGGCACGTTGGTGATCCGCACCACCAAGCGTCCCCGCGAGGGGATCCAGGCCACTCCCACCGCGGCGGCATACGCCCCCGACGCGCCGTTTCGTACGTGGGACGTCACTGCGGTCGACAACGAGACGGTCATGTTGGTGCGCCACTTCCTGGAGCGCCGCACCCGCCTGGCGCCCGACGCCCGTCGGCAGCTGGCATCCGAGTTCGCGGCCCGCGTCCGGTCCCAGGTCTCCGGACCCGATGCCACCTGGCCCGACGAATTGCTCCTCGAGGCAGTGGTCGCCGCGAAGATCTTGCGCGACGACGACTGAACGCCATCTACAATTCCGACTGAATCAGTCAGCTTTCAACCGAAGGACCACTCACATGGCCGGCCAGCAGGGCTTCGAGACTCGCCAGATCCATGCCGGGGCTGCCCCCGACCCCACCACGGGCGCTCGGGCCACCCCGATCTACCAGACCACCAGCTACGTGTTCCGCGACACCGAGCACGCGGCGAACCTGTTCGCGCTCGCCGAGCTCGGCAACATCTACACCCGCATCATGAACCCCACCCAGGACGTGTTCGAGCAGCGCGTCGCCGACCTCGAAGGTGGCATCGGCGCACTGGCCACCTCCAGCGGGCAGGCCGCGCAGACACTTGCGCTGTTGAACCTCGCTGAGAACGGCGGACACATCGTGGCCTCGGCGTCGCTCTACGGCGGCACCTACAACCAGCTGCATTACACGTTCCCCAAGCTGGGCGTTGAGGTGTCGTTCGTTGACGACCCCGACGACCTCGACGCGTGGCGCGCCGCCATTCGCCCGAACACGCGCGCGTTCTACGGCGAGAGCATCGGCAACCCGAAGGGCGACGTGTTCGACTTCGACGGCGTGAGCGCCGTTGCCCACGAGAACGGCATCCCGCTCGTGATCGACAACACGCTGGCGTCGCCGTACCTGGTGCGCCCGTTGGAGCACGGGGCCGACATCGTGACGCACTCGGCCACCAAGTTCTTGGGTGGCCACGGCACATCCATCGGCGGCGTCATCGTGGATGGCGGCAAGTTCGACTACGAGGCCAGCGGCCGGTTCGAGAACTTCACCACGCCCGACCCCAGCTACCACGGTCTGGTGTTCTCGCAACTGCCACCCGAGCTCTTCCCGGCGCGCTACATCCTCAAGGCACGCTTGCAGTACCAGCGCGACATCGGCGCAGCAATCTCGCCGTTCAACGCGTTCTTGCTGCTCCAAGGCATCGAGACGTTGAGCCTGCGCATGGAACGGCACTCGCAGAACGCGCTAGCTATTGCGAAGTGGCTCGAAGCACGCGACGAAGTGGAATGGGTTGCGTACCCGGGCCTCGAGTCGAGCAAGTGGAACGCGCGAGCCAAGCAGTACCTCCCCAACGGCCAGGGCGCCATCATCGCCTTCGGCATCAAGGGCGGCGCCGAAGCCGGCCGCAAGTTCATCGATGGGCTCGAACTGTTCAGCTTGTTGGCCAACGTGGGTGACGTGCGCAGCCTCGCCATTCACCCGGCCAGCACCACCCACCAGCAGCTCACCGAAGCCGAGCAGGCCACCACGGGGGTCACGCCCGGCTTGGTGCGTTTGAGCATCGGCATCGAGTCGGTCGACGACTTGATCGCCGATCTCGATGCTGGGTTCCGTTCCGCGAAGGGCGCGTGAGCGACCCATCCATTCCTGTGACTGGCGCGTGGCGCCCCGGCGATCCGCCGGGG
>JBMOIJ010000019.1:0-46761 GCA_049317385.1 Acidimicrobiia bacterium
GAAGCCAACCACCACCGCGAAGCCAACCACCACCGCGAAGCCAACCACCACCGCGAAGCCAACCACCACCGCGCCTGCGCCGGCCCCGACGGGAGCGGCGTCCTGGCCGGGACCGCGCAACACCGGAGTTCCAGCCGGCACTGTGCTGAAGGCTTCCGGCACGATCACGGTGACAACCACAGGCGCAGTTGTCGACGGCCTGGACATTACGGGCTGCGTGTACGTGCGGGCGAACAACGTCACGATTCGCCGTACCAGGGTGACCAGCACGGGCTGCACCGATACCGTGCAGAATCACGCGTCGAACCTTGTGCTTGAAGACGTTGAGATCAACGGGTCAAACCGCGACGATCATTGCTTGGTCTGGGGAAGCTACGCCGCCCGCCGCGTGAACATGCACCACTGCAGCGATGGTGCTTACCTCTTGTCGAATACGACGATCGAATCGACGTACATCCACGACCTGTGGGTGCACACCGGCTCGCACAACGACGCCGTGCAGCTCTGCGGCGAAGCAGGAAGCACGCAACGAAACATCAACCTTCGAGGCAACAACTTTGACGTCACGTCGCCCGGGGTTACGTCGGCAATCATGCTTGGTGACGAGTTCGGGCCGTCCGACGGCGTGACCATCGATCGCAACCGGCTGAACGGCGGGGGTTTCACCTTCTACGGTGGAGCCGGAAAAATTGCCAATCTTGTCGTCACGAACAACACGTTTGGACAGACGCATGACTTCGGGACGCACGCCTACGTGGCCTCGAACACGACCTGGTCGGGCAACGTGATGGAAGGCACCGGAGCACTGCTTGGGAAATAGCGGGAGACGAAATCCGTTTTCGCCGTCCCTGCGGGACGACTGATACACCGTAAGCGGCGAGTTCTCGGTAGGTTCTGACGGTGCCCAACCGTTTGGCCTCCGAGACCTCGCCGTATCTGCGCCAACACGCCGACAATCCCGTCGACTGGCACCCATGGGGCGAGGAGGCGTTTGCGAAGGCCCGGGCCGAGGACAAGCCGATCTTCTTGTCGATCGGCTACTCCAGTTGCCACTGGTGCCATGTCATGGCGCACGAGAGTTTCGAGAACTCCGACGTGGCTGCGTTCGTGAACGAGTACTTCGTGAACGTGAAGGTCGACCGCGAGGAACGTCCCGATGTGGACGCCATCTACATGGAAGCGGTGCAGCGGATGACGGGTCGCGGCGGCTGGCCGCTGTCGGCGTTCCTCACGCCGTCGGGCGAACCGTTCTTTGCGGGCACCTACTTCCCCGCGGCGGATCGCCCAGGCATGTCGGGGTTCCTCACTGTGTGCCATGCGATCGACGACGTGTGGCGCAACCGGCGCGACGACGTGAACACCCAGGCCGCCCAGCTGAAGGCTGCGATTGCTGACAGCAGCGACTTGGGTGCACAGGCCGCCGCCGATCCCTCAGTTGCGCTCCTCGACCATGGCGCGCAAGTGGCAATCGGGTCGGCAGACCGAGCCCTCGGCGGTTTCGGTGGTGCGCCGAAGTTCCCGCACGCGATGACCGTCGACTTCCTCTTGCATCACTTCGTACGCACCGGCGCCGCCGACGGACTGGACGTGGCGCGGACGTCGCTGGATCACATGGCGGCGGGCGGCGTCTACGACCAGGTGGGTGGCGGATTCCACCGCTACTCCACCGACGAACGGTGGCTGGTCCCCCACTTCGAGAAGATGCTCTACGACCAAGCGTTGTTGGTGCGTGCGTATCTGCACGGGTTCCAGATGACGGGTGATGACCGATACCGGCGCATCGTCGAGGAAACGATCGCCTACGCGCTGCGCGACCTTCGCGACCCGGCCGGCGGGTTCTATTCCGCCGAGGACGCTGACTCCGACGGACTCGAAGGCGCGTTCTACGTGTGGTCGCTCCAGGAGCTCCGTGCCGTATGTGGCGATGATGCCGACGAAGCGGTTGCCGCATGGGGCGTGACGGAGAACGGCAACTTCTTCGATCCCACCGGACACGCCCCCAAACACACGAACATCGTGCACTTCGCCTCGGGCTCCATGGACTGGACACCTGGTCTCGAGCGTGCCCGCGCTGCGCTGGCCAAAGCTCGTTCGCACCGCACCCGCCCGGGCCTCGACGACAAGGTGCTCCTGGCTTGGAACGCCTGGTTCCTCGATGCGTTGGCCGAAGCGGCGTCGGTGCTCGGCCGCAACGATTGGATGGACGCGGCACGCACCAATGCACGGTTCTTACTGCGCGAGCTGCGCGACGACAATGGCCGCTTCGTGCGCGCGTGGAAGACAACCACACCGGCGTTCGCCGAAGACCACGCGGCGTTGCTGAGCGCGCTGTGCACGTTGGCCGAACGCGATTCGCTCGACTGGCTCACGGACGCGATTGCAGTCGCCGACCTGTTGCTCGAGCATTTTCAGGATCCGGCCGGCGGGTTCTTCAGCACTGCTGACGATGCCGAACAGCTGATCGTGCGACCCAAGGATCTGATGGACGGAGCCACGCCGGGTGCGAATTCGTTGGCGGCGGACGCGCTGCTGCGCCTCGCCGCGCTCACTGGTCGCGACGAGTATGCGCAACCAGCACGGGCAATCGTCACCATGCTGATCGGCGCCGCGGCCCGCTTTCCCACGTCGCTGGCGAACCTGTTGCTCGCGGCCGAACGCACGGTCTTGTCGCCGATCGAGATCGCCGTGGTCGGTGATCTTTCCGCTCCCGTCACCCAGGTGATGCGAGAGCGATTCGTGCCCGCGAGCGTGCAGGCGTGGGCACCGGATGCCGACGAGCGCTCACCACTGACCGCCGATCGTCCACTGGTGGATCGCGGGACCACGGCCTATGTGTGCGAGCAGTACGCCTGTCAGGCGCCGGTCATGGACGCAGACGCGCTGAAGGACGCGATTGCGCGAGCGATGGCAGTGCGCTGAGTGCGGTGACGAGCGGAGCGTTACGCCGGGTTGGCGAGACCGTCGAGCAGTGCTTCGGCGGTGGCCCATCCGAACGTGATGACCGATTCACCCTTGGTGGAGTCGGCACCGTTGATGGTCTCGGTTGCCGCCTTGCCCCCGAGCTTCACAGCAGACGTGTCGAAGAGCGGTTCGGCCTTGCGGCCCTTCTTGGTGCGGAACGCCTTCTCGTCGTAGCGGTCGTCGCAACCGAACCGCTTGGCGAGGCGACGGCCCCACGCCCGTTCCTCGCCGGTGGCGATGTAGCCGGGACGCGGCACGACGTCGTCGAGCGACGCGAACAGCGAGTAGCCACCGGTGTGGGCGATGCGGGTGCCAACGAGCACGTCTTCGTCGGGGAACGAAATGGCCGCTCGCCGGTAGAGCTCGGCGGTCATGCCCTTCACAGCCGTCGTTGCGTTCTTGCCCTTGCGGACGGCGCCCAGCGCCCAGAGGATGCAGGGTGTTCCGCCGATGCGCTCGAGCGAACCGAACATGAAGCCGTGGAGCTCTTCCTCGTGGGTGGCCAGGACCACCAGCGGGAAGCTCTCGACCTGCGTTTCCAGCGCGTGGTCGACCGGCAGGTTGACCGAAGCGAGCAGCTGGCCGATCTCGTCGAGTTCAGCCGGCTTGAGGTTCACTGAATCACGGGACTCGATTTCCATCAGTACCTATTGTGCCCGACGCGGGGGAAGCCCGGAAAGTCGGCTGAACGATCCGGACGATTCGGACACGGCCGGGGGCCTGGATCTCACGCCGTCGGCCGTCGACGTCGGCCGAGTCGCGAGTAGAGCGCCAACGTCTCGGGGTGGAGGTCGCCGTCGGGATCATCGGACTCGAGCACCGCGCAGAGGTCACGCATCACTGCTTCCACCCCGGTGGGGTCGCCGGCCTGGTCGAACGCCAACATCCGGTCGCGCGCCAGGATCTCGCTCGCCGGAGCAACGCGGCTCGCGCGCTCGCACGCCTTCAAGGCCCGCGCCCAGTCGCCGCTTGCGAGTGCTCGTTGGGCGAGTTCGTGGCCCGCATCCACCACCACCGCCTCCGCGTCCGCGACAAGACCGTGTGCGAAGGCCCAGTCGTATCCGCGCGCACTGCCGAAGGGAATCCCGCGGACCAAATCCAGGGCATCCTCGAGCGTCTGCATCGAGACCGCAGATTCCTGCTTGCGTGCTGCTTCCAATCGCCCGCGCACTCGATGGAGATCGCTGACGACGTGATCGCCGAGGGCGTAGCGGCCTCCCGGGGCGATATGCGGCAGGTTCAACTCGCCCTTGCGATCGACGCCCAAACCCTTACGCACCTTCGATACTCGGTTGGTCCACGAGGATGCCGCCGGCAACGAGTCCGGCCACAACGCAGTCTTGATGCGCTCCTCGCGCACACCATCGTGCTGACATGCGAGGAACGCAACGAATTCGGTGCTGCGCGGATCGAGCGCAATGCCGGTCCCTGCGACCTCGACGTCGCCCAGGATCCGGACTTCGACGTCGAAGGGCATCTCCTCATACGGTGTGGCATCGCTTGGAAGCACGTGTACGGGTGCGAGTTCGTCGGTGAGATCGATGAACGACGCCGCCTCCTCCGTTCCGGAGTCCCCATCCGGCTCGTCACCCAAATCCGAATCCGTATCCGCCAGCACCGCATCGGCTGCGCTCACCAATTCGGCGAACGCATGTTCACCGGCCCACTGCAGACGCGGCACGCGGACATGGCGTGCGTCCACCGAGATTTCCCACGGTGTCCCGGGCAACTGCGGTGCGATGACGGCAAGCCCCAGCCCGCCCTCGGCCGCGAGTTCGACGAATGCCTCCCCCAGCTCCGCAGAAAGCGGCTCAGCCGACAACACCACGAGCGGACCCCAGTCGCCATCTGCGCGACAGCGCGCCGCAAATGTGGTTTCGACACACATGTCAGCAAGCGCGGCGCGACAACTCGCAACGTGAGCCTGCGCAAGTCGCAACGCCTCAACGGCGCTCATGCAGTTGCCGTCTGCCGAGGCATCTCCGACGACCACAAGCGTGACCGAACCGCCAATCGGTGAGTCAGCGAGCGTCAACCCGCACGCGCGCGCAAGCCGCTGCACATCTGCGTTGTGACCCGTTAACGAGATTGCGCCACACGCTTCGACGTCGAGGAACAGGTCTGCGCCATCGGCCTGGCCCAGCCCCACGCACGCCGGTGCGGTCACCGGATCGTGGCGCAGTTCGTTGCTCACCCACCGCCACTGAGTTCCCGATGCGCCCTGCACGAACCCCGGTGCCGGGTTCCGGTCGATGCCATCGAGCTGGACCTCGACGCCATCTGCCGCGACCGACCAGGCGATTGGACGAGCGCGATCCGGCCGCCGAAGCGCAATTCCCGCCAGCGCGCTGCGGAGTCGCAGGATTGCTGCGGGCTGCTCCGACGCACGGAGCATCAACTCCGCTTCCGCTTGGGTTTCGCGCGGCTTGGCGGGCAGCCGGCCAGGAAGGCGGCGGCGCATCACGCGGCGGCGCATGCGCCGCAGCGTCAGCAGTACTGCGCCGGCGAGGAGCGCGCCGCCACTTGCGAGTTCCGTACCGCTGATCGTTTCGGACGGCGCGCGCTGAGATGCGGCCGAACGCGGCGGTTCCGGCGCAACGGTTGACGCGCCTGCGGGCTCTGCCGCTGTCATAGGTTCCGCAACGGTGGAAACCGATGGCTCGGGTGCAGCCGCAGTCGAAGGTGCAGCCACAGGCAACGGTTGTTGGACCGAATTCGGTGTCAGCTCGGGCGCAGGGGCTGGTGCTGATGCAGCGTCCAATGCCGGTACCGGTGCCGGCGCATCGGCTTCAGCCACCGGAAGGGTGAGTCGCCACCCGGGCTCGATCACGTTGGGATCGCGCAGCGCATGGCCATCGGGTTGCGGTCGGCCGCGGTTCAGTTCGTAGAGCTCGGTCCATCGTTCGCCTTGGCCGAGCTGCGCTTCTGAGATTGTCCACAACGAATCACCGCGTGCCACATCGACCAATCGCGAGGCGCCGTCGCTTCCGGGCGGCGCAGGAACGGCGGCCTCCTCCGCCACGATCGCGGGTAGGAGCAGCACCCAGCCCGGTTGGATGAGATCAGCGGAGCGGAATGTTGCGCCGTCGGGTTGTACCCGGCCGTCGTTGAGATCCGCAATCTCGGACCACCGGAGCGGGTCGCCCAACTCGCGTGCGGCAATCGACCACAAGGAGTCCCGCGGTTGCACCTCGTAGGTGCGAGGAGCGGGCCCCGTCGCAATCGCCGCGCCGTCCTGCGCCGTCCGGTCGATGGCCGACGCGGGAATCGTTGGGACTGCAACCAGACTCGGCGCCACCGGCGTCGGACTCGCCGACACTGCGATTGGCGGAGGCGGAGCCGCAGCAGCAGCACGCGGTGGCGCCGCGCTGGACACCAACAAGACCGCGGCAAACATGCGCGCCACCACCGCCTGCATCGATGCACTTGCTGGAAGATGCAAGGTCGGTCGGCCCCGGACGACGGCAATGGACTCCGCCCCGATCGCCACGGCGAACTGGAGCCACAGTGCCCAGCCGATCATGCCAAGCAGTCCGAACAACACGTCGGAATGAATGTCGCCCGACTCGATTGCCTGACGCATTGCGTCAACCGATGGCGCGGAGTCCGGGAAGGGATTCCCCACCAGCGTGACCAGGAGGTACGGAAGGCCGACCAACACGCTCACACCGAGTACAAGGGCCCCAGCGGCACGTAGCAGCACGGTCGGGCGATCACGGCGTTCTTGATTCATTGCTGACTCATCCTTGGTCCGTTCCTCGAGCAACGCGGGCCGATGCCGCACCCTTGATCGATGCCACCCCGCCCGCGCCGGCAACGCCGGCCAACACGCTCTGGTCGGGGAAGACCACCCGCACCTCGACGGAGTCGGCAGTAGCGTTCGCAGTCGCGCTCGACGCGCCATCGGCAAGTGCGGCTTCGATGGCTGCAGCTTCAGCGCGGTCCGAGTTCAGGTGCACGCCCTCTCCCCGATACAGCGCATCAACGTCGACTTCCTGGGCACCAAACCGCGCCGCGGACGCCGCCACGTTCACGGCATGTCGGCGCGCCACCAGGAGTTGGCCCCCGTCGTAGACCAGCGCACCGGCGAGGAGGAGTGCCGCAGTCACGCCCGTCACGAACGCGGTAATCATTGAACGCCTCTGAATCGGTCGACTACCTCCGACGAGCGACTGTCGATCACCTTCGATCCCGGCATGCGCAGCAGCGCCATGTCGGCCAGGTTCACTCGGCACCGCACGTGCACCCGCACAACCGAGCCGGGCACCACTCGTCCATCCGCCGTCACGGGTACCTCGACCTCGGTCTGTCGATCACGGCATGTGCTTCCTGTGCCTTCAGCGACGATCATCTCGGCCGCAGCACGTGCGTCGTCGGCCCGTTCCCGCAGCGTGGCGGCGCGTGCAGCATCGCGAGTCGTGCCAACGAGCGCGTTCTCCGTACTCATCAGCCGGCCCGCCAACGCAACGAACAACATCATCACGATGAGCAACGGAGCGAGCAGGGTGAGCTCGGTCACCGACGAACCGCGCTCACTCATCGCTGCCCTGCCGGCACAAAGCGCTCGATCGGCGCCACTGACCGGGCTCGCACTTCGAGACCCAGGCCCGGCACCACGGCAACCACGCGACTCCGGATCTCAATGGAGACACGGTCTGCATCTCGCTGCGCGACCACCGAAGGTGGGCCCGCCAACGCCGGACGCGTCTGGGCCAGGACCGACTCGGCCCGACGCTGGGCCGCACCGGCATCGGCATTCTCGACGCGCCCAGCGGCGACGCCATCTTGCGCCGCCGCCGTCACAAGCTCACGCGCGTTGTACCAGAGCGCAAACTGGAACACCGTCAGCACCATGATGAACGCCACCGGGAGGACCAGCACCAATTCGGTGCTCGCGGCTCCTCGTTCGTTCACGGCGTGTCGGTCGAGATTGCGTTCGCCTTGCTCGTCACCTTCGCCACGATCACCGTGAGCACCGTGATGGCCAGCGCCGCGAGACCTGCGGTAATGAGCACGGCTTCGGTCGTCATACCCCGTTGGTCCTCCCGAAGCTGACGCAGCCGCTCCGACCACACGCTCCACATCGTGAACAGCGTTTGGAATTCCATTCCCTCTCCCTTTCCTAGAAGTCGGTGAGCACACGCGCGATTGCCGGATACCCAATGAACACAACGAAGGAGAACAACAACATGACCAGCGGGAGTGCCATCCGCTCCGTTGCGGACTGCGCTTCGGCTTCCACCGCTGCGGTCTCATGCTCCCGGAGCGACATGGCCTTGGCCGCCAACGACTGTCGAACCTTGGCTCCCTGCTCTCCTGCCAACCCGACGGTGGCGGCGAGCTCACGGAGTTCGTCGACGCCCAACTCTTGGCCGAGTCGATCGAACGCATCCCACGGAGTCGACCCGGTGAGGCGGCAGGAAGCGAGCGCGCGCCGAAGGCGCGCCATGGCCCAGCCGTCGCCGGCAGCAGCCGCATCGGTGAGTGCGCTCTCGGTTCCCCCACCGCCGGCCAGGATCACCGTCACCAGATCGAGATACGCGCCCAACGCGTGGCGAAACTCCCGCCGACGGCGCTGCGCTTCGGTGCGCAACGTGAGGTCGGGGACCACGAAGCCGAAGAGACCCCCAGAGAGCGCAGCGAGCACGAACAGGGGTGGCGACGCTGCTACGCCCCCGACGGCGAGCACCACGTACATGGTGAGCGGCAACGCGCCACAGACCACCGAAGCCACGCACTTCTGTACTGCGTGTTGTTCTACGGTTCGGCCCACCACATCGAGATCGCCTTGCACCCGATCGTTGAGGAACCCAGCCATCTGGGCGGCGTTCGCGATCCGACGTCCGAAACGCGCCCGCCAGTCATCGGCGTGCTGCATCTCGTTGGTCGCCGGGAGGCGATGCAGATCAGCGAGCGCAGCGCGGAGGCCGACCGGACGCGGCGCCACTGCGCGGATGGCCAACCAACAGGCCAGCCCCATGCCGGCCCCACACGCCAAGGGGACAACGATCACGACGGCACCTCCCGAATGAAGACGCGGGTGGGGGTTCCGACCTGCGACATCCGACTCAGCAAGACGAACGCCGCAGCGAAACCGCCTCCAACCGTGGCGAGAACGAGTTGCCCAAAGGCACCGTCGAACGGCGCGAGGTAGCCGCGATTCAGGACCACCATGCCCACGACGAACACGGTGGTGAACACCGTCACCATCCGCACGGCTGAACGAGTCCGGGCGCGTCCCGCCTCGACCCGCTGTTGCATTGCGGCCTGCGCCCGGGCCGACGCCGCCAGCGACCCCAACAGACCACCAAGATCACGGGCATGACGCTCAGCCGCGAGCGTCAGCGCACTCACCACGAGGTCGGCGGTGGGGTCGGCGAGCGAGTCCGCGAGATCGCGCAACGCGTCGCCCAGTCGCTCATGGCGAAGGCGCGTCGCCAGCACTTGCACTTCGGCGCGAATCGGAAGTGGCGCCACGGAAGCAGTCGCAACGATGGCTTCCTCGAGCCCGGCGGCGCCGGACAGCGTGTCGCGAATCATCTCCGCCCACCCAGCGATCGCCTCCGTCCGAGCGATCCGATCCTTGGCTGCTCCCCCACCCAGGAGCACCTGCGGTAGGAACCACGTCGCCAGTCCGGCGATGACCGCACCCACAATCCAGCCCGTGATCACGAGTGAAGCGAGCGCAACACCAATGGTCGCTCCGACCGCAACGAGGCGCGGACGCGTTGGGACGGGTACCTGCGACACCGTCACGCGCATCGGCTGCGCGTTGTGCGGCATCCGAAATGCGGCCCACCCAATCACGGCCCCGAGCGCGCATCCGGAGCCCAAGACCGCTGGTATGACGAGATCAGTCATGTCCACTGCTCCATTGCGGCATGGAATCCGCCTGGGTCGAATCCCGCGTCCATGAGCTCCCGCATCGTCACGTCGCGGATCGGCGCGCCCGGTCGAGCCCGGCCCTCGCGACCGGGACGGAAGACCTCATTCGACAGGACCAATCGGTCCTCGGCCCCCGTGACTTCGCGGACCGAACTCACGAACCGTTCGCCGTAGCGGTTCCGGGTACAGAAGACGACCAGGTCAATCGAATTTGCAACCAAGAGGTTGGTGGCCTCGAGCGGAAGGCGTTGCGGCGTCTGCACCGCGTAGAGCGCAAGCTTCGTGAACACCCCATGACTCGAATCGGAGTGGATCGTGGCCAACGAACCATCGTTGCCCTGACTCATTGCATTGAGCATCGGCAGCACTTCGTCGCCGCGCACTTCACCAACGATCACCCGATCAGGGTCCATGCGCAATCCCCAGCGAACGAGGTCCGACATCGACACCGCACCCTCACCTTCGGTGTTGGCACGGCGTTCCTCGAAGGACACGACGTTCGGGTGCAACTCGGGGAATCGGTCCAACCCGAGCTCGAGTGCGTCTTCCACGGTGACGAGTCGCTCCTCGGGTGCGATCTCGTTGGCACAGGCACGGAGGAGCGTGGTCTTCCCGACGCCCGTTCCTCCTGCGATGATGATGTTCTGACGTGACCGGACCGCAGCGCGCAGGAACGATCCGAGCACGTGATCGATCATTCCAAGACCCACCAAGTCGTCGAGAAACACCTTCTGGTGGCGATGCAATCGAATCGCCAGACTCGGCCGCTCACTGACGGCCTGAACTGCGAAGAGCCGGGACCCGTCGGGAAGTTGCAGGTTGAGTTCGGGGGCTGCGGCATCGAAGCGACGCTCGCTGCGCCCAAAGCGCGCCGCGGCAGTCCGAATCAGCTCGACGAGTTCGGCATCCGATTCGGCAACCGGGCCCAGTACAGCACGCGACCCATCGGTCCGCTTCACGAAGACGCGGTCGCAGCCATTGATGTGAATGTCGGTGACCGTCGCGTCCTCGAGGATGCGCTGGAGCCGGCCGAGCCCGTACAGGGAATCGAACACGGCTTGGGCGACCTCGTGTTCATTGGCTGCATCCAGTGGTGGTTGCCCCAACGAAATCTGTCGCGCCGCTTCGGCACTCAGCGCATCGGCGATCAACTTGCGCGCGAGCTGACGCTCAGAGTCGGCATTCAGGGCGCTCGGGGCACCATCACCGTCGATCCCGAGAGGCTTGGAGAGTTGCTCCGCGACTTCGGCACGGATTCGACGCACGGTCTCGCTGGCTGTCATGCGGAACGGTTCTCCAGTACCGGCGCGCACTCAAGCCCGTTGAGCAACACGGAGAGGTCGATGAGCGCTCGGGCATAGGCCGAGCGCCGAACTCCGAACGCCGTGCGAGTCAAGCCATGACCGATTGCGTCGGCGCTCCTCGCGTCATCGGGAAGCACTGCCAGTACGTGCGCAGAGTCGCCCAGGGCGTCATCGACCTCGTGGCCGCCGTACGGACGCTCGCCGATCAACACCACACCGAGGTCGAGGCCGGTTCGCCGCAGGGACTCGGCCGAGGAGATCAGATGCTCGATCTGTTTGAGGTAGGGACGGGCGACGAGCACCACCATCGATGCAGCACGCGCGAGCGGAAGTGCAGGCGACCACTGGTCGACGCGCCCGACGTCGATCACCACTGGGAGCGGCGCGTTGCGAACCGCGGCGACGATCTCATCGCTTCGCCCGGAGAGTGCGGCGCGCGCTTGAGTGCCGCTCGAAGGACCACACACGACGCTGAGTTGCTCCGAGACCGGTTGCCCGTGCGCCACCAGGTCGGCGGGTGCTCCCGGCCGACTGTTCGACGCCAGTGAGACGAGCCCCGGATCGTGCGCGAGTCCGGTGCGGGCAGCGAGGACGCCTCCACTCGGATCTGCTTCGAGCAGCACCACATGGGGGGCGGGCCAGGAACGCGACAACCCGATGGCACACGACGTTGCGCCGGGCGCGCCACGGACCGAGCCGACTGCCACAACAGTCATCGCGGTGCCACCAAGACGAGGCGCACACGATCAGCTGCAGAGGCAGCAGCGACATCGGGGGCGACGTTCGCCGACACAGCGAGCGTGACAAACTGCGCGCTCCCCAATGCTGCGGCTGCCGCGTCCGCGCGATCCGGTTTCGTCACGGCCTGCACCACCGCTCGAGACGCCAAGACGGTTGCGTCGGCGTCGTTCGATCCCGACGACGGCGTGCGAACGACCATGACGGTGAGTCCGGGCGAAAGCTTCGCGACGGGGGCCTGTCCGCTCCGCACGGCAACCCCAACGATGGCCTCGTCCGCCCCCAGGACCGGCGCGCCACTCATCAAGTCGGGGTTCATCAGCGTCCCACGAGGAATTGGACCCGCCGCGATCTTCCCGACGACTCGATCCATCGAACCGGCATCGATCGCTCGCAGCGAACGGTCACCGGCGATGCGCGCAACCCCAAGATCCGATCGGCTGATGACTCCGCCTGACGAGATGTCACGCGCCGCAACCAAGACCTCCGTTCGGTCGCCAATGCTGCGTGCCCATGCAACAAACCCCAGCGCCGATGCCACGGTCACCAAGAGCGCAACGAGCGCAAGTGACAGTCGAGGTGATCGCCTGCGAACCATGCTGGGCACACGCGGTGCCTCAACCTGCCGCTCGAGTGTTGCTGTCATCCCATGACTCCCGTTCCACTCCGGGTGAGCAATGCCTGCGCTTCGACGACCCGAACCGAGAAGGGTTGCTCCATCACCACTTCGCCGAGGTCTTGCCACGGTCCTTCCGATGCAAACCACTGGAGTGACCACACCGCACGGGCAACGACTCGGAACCGCTGATCCGATCGTCCGGCCAAACTGCTCTTCAGGTACGTGTAGGTGCAGTCGGAGTGCTGTACCGCGACCGGGCGGGCGCGGTCGAACGGCAGGCCGGGGCCATCACACACGACGGTGCTCCCGTCGCCCATGTCCCACTCGACTCGCACCGGAAAGCCCACGACACCGATTTGGACGCCATTGAAGAAGAACTCCCGCCGCTGCGCTTGCCACTGCGAACCGTCGATCCAAAGCCACATCGGCACCCCAACCAGCTGCTCGTTGGCCACCCCCGGCGCAGTGCTCGGTGCCACTCGCGGCAACTCGAGCGTTCGCGAGTTTGCGTATGTGGCGAGCTCACTCGGCGCCGACGCCCATCGCCACCCGCTCCGAACGCCTGCACACACGCGCACGAAGTAGATGCCACCTTCGAACGGCGGCTCGTAGGGCCATTGGAACAGCATGGATGGATCAACGATCTCGTTGCGGCACACACTGACGCCCGGTCGACCGGGCGTGTGCCATGTTCCGTTCGCCCACACTGTTCCACCCGTCGGAGTTCGCGCGCCGCCATAGGTCAGCCCGCTGGAGTCGGCGCCCGCCGGGTTCGTGCCCACGAGAAACGATGCGCTGACCGCGACCACGATGCACACCGAGACCCACGTCATCCTCAGCCTCCGCATTGCTCACCCACCGAGACGTTTCGGAAGCGCCACCCCATAACTCCACCTCGCTCGAGCTCGCCTGCGTACTGGAGGTTCTCGTCACTTCGGCCGAGTTCGGCGCGGTCACGCACGCGTTCGACCACTCCGATTTGATGCACGCAGCCGTCGATCGTGGCGACATCACCGTCGATCCGGACCGAATTGACTGCGAACTGCAGGTCGACGAGGAGCTGCAAGCCCCCGTCGCGTTCGGTGTCGCGCCGAAATGAGTTCCGGTACATCGCGACGACGTCGGCGGTTGCGACCCGCGCCATCTCGTCCCATCGGGGTCGCATGACCCCCAACTCGGGTGGTATCAACGCATCCCAGAACGCCCGATGGACCGCGAGGACGCGACTGCGTTCGGGGTCGATTCCGACGGGATCAGCCGGGTGACGGTCGGGCTCGGCCGCGGATGGGTGCGCGTGTGGCGAAGCGGCGGACGATCTTGCGGCACCCGTTGACGCCGAAACCGACTCCGTCTGCAGCGACCGCGCGCTGCTGCATGCGGCGCCAGCCGCAATGGCGATACAACACACCCCGATTGCCATCCGTCGCTCGCATCCACGAGCGACGCCCCCCAACGTCTCTCGCATAGTCCCATCCGTAGGAAACCGCGCTACCGGTGATGTGGCGAAGGTAAGAATGCGCGCGCATCGGCCGCAAATCTGGTCCCGCGGATTCCCCCCGATGGCCGATGAGACCAAGAGGGATAAGCCCCGCTATCCACCAGACGGGCTGCGCCCGTCAGGCGTGCTCCTCGCCGATGTCTTCGAACCACAGGTCCGGCTTCTCGGCGATCATCCGTCGCATCAACGCTTTGCACTCATCAGAATCAGCGACGACCACTTCGACGCCCCGCGAGCGCAACAACTCTTCCTCGCCCATGAACGTCTCGTTCTCACCGATGACAACGCGCGGGACGCCGTACAACAACATCGTTCCGGTGCACATCGCGCACGGTGACAAGGTCGTGTACATGGTGGCGCCTTGGTAGACCGTGGCGGGCAACCGGCCAGCATTCGCGAACGCGTCGGTCTCACCATGATGGATGGGACTGCCGTCTTGCACCCGCCGGTTGTGCCCGCGTCCCAACACCGTGCCATCGGCGGCGATGAGCGCAGCGCCGATCGGGATGCCACCTTCATCCCACCCGGTCTGCGCCTCTTCGATCGCGATGGCCAAGAAGCGTTGATCGGCTGCGGAAAGATGCGCGTTCGTCATACGCGGACTCTGCCACATCAGATCCCGCCGGGAGAACTCACCGACCGGCGATCTCCACGCACGTCACGCCATCGTCCTCGCGAATGGAACGGCACGACCATGCGCCCAATACCGGCCCAGCAGCACTGAAGGACTCGAGCACCTGCACCAACCGCGCCGGCGCCGCGCTCACAGCCGCGCGAGCCACCAAACCCTTCACCGCCTTCGCGTTGTGTCCCGCAGCCCCGCCGCCGGCCTTCACGAACTCCACCCGGACGAAGCGCTTTGCCGCCGCTGCGACCAATGCGCGATCAAGCGCATCCGCGTGCTCTTTGGGCAACAGATCGAGCACCACACCGCCGGTGACCCGATCGATCAAGGCGTCCGTCAACTGCGATCGCCACCACTTCGACAACTTGCCGAACGGTGGAAGCGACGCTCCCATCTTCAAGCGGTAATCGGGGACGGGATCGGTCACGCCAACCAGGCCGAGCAACCCCGACACCACCACAATCGAATCGTTGGCACGCGTCTGCGCGCCCTTGCCCAGCGATTCGAGATCGAGGTGCTCCCACACCACGCCCGTGTATCGCTCCCCCGCAGGCAGAACCGGCGCACCCTTGATGGCACTATCGGCCGCAACCGCTCGCTCGAGCGTGGCACCACTCGCACCCAAGAGCTTCGCGGCGCCCGGACCGCGCGCAGCCGTCGACAACGCATCGGCCACCTGCTGGCGCGACTTCGCCAGTTGAGTGAACGCTCCCGTACGAAACGCAAACCGACCTCGCCCGCCTTCAGCTTTTCCTTCCGATGGCGGCAACAAAACGGTGAGCGCAGTCGTCATGGCCTCAGACTCTAGGTAAGACGACCGGGTCGCCCCGGCTTGCCGTTAGAGGCCGGGAGTAGGAACGGCGTTCACCCGAATCACGCCACGGATCACGCCCGGGTTTTCGTACGTGGTCGTCGTACCGTCAATACCCCGGTACACCTCTCGGCAACGGGCGTCGAATACCACTTCCTTGACCGAACCGTCAGCGCTCCACTGCACCACCTTCACCGTGCCCGACGCCTGCCTGCACATCTGAAAGCCCGACTCGTAGAAGAAGTCAGGCTCGCCAGCCTGAACACCGTCACGCTGATCGAAGCTGTAGGTCTGGCCGGCAACAAACGGTGCGTCACGCTTGATACTCACAGAGTCAAAACCCCAGAAGACCTCCGGAGTGTTCACACCAGGAGTCTCGTAGAGACCGTCAATTTGGGTCGTCAGCTTCGACGGAATCTGAAGCGGAAGCGTGAGCGACGCATTCCTCAAGATTGGAGCCGTTGCATCGCCGCTCACGGTGATGTTGGTGACTGGAGCGGACGCCGGCGGTACGACCGGAGCAGGCGCGCATGCTGCGAGACCGCCAAGAGCGACTGCTGCCGAAGCCAATGCGGCGAAACGGCGGATTCGACGAGTGGGCTTGTACATCGACACTCCTGAGCGAACGGCTGGCTGCCAGTATCCCGACGAACGCTGATCAGCGCCATGAGCCTCACGACCCATCTGGGATATCGCCTCCGCATCCCAGCACCACACACGCAGCTGCCGATTTGGTCGCCCGGAACCGCCCGCTTTCGCCGAGGAACCCCGCAGCGAACGCACCCGTGCGCTAGGCACTCCCAAATGAAGAGATGGGGTCCGCTCGTTGTTCTCGCTGCGGCGCAGTTCGTGATGGTCCTCGACCAGGCCGTCATGAACGTGTCGATCAGCCAGCTGGTGAAGGACTTCGACACCTCTGTCACCGCAATCCAAGCCGTGATCACGCTCTACTCACTCACCATGGCGATGTTCATGGTGGCGGGTGGCAAAATCGGCGACATCATCGGCCGCAAGCGCGCATTCATCGTCGGCCTCGCAATCTATGGCTGCGGTTCACTCGTGACCGCGCTCTCCCAGTCGGTGTGGACGCTCGCCCTCGGCTGGTCAGTACTTGAAGGCATCGGCGCAGCATTGGTCCTTCCCGCGCTCGCTGCGCTGGTCGCTGGGAACTACGCCGACAAGAGCCGCCTCACCGCGTACTCGGTCATCGGTGGCGTTGCGGGTGCCGGTATTGCGGTCGGTCCCATCGTCGGCGGATGGGCCACCACTGCGCTCAGCTGGCGCGTCGTGTTCGCCGGTGAAGTTGTGCTGGTGCTTGGAATCTTGGCGTGCATCCGTTTGTTGCGCGATGCACCCAACCCGGGCACCAAACCGAAACTCGACACCCTCGGCGCCGCGCTGTCAGCACTCGGGCTCGGACTCATCGTGCTGGGAGTCCTGCAGGCCAGCACCTGGGGTTGGATCCAACCGAAGCACTCGCCACTCACGCCGTTCGGATTCTCACTGACTCCGTTCGTGGTCGGCGCCGGCGCCACACTCATGTACGCCTTCGTCAAGTGGCAGCAGTACCGCGAAGCACGCGCCAAAGATCCACTGGTACACCTGCAACTGTTCAGCATCACTCCGCTGCGCGCCGGACTCCAAGCGCTGCTGTCGCAGAACCTCATCCTCATGGGGATCTTCTTCACGATCCCGCTGTATCTGCAGCTTGTCTTGGGGCTCGACGCGCTCGAATCGGGGATCCGCATGCTGCCGGCGTCAGTCGCCATGTTCCTCGCTGCCATTGCCGGCGCATCACTGGCCGAACGGTTCTCAACGCGCACCATCATCCGTGCCGGAATCATTGCGGCCGCCGTAGGTAGCTTCTTTCTGCTCGCGTACATCGACCCACAACTGAACGAGGGCGGGTTCGCAATCTCGATGGCACTCCTCGGTGTGGGAACGGGACTCATGGCATCGCAACTCGGCAACGTCGTGCAGTCGTCAGTCGACGCATCGGGTCGCAGCGAAGCCGGCGGCTTGCAATACACGGCCCAACAACTCGGTTCGTCACTGGGCGTTGCACTAATTGGAGCGATCGTGCTGTCAGGCCTGATCGGATCGTTCGCCTCACGCGTCGAGAACGATCCGCGCATTTCCTCGACGGTGAAACAGCAAGTAAGCGTCTCGGTGAGCGGCAACGTCAGCTTCGTCTCCGCCGATCAGGTCCGCACCTCAGCCGAGCAAGCAGGTGTTCCTCCCGCAGAGGTCAACGTGCTGGTCGAGAACTACGAAGAGTCGCAGCTCAAGGCGCTCAAGGCCGGGCTCTTCGCCGCAGGCCTGATTGCGATCGCAGCCCTGTTCTTCACCAAAGGGCTGCCGTCGAAGAAGCCTGAGCGAATGCCCATGGCGGCGTCGCAATAGGCACCCGACCGCACGCGGCGAGGCCGGCCCCGTAGGACCGGCCCGTGTGCGCTTTCGGGTGGGCGATACTGGTTTCGAACCAGTGGCCTCTGCCGTGTGAAGGCAGCGCTCTCCCACTGAGCTAATCGCCCGAAGTCGCCCCGGCCGCGGCCGTTCCGGACAGGGGACACTACTCGGCTCCGGCCCAATCCGGCAGACCGGGCGGTCCCTGGGAGGAAACCGCAGGCCAGCGACCCTGTGAGCAATGCGCCGCGCGGGGGCTCCTCCGTAGGGCACAATGGTGGGTCCCCGAAGCGGGCGCAAACACGCCGCTCGGGCAAGCCCAGCCAGGGCAGGGAGGACCTGCAGTGCCGAGGAAAGGCCGAGCCCGTCGATTCCGGGAAGCACGCGAGCTCAAGCGCGGCTTCGATGACGGTTTGTTCCGTGAGAGCAACGCCAGCCTGGCCGATGTCGAGGCCGGCAACGTCGACGACGACTGGGACGACGAGGACGAGCCCACCGACTGGGACGACGAGGACGACCCGCTCAAGGACTGAGCGTGCCGTCGCAGCAGCTAGACGGTGCGGGGATCCGGCGCATCGGTGGCGATCCCGAACTTTGCAATCGCGTCAGCCACCAGGTCGCTCTTGACCTCACCGGTGCGAGCCAGCTCGGAGAGCACCGCAACGACCACGTGCTCGGCGTTCACCTCGAAGTGGCTGCGCAACTGGTCCCGCACGTCGCTCATGCCGTACCCGTCGGTGCCGAGCGGGACGAACGGTTGGGGCACGAAACGAGCGATCTGGTCGGGCACCGACTTCATGTAGTCGCTGACCGCCACGATCGGACCCTCGGCGCCGCGTAACTGCTCGGTGACGTACGGAACTCGTGGCTCCTCGTCGGGGTGCAGACGGTTCCATCGTTCCGCGTCGAGCGCGTCTTCCCGGAGCTGCTTGTACCCGGTGACGCTCCACACGTCGGCCGACACGTCGAAATCGTCTTCGAGAATGCGCTGCGCGTCGAGCGCCACGTTCACGAACGGACCACTGCCCAAGATCTGCGCACGGTGCTTCAATCCCGACGCACCGGCCTTGAACTTGTAGATCCCCTTGATGATGCCGTCTTCCACACCTTCGGGCATGGGAGGCATCACGTAGTTCTCGTTGTAGAGCGTGAGGTAATAGAAGCAGTCCTCGGGATCAGGCCCGTACATGCGCTCGATCCCGTCGCGCACGATGACTGCCATCTCATAGGCGAACGCCGGGTCATACACGCGACAGTTCGGCACCGTGGACGCAAGCACCGGGCTGTGCCCGTCGTTGTGTTGCAACCCTTCACCCTGCAACGTGGTACGACCCGCAGTCGCGCCCAACAGGAACCCGCGGCCGCGCTGGTCGCCCATGGCCCAGACAAGGTCACCGACCCGCTGGAAACCGAACATGGAATAGAAGATGTAGAACGGGATCATTGGTTGACCCCAGGTGGCATACGCCGTGCTGGCTGCGGTGAGCGAGCCCACGGCGCCGGCTTCGGTAATGCCTTCCATCAACAATCGGCCCTGCGGATCTTCGCGGTAACTCAACATGAGGCCCGCATCGACTGGCTCGTACTTCTGGCCGAACGGAGCGTAGATCTTCACGTCGGAGAACAGTGCGTCGAGACCGAACGTGCGCGCTTCGTCGGGGATGATGGGCACGATGTATTGCCCCATCTCCTTGTCTTTCAGCATTGAACGCAGCAATCGCGCGAACGCCGTAGTGGTGCTGGCCTGCACCTTGTCGCCTGTACCGGCCACCAGATCCTTGATGAGCGACGCGCCTGGAGCGAACACCTTCTTGGCGCGATCGACGCGGTCCGGCAAGAAGCCGTCGAGCGCTCGGCGGCGATCCATCATGTACTCGAACTCCGGCGAGTCGAATCCCGGGTGGAAGTAGGGCGGCAAGCCCTCTTCCAACAGCTTGTCGGGGATCTCGAGCTGCAAGTTGTCGCGGAATCGCTTGAGTTCCGCGTCGTTCATCTTCTTGATCTGGTGGGTGGCGTTGCGGGCTTCGAAGTCAGGGCCGAGCGTCCAGCCCTTGATGGTCTTCGCCAAGATGACCGTGGGCGAACCTTCGTGCTCCACCGCTGCCTTGTATGCGGCGTAGAGCTTGCGGTAGTCGTGGCCCCCGCGGCGCAGACGCGGGAGCGCGTCGTCGGGCAAGTGATCAACCATCTGGCGCAAGCGCGGGTCGGGCCCGAAGAAGTGCTCACGGATGTACGCGCCCGTCTCAACGGCGTACTTCTGGAACTCGCCGTCGACGGTGCTGTTCATCTTGTTGAGCAGCACACCGTCGACGTCGCGGGCCAACAGGTCGTCCCACTCCCGGCCCCACACGACCTTGATGACGTTCCAGCCATGGCCGCGGTACACCGATTCGAACTCTTGGATGACCTTGGAGTTCCCGCGCACGGGACCGTCGAGACGCTGCAGATTGCAGTTCACGACGAACGTGAGGTTGTCGAGCTTTTCGCGAGCTGCGAGCGAGAGCGCAGCCACCGACTCGGGTTCGTCCATTTCGCCGTCGCCCACGAAACACCAGACGTGCGCCTGGCTCGTGTCGACGAGCTCGCGGTTCAGCAAGTAGCGGTTGAAGCGCGCTTGGTACACCGCGTTGAGCGGCCCGAGCCCCATGGAAACCGTGGGGAACTCCCAGAAGTCGGGCATGCGGCGCGGGTGCGGGTAGCTGGGCAACCCGCCACCGATCTCGGCGCGGAAACGGTCGAGCTGCGACTCGTTCAACCGACCTTCGAGGTATGCACGCGAATAGATGCCCGGCGCCGCGTGCCCCTGCATGTACACCTGGTCGCCGAATCGCCCGTCGGCCTTGCCGTGCCAGAAGTGGTTGAAGCCCACTTCGTAGAGCGACGCGGCACTGGCATAGGTGGCGAGGTGACCGCCGATCCCGTCGCGCTGCTTGTTGGCCCGCGCCACCATGACGGCTGCGTTCCAGCGGATGTACGCACGGATACGTCGTTCGAGGAACTCGTCGCCTGGGAACCACGGCTCACGCTCGGGCGGGATGGTGTTGATGTAGTCGGTCTGCACCATGGCCGGCACGCCCACGCCCTGCTCGCGGGCCCGCTCCATGAGGCGGGCCAGCAGGTAGTTGGCCCGGCTCTTGCCCCGGATGCCCACCACCGCGTCGAGGGAATCCATCCACTCCTGGGTCTCGGTGGGATCGATGTCAGGCAGCGAGTGGTGCGAGCCGTCGATGAACATGCAGGCCTTTCCGGCGGGGAGTTCCAGCGTCTGGACGCCCCCAGGCTACGAGGACCCCGGGTGACCCGCCGGTAGGCGCCCCTCCCCGTCCCGCCTCCGAATCGCCAGCCCGAAATCCGAATTTCGTATTGCCCCTATTTCAACATTTCTATACGATTTCAGAAATTCGTGCAGTCCTAGCAGTGCGGGTGGGGCACCGGAACACGCCCCCTGAACCGAGTTGGCACCCGCTTTGAACCTCGAACAACCTCCCGATCGGTCACTCGCCACCCCCGAAGCCATGGCCGCGCGCGCCGCCGCGCTGCGCGCCGCCGCCCGAGCCGCCCGAGCCGCCTCCGGTACTCCCAGGCGAGCTTCCAGAACGTCACTGAGCTCGTGCAGCTCAAGGCGGACCTGACCAGTCACCAGTCGGTCCTGCGCGAGCGCAAGACCGTCCGCGAAGCAACGCTCGCCTCGAAGGCACTGCTGATCGCCACGGACCCCGCCACCTTGGAATGGAAGGGATCAGTCGCCCGCTCCGCGTACGGAGCCATCAAGCAGGCCGGAGGCCACCTCTCCAGCATCGAGGGCCGCATCAACGCGCAGTACGACCGCGCCGACACGATGATGAACGAACTCCTCGCCCAAGTCGACCAGAAGATCAATGAATGGTCGACCAACGCGCGAGTCTGGTTCCAGGCGGGCATGACCCAAGCCAACACCGCCGACGGGTATGCGGGACGCGCTCGATTGCTCGAGTCAGCTGCCGCATCAATACCGAGGCCCGCATGAGCGAGACCGATTTCCGCGAACCCGACGCGCACAGTGTAGACGAACTGCTCGGGCACTACGCGGACGGCGCCCGCCACACCCGTGCGAACAACGCTCCCGACAGTAACGCCGTCGGCGAGGTGATCCACTCGTACAACAAGAATCTGGCTGACAACAACGGCAAGTACGTCCAACACGACAATTCGCAAGACGCGGTCCACCGGGGCCAGACCGCCAGCGACTTCGACAGCTCCCAGGACGAGCTCCAGAAGGCGGCGACACCTTCGTGGTACGCACAACACGGCCTCTCAGGCGATGCCGCCCGACGACAGTACGTGTCCGACGCGCTCGACACGTCAGACCTCGATCGCTTCTACGCGTTTTTCAGCGGCGTCAATCAAGGGCGCGCATCCGCGTTGACGTATGCAGGCGCCGCCAAGTTCCTTGCACTGTTCGAGTTCATCCTCCTCGGCGATCCCCGCCTCGCGAAGTTCCAGATCTCCGCTCGCACGATTGCCGACCCAATCGCGCTCGATGGCATTGCCAAGGAGAGTCAGCAGATCGATCAAGGCTTGGAACAGATGCGGGCGACGATCGAACAGTACGTGCGCGAGATCTGGCACATCGACGGAGACGAAGCAGCATTCATCGCCGCACTCGAACGTCACTCGGATTGGGTGAACAAGACGCTTCCCAGCCTGAAGTTCGCCGGGGGGCTTGCCCTTTCCACGCTCGCGGTCGGACTCGGATTCGCCGGATTCCAACTCATCGGCGCATTGATTGCCTTGTCGCAAAGCGCCTACTCCATCAAGAAAGACGGACTGAATCCGGTCAACGGCGCCGGGCTGCTGCTCTCGAGCTTCACACTGCTACCAGCCGACGAGTTCGCGCAACTGGTCAATGGCCTCGCCTCCCCCGCCGCCCGAAGCTTGCTGATCACGATCGCCGAGTCGCCCACCTTCAAAGCCGCGCACCTCAGCCACACCGGTTTGGATCAGGGCCTCCTGGCGAAAGAACTCCAAGCGAAATTTGACGAGTTGCCGCCCGACGCGCGTGCCGAATTCATCGACGCTCTCGCAAAACACGCCCGTTCTCAGCTGACTGCGATCTTCAACACTGCCGATCGCGTAACGATCGGCGGGAGCCAGGTCCCGGTGCTCACGGCCGAAGGCATTGGCGGCGACCCAATTGCGCTGGCACCGGCCGCGGCACGAGCGGGACTTCCCGCTCCCAGTTCCGTCCACGTCGACCTCCAGGCCGGGACCGTCGGCGGCGCACCCGCAGGAACCGTCATGACCACCCACACTCGGTCCGGCGTGGAAATCGCCTACAAGTGGAACATCGGTTGGCAGCAGTACGGAAGAGGTGGCGTCCCGAAGCCCGAGCTCGAGGTCCTGGGGATCGTGCAAGGAGCGTCCGTCTGATGGCCGACGAACGCCCGAACCGCCGGAACCCGGCCCAGAGCATGACGCCGGCGCAGTATGCGCAGAGCATGCGCCGGGGCTACGCGAACCGTGGCCCACTGCATTGGGTGACCACCCTTCCCGCAGCAACGCTCCCATTCGCTGCCGTGATGTTGGTCGCCAGCGGTTCGATCGTGGCCGCCGCCGCCCTCGCCGGCACGCTTGCTGCGGCACGGGAGCTGACGACCAACCCCGGCCTTCCATGGGTCAAGCGACGAATCAATGATCTCAACAATGAAGTTGTCGAGCGCGAGGCAAAGCGCATCAGCGCGCTCGACCGCGACGCGGTGCTCCCCGAACTCGAACGCATGTCAAAGGAGTCCTTGGACCAGAAGATCTCACCGGTACAACGGTGGTTGAACGGCGGCAAGAACCCGCCCCTGTTCACTGCCGTCGTGACCGGTGTCTGGGACCGCGTCCTGGAAGTTCGCGGCGCCGAACTGGATCCCTCTGTGGTCAAGACCACACTCGACCGAGTGCAGGCCGAGGCGCTCAAGCGCGAACCCGACCACGCTCAGGATGTGACCGCAGCGTTCGCGACGGCACACCAGTACGTTGCCACCCGCGGAAACTCGCCCGCAGCGCTGCGCCCGCGCATCGACCGAAACGCATCACGAGGCTTGGGCCAGGTCGCAGATCATTCCGGCCCCATCAAGCGGCACCACGACCGCAACGACCCGAGTCGCCAGGGACCCGATCGCTGAGTTCAGGCGCGGATGTCGCGGCGCTGGAACGCCCACGCGCCCGCGCTCGCGATCGCGAACGTCACCGCAAGGAGCACCAACGTGGGCAGCACGGCGACGCCACGGAACAACGGTTGGCGCCCGATGGTCTGATACACGGGCGACAACGAACGCAACGGGCGCAACCAGTCGGCCACCTCGCTCAACGCGTTGACGAGGTACGCGACGATCGCAAACCCGGCCGCGACCGAAATAGCGATCGCCCGGCGCCCGGTTGCTGCGCCGATTGCCAACGCGAGCACACCGAAGAAGAGTGCGAGTGCTCCCAGCGCAACGGCACCGGCGGCGAGATCACCGACCGGCAATTTCATATCGGTGGCGGCACCCACGGCGAGGATCGCCACGAAGAACGTTGCCACCAACGCGACCACACCGAGCACGAGCGCGACGCACTTCTCTCCCAGCACCCGACTCCGGGTCACCGGGGCGGCGAGCACCAAGTCGAGTTCCCCGCGTTCCTCTTCTCCCGCGATCGTGCCCGAGCCGAATCCCATGGCCTGGACGATCATGATGAGCGGGGCCATGAACCCCATGAGTTCCACACCGAGGTACCCCGGCGCGCTTGACAGATCGGAGCCTTCCTTCGCGCCGAACAGCGCCAGCAACTCCTTGGGGTACTGCTTCACCAGTTCGGCGTAACTCGTGTTCGACCGCACAGTCGGATACACCGACCCCACGGCCACGATGAGCAGCACGAAGCCGACCACGTACGCGAGCAGGCCCCGCTCATGATCACGGAACGCGCGCCGCATGATTGCCCACGTCATTGCGGCACCTCCTCGCGGTAGTACGCGAGGAACACCTCGTCGAGATCCGCTTCGCGGCTGTCGATGTCGACGACGTGGTGGCGCGCTGCGGCTTTCACCACCGGGTCGAGTTCCCCTTGGACTTCGAGGTTCACGCGGTCGCCGATCACTTCGGACGAGATCACTCCGGGCAGCGACGCGAACTCGGCGTCGGGCGCCGGGCCGGCGAAGCTGATCTCCACGCGTCGCAACGCTTTCGCGCGGATCGAGTCGACGTCTTCGACCACCACGAGCTTCCCAGCCCGCAGGATGGCAACCCGATCCGCGATGTGTTGCACCTCCGAGAGAACGTGCGACGACAGGAACACCGTGCGGCCGCGCGCAGTGGTGTCGTGCAGCAACTCGTGGAACTCCTGTTGCACCAGCGGGTCGAGCCCTGATGTCGGTTCATCGAGCACGAGCACTTCGGGGTCGTGCATGAACGCCTGTACGAGGCCGAGCTTCTGACGGTTGCCCTTCGACAGCGCGCGCATGGGGCGGGTGAGGTCGAGCGCGAACCGTTCGGCGAGTTCACGCCCACCGTGGTGGCGCTGCCCACACAACGCCGAGAGGTAGTCGAGGTACTCGTTGCCTGTGAGGCGCCGGGGCAACACCAGCTCGCCCGGCAGGTACCCAACCCGGCGCCGGATCTCGATCCCGTTGCGACGAGTGTCGAGGCCGAGGATCGACGCCCGGCCGCTGGTGGGGTGCAACAAGTCGAGCAACGTACGGATGGTGGTCGTCTTCCCGGCGCCGTTGGGACCAAGGAAGCCCAAGACCTCACCGGCCCGAACCTCGAGATCGAGCGAATCGAGCGCAATGGTCGCGCCGTAACACTTGGTGAGCTGGTGACACTCAATGGCGGCCGCCGGCATGGGCCGCAGTGTGTCATGGCCGCGGTTTACACCTGCAGCATCCGGTGTGGGCGATAGAGGACTTGAACCTCTGACCTCTTCCGTGTCAAGGAAGCGCTCTACCCCTGAGCCAATCGCCCGGACGAGCGTGAGACGCTAGCAGAGTGCCCGAAGCCGGCTTCTGACCGGCTCACTCCTCGGCCACTGCCCGCAACATGTCGAGGCGCGCCGCTCGCGCGGCCGGCGCCAGCGCAGCCACGACCCCTGCGACGGAACCAACTACCACCAAGGCGACGGTGGCGGCCACTGGCACCGTGAACGTGGTGAGTCCTTGGTCCGCCAACACGCGCACCACGCTCCACGACCACAAGAGCCCGACGCCCACGCCGACGCAGCAGCCAACGAACGAGATCAGCAACGACTCGCCACAGACCATGCGGAAGATCTGTCGTCGTTGCATGCCCACGACCCGTAACAATCCGAGTTCGCGCGTCCGCTCGTACACACTCAACAACAGCGTGTTCAGCACACCGAGCAAGGCGATCAGCACCGAGAGCACCAGCAGCGCAATGAGAATCCGTTGCGCAATGTCCACCGGCTGCTGCTGTTGCTCGGCGAACTCAGCTGCGGTGTACACCGAGACCGTGGGGAACTCCTGGCGCAACAGCGCGTCGATCTCGCGTTTAGCGCCAGCCGTGTCGCCCTTTGATCGCACGAGCGCGTAGGTGTCCTGCGCCGATCCGCCGTAGCTGCGATCGAACGCGGCCTGCGTGATCACAAAACTGACCGGTACCAATCCCGTGAACTGGCGGTTGCGGTAGACCGCCGCCACCCGCAGCGGTTGCGTTCCCGAACCAAGCAGCTGGAAGTCGATCATCTGGCCGGCACGGGCACCGGGCACCGCGTCGGCATAGACGAGGATCGATTGGTCGTCGAGAGTGGCCGGGTCACCATCGACCACGTCGAGATCCACAAGGTCGCTCAAGCGCGGACCCAACGCGCGCATTCCAGCCACGCGATTGGTCTGACCCTGAACTTGCGCATCGCTGAACCGAATTCCCGACGAGAGTGCAACGCTGGGGAGTTCGTTGACCCGATTCTCCACATCGGATGAAAACCCGCGGAACTGCTGTCCGGTCAACACCAGGTCGGCACGGAGCCCGCGCTCGACGCCGCCGGTGAGACTGGTTTGGAACGAGTTGACGAGCACCACACTCACCGTCACCAGCGCCACGCCCACCACGAGCGCGAGGGCGGTCGACGACGTGCGCCGCGGGTTGCGTTGGGCATTCCGTTCCGCTAGCCGGGCCACTGCGAGGCGGCGCGGAATGGGCGCGCTCACGATCCGCAGCAGCGGCCGAAACAGCATCGGCCCCAAGACGACCAGCGCGGCCAGCACCGCAGCAATGCCGAGGACCGCCAAGGCCGCCCGGTACTCGAACACCATGGCAGCGCCCTGCACGGCCACTGCCAGCGCACTCGCCGCACACGCGGCAACGAGAACGCCGAACACCACCCGCGTCGGTCGCGAACGGGCAGCTTCCTGGCCGTACTCGTTGAGCGACACCACCGGAGACGAGAAGGCTGCGCGCGCCGCGGGAATGAGCGCCGCCGCCGTGGTCACCACGACCCCAACCACCACCCCCACAACGACCGTTCGCCCGAGCACCACCAGGCCGACGTCGGGAATCGCCAGACCGGCAGAGGGCAGCACCGCAGTGATTCCCTTGGCCGCCACCACGCCCAGACCGAAACCGACTGCGCCGGCAAACGCGCCCACGATGACTGCTTCCACCACCACGGAAACGAACAGCTGACGGGGCGAGGCACCCAACGCTCGCAATCGACCGAGCTCACGAGTGCGCTGACTCACCAGCACCGCAAAGGTGTTGAAGACGATGAACGATCCCACCAAGAGCCCGATCGCAGCGAACCCCAGCAAGACTTGAGTGAGCACACTCAGCGCGATCTGAATGGGCGCGCCCACCTGGCGGGCGAACGAGGCGCTCGGGCCGACTTCGAGCCCGGGCAACTGCGCAGCAATCGCTTCTTGGACCTGCGGCACCGACGCGCGCGGGTCGGTGACCATGAACACCGCGTCGTACGAACTCGGCGAGGCGAAGAGCTGCTGCGCGGTCGGCGTCGCGAAGGCCGCCACCGTCACCCCTCCCACATCGGAACGATTCCCGAGCGTGAACAGGCCCGAGATGCGGAAGCGCGTCGCCGGTCCGTTCGCGACGACCGCAACTTCGTCCCCCACACGGAACCCGTGACGACGCGCCGTCTCGACGTCCATCGCAACGTCATTCGGCCCGCGCGGCCGCTCGCCGTTCGTGACCCGTAGCGGCGACTGCTCCCCCAACTCCGGCCACGAGAACCCCACCCCCGGCGCCGGGCCGTTCGAGATGGGACTGCCGTCGCGGTCGATGAACTGCGCCGCACCCCGAACCACTCCCTCCGCGCGTCCAACACCTTCGACGCGGCGTACCATTTCGAGGGTCGACTGGGGGAAGCGGGCGCGCGGCGTGTTCGAACCGCCGAACTGCTTGGGGCTCTGCACGACGAGCTGCGCGCCGCCGACCACTTCGTCGAAGAGACCGGAGTAGGCGCGCTGCAGCGTGTCGGAAACGATGAGCACCGCAACCGCGAACGCGACGCCGAGCGCGATGGCAAGGGCGGTCGATCCCAACCGGACCCGCCGCTCACTCAACCCGCGAAACGCAACTTTCCACATCGGTCAGCTCACACCCCAGGCCATACGATCGGCACGCCGAGCGGTCCAGCCAACCAGCAGTTGGAGGAACACCGTGGGCATGCTCGCAGGTGGGGGCAGGCACACAGTGACCACCCCGTCGTTCAGCGGCTGAACCCTGGCCCGGAGCGTCAGCCGGACGACAGTGCGAGCCGACCCAACCCTTCGGGCAGCGGCGGGTTGTTCTTGCCGGTGAGAGCTACGCCGCCACGCCATTCCACTCGCGCCCGGAACGCGACGACGTCCCACGGCGCGTCGAACACGACTCTGCGCATTGCATCAGGGTTCATCTGGTCGAGTGCAGTGGGCACGGTGCGCGCCGAGAACACTCCCGTGATGGCGCCGCGTCCGTGGCGGTCGTACCAGAGCTTCTCGATCACCTGTGTACCCACCGCCGTACCCAAGTACCAGAGCCGAGCCGCGCCATGCTCCACACGCGTGTCGAGCGCCGGCACTGCCGCCTCGACGGCGTCGCGCACACGCGCCGGCAGGTTGGCCCACACTTCGGGCACCCGTCCGCCGTAACCGGGTGGCGCGCTCGGTGCTGCCGGACGAGGCGATGCGGCCCGCGGGTCTTCGGGCTCGGGCAGCGGCACCGGCAGCATCGTGGCGCGCTGCAACGTGACGTCGCCCACGGCTGCGACCCGCACGCCCCAGGTGCCCTTCCCGCGCCGCAGCTTGCCGTCGCCTTCGGCCGCGCGCGCGGCCTCGACCAGCCACAGGTGCTCGGCCTCGACCCGCCAGGCCAAGACGCTCACCCGTTCGTTGCCGCCGCGGTCGCGTCGGATCTGGGGCGGAGAGCTGTACGAAGCGAGCGCCGGGTTCGCCCCGATGCCGGCCCGTTCGAGGATGCGGCGGGCGTCGTCGGGGAGCTGCCCCCAGTCGGGGTCACCGGCGGCCTCGCCCGCGTACGTGACCGGTTCGACGGGAGTGTTCGCACTGCGGCGGCCGCGGTTGGCGCCCACGATGTCGGTGACCCGGAGGGCCGGGAGGCCCGTCCGACGCTCAGCAGCCATGCAGCCCTCCCCGGATGGCGGAACAAACGGTACCATGGGAAACGACCGAAAGTGGACGAATCGTCCACCCGACTCCAGGACCGTCCGTGCCCGACGTCGACTACTACGCCGTACTCGGAATCGAACGCACCGCCACGCCCGACGAGGTGAAGGCGGCCTACCGGCGCGCGGTCAAGGCCGCCCACCCCGACCACGGCGGCTCCGAAGGCCTGTTCGTCCTCATCCAAGAGGCTGGCGACCACCTCCTCGACCCCACCGCCCGCGCCTCCTACGACCACGGACCGGCGCCGGCCACCATCGATCTCACCGCACCCGACCCCTGGGCGGGCAACTGGTCCGACACCGCAGTGCACTCGCCCACGGCACCGCCGTCGTTCGCGCAACCGTGGTGGGCCACCCCAGAACCTGCGTCGGCACCACCGTCGAAGCGGTCCACGGCCAAGACTTCCCGCAAACCACGATCCCTCTTCGATCATGGGCTGCGCCACGTGGGTGCACCGATGCCCGTCGGCGTGCTCATCGCCCGGCTCACCGTGTTCGCATTCGCGTTCGGCTTCTTGATGATGCGGGTTCTGGCCCTGAACCCCCAGAGTCGCGAGTTCATGGATCGCATTGGGCTGATCTGGACGCTGTTGCCGCTGGTCGGCGCAGCGGCGGCGGCATGGGCCATCCGGGCGATCCGCCACGACGGAATGCGTTACAGCGGTGAACGCACCGCCTGGATCTGGTGTGTCATCAACATGGCGTGCCTCGTGTGCGTTCTCACGGTGGGCAGTGCGATCCTCCACCACGCATTCTGAGTGGCGCGGCGTTTACGCTTCGGCCCGCATGACTGACCAATACCGCCAGGCCGGTGTCGACTACGACGTGCTCGATCCCGCCAAACGCAATGCCCTGAACGCTGCGGCCTCCACCTCAGCACTCCTCGGCGCCCACGGCGGCCGGGCCGTCGACGCCAGCCGCGGCGAACCCGCATTCGTCTTCGAACTGGGTACCCAACAGTTCGCCGTGGTGCTCGAATGCCTGGGCACCAAGTCGGTGCTGGCCCGCGAGGTCCAAGCAGCCACCGGCCGGCAGCGCTTCGACGCCGTGGCATACGACGCGGTTGCAGCAATCCTCAACGACTTGGCGTGCGTCGGTGCCGCACCACTCGTGGTCAACGCATACTTCTCCACCGGCAGCGCCGCCTTCTACGCCGACACCGAGCGGTTCCAGTCACTCGTCGAGGGTTGGCGTGCTGCGTGCGCCGACGGTGGCGCCGTCTGGGGTGGCGGCGAGTCCCCCACGTTGTCGGGGCTCGTTGCCCCTGACGACATCGAACTCGCAGGCAGCGCGGTCGGCGTGATCGAGCACGGCGCCGCAATCACCGGCGACGCGTTGGCCACCGGCGACGACATCGTGTTCATCGCCGCCACCGGACTCCACGCGAACGGCGCATCCTTGGCCCGCCAGGTCGCGGGCGCACTTCCCAACGGATACGCCACCGAGCTGCCCGACGGCCGCCAGTTCGGTGATGCGCTCCTCGACCCAGCGCCGCTCTACTCACCCATCGTGACCGCCGCCCTCGCGGCAGGCGCAACCATCAGCTACTGCTCGCACGTCACCGGGCACGGCTTCCGCAAACTCATGCGGGCCGAACGCGAGCTGCGCTACGTGATCACCGAAGTGCCACCCGTACCCCCGGTGCTGGAATTCCTGGTGGCCCAGCTCGGCATGGACGGGCGCGATGCGTACGGCACGTTCAACATGGGGGCCGGCTTCGCCATCTACTGCCCCACCGACTCCACCGAGCCGGTGCTGGATGCGGCCAAGACCGCAGGGCTCGACGCCTGGCGCGCCGGCCATGTGGAAACCGGCGAGCGTTCGATCGTCGTAGAACCACTCGGAGTCGAGTGGCGCTCCGACGACTACTCGGCTCGCTGACCCTGCGCACTGCGTCGCCCGGCGCGGTGGCGCGCCGTACGGCGTTGCACCTTCGCATCGCCATTTACATCACGGAGCGCGTGCACGCACCGACGTAGGTCGATCGACCTGTTTCGAAAAGCCTTGTCCTCGCGCCATTGGGACCGGTCCTTCGTTCGTTCTTCTGCACATCAGCTGCCACTGATCCAGTGGATGCTGCAGGGTTCCGGACTCCCGGGCGCAGGAATCCGCGCCTCAGCGCTCGGGAGTTCGGGGTTCCCTCTTCAACACGTTCGAAATTTCTTTCGAGTCGTGTCATAGCAATACAACGCTCGTGCGATGTATGGGACAGAAGCCGCCGCTGATTCCTCCGGGTCAGCGGCAAGGTTCCGGACTCCCGAGCGTTGGTTCCGCGCTCCGATGCTCGGGAGTTCCGGAGTTCTCTCCGCGCACCGCCGGCTCGCTCGCCCTCACCGAGTGTCACCGAGCCCGTGCACGGCAATCCGTTCGGAAGTGGTCATTCAAGGAAGCCCCCGAGCATCCCGACATCCCTTCGGATGACTGCTACCGACCATGCACCCTCCGCGGGGTTCGCTCCCACGCGCCCAGCCATGCAGTGGCTCGAGCTCTTCTTCGACCTCATCATGGTCGCCGCGGTCTTGCTGCTCAGTTCGGCGTACGAGTGGTGGAGTTCGAGCAGCGACACCTTGTGGATCGTTGCAGTGTTCATTGCGATCTGGTTCGGTTGGCTGAACGCCACGTTGTACGTGAACCGTTTCCCCACCGACGCGCCCTGGTACCGATACTTCGTCTTGGTTCAGATGTTTCTCATTGCCGTGGTGGCAATGGCGGCCTCCGACGGCATCCGTGCCCACAGCGGCATCACGTCCATCACCTACGGCGTACTCACCGCGAGCTACGGGCTCCCGCTGTGGTTCCACCGACACGGCGAGCACGCCCGTTACGCCCGCGTCCGGTCGCGCCAATACCTCGTGGCCGCGGCGCTGTTCATCGTCGCCGGCTTCCTCCCGATCCCGGCCCAGGTTGTGTGCTGGGTCGTTGCGGCGGCGGTGCTGGCAGTTCCGCTGATGTGGCCCGGCCACCCCCGAATGTCGGTCAGCACCGAGCACATCGTTGAGCGCATGGGAGCCCTCACCCTCATCATGTGTGGTGAGGCGTTCGGAAAGGTCGCGATCAAGGTCGACAACGGTCGGCTCGAAGACATCGCGCTCGGCATGACCGCCGCACTCTTCGCGCTCATCTTCATGATCTGGTGGTGCTACTTCGCCGACGTACCAAACGTGGGGCTGCGCGGCCCGGCAACGAGTGCGCGACGCACCGCGTGGATGGGATCACACCTGGTGTTGCATCTGATGATCGTGGGGCTCGCCATTGGCGCCGCCCACTTCATCACCCTCGGCCATGGCGATGTGCCGGCCAAGTACATTGCGCAAGTTGCTATTCCGCTGGCTGCGTTCTTCGTGATGCTCGGCGTCATCAGCGCGCTTTCCGGTCGCGAGCCAACAGCTCCGCTCGCTGCAGTGCGCATTGGCGCGGCCGTGCTCACATTCGTGATCGGGTACGCGTGCTGGAAGCTCACCTGGTTCGACAACGCCTGGGCCCTGTTCGCCTTCGTTGTGCTGGCCGGCGGGACCGCGCGCCTGAGTCGCGTTGCGATGGAGTCGGCAATTCCCCCCGCAGCCATGGTTGCGACAAATCGCGCGCCGGGGTCAGACAAGGATTGACGACGTAACCGCCGAGTCAGCCGCGCAGGCCGGAAATGATCTGGGGGTCTGACCAGTTCCACACCTGCGACGGGTTGGAATCGATGTTGACCTTGCCGTTCCACAACACCACGTCCATCGACTCCATACCGTCGACGTTGGCGACAACACTCCAGACGACGAGCACGGCCAAAGCCGAGTAGCACGCAACGCGAGTCCACTGGCGGGTTGCCGCAATCATCTGGGGCGCAGCGGCAGCCAACAGGAACAGTGCAGGCAGCACATCGGCCATGAAGCGGGGGCCGACCGACCACCCCGCCCACCATTGGCCGAACGACGAGACGGCCACCAGGTGCACCACGAACCACACGACCAGCAGGTGATCGAGGAGCGGCGCCCTGCGGACATGGGCCAGATACGCGACCAGACCCACGAGCACCACGGGGGACCAGATGAGCAACCCGCGCGCCGGGGACACCAGATTCGCAGCCAACGCATCGGTGAACGAATCCCGGATAGCAAGTCGGGATCCCTCGTAGTACGGCGGGAGCACCGAGCCGAAGACCGACAGGTTGACGATGACGAATGGGATCATCACCGCCGCACCACCCGCGGCGGCGCCAATCGCCGCGGCCAAATTCCGGCGCAACGCAATGATTGCGACGATCGGGATCAGCAACATGAGTTGCGGACGGCACATGTACCCGAGCACCGCGGCACTCCCAGCACCGAAGGCCACTGCGCCGGTGCGCCACTTCGAATCCCACTTCGAGGTGGAGAGCGCGTACACGAACATCAGGGTGATGGTGGACGCGAGCACGCCGGGCGCCTGAACCCAGAGTGCTCGCGATGTGGACGAGGCAATGCTCGTTCCGAACGCGAACACCAACGCGAAGCCCAACGACCAGGCAAATGATCTCGTACGCAACCACACCAGGAAAAACATCGCCACCACAGTGGCTGCAGCCATGAGCGCAGCGACATCGATCTCATAGCCGCGCGCCGGAATCTCCCGTCGCAACGTGCGCTCGAAATCCCCCCCGGTTGCGTTGACTCGCGCCGCTTCTACCCAAACGAACGGCATGGCCACGATGGACGCGCCCCAAGGGAAGTAGTTGTACCGCTCGCGACCGGTTTCCTTGTCGGGGATGGTGCCGTACGCAACCTTGGGCGCGCGGAAGGTTCCACCCGCGTACTGGTCGGCGTACGGCGTGATGACGAGTGTCTGGTGTGCAGTGATCTGCCACGAAGTGGGGAGAACCCACAACGAGTCACCGCCGACCTGAGGCGCACCCGCGTTCCGGAAGACGAGCGAACACACCGCAAACAATGCGAGTGCCACCACAGTCAGCACCACGCGCGAGGCGCGACGCTCATTCGGCATGCCCGGCTCGGCCGTGAGCGCAGCCTCATCGACCGCGAGATTCACATCGGCGGCGGTTTGCACCACGCAGCCTCCACCTGTCATGACCGAACGGAACGAATTCCAAGTACGATGCGGATCAACGGTCGCAAACCTGCGAACCCCGCATTTCGCAAACCTGCGAACCCCGCATTTGCGTGCCGTTGCGGATCGGCGCGATCCACGCCTGCGTGAGCCCTTCACCCTAGCAAGTTGGCTCTGCAGCTGACCTGGCGGGGAACCGACCACACCCGCTGCCCGACACGAAGCGGGCGATGGCCGCTGGACTCGCCGCTCGTTTCCGCGAGGCGCGCGATTGACGCGCGGTAGACGGGGTTTTGTGTTTCCCGCCTGGACGCGCAGCGGGGGCCGAGAAGGCCCCCGACCAGCACTTTCGCGTTGAGCGGACGACGGGACTCGAACCCGCGACCCTCACCTTGGCAAGGTGATGCTCTACCAACTGAGCCACGTCCGCGTGAGCCTGAGACAGTAGCAAACGGCTCCTCCCCGCCCCATTCGCAGGTGCGTAACCTGCTCGAATGCGCATCGGAATCTTCGAAGGAGCAGCGGTCGACCAGGGGCTCGATGCCACCGTGGCCGCTGCGGTACAAGCCGAAGCCGACGGATTCGCGTCATGTTGGCTCCCCCAGATCTTCGCCCTCGACGCCCTCACTGCGTTTGCGGTGGCCGGTCAGCAAACCGAGCGCATCGAACTCGGTACCGCGGTGGTTCCAACCTATCCGCGCCACCCCATGGCACTCGCGCAACAAGCGCTCACGGTGCAGGCCGCCACGCATGGACGGCTCACCCTCGGCATCGGACTGAGCCACCAGATCGTGGTCGAAGGTGTGTGGGGGTTGTCGTTCGACAAGCCGTTGCGTCACGCAACCGAGTACGTCGAAGTGCTCACTGCCCTGCTGCGCGACCGTGGCGTGAACTTCGACGGCACCACCTTGCAGGTCCACGGCACTGTCACCGCACCTGACGTCGCTGACGCGCCGCCGGTGTTGCTCGCAGCCCTCGGCGAGAAGATGCTCGACCTCGCGGCGCGCTGCACCGCAGGTACCGCAACCTGGATGACCGGCCCCAAGACGTTGGCCGAGCACACCGTGCCCACGTTGCGCGCCGCGGCTGAGCGGCACGGCACCGGCAACCTCCGCGTGGTGGCCGCACTGCCGGTATGCGTCACCGACGACCCCAACGGCGCGCGCGAGTTCGCGGCCCAGGTGTTCTCCGTCTACGGCCAGCTCCCCAGCTACCGCGCCATGCTCGACCGCGAAGGCGTGGCCGGGCCCGGCGACGTGGCCATCGTGGGGAGCGAACAGGAAGTCGGCGATGCGATCCGAGCGTTGGCTCCCATCGGGGTCACCGACTTCGTGGCCGTCGATATCGGTGGCGACCCGACCGGTCCCACCCGCGGGCTCCTGCGCGCCCTGGCCTCTGACGCGGCGTAGCCTGTCGGCACAACGTCCAGGGGGGACTCATGCCGCAGCTCGTGCAATCACGCCAGCCCTACATCGACGGCAAGTACCTCTCGGGTGATGGACCCGAGATCCAGGTGGAACATCCAGCCGATGAGTCGATCATCGCAACCGTCGAGAGCGTGTCCGAGGGACAGATCGAACAGGCCATCACCGCCGCGCGGCGCAGCTTCGACGACGGCGTGTGGGCCAACCTCTCCAAGCACGACCGCATCGCCGCGCTGAAGAAGATGGCCGGGTATCTCCAGGATCGGCGGGACCTCATCGTCGACACCGTCATCGGTGAAGCGGGCGCGCCGTGGCAGAACGCGACGCAGGTGCAAGTCGGTCCACCGCTCCAGCACATCGATGACATCTTGTGGATGGCCGAGCAGCTCGACGACCAGGAGTACAACCCAATCCCGCCCAACCGCTTGAACGACTGCGGCAAGGTCGGCGTGAGCATGAACCTCTACGAGCCGATTGGTGTCGTGGGTGCCATCAGCGCGTACAACTTCCCCTTCTACTTGAACGTGTGGAAGGTGTTCCCGGCACTCGTGCAGGGCTGCTCGGTCGTGTTGCGCCCTTCACCGCTCACGCCGCTGTCGGCCACGATCTTCGGTGAGGCAGCTGACGTCGCCGGCATTCCGGCCGGCGTGCTCAACATCATTCCCGACGCCGGGATCGAAGGCGGCAAGCTCCTCACCACGCACCCGGCCGTCGACATGGTCACGTTCACCGGCTCATCGAAGGTCGGCGCCGAGATCATGGCGCAGGCGGCCGGCACCGTGAAGAAGGTGCACCTCGAACTCGGCGGGAAGAGCGCGTCCATCTATCTGCCCGACGATGCCGAGAACGGCTGGCAGATGTGCATGGGCGTGTTCGTGAGTCACGCCGGCCAAGGTTGCGCACTCACCACGCGCATCTTGGTTCCTGACGATCGCAAGGAAGAAGTGATCGAACAGGCCAAGACCATCGGGGCGATGCTGCCGATGGGTGACCCCTACGACCAGAACACCATGATCGGGCCGCTTGTGAACGACGCCGCAGTGAAGCGCTCACGGCACTTCACTGAACTGGCCGTCCAAGACGGCGCGACCGTGGTGATGGGCGGCGACACTCCCGAAGGCGACCAGTTCGCGAAGGGCCACTGGTTCGCGCCCACGTTGCTCGACGTGCCCAGCAACGCCAACCGCGCCGCGCAAGAAGAGATCTTCGGCCCGGTGGCCTGCGTCATCGGCTACAAGGACGTCGAGGATGCGGTTCGGATCGCCAACGACTCCCAGTACGGGCTCGCCGGCATGGTCTGGGGTGCAACCGACCAGGCCGTCGAGGTGGCCAAGCGCATCCGCAGCGGCACGGTGTGGGTGAACGGCGCGGCGCCGAGCAGCTTCGCTCCCTTCGGTGGGTACAAGAAGAGTGGCATCGGTCGCGAGATGGGACTCCATGGGCTGCGCGAGTACCAGGAGGTCAAGCATCTCTTCGTGACCTCGCCGGGCGTGGCCATGCCCAAAGCCCTTTAGAGGCGTTTCTCACTGTCATACATCCAGCTCAGAAACGCCTCCTGACGGGGCAGCCGGTCAGGCGGGGTCGCCGGGCTCGGGCCACGGCCCGCCGAACAACGCTTCGGCGGACGGCGGGCCCCAGGTGCCCGGCTCGTACTCCTCGACGGGCGCGTGTTCGCGCAGCACCTCGTCGACCACGGCCCACGCCATCTCGACGGCGTCCTCACGCGTGAAGAGCGTGGAATCCCCCACGATTGCGTCGCCCAACAGCCGCGCGTATTCGGGCATGGCGTTGACTTCCTCATCGATGAGCTTGAGCTCACGCACGCTGCTGTCGTAGCCACGTCCCGTATCTTTGATCCGCGCGCCGATGGCAACGACCGTCTGCGGATTGACTTGGTAACGAATCCAGTTGTCGCCCGCATCACAGTCGAAGAGATAGCGCGGCGGTTCCTTCAGCTCGATCAGCACTTCCGTAACGGTGTGCGGAAGGCGCTTTCCAGCTCGGAAGTAGAACGGCACGCCCTCCCAACGCCAGTCATCGATCCAGAGGCGCAACGCGGCGAACGTCTCGACGTCGGAGTCGGGAGCCACCCCTTTCTCCAAGCGATACCCGCGGTACTGACCTCGCACGAGATCATCGGGGAGGACCGGACGCATGGCGCGAAAGATGCGCGCTTTCTCGTCGCGGAGCGCGTGGGCATCCAGACCAGTGGGCGCATTCATCGTGAGCAGCGCAAGCAGCTGGAACAGGTGGTTCTCGATCACGTCACGCAGGGCGCCGACTTCTTCGTAGAACGCACCGCGGTCGGCCACCCCGAAATCCTCGGCCATGGTGACGATCACTCGTGCAATGTGGTCGCGATTCCAGAACGGCTCGAATAGCTCGTTCGCGAATCGGAACACCAAGATGTTCTCGATCGCTTCCTTGCCGAGGAAGTGATCGATTCGGAAGACCCGATCCTCGGGGAACACCGCGTGCACCGATGCGTCAAGCGCTCTCGCCGAAGCAAGGTCGCGACCGAAGGGCTTCTCCACCACCAAGCGACCTTCAGCCGCCGGGGTCTCCGACAGTCCTTGCACCACCGATTCGAACATGCTCGGCGGAATCGCCAGATACGTAACCGGGAACTGTGCCCCATTGAGCGCCGCTTTCACGGCACCGAACGTGGCTGCGTCTCGATAGTCGCCGTCGACGTAGTCGAGTCGAGCAAGGAGCGCGTCGAGCACCTTCTCATTCACGCTGCGTACCTGCTGGTCCACTACCTGATGCACCTCGCGCTTGAACTCATGCACCGTCCAACCAGCCCGAGCAACACCGATGACGGGAAAGGCCAACAGCCCCTGCTCTTCGAGCGAGTACAGCGATCGGTAGATCTTCTTGTGCGCCAGATCTCCACTCACTCCAAAGATCACAAGCGCGTCCGCGCGTCGCTCGGTCATGGGGCGAGACTACGTCAACCCACCCCTGAATATTCAGGACCACAATCCTGCGCTCTGCGCTCAAGTTGGCAGGCAACGCGAGCCGATACTCACTGTGAACGCCAGGATGGAGGGGGACCCATGATCCGTTCACGGAAGAACGCGCTTGCGCTCGGAATTGCCGCATCGCTCACGCTCGGTCTCAGCGCGTGTTACACGCCGCCGCCAAGCAACACCGCGCCGCCCGCCGAGCCGGTGCCACCAATCGTCGACGGACACGTCACCATGCACGGTGGCTCGAGCACACTCCTGCTCGGCGACCACGTCGATACTCCGACCACTTGGCAGGACAACCAGCCCGGCGACGTCTACGCCGAATTCAGCGACGGCACCCACGACGGCGCGGTCGAGATCCTCGGACCACTCACCGAAAGCGACTGGTGGGACGAGAACGACGCAGTCGAGGCTGGCACCACGTACACGTTCGATCTGCGTAACGGCCGAGATGTCGGCGAAGCCGGCATGGACGTCGCAATCGACGACGGCGTCTGCACCGATCCGGTGGGGCACTTCACCGTCATCACCCAAGACGCGAGCGGAACCGAGGTCGGCTTCAGCGTGCAGTGCGGCGACGCCGGCACGATCACCGGAACGGTCTTCGTCCCGACCGACCAGTAAGCGATGATCCGGCGAGCCCACCGACGCAGGACCTGGGCTCCGTCACCGAGGCAGCCGCTCAGTCCTGTCCGCTGATCTCGATGTGGCGGTCGACGGTGGCATCGATGATCGAACGCAACACCCGCTCAGCGATCTCGGGGGCGAGCCCGAGAGACTCGGCGTGGGCCCGCACCCGGGCCGTCATCTCCACCTCCCGTCCGGGATCGACTGGCGGCAGCCCGTGCTCGGCCTTGTAGCGACCGACAGCCTCCCCGACCTGGAAACGCGCGGCGAGGATCTCGACGAGTTGAGCATCAAGTGCGTCGATCTGGTCACGGAGTTCGTTGAGGTCCATGATCACTTTCCTGCCGTCGCCGCCACCACCGGCGCAAACGTCTCCATCGAATCGATCGGGACCACGTGATACGTCATCGACCACCGGTCGCGCCGGGCAAACACGTCATCGATCATCTGCTGGACCGTACCCACGAATGCGAACGGCGTTTCAAGCGCGAGTTCGGCACTCACTCCGAACGGCGCGGCGAGCTGCTCGGCGACACCTTCGCGGTCGTCGGTCTCGAGCACGAACCCCACCAACGACTGCAGCTCGAGTTGATCGAACCGATCGCCAGCCGCGTCGCGCACCCACTGCACCTTCTGGTCGGTTGCCGAACCCGATACCGACTTGGCCGCGCCCTCGCCGATCATGCCCTCGTGCAAGCGCGCGTTGATGCCCACGATGTCGGCCTCGCGGGCCGCGAGCGCCAGAATCCTGGGTCCACCGCCGCCGATGACCAACGGCGGATGCGGACGTTGCGTGGGCTTCGGCTGCCCGTCGAGGGAATCGATTGTGTAGTAGTTGCCCGCGAACGAGAACTCGCCCTCGGCGAAGAGCCCCTTCAACACGGTGACGGACTCGGCCAACCGCTCGATTCGTTCTGCCGCCGGGTCGTAGGGCATGCCCGCCTTGTCGTAGTCGACTCGCATCCAACCCGCGCCGACTCCCAACTCCAAGCGGCCGCCCGACAACAGGTCGACCGTGGCCGCGTCGGTGGCAGTCACCACCGGATGGCGGTAGTCGTTCCCCAACACCAACGTGCCGACTCGCAGCGTGGTGGTGGCTGCGGCCACCGCGACACACGTGGGGAAGGGCGCCATGGGGTGTTCGACGAAATGGTCGGGGACGTACACGGTGCTGTACCCGAGGTCCTCGGCCTTGCGGACCGTGTCACGCAGCTGCTGGGGCTCCATGGGGTGGACGAGTTGGAGCGCGAAGCGAATGGGCGCCGTCATGGGTTCACTTCCCGCTGCTTCCGAACCCACCGGTGGCACGTGCGCTCTCGGGGAGTTCGTCGACCACTTCCCACTCGACTTCCTCGATCTTCTGGATGACGAGCTGCGCAATGCGATCGCCGCGCTTCACGAAGTACGGCTCGGTCGGGTCGGTGTTGATCAAGATGACCTTGAGCTCGTCTCGGTACCCCGCGTCGATGAGGCCCGGCGTATTCAGACAGCTCAACCCGTGCTTGAGCGCCAGGCCACTGCGCGGCTGCACGAATCCGGCGTACCCGTGCGGTATGGCGATCGCGATACCCGTGGGAACGAGCGTGCGGCCACCAGCGGGTTCGAGCTTCGCGTCCTCACGCGCGTAGAGGTCGTACCCCGCGTCACCGTGATGCGCAGCGGTGGGGTGCGGGAGGTTGGGGTCCAGGAGCTTCATCTCGATCTTCATCACCGGGCAGGCTACGAGATACGCCCGAACAAGCGTCCCTCATCGCCGCTCATCACCCGTTTAGCCTCGCCGCCAGCGTGAGCAGCAACGACACCCCACCCGAACCCGAAGACCGCGAACCACCCTCCGAGGCCCCGGCCCGCGAGGAGGACGCCGCATCCACCCCCGACCCCCGCGACCGCATGCCCAAGTGGGTTCCCCGGGCAATCGTGCTGTTCTTCGTGGCCTACGCCGCGTTCAATGTGGCCGGCTGGCTGTTCATCCGCCTGTCCGAGCTCATCGTCATCCTGCTCGTCGCGCTGTTCTTGTCGTTCGCACTCGAGCCGGCAGTGAACCGCTTCGCCCAGCGCGGTATCCGCCGCGGCCTTGCCACCGCAATCGTGTTGTTCGGGTTCGCCCTTTTCCTCATGGTCCTGGTGGGCACCATCGGCGCCGTCGTCGTGAATCAGACGTCCGACTTCGCCAAGGACTCCGACAAGTACTTGGCGAACACCGAGCGCTTCGTACGCGATCACATCGACAAGAAGTTCTCGATCGATCAGTTCAAGCGCGACCTCAACAAGAAGGGCGGCATCATCGACCGCGGTCGCGGCGGCATCACGTCCGGCGCGCTCAGTGTCGGCCTGACGGTCCTGGCCGGCATCTTCGAGGTACTCACGATCTTGCTCTTCACCTTTTATTTGGTGGCCGACGGGCCACGGCTCCGAAAAGCAATCTGTTCACTACTCCGACCCGATCGCCAGAAGTTCGTGCTCAACACCTGGGAGATCGCAATCGACAAGACCGGCGGGTACCTCTACTCGCGGCTGCTACTCGCGTTCCTCAGTTTCGTGGCGCACTGGATTGCCTTCGAGATCATCGGCGTTCCTTACGCGGCGGCGCTCGCGGTATTCGTCGGCATCGTGTCGCAGTTCATCCCGGTAGTCGGCACCTACATCGCCGCGTTCGTACCGTCGTTGGTCGCACTCCTGAACAACCCGGTGTCGGCCGTGTGGGTATTGGCGTTTGCGGTGGTGTACCAACAGATCGAGAACTACCTGTTCGCACCGCGCGTGACCGCACGCACCATGGCCATGCACCCGGCCGTGGCATTCGGCGCCGTGATTGCGGGTGGCGCGCTTCTGGGCGCAACCGGCGCCCTCTTGGCGCTTCCGGCGGCGGCGGTGGCCCAGGCGTTCGTGAGCGGCTACGTGCAACGCCACGACGTGACCGTGGAATCACACCTGCTCCACGATCCGCGCGACGCACAGGCCTGAGTAAGCGGCGCGGCAACGGCGTGAATCAGCGGGGACGCAACGTGCCCGACTGGAAGCCTTCCCACCAATGGATGCGTTCGAGCGCCAGTGACACTGCACTGCGTTCGGGAGCGATGTCGACCACGATCCCCGTGCCGCGTAGACACAGACCACGTTTGCCCGTGGGTCCGTCTTCGCGGTCGGGCGAAAGAATCATCACCGCGACCGGCGCGCTGCTGGGCGTACCCGCGGCTTGCACCAGCGACGTGGGGACGTCGAAATCGGCCCGGTCTCCGTGCCAGCGGCCCGGCATGGCAATGAGACCGTCGTCGGCCCCCCACCCCACTGTGATCTCACCCGGGGTGTCCATGCGATCACGCACCCACTCCGGGCCCGCGACCAACACGGGCAGCGCCACGTCGGCATGGGCCGGACGGGGCAACATCGACGACCAGTGGCCCCGCCGATGCCGAATTTCGCCCGTGTCGTCGATCACCAAGACCCGAGAGGGCGCAACGGCAACGAGCGCACGCTGCGGCGGCAGCCACTCGAGTGGGACGCTCCCGGCGCGGCGCGCGTAGCCGGCGAGGTCGCCGGGGTGCTCAGCGAGCAGCCGCGCCGCGGCCATCCCCGATCGCGCCACATCGTCGAGCGCGCGCACGCTCTCATGGGGCCGGAATGCATCGAGCACATTCGCCGTGCCGTGCACCGACACCCAACCGCCGTTGCGCCGTGGGAGCAACATCCCGATTTCGGGGTTCCGACGCAGCACCGCGCACTTGTAGGCCGAACGAGCCGTGGTGAACCACACCCGCCCTGACGCAACCGACGCCACCACTGCCGTGGCATGCGGGCCCGAACCGTCATCGACGACCACCGTGGCATCGAGTCCCGGCTCGACGTCGTCGAGCAGATCGTCGGACCCACCGATCACCGGCAGGCGCGACAGGAGGTCGACCGGGAGGCGAAGCACGCAGGTCAGGCTACGGGAACTGCAGCAGCGAATCAGTGACTGGCTCAGTGATCGAGCACGTCGGAGGCGAGTTCGGCTCGCGTCTCGTCGCGCAGTTCGGTGATGGCCTGGTAGTCGGGGTGGTCGATCTCGAGGCGAGCGGGCTGGTCTCTCAGAACGACCGCCTGTTCGCGGGTGAGGTCGAACTTCACGTAGTGGACGCTCGACGTAATGGCGTCCTCACCCTCCTCACGCGTGAGGCGTTCTTCGCCGGGCTCCCACGCCGAGATGCGGGTGCCGTCACCCAGGTCGAGCCGCACGTACCGCTGAATGCCCACCAACTTGGGCAACCAGTCGCGCAACTGATCGTCGGTGGTGAGTTCGATGAGCATCGTGGCGGAGAGTTCACCTGGGTCAGGGATCAGCTCGTTGTAGGTGTCGAGCTCGTGTTGGATCCCTTCATCGGTGAGAATGCGCTCGACGCGCGCCATCTCTTGCACCTGGAAGCGCATGGTCTCGGTGTTCTCGAAGACGAGGGTCACGAAGTCGCCCACCGTGACGCGGCGGCGCTTCTTCAGCGCGATGATGCGAGCACGGAACTCTTGGCGTTCGCGCTCGTATTCGCGCATGTCCTTGATGTCGTCGATGGTGAGCTTCTGCATCATGGGGAATCCTCCTCAATTCCGTAGGCGCGGGCGAGCACCTGCATCGGGTGAACTGGCTTCTTGCCCCCGTCTTGTGTGATGGCGTCGTTGGCGAGGTTGCAGTCGCCGACCACGATGTCGGCGTCGGTCTCGGCCACCTTCTCCATCAGCGGCTTGGCGATCTTGCGTGCCATGTCGACGTTCTCTTCGCGCAATCCCCAGGTGCCGTCGATCGCACTGCAGCGATTGTTGATCTCGACCTTCGCGCCGGTGAGTCGCATCACGGCTGCGCTCTGTGGGCCGATCTGCTGGGCTTGGTAGTGACACGGCTGGTGCCAAAGGATCTTGGCGTAGGTCTCACCGGTGAAGTCGGTGTCGAGCGGACGATCCTTGTGCTCCTTCATTAGGTACTCGGAGACGTCGTAGGTGCTGTCGGCGACCTTTTGTCCCGCCTCGGTGCCGAGGAACGACGGGTAGTCGTGCTTCAGGCAGCGCGCACACGTGGCTTGCGGCACCACCACCGCCTTGCCGGCTTCGACCGCCGGCAGCAACGCGTTCACGTTCTTCTCGGCCTGCTCGGCGAACTTCTTCGTGTCGCCGGCGTCGAGCCACGGCATGCCACAGCACACCTGCCCCTCCGGAAGCTCACACGCAATGCCGTTGTGCTCATAGACCGCAACGGCGGCCTTGCCGATCTCGTTGTTCTGGTACTCGACCAGACAGGTGGGGAACATGGCAACGGGGGTGCGCGCCTCACCCTTCGGAATCGATGGGCCCCGGCGGGCGAACCACTTGGAGAACCGGACCTTGTTCCACGATGGCAGCAGGCGGCTCTTTGCGATGCCAGTGGTCTTCTCCATGAGGCCACGAGCAAATCCGGCTTTCTGGATGCCGTTCACGACGCCAGAGAACGTGGTGGCAACCTTCCCCTGCAGATCGGTTCGCGCCAGCAGCTTTGCGTTCATCCCGACCTTGCCGTCCCTCGCCTTGATGGCGAGCGACCGCAACATCAGGTCAGGGAAGTCGATCTTCCACTCGGCTTCGGGCTTGTCGAGCGTGTAGGGGCAGTTGATGTAGCAGAGCTTGCATTGGAAGCACTCGTCGACGATGCGCTCGTGGTTGGCATCGGTCAGCTGCAACGTTGCATCGTGGTGGTCGGCGTTCGGGCCCATCTGCTCTTGGGCTGCGTCGATGAGTTCGAAGAGGCTCTTGAACGAGAAGCAGTACTTCACGCACAGGCGACAGTCGGCACAGATTTGGAACGTCCGGTCGCGCTCGGACCGTGCGTCGGCCGGGTCGAGGAACTCAGGGGCACGGGGGTCGTACAACGTTTCGGCGGTCATGCCGATGCTCCGTTCAATGCGGAAGGAACCAATGCTGGGGACACTTGGCGAGCGGTGGTGTAGGACGGCCCCGAGGCGAACCCCGGGGCCGTCGCCTGCAATCACACGCGGTGCGCTTCAGAGTGACGAAATAGGCACTCAGAAGGGCACCATTGTCACTGGACGGATTCGAGGCCCTGCGTGAAACGGCCGGCATGGCTCTTCTCGGCGCGGGCAAGCGTCTCGAGCCATTCGGCGATCTCGTCGAAGCCCTCGTCACGCGCGGTCTTTGCGAAGCCCGGGTACATCTCGGTGTACTCGTAGGTCTCGCCGGCGATCGCGCTCTTCAGGTTCTCGTCGGTGCCGCCAACCGGCTCGCCGGTCGCCGGGTCTCCAACTTCGGCAAGGAAGTCGAAGTGCCCGAACGCGTGGCCGGTCTCGCCTTCGGCAACCGAACGGAACAACGCGGCCACATCGGGGTAGCCCTCGACGTCGGCCTTCTGCGCGAAGTAGAGGTACCGGCGGTTGGCCTGGCTCTCACCCGCGAACGCTTCCTTCAGGTTCTCGTGGGTCTTGCTTCCCTTCAGTGCGGGCATTGGTGCTCCTTGTTGGTTACTCGGGGACTACTTGCATTCGGTTCACGAACTGGCTGCGGACTGACACTCACCACAGGTTCCTCGGAAGACCACCTCGACGGCGTCAACCGCGAATCCGGCACGGTATTGCCTGGGCAGCGCCACCCCGGGGAACTCGACGGCGAGATCTCGCACACCGCCACACGAGCTGCACACGAGATGGTGGTGATCCTGCTCGACGTTCGGGTCGACGCGCACCGCGCCGGTGCCCACGTCGAGGAGTCGGACTTCGCCGAGATCGGCCAGGTCGTGGACGGTCTGGTACACGGTGCGCATCGACACGGTGGGCATCTGCGCGACCACTTGGTAGTAGAGCGACTCCACCGTGGGGTGCGACTCCACGCCTTGGAGCAGGCCGAACACGGCCTGGCGCTGCGGGGTGACCCGCAGGCCGGCGTTTCGAAACCGCTCGGTGAGTTCGGCAACCGTCTTCATAACGGTTCTTATTTAACAACAATCATTGTTGGAAAGCAAGTCCGGGTGATTCAGCGCGCCCAGGGCGGCCGCTTGTCGTCATGCTCGTCGGCCGGCGGGGTTGCCTGCGGCGCAGCCGGCGGCGGCGCGGGTGCCGAGGGCGCAGGGGTGGGCGCCGTGGTCTCGGGCCGGGCCCACGGCGGGGTGATCCCCGGTCCCCCGGCCGCTGGCGGCGGCGGAGTCGGCGCGGGCGCAGGCGGCGGAGTCGGCGCGGGCGCAGGCGGCGGAGTCGGCGCGGGCGCAGGCGGCG
>JBMOIJ010000020.1:0-46586 GCA_049317385.1 Acidimicrobiia bacterium
GACGCCGAAGAGATCGGGGTGAAGCTGCCGGCGCCCACTCCGGTCGCGTCGCTCGGCCCGGGCGAGGTGGGGTACCTCATCGCCGGGATCAAGGACGTGGGGCAAGCGAAGGTCGGCGAAACGGTCACGCTCGATGTTCGCCGCGGTCAGGCGCTCCCCGGGTATCGCGATCCCAAGCCCATGGTGTTCTGTGGGCTGTATCCCGTTGACGGCGACGAGTACTCCGAACTGCGGGAGTCGCTGGAGAAGCTGCGGCTCAACGACGGTTCGTTCACCTACGAGCCCGAGACGTCGGGTGCGCTCGGCTTCGGGTTCCGCTGCGGGTTCTTGGGCCTGCTCCACATGGAGATCATCCGGGAGCGACTCGAGCGCGAGTACAACCTGTCGCTCGTTGCCACTGCGCCCAACGTCCAGTACCGGGTGCACAAGACCGACGGTGAAGTCGAAGTGGTCGACAACCCGTCGGCGTTGCCGGCACCCAACTTCGTCGAGTTCATCGAAGAGCCGTACACGAACATCACGGTGCTCACGCCGACCGACTACGTGGGCACGCTCATGGATCTGTGCCAGACGCGCCGCGGCGAGATGCGCAAGATGGAGTACCTCTCCGAAGAGCGCGTCGAGCTCTCCTACGAGCTGCCGCTGGCGGAGATGGTGCTCGACTTCTTCGACGTGTTGAAGAGCCGCACCAAGGGGTACGCGTCGCTCGACTACGAACCCACTGGGTACAAGCGCTCGGCGCTCGTGAAGGTCGACCTCATGCTGAACGGGGTACCCGTCGACGCGTTCAGCGCCATCGTGCACAAGGACAAGGCCTACGACTACGGCCGCAAGATGGCCGAGAAGTTGCGCGAACTCATTCCGCGACAGATGTTCGACGTGCCGATCCAAGCGGCAATCGGCGGGCGCATCATCGCCCGCGAGACGGTGAAAGCGAAGCGCAAAGACGTGCTTGCCAAGTGCTACGGCGGTGACATCAGCCGGAAGCGCAAGCTGCTCGAGAAGCAGAAGGAAGGCAAGAAGAAGATGAAGAACATCGGGCGCGTCGAGGTGCCCCAAGAAGCGTTCGTTGCCGCGCTGAAGCTCGAAGATTGAACGCGCCTGGCGTGTTCCCGCCGCCGCTCCGCCCCGGTGACGTCGTGGCAGTGGTCGCACCGGCCGGACCTGTGCACGAACTGTCGTTGCACCAGGGGGTCGCCGTCCTCGAAGCGTGGGGGCTGCGGGTCCGTATCAGCGGCTCCATCACCGCTCGTCACGGCTATCTGGCCGGCTCCGACGAACGGCGAGCCGCTGAACTCGCGGCTGCATTCGCCGAACCCAACGTCCGTGCCATCTGGTGCGCACGCGGCGGCTACGGCGTCACTCGTATCGCCGATGCCATTGCCGAGGCGGTGCGCACGGCCGCTGATCCGAAGTGGATCGTGGGGTTCAGTGACGTGACCGCGCTCCACCGCATCGTGCGCGCCGAGTGCAACTGGGTCACGCTCCACGCAACGGGAGTCGAGGGGCTCGGTCGTTTCGGACCCGATGCCGTTGCGTCCTCGTCGGCGCGCGGTGTGCTCTTCGGTGAGCAGGAGCAGGTGAGGTTGCGCGGAACCACGATCCGTGCCGGGTCCGTCGACGGCGTCATCGACGGCGGCAACCTGGCCATGCTCGCGGCGCTGTGCGGCACGCGTTGGGCGCTCGACGCGGTCGACCTGCTGTTCACCGAAGACGTGAACGAACGTCCCTATCGCATCGACCGTTTGCTCACGCAGGTGCTCGACGCCGCATCGGTGCGCGCCCTTGCCTTCGGTCAGTTCACCAACTCGGGCGAAGACCTTGACCGCCACGGGGCGTTCTCGGTGAACGCCGTGCTCGACGAACGGTCGACATTGGTCTCCGGTCCGTCGGTGCGTGACCTGTCGGTGGGGCACATCGAAGGTGCCAACCACGCGGTGCCATTGGGAGCGAGTGCGCGCCTCGATGACGACCTGCTTGCAATCGCCGCGCGCTAGGAGAGCAGCGCGCGCACCAGCTCGATCAGCGCGATGAGGAACGGAAACCCGAACACCACGATCACGAGGACGGCGAAGGCGATACGCAACCGCCGCCGTCGAGGCGAGTCGGGGATGCGCTCGTAGGGCTCGCCGAACGTCTCGAACGCGGGTTGTTGCGGCCCGAAGAGGTTGTAGCTGGAGCGTTCGAACGTCGGAGGCGCCAGCGCATCGTCGGCCCGAGGGAACTCGTCGTTCATCACCGACTATCGAAGCAGAAGTTCCAGGGCGGCGGCCGTCGCCAGGAGGCCGGTGAGGACTGCGACCGCCACCACGACGAGCCACGGGTCGATCGTCAGGCGCGGAACGGCCGGTCGGAGGCCGTGCAGGGGGTCCGTCATCCGGGGGCGCTCGCAGCTTCGAACCATGACAGGCTATGACTCTGGTGATGGAAAACCCCCGAGACGCCAAGGGCGACGATGTCGTCGACCTGGTCGCGGCCAGCGACGGACAGCTTGTCGTTGGGGTTGCGCGCGGCCGGGAAGACGCCCTCGCCGAGGCGTACTCCCGGCATGGTGGGGCCTGTTTCGGGCTCGCCCGCCGGCTCGTGGGCGACAATTCGCTGGCTGAGGAAGTCGTCCAAGAGGTCTTCCTCCGCCTCTGGAAGACCCCCGAGAAGTACGACTCTGGCCGCGGCACCCTGCGCTCGTACCTCCTGGCCCAGACCCACGGCCGGGCCATCGACCTGGTGCGGGCCGAGGCGGCTCGTCGGCGCCGTGAAGAGAAGGAAGCGCGCCTCGACCCCGTCGAGCACCCCGACCTCGAACAGGAAGTCGTCCAGCTCTCGCTCGCCGACCATGTGCGCGCTGCGCTCGACGAACTCTCCGAGGGCGAACGCAAGGCCATCGAGCTCGCGTACTTCGGCGGCCACACCTACCGCGAAGTCGCGGTGCTGCTGAACGAGCCCGAAGGAACAGTGAAGAGCCGAATCCGCAGCGGGCTGGCCCGTTTGCGCGCGGCACTCAACGAACTGGGGATCGGTGAGCCATGGGCGAGCTGACCCTCGAAGAGTTCCGGGACTTGCTGCCGTTGTACGCAATCGACGCCGTTCCGCTCGACCAGCGCCGTGCGGTTGACGTGCGGCTGGCCGACGACCTCGATGCCCGTCGCGAAGTGATGGCGTACCAAGAGACCATCGCCGCGGTTGTGGGCGACGCCGAGCCGCCCGCGTCGCTTTGGAATCGCATCGCCACCCAGATCCACGCCGACGCCGATCCGTCTCAGCGCGATGCTTCGGCAGACGTGGTCGACCTGGCATCACGGCGCGAGGCCCGCGGTTGGCGTACCGCAGGAATTGCCATCGCCGCCGCCACCGTGGCCGCAGTGTTCGCGTTCGGGGTGGCCTCGGTCGTCAACGATTCGAACGACTCGTCGGCCTCGCCGGCCGGCATCGAGCGGGCGGCTGAGCAAGCGCGGCGGCAGCCGAACGCCACGGTCGTTCCGCTTCGTACCCCGAGCGGTGCCACGTCGGCTGACGTGGTCTACCTGCCCGATGGGAATGCGTGGTTCGAGTCCCGGTCCCTTCCGAGCCTTCCAGGCGACCGCACGTATCAGCTCTGGGCCATCGTTGGCGGCAAGGACGCGCCGCACGTGATCTCGGCCGGAGTCTTGGGCCGGGAACCCGGAACCTGGGGCTTTCGATTCGATGGTCCGGTCGAGGGGTTTGCTCTGACCGAAGAACTGGCGCCGGGTGTCGTGGCGAGTGCCCATGACCCCATCGCCATCGGCAACATCAGCTGAGCGGTCGCGTCTGCTGAGCAGTTGCGTTGTCAGCGGCGCGTGCGCTTCGACGCCGCCGGTGGCGCAAGTTCGGAATAGTTCGGCCGTGACGGATGGGTGACTCCGGCCGGACCGGCAGCGAACACTCGCAGCACGTTCTCGGTGATTCGGCGAATTCGGTCGTCGCGTTGGCCGGGCGGGTCGGCAGGACATCCGCTGCGGAGCTTGCAGATCCACGCATTGGTTCCACTTGCGAAGACGCCGGCACCGCTGGGCGCGGTGTAGTAGCTCACGTCCGCAAAGCTGCTCTTCCCTCCACAGCGCAGCGGCGAGTGCATGAGCACTTGGATGTTCTCGGGTGTGCCCTTCACTCCCGGCTGCACGCGGTCGTACTCGGTGCCAACCAGGAGCGAGATGTGGTCGCCGTTGGAGAGGTTGGTGCCCTCGAACACCCATGACGAAGCGTCGCTCACGACGCCGTCATCGTTCACGGGGTTGCACTCGTAGAAGTTGCCAACGAGTGAGTTCTCAGGGTTGGCCGCAGGACCTTCGCGCCAACTGGTGGTGGCGTCGGTGGGGTCGGCCTTCACCGCCGGATCACCACTCGTGGTGCGGTAGTTGACTTCGCGCCGGAACGGGCCAATGGGCGACGGCTCCAGTCGGATGCGCCGGTACACCGCGTTGGAACCGAGGAACGCCAGGTTCACGCCCGCGTCCCGCGCTTGTTCGGCGCCGGCACGCATGGTCTTTGACCAGTACTCGTCGTGTCCTGGACTGATGATCACTCGGTGGTTCTTCAGGGCGTCGGGGCGCGCTTCGAGATCGATGCTGGTGAGGTACGTGACGTCGAAACCGAGCTCCTCGGCGAACGAGATGAGCGGGAACTCGATGGCCAAGAAGTCGCCGGCGCCGTCGTCGCCGTAGGGGCGGTCGTAAGACACGACCTTGGCGCGCTGGGAACCGCCCTTGGGGCCCTTGTAGAGGCTGTACCCGCCCCAGTCGTTGTACGCCTGCCAGTTGGAGACGGCCTGGATGATTGCGATTGCAGCGCGGCTGGCGTCGTTGCGCACCGTGAGCGGGATGTAGTGCTGGCCGCTCGCCGACACCAACTTCAGCAAGTACGGGCCCGGGGTCCAGTCCGGCCCGATGGTGACGGTGGTGGTAGGCGCCCACTGCGTTTCGACCATGTTGGTCTTCGGGTCCACCGTGGGCTTGGCCTGCAATCCGCCCGGGATCTCGGGGGTGCGCTCGACCAGTCGGCCACCGAGGCCTTGGTAGTAGCCCATGCGGAACGCTTCGACGTGGAACGTGGGATCGCCCGTCGAGACGTAGAGCTTCACCTGGTCGCCGGTGACCGCTGACGTGCGGTCGGCCCAACCCGTGACCGCCCCGTTGTTCAGGGCAGGCGCGATCGGCCAGTCGGAACTGCCGGGCTTCGCGTTCTCGAAGCGAACGGCCTCGGCGCCGCGCTTGGCCACGTTGAGGTCGGGCCGTTCGCGTGTGGGCGCCGTGGTTTCCGGTGCGGAACCGTTGGGGGCGCGGGTGGCCGAGCGGATCGCGACGCGCGGGTCGTTCGTACGCACCCGGTTCACCACGATGATCGCCGTGGTGGCCACCACGACGACTGCGACCCCACCGACAAGCGTGCGGCGCAGCGAACGCAGGCGCCGCTGGCGGCGCGCGAGGCGACGAGCTCGGCGGCTGGATTCCACGGTGGAAGAATAGGGAGTATCGGTACCTTCGGCGTGTACATCCACATCCCGTTCTGCGCGCACCGCTGCGACTACTGCGACTTCGCCACGTGGACCGATCGCGACGCCGTGATGCTGGAGTACGTGGATGCCTGCATCCGCGATCTGCAGGCCCGGTACGCAACCGACGCCGTTCCGCCCGCCGACACTGTGTTCTTCGGCGGCGGTACGCCGTCTCTCCTCGCCCCCGACCTGCTCGCCCGGGTGCTCGATGCCGTTCCGCGGGGAACCGGCGCCGAGGTCACGGTCGAGTGCAACCCCGAGTCGGTCGACGCGCGGAAGCTCGCGACCTGGCGGGACCACGGGGTCAACCGGTTGTCGCTCGGCGCGCAGTCGTTCGTGCCGCACGTGCTGTCTTCGTTGGGCCGACAGCACGAGCCGCTCGCCGTAGGCAGTGCCATTGCGCTCGCGCGCACGCACGGGTTCGAACGCATCAACGTCGATCTCATCTTCGGCGCGGCAGGGGAATCGGTGGCCGACTGGGAGCGCACGCTCGAGACAGCAATTGCGCTCGACGTCGATCACATCAGCGCGTACGCCTTGACGGTCGAGCCGGGAACACCCTTGGCTGCGAAGGTACGCGAAGGCGTGATCACATCACCCGACGACGACGATCAAGCACACAAGTACGAGATCGCTGACGCACGGCTCACCGACGCCGGGTACGCCTGGTACGAGATCTCGAACTGGGCACGTGTGGGGCAGGAGTGCCGGCACAATCTCGGCTACTGGCACGGAGGCGAGTGGCTCGGCATCGGCTGTGCCGCGCACGGGCTCATGAACGGCCGCCGGTGGTGGAACGTCCGAACGCCCGAGCGCTACATCTCGGCCATCGCCGCAGGGGAGTCCGCCGAAGCGGGTTCGGAGCCCCTCGACGCGTCCCGTCAGGCCGAGGATCACATCGTGTTGGGGCTTCGCACCGTCGCGGGGGTCGAGCTGCCGGAGTCGGCCCAGGTGGTGGCCGCGGAGCTCGCCGCCGACGGATTCCTCCAGCTCGACGGCGCGCACGCTCGCCTCACGCGGTCCGGACGCTTGCTGGCCAACGAGGTGACCACCCGGTTGGTGCTGGCCGCAAACGGTTCGCCGGCTGGCAGTCGGTAGAATCGAGTGCCAGCCCAGGAGGCTCGTTCAGTGGCCGACGAATCGCTTGAAGCGCGCAAGGCCCGCATCCTGCGGGCGGTGGTGGAGGAATACGTGGCGACGGCGCAGCCGGTCGCCAGTCAGCACATCGCGCGCGCCTCCGACCTGGGTGTTTCCAGCGCCACGGTCCGCAACGACATGACGATCCTCGAACGCGAGGGCTACCTGGTGCAACCGCACACGTCGTCGGGTCGCATTCCCACCGATCGCGGGTATCGCTACTTCGTCGACCACTTCACCGACAGCGGCACGTTGCCGCCGGGCCAGCGCAAGGCGGTGGCCGACTTCTTCACCCAGGCGCATGGCGCGCTCGAAGACATGCTGCACCAGACTTCGCGTCTCCTCACTGGTATCACCCACCACGCCGCGGTCGTTACGGCGCCCGAGTCCGAGATGGCAACGGTGCGCAGCGTCACGTTGGTGGCGTTGGCGCCTCGGCAGGTGCTTGCCGTCGTGGTGCTCAGCAACGGCGCAGTTGAGAAGTCCACGTTGGGCCTCGACTTCGAGGTCGATGACGCCACCGTGCAGCGGGCCGGGCCGCTGCTCGATGCGGCAGCCAAGGGCCACCCGCTCACCGACATTCCTGGGGTCGATCCGTGCGGCGACGCGAACGTTGACCGCATCATCGCCGATCTGCGCGCAGCCCTTGCGGTCGATGTCGACACCGACCTCTACGTCGGTGGCGCGTCGCGTCTCGCCGCCGAGCAAGATGCCTTCCAGACCTTTGCCACCACCGAACGACTCCTCGAACTGCTCGAACAGCAAGTGGTGGTGGTCAGCTTGGTGCGCGACATGATCGACGACGGCGTGGCGGTGCGCATCGGCGAAGAGCACCAGATGCAGGACCTCCGTGAGTGCTCGGTGGTGGTTGCGCCCTACGAGATCGGGGGCCGGCCGGCGGGCACCGTTGGTGTGCTCGGGCCCACCCGCATGGACTATCAGCAGGCGCTCGCCGCGGTCGCCGCGGTTTCGGAGCGTCTTGGTCGGTTGTTGTCGGGCTGACCATGACCAACGATCCGTACGAAATCCTCGGCGTGGCGCGCGACGCGTCCGCCGATGACATCAAGCGCGCGTACCGCAAACTCGCGCGTGAGAACCACCCGGATGCCAATCCCGGCAATCCGGAAGCCGAGGCGCGCTTCAAGGACATCTCGCTCGCGTACGAGATCCTCTCCGACCCTGAGAAGCGGCAGCGGTACGACGCGTATGGCGGTGCCGACGGTCCGCAGTTCGGGCCCATGGACGGGTTCGGCATCCAAGACCTCTTCGACGCGTTCTTCGGTGGCGATCCCTTCGGTGCGGCGCGCCAGCAGGGCCCCGCACGCGGTCCCGATGCCGAGACCATGGTCGAGATCGACCTGGAACAGGCCGTGCGCGGCACCACGGCATCAGTCGAAGTGCGCATGCCCGTGCGTTGTGACCGTTGCACCGGCTCGGGTGCGGAACCCGGCACGTTCCCGTCGCGCTGTGAGACGTGTGGTGGCGCCGGCCAGATCCGTCAGGTGCGCCGGTCGATTCTTGGGCAGCTCGTCACCGCGTCGCCGTGCCCGCAGTGCAGCGCCACGGGCTTCGTGGTCGCGACGCCGTGTGGCGAGTGCTTCGGCGAAGGTCGCGTCAACGCCTCACGCGGCGTCGACTTCGAGGTGCCGGCGGGCATCGCCGACGGGCAGCGGTTGCGCCTGGCGGGTCGGGGCCCGGCCGCGTTCCGCGGTGGCGAGCCCGGCGACCTCTATGTGGGCGTCAGAGTGCGGGCGCACCCAACGCTCGAGCGCCATGGCGACGATCTCGTGCACGTGCAGCCCATCTCGTTTGCGCAGGCCACGCTCGGCGCAGTGTTGGTCGTCGACACGTTCGACGGACCGGAAGACCTCGTGGTGCCGGCGGGTACCGAATCGGGACGCCTGTTCCGGTTGCGCGGTCGGGGCGTGCCCCGGTTGCGCGGTCGTGGCCGCGGTGACCTGTTGGTCCGGGTCGACATCGTGACTCCCACCGACCTCACCGAGGAGCAAGAGGCGTTGCTGCGTCAGTTCGCAGAACTCCGCAGTGAACCACTTGCACCCGCCGAGAAGGGGTTCTTCTCGCGCATCAAGTCTGCGTTCCAGTGACGTGACCGGCGCAGGGAACTTCGGATACGCAGCGGGCGTCGACGCCACCGCGCACGTGTTCGTCGATTCGTTGGCCGATCACATCACCATCTCCGGTGATGACGGTCATCATCTCGCACGAGTTCGCCGTGTCGAAGTGGGGGAGTGCATCACTGCTGCCGACGGCACCGGCGACTGGCGTCCGTACGTGGTTCGCGAGCGCGGCCGCGCAACGCTCGAGATCGATGCACAGGCCGATCGATGCACCGAGCCGCGTCCGCAACGCGAACGCGCAATCGCGTTCGCGCTCACAAAAGGTGACGGACCCGAGCGCGTCGTTGCCGGTTGCACCGAACTCGGCGTCGACGAGCTGATCCCCCTGATCACCGATCGCACAGTGGTGCGCGCCGCAACGGCACGGGCCGAGAACTTCGCAGCCCGCTTGGTGCGCGTTGCTCGTGAGGCGGCGATGCAGGCGCGTCGAGCCCGCCTGCCCGTCGTTGCGCCGGTGGCCTCCGTCGACGAACTGCTCGACCGGCCGGGCCTGATGGTGGCGTCATGGGGGGCTTCACCGGCGCTTGCCACCCCCGGCGATGGCCCGCGCTGCATTGCCGTGGGGCCCGAAGGCGGCTTCAGTCCCCGGGAGTTGGAGGCCCTCGCCGACGTCGCTCAGCTGGGTCTTGGGCCGTTCGTCCTCCGGGCCACCACGGCTGCGTTGGCTGCGGCCGCCCATTCGGTCTCGCATTCCTGACCGCCCTGCGGCTATCACTGAGGGCCAAGATCGAATGGACAGGTGCCTTGGTAGGGTGCCTGATCGGCTGAGCAGGGTTTGGGGGCGGGGTGACCGACATCGACGAAGAGGGTTCGCCACGAATTGGCGAGCGGCTCCGCGCCATCCGACGTCAGAAGGGGCTGTCGCTCCACGACGTCGAGTCCAAGAGCAAGCTCGAGTTCAAGGCGTCCGTGCTCGGTGCCTACGAGCGCGGCGAGCGTGCCATCAGCGTGCCGCGGCTTCTTCGTCTGGCCGAGATCTACGAAGTGCCGGCCGACCAGCTGTTGCCCAAGGGCCACGACATCGAGATCAACCTCTCCGAGGCCGACCTCGAATCGGGTTTCACCATCGACCTCACGCGACTCCCCGAGCTCGATGAGCCCGAAGCTGCGGTGCTCGGTCGCTACGCCGCCACCATCCAGTTGCAGCGTCAGGACTTCAACGGTCGCATGCTGACCATCCGTCGGGACGACCTGCGGGTGCTGGCGGCGGTGCTCGGCCGGAGCCCTGAAGAATTGGGTGCCCGGCTCAACGACCTCGGGCTGCGCGCCCGCATCTGATTCCCGCCTGGCCCTGCGGCCGGCCTCGGGGGGGCTGCTTCCGGAGAAGCTGGGGTGTCGACGGAGTGCGGGGCGATGGCCACTACCCTGAAGTGCACCGTGTCCCAGACGCCATCGCAACTCCGGATCATCGTCCCCGGCAACGACCTCATGGTCGGCCTGCTCGGCCAGCGCGACGAACTCCTACGGCTCATTGAAGAGGCTTTCCCCGTCTCCATTCACGTCCGCGGCAATGAGATCACTGTTGCTGGTGCCGAATCTGATTCCGAACGGGTCGCGAAACTCTTCGAAGACCTGGTGGCCTTGCTCGAATCGGGCCACGAACTCGATCGCGACGCCGTGCTGCGGTCCATCGGCATGACCAAGTCCGACACCAGTCCGCTCGACGTGATGGCCACGCAGGTGTTGCGTGGGCGAAAGACCGTGCGGCCCAAGACCGCAGGGCAGAAGCAGTACGTCGATGCAGTGCGCGACTCCGTGGTCACCTTTGCGATCGGCCCCGCCGGTACCGGCAAGAGCTACTTGGCGGTTGCGCTCGCAGTGCAGGCGTTGCAGGCCAAGCAAGTGAACCGCATCATCCTCACGCGTCCAGCAGTGGAAGCGGGCGAGCGCCTTGGGTTCCTGCCCGGCGACATCCTGGCGAAGGTCGACCCGTATCTGCGTCCGCTCTACGACGCGCTCTTCGACATGCTCGACCCGGATGCGGTCAACAAGTTGATGGATCGCGGCACCATCGAAGTTGCGCCGCTTGCGTTCATGCGCGGCCGTACTCTGAACGATTCGTTCATCATCCTCGACGAAGCGCAGAACACCACGCCCGAGCAGATGAAGATGTTCCTCACGCGTTTGGGGTTCGGTTCCAAGATGGTGGTCACTGGCGACGTCACGCAGGTCGACCTTCCCGAGGGATCGAAACGCTCGGGGTTGCAGCGCGTGCGCAGCATCCTCGCCGGGGTCGAAGACGTGTCGTTCGTCGAGCTCGGATCGGCCGACGTGGTGCGACACCCGGTCGTGTTGCGCATCGTCGACGCCTACGAGCGCCACGACGCGTCCGTCGCCACCAACCCGAAGGAAACGAAGTGAACTCCGAAGTCGAGGACCCGCGCGTCGAAGTCTTCGGAGCCGATGAACAGACCGAAGAGCGCGTCGACGTACTCCGGTGGGTGCGGCTCGCCCGCATGGTGCTCGAAGTGCAGCGAGTGACCGGCGAAGCCGAACTGTCGCTGATCTTCGTTGACGAGCGCACGATCTCGGACCTGAATGAGCGCTTCTTGGGGGGCGACGGCCCGACCGACGTGCTCTCGTTCCCCATGGACGACGACGTGGTGTTGGGCGGGCGCCAGCCCGATCAAGGCGGGCGCGGCCCGGGCTCCACCTCGGAACCCAACGATCCACCGTTGCTCCTCGGTGATGTCGTGGTGTGCCCGCGTGTCGCCAAGCGCCAGGCCGAGGCCCGGGGTCACATGGTCGACGACGAAATCGCGCTCTTGGTCGTGCACGGCATCCTGCACCTGCTTGACTTCGACCACGCCGAAGAAGAAGAGGCGCGGGTGATGCAGCAGCGTGAACGCGAGCTGCTCGAGCAGTTCCGCCAGATGGAAGAGGGGCAGTAGTCGTGGGAGCCAAGCCTCCACGAACCGGGTCGGTGCCGCAATGAGCGGTACCGACGCCGTGCTCGCCTCCGTGGCAATCGCACTCTTCCTGTTCTCGATCGTGCTGGCCATGGCCGAGACTGCGTTCACTCGCATGAGCCGCATTCGTGCGATCGCGCTCGAAGAAGAGGGGCGCAACGGTGCCGATCGCCTGGCCCGGATGCTCGAGCAGCCCGAGCAGACCCTCAATGTGGTGCTGCTGCTCATCCTCATTGCGCAGCTCACCACCGCAACACTTGTCGGAGCACTCGTCGAGAGTCGAGGGGGCGCGTGGGGCATCGTCGCTGGCATCGTCCTGCAGATCGTGTTGTTCTTCGTGGTCGGCGAGGTCGCGCCCAAGACCTTTGCGGTGCAACAGACCGATCGGGTTGCGCTTGCGCTGTCGGGATTCCTCAGTGCCATCACCAACTTTCCGCCGTTCCGATGGATCTCGCGCGGGCTCATTGGGCTGGCCAACGTGGTGTTGCCGGGCAAAGGGTTGAAGCAGGGTCCGTTCGTCACCGAGGAAGACCTGCGCACCATGGCCGACGTCGCCGCCGACGAGGCCGCCATCGAGCGCGAAGAACGCGAGCTCATTCACTCCATCTTCGAGTTCGGAGACACCTTCGTGCGCGAGGTCATGCTGCCGCGCTCGGACATGGCGGTGGTCAGCACCGCCGACACCGTCGACGACGCAATCAACACCGCGATCCGCGGTGGTTACTCGCGCCTTCCCGTTTGGGATCGCCGACCCGACGAGATCACGGGCATCGTCTATTTGAAGGACCTCGTGCGCATCGCGCGCGCTGGTGGCGCTGACCGTGAAGTCCGCGCCGTCGTGCAACCGGCGGTGGTCGTTCCCGAGCAGAAGCGCGCAGCGGAACTGTTGCGCGAGATGCAGGCGCATCGATTCCACATGGCGATCGTCATCGACGAGTACGGCGACACCGCCGGGCTCGTCACGATGGAAGACCTGCTCGAAGAGATCGTCGGCCCCATTGCCGACGAGTACGACCGGGCCGAGCCGCGCATCGAGCGATTGGCTGACGGCGCGTTCCTCGTGCCCGGGCGCTCGCCGATCGATGAACTGAATGAGGCGCTCGACACCGAGTTGCCAGCAACAGAATGGGACACCGTCGGAGGGTTGGTGTTCAACCTGCTGGGCCACGTGCCGGCCGAGGGCGAGACGGTGCGGTGTCAGGGGTACGAGTTGCGCACAGAACGCGTGCAGGGTCATCGCATCGTGTCGGTCACCATTCGCCCGGTCGAACCCGAAGACCTGGAAGCTACGGCCGAGGCCTCCGTCGAGACGCTCGGCGAGTGAGCGAGCATGTGCCGCTCGACCGCGAGGTCGAGTCCGAGGGATTCCGCTCCGGTTTCGTTGCAATCGTGGGCCGACCGAACGTGGGCAAGTCCACGTTGCTGAACGCGTTGGTGGGAGAGAAGGTCGCCATCACATCGAACCATCCGCAGACCACGCGCCACGAGATTCGTGGCGTCCTCGATCGCGGCGACGCTCAATTGGTGTTCATCGACACGCCGGGTATGCACAAACCCCGCACTGCGCTCGGTCAGCGAACGAACCAGAAGGCCGTGTCGGTGCTCGACGACGTCGACGTGGTGTGCCTGGTCCTGGATGCAACGGCCGCGGTCGGGCCGGGGGATCGGTGGGTCGCCGACCTGGTGGCCCGATCGAGCACTCCGGCACTGGCGGTGGTGAACAAGGTCGATCGGGCGTCGCCCGAGCAGATCGCCCGCACGCTCGCGGCCGCATCCGAGCTGCTCGATTTCGCGGCGTACGTCCCGTGCTCGGCCCGTACCGCCGACGGGGTCGACCTCTTGGTGGGCGAACTCGTGGCCCGGGTTCCCGAAGGCGTCCGCTACTACCCCGAGGGGTCCCGGTCTGATCAGTCGGTCGAGTTCCTCACCTCCGAACTCGTCCGCGAGCAGCTGCTCCACGCGACGCGTGAGGAGCTGCCGCACTCCATCACCGTGGTGACCGAACCACTCGACGAGGTCGATGACCAGCCCACACTCCGACTTCGTGCACTCGTGATCGTCGAGCGGGAGTCGCAGAAGGGCATCGTCATCGGTCGGGGCGGCGAGGTCATCAAGGCTGCGGGCACGGCTGCACGGGAACAGCTCGAGGCCCGTCTGGGCCGGCCGGTTTATCTGGAGACGCTCGTGAAGGTCGATAAGGACTGGCAGCGGCGCCCTGACCGGCTCGACCGGCTCGGCTACTGACCGAAAAAAGGGCGAACGCACAAGTTGTAATTCGCGTCGCCAGCGTCGATAGAGTGCCCGTGCGGCTCGCTGGGGACGATTCTCGGTGGGCCGGCGGGAAGGGGACATGAACCGTCGATTCACGCGCACACTCATCCGAGGCGTGCCCATCGCGCTGGTCGCAACTGCGCTTGCCGCCTGCAACACCGTTTCACCAGACAACAACCAGAACGCGCTGCGCCCGAAGGGTCCGGCAGCGAAGGACATCTTCGACCTGTACAAGGTCGTGTCCATCGCTGCGATCGTCGTTGGTATCGCAGTGTGCGTCGCGTTGCTCTACGCCATCGTGCGGTACCGCCGTCGCGGTGACGAAGACGCGCCGAAGCAGTCGCACGGCAACCCGCTCGTCGAGGGCTCGGCGGTCATCGGTTCGTTCATCCTCCTCGTCATCATCGGTATCCCAACCGTTGCGCTGATCTGGAAGCTGGATGCGGCGCCGGCGAAGTCGAGCCGTCCACTCGAAGTGAACGTGGTGGGCAAGCAGTGGTGGTGGCAGTACGGCTACCCGCAGGCCGGCGACAACGTCACCGTCAAGGACAACGACGGCAAGGAAGTGACGCGTCCGCTGGTCACTGCCACCGAACTCCACATTCCGATCGGCCGGCCAATCGTGCTCGTGCTCGACGGTCGCAACGCCGGTACCGAGGCCGGCCAGAACCCGCTTGCCGGTACCAACCCCGACGTCTTGCACTCGTTCTGGATCCCTGAGCTCTCGGGCAAGCGTGACATGGTGCCGGGCCGGGTCAACAAGTGGACCATTGAGGCCACCAAGCCCGGCAAGTACCTGGGGCAGTGCGCGCAATACTGCGGGCTGAGTCACGCCAACATGCGCATGCGCGTCATTGCGCACACTCAGGCCGACTTTGACCAATGGTTGGCCGAGCAGCGCAAGGGTCCGGCCCAACCGTTCACCGAAGCCGACGGCAAGACCACGTTGAAGACGGGCGCGCCGGGTCTCACCACCAAGTACGCCTGTGGCAACTGCCACGTGTTCAACGATTCGGCCAAGCCCAACTACGCGCCGAACCTGACGCACCTCGGCGCGCGCTCCACGATCGCGGGCGGGAGTATCGCGCTCTTCGACCAGACCAACGGTGGGCAGCCCACGGGCTCTTACGATGTGGAGGCGTTGGCGCACTGGATCTGGGACGCGCCGTCGCAGCGGTACGGCGTGCCGATGCAGTCGGAGGGTTGCCGTTGGCCGCTGCCGGCGCCAGAGAACCTCGACCCGCCACCCCCGTGTCAGGGCATGCCGAGTTTCAAGAACCCGGCGTACGTGCCCACGCAGAAGGGCAAGCCCGACACGGCGCAATACCCGATCATGTCGTTTAGCGAAGCGTGTGAGATCGCCAACTACTTGGCGGCGGGGCGCCCGGCTGGGCTCCCGCTGAACCAGGGGCAGTGCGCGAATCCGGAGGCAGTCAAGTGACCACCGTTCTCGAACCGCCGGTTCCTGCGGTAGCGGCCGAGCCCACGGGCGTGGCCAAGTTGCTGCGTCGTCCCACGGCCAACCATGGCTTCTGGAGCTGGTTCACCACCGTCGACCACAAAAAGATCGGCATCCTCTACGTGGCGACCGCAGTGGTCTTCTTCGTGATCGCCGGCGTGGAGGCGCTGTTCATTCGGTTGCAGCTCGCATCGGCCAACGGCACCGTCCTCACGGCCGACGCGTACAACCAGTTCTTCACGATGCATGGCACCACCATGGTGTTCCTGGTCGGTATGCCCATTGCCGTCGGCTTCGGCAACTACCTGCTGCCATTGCAGATCGGTGCCCGCGACGTGGCGTTCCCGCGCATCAACATGTTCGGGTACTGGGCGTTCCTCTTCGGTGGCTTGTTCCTCTACTCGAGCTTCATGCTCGGTGGCGCGCCCAACACCGGTTGGTTCGGGTACACGCCGCTCTCCAGCTCGCCCGAAAGTGCCGGGTTCCTGCCGGGCAACGGGCCGGCGTTCTGGTCCGTGGGCCTGATCCTCTTGGGCGTCGGGTCCACCACTTCGGCCATCAACTTCATCGTGACTGCGCTCAACATGCGGGCCCCGGGTATGACGCTCATGCGGATGCCGGTGTTCAGCTGGATGACCCTGGTGATTGCGTTCCTCACGGTCTTCGCAATTCCGGTCGTCACTGCGGCGCTGATCATGGTGTACATGAGCCGCGAGTTCGGGGCGCTGTTCTTCACGCCGTCCGCGGGTGGCGAGCCGTTGCTCTACCAGCACCTGTTCTGGCTGTTCGGTCACCCCGAGGTGTACATCCTCATCCTGCCGGGCATGGGCATCATCTCGGAGATCCTGCCCACGTTCTCTCGCAAGCCCCTGTTCGGGTACACCGTTGTGGTGTTCTCGGGGATCGCCATCGGCTTCCTGGGCTGGGGCGTGTGGGTGCACCACATGTTCACCACGGGCCTCGGGCCGCTCACGGTCACGTTCTTCTCCATTTCGACCATGGCCATCGCCATTCCCACCGGAGTGAAGATTTTCAACTGGGTGGGGACGGTCTGGGGCGGCTCACTGAAGGTCACCGTGCCCATGGCGTACTCACTCGCGTTCATTGCGATGTTCACCATCGGTGGGTTGTCGGGCGTGATGTTGTCGGTGGCGCCCGCCGACACGCAGGAGCACGACACCTACTTTGTGGTGGCGCACTTCCACTACGTCCTCTTCGGCGGCCTCATTCTGGCGGTGTTCGGTGGGATGACCTTCTGGTTCCCGAAGGCGTTCGGCCGCATGATGAGCGAGAAGGCCGGATGGGTCGCGTTCTGGCTCATCGTCATCGGCTTCAACCTCACGTTCTTCCCGATGCACTTCCTTGGACTCGCCGGCCAGCCGCGCCGTACCTACCGATACGGCTCCGGAACCGGTTGGGAGACGCTCAACCAGATTGCGACGGTTGGCGGTTTCGTCATCGCTCTGGGGGTGCTGGTCTGGGCCATCAACGCAGTTTGGAGTTGGAAGAAGGGCAAGGTTGCGGGTGCCGACCCATGGGACGGCCGCACGCTCGAGTGGTCCATCCCCTCGCCGCCGCCCGAGTACAACTTCGCCGAGATCCCCACGGTCACGAGCCGTGACGAGTTCTGGCACCAGAAGTACACCGAAGACGAAGCGGGGCACCTCGTGCGCCTCCCATCCGGCGGTCAAGAGACGGCAGCCGAACTCGAGGCCGAACACAAGCACGTGCACCTGCCGTCGCCGTCGTACTACCCGCTGATCCTGGCCCTTGGTCTCCCGATCATTGGCTACGGCGCGGTGTTCACGAACTACTGGTTGGTGGCGCTGGGTGTCATGGTCCTCGCCTTCGGAATGTACGGCTGGGCGCTCGAGCCCGACGCGGAGTAACTGATGACGACCACGGAACCCACGGCGACGCTCGACGAGGCGGAAGTCCGTCACGCGCACGACCTGGCCGACGAGGAGCACGTCGGCACGCCGTTCACGAACGCGAAGCTGGGCATGTGGATGTTCCTCAGCTCCGACTTCATGTTTTTCGGCGCCTTCATTACGGCATTCATGCTGTACCGCAGTCGGCCTCAGCCGTCGCCCACGCTCTACAACGTCATCAACATTCCGTTCACGTCGGCCACGTCCTTCGTGCTGCTGATGAGTTCCATGACCATGGTGTTGGCGCTGGCAGCGATCCGGCGCAACGACATTCGGCGGCTGAAGCTCTGGCTGCTCATGACCGCGGTGTTCGGCATGATCTTCGTTGCTGGTCAGATCTACGAGTTCGCCGAGTTCTACCGCGAAGGCTTCAAGATCACCACGAACTTGTCGGGTTCCACCTTCTTCATCCTCACGGGCCTACACGGGTTGCACGTCACCGTGGGCATCGTGTGGTTGCTCACGTTGTGGTCGTTTGCTGTGCAGGGTCGCTTCACGTCGGCCGATGAACAGAAGGTCGAAGTGGGTGGTCTCTACTGGCACTTCGTCGACGTGATCTGGATCGCGATCTTCATGCTCATCTACCTGATTCCCGCCCCGTGACCTGCGTCGTGAGGACGAGCTTGTGAACACCGAGAACCCTGAAACTCCCGACGAGACGGCGGACCCCGAGGTAGCCGAGGGCGGCGGCGCGGTCGCCACGCTCACCGAGTCAGCGGTGGCCGCTCCGGAAGTTGCGCACGTCGTGCCGCACGAAGGCCACGAGACCGAGCTGGAGCCCTTCGGCTACGTGATGGTGGCCCTGGGCCTCTGTGTGCTCACGGCCCTTGAAGTCGGCCTGTGGTACCTCGAAGGTCACTGGCCCAATTGGCTGATCGTGTCGCTGCTGCTGGTGCTGGCGATCGCGAAGCTGGTCACGGTGGCCGGTTGGTACATGCACCTCTCGGGTGACGCGCCCATCTTCCGGCGCTACTTCATGATCGGCGGCATCGGCGCGTTCACGTTGTTCACCATCGTGTGGCTCACGCTGCGGACGGCCGTCATCAAGTGATGTTTGCGGCCACCGCGCCGATCCCTGCGTGGGAACCGCAGCCCGACGTTTGGCTGCTCATCGGTCTTCTCGCGGCGGGGTACTGGATCGCATGCGTTCGGCTCGGGCCGCGCCTGGCCCCGAACCCGCAACGAGTCGTTACCCGTTTGCAGGTGGTGTCGTACTCCCTTGGCGTGTTCGCCACCTGGGTTGCGGCCGACTGGCCTGTGCACGAGACAGGGGAGCAGTCGCTCTTTGCAGTGCACATGGTCCAGCACTTCACGTTCGCAATGGTGGCGGTGCCGTTTCTGCTCATGGGCACGCCGGCGTGGTTGGCGCGCTGGTTGCTCACGCCGCGCTGGCTCCTGCACACGCTGCGACAGTGCGCACGCTTCGTGCCGGCCATCCTCATCTTCAACGCGGTGCTGCTGCTCACGCACTGGCCTTGGTTCGTCACCCAGGCGCTCTCCAACGGGTTGGTGCACTTTGCGGCGCACTCGCTGCTGTTCATCTCGTCGATCATCGTGTGGCTGCCGGTGGTGAGCCCACTGCCCGAAATTCCCCGGTTCGTGCCCCCCGTGCGACTGCTCTACTTGTTCTCGCAGTCGGTCCTCCCCACGATTCCGGCCTCGTTCCTCACGCTTGGCAGCGGCCCGCTCTACCGGTGGTATCTCGGGACGCCTCGGGTGTTCGGCGTCTCGGTGCTCGACGACCAGCGGGCGGCCGGCCTGATCATGAAGTCGGTGGCGGGCCTCATCCTGTGGGGGGTCATGGCCGTGGTCTTCTTCCGCTGGGGGGCCGCCGAGGAACGGCGTCAGAATCGGGTCCGGCAGGGTGCCCGAAGCCGATCCGCCGCCGAGGCGCGTTCTACGATGCTGTTCTCGGAGCTCGATGGCTCCGTCGTGACCGACCCCGGAGTTCATCGATGACCACTGACCTCGAGGACCGCTCGTCCTCGGAACCCAACGAAGCTGCGCTCGACGCTGAATTCCACGCGCCGGCCCAGCGCCCGGCCACCCAGTGGGAAATCGTTCGCGACCGGCTCCTGATCCCTGTACTGCTGCCGCTCGTAATCGTGGCCATGGTGGTGCTGTTCGCGCTCAACATTTCGCGCTTCTTCCTTGCGTCGGCGAAGAACGAGCAGCCCAAGACCGAGGCCACCACCGAAGCCGTGGTTGGCGGCCAGGGCAAGGTCACTCAGGAACTCGACAAGTCGGTGAAGCAGCCCGGCCCCGTGGTGATCATCACCATCCTCACGGTTGGCGCGTTGGCGGGTGCGGCGGCCTATTCCGCATCACGTCGCATGCGCAAGGGCACGTCGGCGCTCATCGTCGGTGGTGTGGTCGCCGTCGTGTTCGTCGGCGGGCAGATTGTGTGGAGTGCCGGTCAACCGCCGTCCACGGCTGCCGCCAAGTACGAGGAACCCAAGGGCGATCCGGTGGCGACCCTCACGATTGATGCCCTGCCATCGAACGCGTTCAATGCCACCTCGTTCAACACCAAGGCCGGCATCAATAAAATTGAGTACGTCGGTCAGGGCGGGAACCACACGCTTGTGTTCGCAAGCGGGGTTCCCGGCTTCGAACTCGCCGTGAACGGCGCGGGCTCCACCGACTCGGGGAAGGCCGAGCTCAAGGCCGCCACCGTGTACGAGGTGTATTGCACCGTCCCGGGTCACAAGGCTGCGGGGATGGACGCCAAGATCACCGTGCAGTAGCGGCCGCTCGCTCAGCGCTCAGCGCTCAGCGCTCAGCGCCGTCACGCGCTGGGTACGTGGGAATCCGCCGGTACTCGCACGGTGAGCGCCTGCGCAAGCACATCGATCGTGGCCGGCAATCGCCCGACGCGCTCTCCACTGGCGTAGAGCTCCACCGGGACGGGCGCGTCAGGTGCATCCACCGTGAATTGACGTGCTCGGTACGTGCTGATCTGTGCGTGGGAGAGGTGGGTTCCCTTGAAGACCTTGGGAAACGTGCGCACGAATTCGCCGCGGGAGACCGGGCCCACGATGGTGGCGTCGAGCAAGCCGTCATCGACGCGCGCGTTGGGAGTGACGCGCATACCGCCGCCGTAGGACTCGGAGTTCCCGAAGGCGAGGAGCCACGCCCGATGCTCGACCGATTCGGCGTCGTCCACCCGGAGGGTGAACGTGAGGGGCGAGTACGTGGACAGGGTGCGCAACATCGCGGCCACGTAGAGCGGTGTGCCGTGCAGGTGTCTGCGTTGGTTGGCCCAACGGTTCGCTTCGGCGTCGAACCCGGTGCTGGCCACTGCGCAGAACAGCACGGTCTGCTCGGGTGTGGCGGCGCGGCCGAGGTCGACGACTGCGTCGCGTCCGGTGGTGAGGACGTCGATGGCGCTCAACGGGTTTCGGTGGTCGAACCCGAGCGTGCGGGCGAAGTCGTTGCCGGAGCCAGTGGGCACGATGCCGAGCAGCCCGTGGTGCTCGACCGCAACCGCCGCGAGTTCGCTGACGGTGCCGTCACCCCCGCACGCAACGACGGCGTCGCCACGGGCGAACGCTTCGCGTGCGGCGTCGATGCCGTCGTCGCGGGAGGTGGAGAGATGGATGCGGGTGTCGGCCCTGGCGGCGTCGAACGCGGCCGAGAGTTTGGGGAGGAGGCGACGCGTGCGGCCGCGTCCGGCCGCCGGGTTCACGATCACGGTCCAGTGCGTCACTGCGCGGATCGTAGGAGCGCACGCCCAGGGCGCGCAGCAGTGCCCGTCACCATGACTGCCGAGGTGGTGAATGCATTGGGGGCGGAATAGTACCGATAGAAGAAGTGTCTGCCATCGTTGAGAGTGATGGAAATGAGGAAGGTGGTTGGTGGGAGGGTGCCGGTTGGGCCGCGTCCGACGGCCGTCAAGGCCGATCGCTAGCGTCGGGGGGTGGACTCACCCATCGACGTCGGAACAGTCCCTGCCCACATTGCGCTCGTCATGGATGGGAACGGGCGCTGGGCGCAGCGCCGGGGACAGAAGCGCACCGACGGGCACTCTGCTGGAGAAGCCGCACTCTTCGACACCGTCGAGGGTGGGCTCGACATCGGGCTCAGGTGGATGACGGTCTACGCGTTCTCCACCGAGAACTGGCGCCGGCCCATCGACGAGGTGCGCTTCCTCATGAACTTCAACGAGTCGTTGCTGTTGCGCCGGCGCGACGAACTCGTGGACCGCGGAGTGCGCGTGCGCTTCATCGGCCGGCGCGGTGGGAAGGTCCCGCCGCGGTTGCGCAAGCGCATCGAGGAGACCGAAGCGCTCACGGCACGCGGCAAGGCGATGACGCTCACCTTTGCGTTCAACTACGGCGGCCGCGCCGAGATCGCCGATGCAGTGCGCGCGATCGGTGAGGAGATCAAGGCGGGGCGCCTTGATCCGGCGAAGATCACCGAGAAGACGATCAGCCGTCACATGTATGCGCCCGACATGCCGGATCCCGATCTGGTGATCCGCACGTCGGGCGAGTACCGCACCTCGAACTACCTGCTGTGGGAGGCCGCCTACGCCGAGTACGTGTTCACCGACGTGCTCTGGCCCGACTTCCGGCGCGAGGACCTCTTCGCCGCCATCAAGGAGTTCCACCGGCGGGAGCGCCGCTTCGGCGGCGTCGACGAATAACCAATGGGGCGCTTGTGAGTGCCAATATGCGCGATCTGAAGCGCACCACGGGGGCCGCGAATTACACTGATGTCATATGCCGGGGCTGTTCCGTGACCAGGGCGTGGTGCTGCGCACCGTGAAGCTCGGGGAAGCCGACCGCATCGTCACGTTCATCACCCAGGGGCACGGCAAGGTGCGCGCAGTCGCCAAAGGGGTGCGCAAGAGCGGCTCCAAATTCGGCGGCCGGCTCGAGCCCACCAGCCACCTCGCGTTCCAGGCGTACCAAGGACGTGGCGACCTCGACACCGTCACGCAGGTCGAAGTGATCGACCCGTTGCGCAAGGTGCGCGAGGACTACACGCGCCTCACCCACGCGCTGCCCATGCTCGAAGCTGTCGACCAAGTTGCGCAGGACCGTGAGCCACATCCGGCGCTGTACCGCATGTTGGTGGGCGCGTTGCGCGAGTTGGAACGCAACCCGTCGCCCATGATCACCACCGCGTTCGTGTTGAAGCTCTGTGCGCTCGAAGGGTTCCAGCCGTCACTCGACGAGTGTGTGCAGTGCGCGTCGCCCGGCCCGTTCCCGGCATTCGATCCGGTGGGTGGTGGCGTGCTCTGCGGCACGTGCGCGCAGTACGGCGGCGTGCAGCTCACCGGTGCTGCGCTCGACGTGCTCCACGACATCTTCGAGGGCGGACTCAACCGAGCGCTGGCGGCGCCGGTGGGCCCGACCACCCGCGAAGTCGAACGCATCGCAGTCTCGGTGCTCGAGCACCACGTGGAGCGTCGGCTCCGCAGCGCCGCCCTGCTCTAAGCCTCAGCCCGTAATCTCGCACCGAACGGTCGTTCCCCGAGAGGTTCGTGCGAGAAAACGTGCCGGGATCGGAAACGGTACCGGCACGTTACGGTCGACCGCCTAGCCTCTGGCCTTCATATGGCCACAACACCCGACACCATGGAGAAGATCGTCAACCTCGCCAAGCGGCGCGGGTTGGTGTTCCCGTCGAGCGACATTTACGGCGGGTTCCGCTCAACGTGGGACTACGGCCCCCTCGGTGTGTTGCTCAAGCGCAACGTGAAGGACGCGTGGTGGCGGTCCATGGTGCAGCTGCGCAACGACGTGGTGGGCCTCGACTCGTCCATTCTCATGGCGCCGCGCGTCTGGGAAGCCAGCGGTCACGTGGCCACGTTCACCGACCCGCTCGTCGACTGCAAGCAGTGCAAGGAGCGGTTCCGCGAAGACCAGCTCGACGACCCGAACGTGTGCCCGAACTGTGGTGCGAAGGAGAGCTTCACCGAAGCGCGTCACTTCAACCTGATGTTCAAGACGCACGTCGGTCCGGTGGAAGACGACGCATCCGTCGCGTACCTGCGCCCCGAAACCGCGCAGGGCATTTTCGTGAACTTCGTGAACGTGCAGACCACGTCGCGCAAGAAGCCGCCGTTCGGTATTGCACAGGTTGGCAAGTCGTTCCGCAACGAGATCACGCCTGGCAACTTCATTTTCCGTACGCGCGAGTTCGAACAGATGGAGATGGAGTACTTCGTGCCGCCGGCCGAAGGCCCTCAGTGGTTCGAGTACTGGTGCAAGACGCGCTTCGACTGGTACGTCGAGCACGGCATTTCCGCCGACATGCTCGTATTGCGCGCACACGAACAGAGCGAGCTGTCGCACTACAGCGCCGGCACCAGCGACATTGAGTTCCAGTACCCGTGGGGTTGGGGTGAGCTCGAAGGCATCGCGCAGCGCACCGACTACGACCTCAAGCAACACGCGGAATGGTCGGGCCAGGATCTCAGCTACTTCGACGCCGAAGCGAACGAGCGCTACGTGCCCTACGTCGTCGAACCGGCGGCCGGTGCCGACCGCGCCACGCTCGCGTTCCTCCTCTCCGCGTACGACGAGGAAGAGGTGAAGGAGGGCGACATGCGCACGGTGTTGCGTCTGCACCCGCGCCTTGCACCGATCAAGGTGGCCGTGCTGCCGTTGTCGAAGAACGAGCGGCTCACGCCGCTGGCCGAGCAGATTGCGACCACGCTGCGACCCGAGTTCCAGATCGACTACGACCAGGCCGGTTCCATCGGCAAGCGCTACCGCCGCCAGGACGAAGTCGGTACGCCGCTGTGCGTGACTGTCGACTTCGACTCGCTCGACGACAACGCCGTCACCGTGCGCACCCGCGACGAGATGGCTCAGGAACGCATCGCCATCGCCGAGCTGGTGCCATACCTGCACGACAAACTCGGCCTCTGACCCGCCGACTGGCGCGACGGCGCCGGACTCGCGAGCATCAAGGGCAATGACGAACCATTACGAGGTCCTCGGAGTCGCCCCTGACGCGCCCAAGGACGAGATCAAGACGGCCTACCGAGAGCGGGTCGAGCGCGCGAACAAGAGTGGCGACACCGATACGGCCCGCGACCTCAACACCGCATGGCACGTGCTGTCCGACCCGAATCAGCGCAGTCGGTACGACGAGCAGCTAGCGGATCCCGATTTCGCGGCCGCGGCCGAAGTGGAGAGCAACGCCACGCCGGTCGGCAAGGAAACCCGCTCGGCGCCACCGGAGCGCAAGGGTCTGATGGGCAAGCTGCTCGGGCCGCCGCCGGAGCGTGACGCGAAAGTGCGCCCGGTTGCGCCCGACCTCGGTCTTGCCAACGGCGCCCAGCCGGCACCAAGCGCGCGCCGGATGCTGGGTGTGGTCGTCGACGGGTTCGCGTACCTCGTCGTGTTGCAGCTGTTCGTGGCGCTGTTCTTCCGTCAGGTCTCCACTGCGGGGAAGAACTCGCGGACGTCGCTGATCGGGTACCTCGGCGTTGGGTACTACGTCGCGCTGCTTGCGTCGTTCTCTGTGGTGTACCTGCTCTTCGAGGTGATCCCCACTCGTCGCTCGGGCCAGACCGTTGGTCGGCGCCTGGCGCGAGTGCGGGTCGTCGACCGGGCCACCTGTCAGCAGATCTCGTGGCGTCAGTCGTGGATCCGTGCAGTGGTGCCGCTCGGCATCTGGCTGGTGGCGATGGTCGTGGCCCAGCCGGCTGCACCAATCGTGGTGCTCGGGGTGGTGCTCTGGAGCACGGTTGACCCCGGTCGCCAGGGCCTGCATGACAAGGTGGCCAAGACGATCGTGATCGACGTGCCGAGGGCGCCCCGGGTCCGGCCCGGCGCCGCGGGCCAGCAAGGAACGAAGGCCAAGAGATAGGTAGGCTCGCTCTCCGGTAACCGAACGGTCGAGGCCCGCAGCGGGCCGGGGAGATGATCCACGTGGTGAAGTACGTCTACGCCTTCGAAGAGGGTTCGAAGGAGCAGAAGTACCTGCTCGGCGGCAAGGGTGCAAACCTCGCCGAGATGACCAATCTGGGCCTGCCAGTGCCGTCCGGGTTCACCATCACCACCGAGGCGTGCAACGCCTACCGGGCTGCGGGGGACCAACTCCCCGACGGCCTGATGGACGAAGTCACGCGGGCCATCGGCGCGCTCGAAGGCAAGATGGGTAAGCGCCTGGGCGACCCGGTCGACCCGCTGCTCGTGAGCGTGCGTTCCGGTGCGCCGTTCTCGATGCCCGGCATGATGGACACCGTCCTCAACCTCGGCCTCAACGACGAGAGCGTGCAGGGTCTCGCGAAGCAGACGAACAACGAGCGGTTCGCGCTCGACTCGTACCGTCGCTTCATCCAGATGTTCAGCCGCATCGTCATGGACGTCGACGGCCGTTTGTTCGAAGACGCGCTCGAAGCCATGGTGCACGACAAGGGCGTCGAGAACGACACCAAGTTGTCGGCCGACGACCTGAAGGAACTCGTCGAGAGGTTCAAGGCCATCGTGTCCGACCGCACCGGCAAGGACTTCCCGCAGCGCACCGGTACGCAGCTGCAGTACGCGATCGAGGCCGTGTTCCGCTCATGGAACGGCCGTCGGGCGCAGGACTACCGCCGCATGGAAGGCATCCCCGATGACCTCGGCACTGCGGTGAATGTGCAGTCCATGGTGTTCGGCAACAAGGGTGAGGACAGCGGTACTGGTGTGGGCTTCACCCGCAACGCGTCCACCGGCGAGAACACCCCGTACGGCGACTTCCTCGTGAACGCACAGGGCGAAGACGTGGTGGCCGGCATTCGTGTCACCGAGTCCATCGACGACATGGCGAAGGTGTTCCCCGAGCCCACGCAGCAGTTGCTCGAGATCTTCAAGCAGCTCGAAGGTCACTACAAGGACATGTGTGACATCGAGTTCACCATCGAGCAGGGCAAGCTCTACATCCTCCAGACGCGCGTCGGGAAGCGCACGGCGGCGGCCGCGCTGCGCATGGCCGTCGAGATGGTCGAAGAGGGCCTCATCGACGAGCAGACTGCGGTGTTGCGTGTGCAGCCGAACCAGCTCGACCAGTTGCTGCACCCGCAGATCGCCTCGGGCGCGCAGTACGACGTGCTCGCCAAGGGCCTGAACGCGTCGCCCGGTGCGGCAGTGGGCAAGGTGTACTTCACCGCCGACGAAGCCGAAGCAGCTTCGAAGCGCGGCGAGAAGGTTGTGTTGGTGCGGCCGGAGACATCACCCGACGACCTGCACGGCATGATCGCCGCCGAGGGCATCCTCACGTCGCGTGGCGGTCTGGTTTCGCACGCCGCCGTGGTGGCGCGCGGCATGGGGACGCCGGCCATCTGTGGTGCCGAAGCGTTGAAGATCGACGTCGACGGCAAGCAATTCACCTGTGGCGACGTGGTGGTGCGCGAAGGCGACGTCATCTCCATCAGTGGCACCACCGGCGAGATCATCGTGGGCGAAGTGCCCGTCGAGATCCCCGAACCCACCGGGGGCGTGTTCGCCACGCTGCTCGGTTGGGCCGACAAGTTCCGCACCCTTGGTGTGCGCACCAACGCCGACCTGCCCGAGGACGCCAAGCGCGCGCGTGACTTCGGCGCCGAAGGTATTGGCCTCTGTCGCACCGAGCACATGTTCTTGGGCGACCGCCTGCCCATCGTGCAGCGCATGATCCTCGCCGAGAACCACGAGGAAGAGTTCGCGGCACTCGAGGAACTGCGCGTGCTGCAGTACGACGACTTCGTCGGCATCTTCGAAGCGATGGACGGGCTGCCCGTCACCATCCGCTTGCTCGACCCGCCGCTCCACGAGTTCTTGCCGTCACACGAGGAACTCATCGTGCAGCGTGCACTCGGTCAGCTCGACGCCAAGGGCGAGAGGCTGCTCGAGGCCGCCGAAGCGTGGCAGGAGTTCAACCCGATGATCGGCACGCGTGGTTGCCGCCTCGGCATCATCAAGCCGGGGCTGTACCGCATGCAGGCCCGCGCCATCATGCAGGCGGCGGTGGCTCGCAAGAAGAGCGGCGGAAACCCGTTGCCCGAGGTGATGATTCCGCTCATCGTCGGTCGCCCGGAGTACGACTTGCTCGCTCGCTGGGTGAACGAAGAAGCCGAGCGCGTGTTCGCCGAAGAGGGCGAGCGCGTCGACTACATGGTCGGCACCATGATCGAGACGCCACGCGCGGCGCTCGAAGCGGGCGACATCGCGAACAGTGCGGAGTTCTTCAGCTTCGGCACCAACGACCTCACGCAGATGACTTACGGCTTCTCGCGTGACGACGTCGAAGGCCGCATCATTCCCGAGTACCTCGACCGCAAGTTGCTGCACGACTCGCCGTTCGAGACCATCGACCAGAGTGGTGTGGGCCGGCTGGTGAGGATCGCCGCGGCCGAAGGGCGGGAGACGCGTCCTGGCCTCAAGCTCGGCATCTGCGGCGAGCATGGTGGTGAGCCGCGTTCGGTGGCGTTCTGTCACGAGGTGGGGCTCAACTACGTGAGCTGCAGCCCGTTCCGCGTGCCGATCGCCCGCCTGGCGGCTGCGCACGCGTCGCTCGACGCCAACGGCCCCGGCACCACCGCCTGACGTTCACCCGGGGGCGTTTCTGACTGTCATATAGGCGGTTCAGAAACGCTCCACGGTGGAATCCGGCGTTTTCCTCAGCGAAACGACGAAGAACTCGCGCTCTGGCTTGAGAGAACAATCGGCCGGCGAATTGTCGTGCGCGTGCGCGTGCGCGTGCGAGCGCTAGAGGCGCCGCAGCAGGCCATTCGCGGCAGCGACCGCACTGCTGAACGTGGCTTGCAGTAGGTAGCCGCCGGTGGGCGCTTCCCAGTCGAGCATTTCGCCGACCGCGAACACGCCGGGGAGTCGGCGAAGCATAAAGTCTTCGTCGAGCTCAGCCAGGCGGATGCCGCCCGCGGTGGAGATGGCTCGTTCGATGGGCATGACGCCGGTGAGTTGCAGCGGCACCGCTTTGATCAGCGCCGAGAGCGCAGCTTGGTCGTGAGGGAGTGCGTTTGCAGTTGCTTCGCGCAGCAATCCGATCTCGACGGGCGCCAGCCCCACCTTGCGCAGCTGGCTTGCTATGGAGTCACTCGACCGGGTGCGGCCAAGGCGTGCGTTCAGCTGGGACACGGCGAGGTCGGGTCGCAGGTCGATTGTCACGAGCGCGTGGCCCTGCGTTTCGATCGTGTCGCGAATCGCGGCACCGACGGCGTAGAACGCGCCGCCTTCGACTCCGCTCGCGGTGACGATTCCGTCGCCCTGCGCGCTGGATTGTCCGATGGCGAGTCGGACGTTCTTCAGGGGCGATCCCGCGAAGCGTTCGACGAAGACGTCGGACCAGGTCGTTCGGAAGCCGCAGTTCGCGGGTCGGAACGCGGCGAGTTGCACGCCCGAGGCCGCGAGCGCCGGGCACCACTGCCCGTCGGACCCGGTGCCCGGCCACGACGCACCGCCCAGCGCAAGCACCACGCCATCGATCTCGACGCGTGAATCCGAATTGGTGCGAGTGTCGACGAAGGAGAGGGCGATGCGCCCGTTGGCGCTCCTGAGGTCCGTCCAACGCGTACGCATACGAAACATCACCCCGAGGTCGTTGAGGCGCGCCAACCATGCGCGCAGCAGGGGAGTGGCGCGCATGTGTTCGGGAAACACGCGTCCGCTCGTTCCGACGAACGTCGCTTCGCCCAGATCTGCTGCCCAGGCGCGCAGCGCGTCGGTGTCGAATGCTTCGATCGCGGCGCGCAGCCGGGGCGCCGCGTTGCCGTAGCGCTCGATCAGTTGATCGGTGGGTTCGGAATGCGTGAGGTTCAGCCCGCCTCGTCCGGCGAGTAGGAACTTGCGGCCGACTGACGCCATCTGCTCATACACGGTGACCGTGGCACCGGCGGTTGCTAGTCGTTCGGCGGCCATCAACCCGCCCGGACCGCCACCGATGACGGCGACGACGGGGGGAGTGCTCATGGCGCCGAGGCTATCGGTGGTGTTTTCTCCGCAACCTCGACGAGATTGGTTGCTGGCCGCGCACAAGCGGGCGCAGTCCTCGGAGTTGTCACACCCCTTCGGTACCCTGCGGGTCATGGACAACCCGTCGTTGATCACCGCCCACGAAGGGGTCGATGCCTCCGTGGGAGCCGGGCTGGTCGACCGTGAGGCTCGGGAGCAAGCCCTCGACGCCTGGCTCGCGCCCGGCGCAACTCGGGCCTGGGGAGCAGGCACTCGTGCTGTCCCCGAGGACCCCGATCCCTACCGCCTGTGCTTCGAACGTGACGTCGACCGGGTGAAGCACTCGGCGCCGTTCCGTCGTCTCGCGGGCAAGTGCCAGGTGTTCATCGCCCCCGACGACGACCATCTGCGCACCCGTCTCACTCACTGCATCGAGGTCGCGCAGGTGGCCACGTCCATTGCGCGGGCAGCGCGCCTCAACGAGTCGCTGTGCGAGGTGCTCGCGCTTGCGCACGACGTAGGGCACGGCCCCGCCGGGCACACCGCCGAGGACGCGTTCAGTCCCTACCTCGAAGGCGGGTACGACCACGCGCTCTGGGGTGCCGACGTCATCTTGGCGCCACTCAATCTGTGTCGCGAAACGCTCGACGGGGTGCGCAACGGACCGTGGCGACGTCCCGCCCCGTCAACGCCCGAAGCCGAAGTGGTGAGCTGGGCCGATCGCATTGCGTACCTATGTCACGACTTCGACGACGCGTGCCGGGCAGGAATCGTGCGCGAGTCCGATCTGCCGCGTGAGATCACCGATGTGCTTGGCCTTTCCCAGCGCGAACAGGTGCACACGTTCATCGTTGCCGTGCTGGATGCGATCGAACAGACCGGCAAGGTCGGCATGTTCGAGCCGTACGCATCCACGTTGCTGGCGTACCGCGAGTGGAGTTACGAGCACATCTATCTGCGGCCGGCGGCGCGGAAACAGCACGCACGTGCGGTGGCGTTGTTGCGTGGTCTCGTCGAGTACTACATCGACGCGCCGTCCAAGCTTCCCGATGTGCGGGCGGCACGGGTTGAAGCTCCCGATCCGGGCTCCAAGGAAGCAGCGATCATGGCGGTCACCTACGTGGGCGGAATGACCGATCGTTACGCCATCGCATGTGGTGTCGAGTTGCTCGGCCTCCGCCCCGAGGACCTACCCCGTGGGGTGTAGGCGGCGCCACCGGGCGGCCGGGCACGTCGTCACACTGAACCCGTAGTCTTCGCCCCAGATGGGGATTCTCAACGAAGACGTCGCTCGGGTTCGTGAGGGCACCGACATCGTGGCGTTGATCGGCGACCAAGTGGCGCTGCGGCGCGTGGGGCGCCGCTACACGGGTTTGTGTCCGTTCCATTCCGAGAAGACCCCCAGCTTCCAGGTGAACGCCGAGTTGGGGCTGTGGCGGTGTTGGGGGTGCGGCAAGTCGGGTGACGCCATCACCTTCGTGCGCGAGACCCAGAACCTCGACTTCGTGGGGGCGGTCGAAGAGCTGGCCAAGCGGGCCAACATCCAGCTCAATTACGACGACGCGAGCGTGTCGAAGGATCGGCAGCGCCAAGATCGGCTGTACGCCGCGGTCGGGGCTGCTATCGACTTCTATCACCGGCGGTTGCTCGAGTCGCCCGACGCCGGTGGGGCGCGCAAGTACCTGCGGTCACGCGGGTTCGACGGCGATGCGGTGCGCCAATTCCTCCTCGGGTTCTCGCCGGATTCGTTCGATGAGCTGAGTCGTCATCTGCAGGCGCAGAAGTTCGGTCGGCAAGACATCGCCGACGCCGGGCTGGCGTTCGTGAATCGTCGCAACTCGTTGCAGGACTCGTTCCGGGCGCGCCTCATGTTCCCCATCCACGACGCGCGTGGGAACCCGGTTGGGTTCGGCGCGCGCGTCATGGAAGGCGGGCAGGGACCCAAGTACAAGAACACCTTCGAAACGCCCATTTATCACAAGAGCCGTCTGCTCTACGGGCTACATCTCGCGAAGGCCGAGATCGTGGCGCGTGATGCCGTCATCGTGTGTGAGGGCTACACCGACGTGATGGGGTTTGCGCTCAGCGGCAACCCCAATGCCGTGGCAACGTGTGGAACCGCGCTCACCGACGATCATGTGCGCGCGTTGAAGAATCTCACCCGTCGCATCATCGTTGCGTTCGACGCCGATGCCGCGGGGCAAGGTGCTACCGAGCGCTTCTACCGATGGGAACACGAACTCGAACTCGACTTGTTGGTGGCCGATCTTCCTCCCGGGCGCGATCCCGGTGACTTGTGGCGTGACGACCCCGATCGGTTGCGACTGGCGATCGAGAAACCGCAACGGTTGTTGCAGTTCAAACTCGACCGGCTGATCGCGGCGGGTGATCTGTCGTCGCCCGAGGGCCGGGCCCGGGTTGCTGAGGCCGCAGTGCCGGTGCTGGCGGAGCATCCCAGCGAACTGGTGCGTGAGCAGTACGTGGCCCAGGTGGCCGGGCAGCTCGGCATCGATCACATGTGGTTCAAGGAGCGCCTGGCGCGGCCGGGAGCGGCCCGCCGCCCGGCACCGGTTGCGCCGGTCACGCGGGCCGAAGAGGTGCGGATCGACGTGCGTGAGCAGGAGGCGCTGCGCATTGCCGTCCACGCCCCGGAGCTCATGGCCGATCGGCTCGATCTCGTCTTGTTCCAAGATCCCACCGCCCGAGAAGTCATCGAGGCGTTGTTCGTGGCTGACACTTTTCATCACGCGTTGGATTCGCTTGATGGGGCGGCTCGGACGGTGCTCGAACGCTGCGCCGTCGAAGAGCCAGATCTTGGAGAGTTTCCCGAAGCGTACGTAACAGAACTCGTCGCGAACCTCACGGAGGCCGCTGCGCTGCCGATTCTTCAAGTGCTGGTTCGTTCGTCAGATGAACGCGCCATGGAATTGAAAGTGATGCTCGATCGGTTGGTGCGCGAACGCTCTGAGGGCCAGTGGAGCGCCGCGCAGGAGACCACCCGGCAGTTGGTAGCCTGGCTCGAAGAGTACGCGCAGTCATCATCGACGAGTTCCGTTGCTGCAACCGACGTCGCAGTTTCGGAAATGGAGTAGGCGTGGCGGAGTCCGACCACACATTGTCGGAGCACGACAAGGGCAGCAGCGACCTGCCCGAGGAACAGCGCGCGCTGGTCGAACGATTTCGCGACCGCGGCTTTGTGACGACTGGCGAGATCTTCGCCACGTTGCCCGACCTCGAACCCGAGACCGAAGAGCTCGCGTCCATCTTCGAGATGTTCCGCGCTCGCGGGATCGAAGTCGTCGACGAGATCGCCGAAGAGATCGCGCTCGAGGACGAGCGACGAGCGGCGGGCAAGCCCGAGGCGCCCGCAACGCAGCGTTCGTCGCGCACCACCACCGCCAGCGCGCCGAGCCGCCCCGGGAGCGCGGTCACGCCCGCGCGTGGGGGTCGTATCGAGCCGGTGCCGGCGCGCCCCGAATCGGGCGGCAGTTTCGATCCGGTCCGCATGTATCTGAAAGAGATCGGGAAGGTCCCGCTCCTCACGGCCGAGCAGGAAGTGCAACTCGCCAAGCGCATCGAAGCAGGTGTGCTCGCCACCGACCGCTTGGTGCTCGACGAGGAGGGCGTGCCCACGGCAGCTGTCTCCGAGGAAGAGCGCGCGTCGCTGCTTGCGGTCGTCGCCGATGGCGACCTGGCCAGCCGTCAGCTCGTAGAAGCGAACCTGCGGCTGGTGGTTTCCATCGCGAAGCGGTACGTGGGGCGCGGCATGGCGCTGCTCGACCTGGTGCAAGAGGGCAACCTCGGCCTCATGCGCGCCGTCGAGAAGTTCGACTACACGAAGGGCTTCAAGTTCTCCACCTATGCCACGTGGTGGATCCGTCAGGCCATCACCCGTGCCATCGCCGACCAGGCGCGCACCATTCGTATTCCGGTGCACTTGGTCGAGACCATGAACAAAGTGATGGGCATGCAGCGTCAGCTCCTCCAGGAGTTGAACCGTGAGCCCACCATCGAGGAAGTTGCGGCCAAGGTCGACATGACGCCCGATCGGGTGCGTGAGATCTTGCGGCTGTCGCAGGCGCCAGTGTCGTTGGAGACGCCGGTCGGCGAAGAAGACGGCGATTCCAACCTCGGTGACTTCGTCGAGGATCCCAACGTCATCAACCCGTCGGCAGCCGCAGCGCGTGCATTGCTCACCGAGGCGATCGAAGAGGCACTCGAAGAGCTCAACGATCGCGAGCGGGCGGTGGTGCGGTTGCGCTTCGGCCTCGACGACGGTCACGTGCGCACGCTCGAGGAAGTGGGCAAGGAGTTCGGGGTGACACGTGAGCGCATCCGCCAGATCGAGAGCAAGACGCTCGCGAAGCTCCGCCACCCCACGCGCAGCCAACGCCTGCGCGACTACCTCGAAGAAGGCTGACCGCGAGGCGTTTCTGACTGTCATATATCCAGTTCAGAAACGCACCCCGCGCGCTTAGCTGGCGTGACGGTCGACGTCCTGGAGAAAGCCGTCGACCTCGGGGCGTGACCGCACCCGTTCGGCAAGGACCTGGCCGGCGGCGATTGCCTTCACCACCGGTTCGGCTCGGGCCATCTTTTGCATTTGCGTGCGCAGCTGGAAGTAGCGCTCGCGCCCGGCCTTGGCGCCCAGGTAGTACCCGACGCCGAATCCGATGACCACACCTGTCCGAAATCGCATCGGGCAAGTCTCGCGCACGTCCGCCGACTGCTAGCTTCGGAGTGCCTTCCGGGGTAGCTCAGCTGGCAGAGCGTTCGACTGTTAATCGAATGGTCGTGGGTTCGAGCCCCACCCCCGGAGCACTTGACGCCCCGCCTTTGTGCGGGGCGTCGTCGCATCGGACAGGCCGCGCGGCAGCGACTGGTTCGGCGGGCCGGCCCCAGTCCGTACGCTGGGTCCATGGCTGCTGGAACGCTCCTCTACGACGCCGACTGTGCCTTCTGCACGCGGTCGAAGGACTGGATCATGGCGCGTGTCGCCGACGGCTCCACCGCCGTCCCCGAGCAAGGGTTCGACGACGTCCGCCTGGCCCAGCTCGGGCTCACTCGCGCCGACCTCAATGCGGCAGCCTATTGGATTGACGCCGACGGTCGGCCGTTCCGCGGTGCGGACGCCATCGCCAAGGCGATGACCCATGCGCGCCAACCGTGGCGGTTCCTGGGCCGCCTGATGCTCCTCCCGCCAGCCAGTTGGGTCGCGCGGGCGGTGTATCCGCTGGTGGTGCGCTTCCGGCACCGGTTGCCGGGCGCCAGTGACGCGTGCCGCCTCGATCCCTGAGGCGGCACCCCGCAGCCGGCGCCCCGTTCGTCCGAATTCGGTCGGCGAGTCCTGGGGCGGTCAGCCCATATTTGGGAGTTCACCGACATCGCGTCATTGCCGATGTGGGCTCGTGCGTTGACCAGGTACGCCCTGGTCCGAGGAGTCCCCATGCCCTGCCGCCGTTCTCACCGTGCTCGCCGCTGTGTTGCCATTGCCCTGACGGTGGCGGCCGCGGCAATGGGAAGCCTGGTGCTCGTTGCGGCCCCGGCGCGAGCCGCCGACGCGCCGGCGCTGGCCGCCAATCCCGAGCCAACGACGTTGGAAAAGACTTCCGATCTGTTGCGACCAGAGCAGTGGGCCCTCAACAAGATGTCGTTCGAGTCGGTGTGGGACACCTATACGTCGGGCACTGGTGTGACCGTGGCGTTGATCGACACCGGCGTCGACACCACGCATCCTGACCTGGCCGGGCAGTTCGTGACCGGGTACGACTGCGCGCAGGGGCCGGTCGAGCAACCGTCGACCACTTGCGCCGAGACCACCACGATGACCGATGAGGACGGCCACGGCACGATGAGTGCCGGGTACCTCGCGGCGCAGCGCAACAACCGGCACGGGATCGCCGGTGCGGCTCCGGGCGTGAAGATCATGCCGATCCGCATGATCCGCAAGCTCCCCGACTACGCGACGTTGGCGCAACAACTGCCGGGGTGGATCGCGACGAACGACCCGCGTCTGCAGCAGTTCACGACGCTGGGGCAGCGACTCTCGAATGCCGTGCGGTACGCAGTCGATCACGGCGCGAAGGTCATCTCCATGTCGTTCGGACTCTGCTTCGACGACTACTGGTTGTTCCGTCAGGTTGCCGACTGCGTGCCGAGCGCGTTGAAGGACTCGATGGGGTACGGGCTCTTCGCGAGCGCAGTCGAGTACGCACGGACTCACGATGTCGTCCTCGTGGCGTCAGCCGGGAACAACGGGATCAACGACACGAGCGGGCTCGAGGTCGTGCCGACTTCGTGGAACGGCGTGACCGGGGCCGGCGCAATCGATCAAACCCTGTCGCGGGTGTCGTACTCCAACGCGGGCCCCATGGTGGACTTCGTTGCGCCCGGGGAATCCGTGTACACGACGATTCCGCGGTCGATGAGCAACGTGCCCGACAACCAGATCACCTACGGGTATGTGCAGGGTCGCGGCACGTCGGCTGCTGCGCCGTACGTTGCGGCGGCTGCCGCATTGGTACGCGCAGCGAATCCGAGTCTGACGGCTCCCGAAGTGATTTCGATGTTGACGACCACGGCCCAGGACCTGGGTGCTGCGGGGCGTGACGACCTCTACGGTGCTGGCTTGCCCAACCCGTGGAGTGCTGTGCGCAAAGCACGCGGCCTCGATCCCGGGCTCGCGCCGCGTGGGGTCAGTGTGGGCATGAACCGAATCTGCTGTGGCTTGCCGGCCGATGATCAGGACTTCACGGTCACGGTGCGTTCGGCCACGACCACTCGATCGGCGGTACTCGACGGCGATCCGACGTCGGCGCCTTCGGACGCACGCTATTTCAACGACCTCGCTCCCGGCACTTACAAGGTCTCGGTGTCGCGCCCGCGTGCCGGTACTGCGGTGTCGTGGATCGAATGCACCACCGGCACCGTCGACGTGTACACCCGCGTTGCCACGGTGACGGTGCCCGAGTCGGGAATTGTCGACTGCAACTTCCTCACCGAGAGCGATTACTTCGTCCCAGGCAAGGTGCAGCTGCAGCTCTTGACGCCGACGTCGATGGCGAACGATCTCCAGTTCGCGCTGGCCGGCCAACGCGTGACGCTCGATACGGATGCCGACCCCACCCGGTCCAGCAGCGGCACATTCCGGAGGATTGGGGTCGGGTACCGAGACTTGCTTATGCCGGTGCCGCCCTCGGGCTACACGTACGGGCGGGTGACCTGCTCGAACGGCCGGTTCCCGAACAGCCGGTTCAATGCTTCGACCCGCACGCTCACGATCTTGGTCACAAGCGGATCGGTCACGTCGTGCAGCGTGCGGCTGTGGCGGACCTGACCCGAGATTGCTCTCCCGCCTCACCCGCCTCACCCGCCGGGCGCAACGTGCAACGATGCAGGGCGCAACGGGGCGGTAGCTCAGTGGTCAGAGCAGGGGACTCATAATCCCTCGGTCGAAGGTTCGATCCCTTCCCGCCCTACCGATTGGTTTGGCGGCTGCCGGTGGCAGCCGCAGCGTGGAACTCCTTCGTTCCACGTACTGTTTGGGACGGAAACCGGGCGGCGCGAGCTCAGGTCGTCTCGGTATCCTCGCCGCCATGACAAACGTGCTTGCTTCACTTCCGGTCGGCGAAAAGGTCGGCCTCGCGTTCTCCGGCGGACTCGACACCTCGGTGGCAATTGCCTGGATGCGCGAGCACGGTGCAATTCCGTACGCGTACACCGCCGACCTCGCGCAACCCGATGAGAACGACCTCGAGTCGGTGCCCGTGCGAGCCAAGGAGTACGGGGCCGAGTCGGCCCGCGTTATCGACTGTGTTCCGCAGCTCGTGCACGAAGGACTCGTCGCGCTGCAATGCGGTGCGTTCCACATCACCACTGCGGGCAAGACCTACTTCAACACCACGCCGCTCGGGCGTGCGGTCACTGGCACGCTGCTCGTGCAAGCGATGCAAGAAGACGGCGTCAACGTGTGGGGTGACGGCTCCACGTACAAGGGCAACGACATCGAGCGCTTCTACCGCTACGGCCTGTTGGTGAACCCGGCGCTGCGCATCTACAAGCCGTGGCTCGACACCGCGTTCGTGGGCGAGCTGGGCGGTCGGGCCGAGATGAGCGCATGGCTCAGCCAGCGCGGGTTCCCGTACCGCGACTCGGCCGAGAAGGCCTACAGCACCGACGCCAACTTGTGGGGCTCCACCCACGAAGCCAAGGACCTCGAGTTCCTCAACACGGGGATGGACATTGTCGAGCCCATCATGGGCGTGCGCTTCTGGGACCCGACGGTCGAGATCGCCGAAGAGACCGTGTCGGTCCGCTTCGAAGAAGGCTGGCCGGTCGCGCTGAACGGCACCACGCTCGACGAAGTCGCGCTGGTGAAAGAAGCGAACGTCATCGGCGGGCGCCACGGTCTCGGCATGAGCGACCAGATCGAGAACCGCATCATCGAAGCGAAGAGCCGTGGCATCTACGAAGGTCCGGGCATCGCGCTGCTCTACATCGCGTACGAGCGGTTGGTGAGCGCCATTCACAACGAGGCCACGCAGGACAACTACCGCACCATGGGGCGTCGCCTCGGACGGCTCCTCTACGAAGGTCGGTGGTTCGATCCGCAGTCACTCATGCTGCGCGAGTCGTTGCAGCGGTGGGTTGGCAGCGCCATCACCGGTGAGGTCACGCTGCGGTTGCGTCGAGGCGACGACTACACCATCGTCGACACGAGTGGACCGCACCTCACGTACGCGCCCGAGCGCCTGTCGATGGAGTCGGGTGAAGGAGCCTTCGGTCCCGAGGATCGCATCGGCCAACTCACCATGCGCAACCTCGACATCGCCGACACGCGCGGCAAGCTCGACGTGTATCGAGCAGGGGGCACTCTTGGTTCCGGCGACTTCTTGAGCGCACTTGAGGCCGGCGACACCGAGTAATTCGTGCGGCGCTCCATGTGCGCGTCTGGGATCATCGAGCAATGACCGAGTTGCACACGGCGCGCCTGCACCTTCGTCCGATCGAGTTCGGCGACGTCGAGCTCATGATGGCGCTCAATTCCGACCCCGAAGTCATGCGGTTTCTGACCGGCGGGCGCGCGCCGTCACGCGACGAGGTCGAGGCCACCATTGTGCGCACCATCGGGCACCGCTGGATTGCCACGCGTTCCGACACCGGCGACTTCGTGGGTTGGTTCGGAGTGGCACGCGTCTCCGAGCGGGAGCGTGAACTCGGGTACCGCATGAGCAAGCGGCACTGGGGTACAGGGTTGGCCACCGAAGGTGCGGCGCGTGTTCGTGACGAAGCGTTCGCCGACCTTGCGGTGGATCGCGTGTGGGCCCAGACCATGAGTGCGAACCGACGCTCCCGGCGGGTGCTCGAGAAGTGCGGGCTGCGTTACGTCAAGACCTTCTTCCTCGACTGGGAAGATCCCATCGAGGGTGCCGAACACGGTGAGGTCGAGTACGAGATCACCCGTCTCACGTGGGAGCGCTCGCGGTGATCATGCGGGGTGGCCGCGCATGCGGCTGCCCCGACGCACCAGCAACAGCGCGACCAAGATGATCAACACTCCGGTCACGCTGATCAGAAGTGGCGCCCGGTTCTGACCAGGGAAGAACCATGAGATCGCCCACGGAACGTTGATCAGCAGCCCGACCGAGCCGATCAGCGAGCAGATCACCTGACCGGGCAGCATCCCGAGCGCAATCAGGGCGACGGCGGTTGCAATGCCGAACAGCGGTGCGAATCCGTGGAGCTGCGACCAGGTGAGGGCCGCGCCGCCAATGCACGCAACCGCGCCGGCGCCTTCGACCAGAAGCGGAAGGCGAATGCGCGTGCGCATGCCGACGGCGATGAGTCCGGCGCCGATCACCCACATCGTGAACCCCGTGCCGGCGCTTCCGGCGTTCGCCCAGTACCCGATGGTGGGTGGGACGAACTGCAGCAGCGCGATGGCGCCGATTGCGCCGCACGTGATCTGTTCGCCGACTCCAGCTGCCAGACCGGGAACGAGCGCGAGGCCGATGATTGCGACGGCGGTGGCGACGCCGAGCAAGAACCCGAATCCCTGCCAGTCGTTCACCACCAGGATTGCGCCCACGATCGTGCTGAGTGCGCCGATGAATTCGGCCAGCACCGGATTCGGGACGCGGTGGCGCAACCCCACGGCCAGAAGCAATCCGCCGGCCACCCACACGGCGAGTCCCGTGATCGCCAGGTGCTCGGCGATGTTGACCGCCGCTCCAACCGTGACGACGGCGCCGACGAGCGCAGTGATCTCTTGGAGAAAGCGCTCGGATCGCCACTGCCACAGCGCAACACTCACCGTGGTGACGACCGCAGCTGTCACCAACACCACGGTATTGGTCCGCTCGACTCCGAAGGCATCGCGTACGAGTGATGTGGTGAACAGGCCAGCGCCGCCGGTGGCCACGAGCCACAGGAATCCGCGTAGGCGTGCGAACGCGGCATCGGTGTGTTCGTGCACGAGTATTCCGGTGAAGAGCGCAACGCCGCTGACGCCGCCGGCCACCAGAAGTCGTCCCGCAGTCGGCATGTCCTTCCAGTACTTGCCCACGATGAAGCCGACGCCGACGATGGCGAGGATCCCGCCCAGGTATCCAAGCGCTTCGGCCACGATCGGGATGCGCGGTGTGGTGATGATCGTCAGCTCTTCCTCAGGGGTGGGCGCAGGTGCAGCCGTCTTCAACGCGACTGTGGTGGCGACGCCACCCGGCGCGCCGTGCTCGAACGCGTGGATCGCCTGTGACTCGACGGGCGTGATGAGGCCGGCGGCGGTCCACTTCGACAACAGTGCGTCCACGTCTTCGGTTGCTCCCGGTGCCACCGCGGGCCCGCCCGGTGCGCCGCTCGGAGTGGACTGCGAGCGTCGTATCGACTTCGTGGCGAACACCACCACGATCACCAGCAGCACCAAAACCAGCGGACCGAGCGCGATCATTGCGGGCCTCCTTGGAGTCGACGATCACATCCTCCACCTGGGGCGGTCCAGGGGAGCAGGGTTGTGGTCGGGCCGCAGGGACGGCCAGACTCTGCCCCGTCAGTCACCTGCGAAAGGACTCCGGTGCCCGCTCGAACAACTATGACCGGTGGTAAGCGTCTCGGGCTTCGGCAGGCCTTGGCACCGATTGCGGCCGCCGCGGCATTGCTGGCGCCAGGATGCAAGACGTTCATCGATCCCACGTCCAGCGGGGCACCTGTCGCCGCCGAGCCACCAATTGCGCCGGCGAAGTTTCTCGAGAAGTACGACGCCAGTTCCGTTGCGCCGGTGCCCGGCGAGGTGTTCCAGCCCTTGGTGGAGTCGATGGACGCGTTCGATCCGAGCTGGGGGATTCCTGCGCTCGAATGGATCAGCGGCTCCGAAGCGGGCGCCGCGTGGATCCAGCGTCTCAATGACACGTTCAACACGAAGTTGGTTGATGACCCGAAGAATCCGAACCCTGACCTTCGTCAGTGGTGGAACAGTGCACTCGAGAAAGGCCAGATCTCGAAGGCGGATTTGCAATTCTTCGCCGACCGAACGCGCAAGGCGTGGGCGGCCACTCCGCCCGACGCAGGAATTCTTCCCCAACAAGTGCAATTCCTGCGCGTCTTCGACACCGCACAATTTGCCAATCGTGCTGCGCTTGTGGCGGCTGCGTTCCAAGTCGCGACCGGTGAGGGTGCGTTCCCTGCGGCCATGAAGAAAATCGCCGACCGCGGGGAAGACGCATATCCCACGCCCCAACAGAAGCTGCTGGGCCAGGCGGCATACAAGGAGTACGCCAAGCTGGTCGACGACGTGAACGAAGCGCTCAGTAAGCGCAGCCAGGCGGCGTCGTTGATCGGCGGCGACGCGTCGCCGGCCCCGAAACTCGAGTTGCAACCGCTCGGCCGCCAAGCGAGTTCAATCGCCGAGTTCCTTGCTGTCCTCAACCAAGCGCAGGGTGTGCGGGCGCCGGAGCTGTCGGCCTCACGCCCATAGCCGCAATCAGTCGGACGCGCCGTCGGCTTCGGCGGCGATTGCAGCGCGAACCTCGGCCATGTCGAGGTTGCGCACCTGAGCGATCAGGTCGTCGAGCGCAGTGGCGGGAAGCGCGCCGGGTTGTGAAAACACCAGTATTCCCTCCCGAAAGATCATGAGCGTGGGGATCGATTGAATCCCGGCCGCGCCCGCGAGCTGTTGGTTCGCTTCGGTGTCGACTTTGCCGAACACCAGGTCGGGGTTCGCGTCGGCTGCCGCTTCGAAGATGGGCGCGAACATGCGGCACGGGCCGCACCACGACGCCCACCAGTCGACCACCACGATGGCGTGCTCGTCGACGGTGGTACTGAAGTTCTCGGCGGTGAGTTCGAGCGTTGCCATGGTGCATCCTGACGTCGGTGCCGGAGGCAGCGTATTAGCGTCGCTTGCGTGGCAACACCCTCGGTGCGAGTTGGTGTCATCGGCAGTGGTTTCGGGGCCCGGGTGGTTGCGCCCGCCTTCGCAGCGATCGACGGAGTCGAGGTGGTCGACGTCGTCTCGGCGCGGGACGCCGATGCGGTCCAAGCGCTCGTCGCTCGCACCGATGTCGACCTGATTTCGATCCAGTCGCCGCCGTTTCTCCATCTCACTCACGTTCGGATGGCGGTCGAACGGGGGCACGCAGTGCTCTGCGACAAGCCGGTTGGCGTCAGTGCGGCCGAGGCAACCGCGGCGCTGGCCGCGGCAGAGGGTGGCGGGGTGGCGCACTTCCTCAACGTCGAGTTTCGGTGCGACCCGATCCGCATTGCGTTGCACGAGTCGATCGTCGATGGGGTGATTGGTCGGGTCGAGCAGATCCGTTGGACCCATCGCACTGCCGGTTCGACCGAACCGATGCGCCGATACGGCTGGCTCTTCGATGGATCGCGGGGCGGCGGCTTCATCGGCGCCTGGGCGCCCCACGCCATCGACTTCGTTCGGTGGAGTCTCGGTGAGGTGGAAGCGGCGACGGCACGGCGCAGGATCGACGTGATCGAACGGGTGGATCGCCACGGGGTCCCGCACCGCTGCACCGCGGAAGACGGGTTCGTCGCCGAGCTCCGCATGGTGGACGGTGCCGAGGTGCACCTGGACGCATCGTTCGCCTGCCCGGACTCCAACCCGCCAGCAATCGTGGTCCAGGGCTCCGACGGGGTGCTCATCGATCAAGGTGACCGGCGGCTGATCCTCGAACGGGGAGCTGACCGGCGCGACGTGGCGGTTGCGACCGCGGGCGCCGACCGGCATGTCGAACCCATGCGTCGGTATGGGGCGCAGATCATCGCCGCTCTTCGGTTCCCCGAAGGCGCGGAACTTCCCTCACTGCGCGACGGCGTTGCGATCGCCCAAGTGCTCGACTCGTTGCGCGCAGGACCCCTTGAAGGTGAACGTGCTACGTGATGGCGTCGGTCACATGCGAACGTCGAACACCGAACCCGGCGAAGCACTCGCCGGTGCTTGGCCGAGCGTGCGAGCAGCAGAAGCTGCGGCCCGAACGTTTTGGGCAATGACCATCGCAACTGCGTCCGACACTCGGTGGTCGGCGGCATCAATTGCGGTGACCTTCTTCGCCCCCTCGGAGGCTACGGATTCCGCCGCGTCAGTCGAATTCTTCTGACTCGTGGCGGTGGTCTGCAGTGCGGGGACGGAACCCGCCCCGACCGGATTGATCTGCATGGAGTGCTCCCGCGTAGACAGCAATCACGTATCGGTCTCACCTGCGGTTTTCTGAAGCGATTCGTGACGGGCGCCACACATGCCCGCAACATCGGGACCCGAACGTGGGAAAATCGGACGCTTGCGACGTTGGTCGACTTGCGTTGATCGACGCCTCGGACGCTATTCGTTGCGCGTATCGAGGGCCCACGCGTAGAGGATCTCCCACGGGTAGATGCCGGTGGAGTGGCCGTCATCCCACGTGAGCGATAGGCCCCACGCGCCGACGAGCTCAGCGTCGGCGATGACGTTGGTGCGTCCGGCTCCCGGCACCTTCCCCTGTTCGCGCTCACCCCGGCAGGCGGCACACGGACAGTTCGCCCGCAGTTCGGCGAGTTCGAAGCGGTCGACCTGGGCATCGGGCCAGGTGATGCTCACGGCAACCTGGCGATCGACCTCGACGGCGGTGGGCGTGACGGATTCCACCCCGGCATTCTGCCCGGCCATCCACAGATTGGGGGGTGAGTGCGAGAGAATGTTGACGATGGAGCAACTCACCGACGACGAAGTCCGTGACGCACTCGCCTTGTTGCCGGGCTGGGAGCGCATTGGGGCCCAGATCGAGAAGACCTATGAGCGCGAGAGCTTCCCCGAGGCGATCGTGTTCGTGACCCGAATTGGTTTCCTGGCCGAGGCCGCCAATCATCATCCTGACGTCGACATCCGTTGGAGTCGTGTGCGCGTGGCGCTCACTACGCACGATGCGGGTGGTCTCACTGCGCAGGACACCACTTTTGCGGCCGCCCTCGAGGGCGTCGCATGATCCTCGTCATTGCGTTGGTCGTCATCGGCGTGCTCGCCGTGGGAATGATCGTGATGGTCGGTCTTGAGCGGGGCCCCTCGCCGGCGGATGTGGCCGTGAGCTACGAACACGCGTGGGATGTGCTCGATTTCGGCACCCTGTGGGTCCTGTCAGGGCGTGAAATGCGCGACGGGTTGGACCGGCGGTCGTTCGTAAAGGCGAAGAAGGCGGCATACGCCGACTCCGATGGAATGTCGAAGTTGGCGGCAGGCGTGCAAGTCGACGATGTAGCGATCGTCGACGACGACGCCACCGTGATCACGTCCTTGGCACTACGCGAAGGATCTGCGGTGTGTAACGAGATCCGGTTGCGCCGCCGGAACTTGCGCTGGGAAGTGGTCTCGTACTCGCTGAATCGCCCCTCGCAACCCAACGAGTCCGCTTCGTGACGTTGTCGCCCGCCGATCCCGGGGGGATCGTCGCATGTTTCGAGCGCACGGCCGACGCGGTGCTGGCGGCGGTGAACACCATCGCAGTCGAGGAACTCCACCGCGACGGTGAACGCCCAACCCAGTACGCACTCGACCTGGTGGCCGATGACGCGGCCCTCCGCGAATTGCATCCCACCGGAGTGCGGGTCCGCAGTGAAGAGTCGGGTTGGACCGGTCCGGAAGGCGCAGCGATCACTGTGGTGGTCGATCCGGTCGATGGCTCCACCAACTGCGCTCGGCAGATCCCCATGTGGGCGATCTCGTTGGCTGCCGTCGACGAGCAGGGGCTCCTCGTCGGGTACGTGCGCAACCAGGTGGTGGGCACCACGTGGTGTGCAGTGCGAGGCGCGGGTGCGACCCGCAACGGCGTACCGGTGCAACCAAACCGATCGGTTGACGCCGCGCACGTGATCGTGGGTCACGAGGGCCCGTTCCTCTTCGATGAGCGGTGGTGGCAGACCCGGTCGTTGGGTTCCGCGGCGCTCGGTTTGTGTGCAGTAGCCAGCGGCGAACTCGACGCGTACGTCTTGCCGTTCGGCGTTTCGCCGTGGGACTACCTCGCAGGCGTGTTGGTCTGTCAGGAAGCGGGCGTGCCAGTCGTCGACGCTGCAGGTGGCGACGTGACGGCGGTCGAGCCTGACGCACGCTGCTTCCCTTACGCAGCAGTGACCCAAGACCTACTGAGCCAACTCGTGGAGACCTTTCGCTCGTGAACATCGAGACCATGATGCAGATTGCCGACGATGCGGCGACCGCCGGCGGGGAAGTGGTGCGCGCGGCGTTCCGTGGCGCGCGTCGCGATGTCCGCACCAAGGCGCCCGGCGACTGGGTCAGCGAGATCGATCTCGCAGCCGAAGACGCGATTCGTGTATCCCTCGAACGCGCTACGCCCGACATCCCGATCTTCGGCGAGGAACGCGGCGGTACCCGTTCGGCGCGCGGCTGGCTGGTCGACCCGGTTGATGGCACCACCAACTTCTTGCATCACTTCCCTGCAGTTGGTGTCTCGATTGCGTTGGTGGAAGACGGTGTGCCGGTGGTGGGTGTGGTGCACGCGCCGCTCCTCGATGATCGCTACCTGGCCGGCGACCGTTTGGGGGCAACGCACAACGGCGTGACGATGCGCGTGAGTGAGCGCACCGTGAGCACCGCCGTGGTCGCCACCGGTATCCCGTTCCGCGGTCACCGCACCCGTCTCGGTGAATACATGCCGGTGTTCAATGCGGTCCTCGAGATCGTCGAAGATGTGCGTCGGGTCGGGGCCGCAAGCCTTGACCTGGCCTGGACTGCGGCCGGCGTGTTCGACGCCTACTACGAGCTGAACCTGGCGCCGTGGGACGTGGCGGCCGGAGCGGTGCTGGTGCGAGAGGCCGGAGGCACGGTGGCCGACTGGGCCGGCGACCCGGCGGCGTGGCTCCACTCGGGCGACATCGTCGCCGGCCCCGAGGCAGTGGTTCTCCCGATTCTCGCGAAAATGCGTTGACCGCTCCCGGGTGGCCGTGCTTCCATGGCCACCGTCCGTCACCGCCGGTGCCGGACTCCGAGCAAGGACCCACGCCAGTGAATATCTCGACGACTCACCAGACGCACAAGCCCTGCGGGTTTGTGGCTGCGCGCGCCGTCGAGGTCTTCGCCTCGCGACCGCGTCACACCATCACCTGGGGTTACGGGCTCACTGCCCTTCCTCCCTCCCGATGGCCGGTTGGTTCGGTGTCCTAGCGAGACACCAGCTTCTTCACCAGGCCGTCGGGACCACCCGGCGGCCTTTTTGTTATCCGCAATGAGGAGTCCCGCCGAGGCACTGCAACCGACCAACGCACACAAGGGGACCCACGATGACGGCGCCATTGCCGATCCTCGAACTCGAACCAGAAGCATGGCGAGCAGACGCTCGGTGCGCCGACGCGGGCGCGGCAATCGCAGGGCTGTTCTTCTCCGAGCAGCTCGACGACATTGCGGCGGCGAAGGTGTTCTGTCGTGGCTGCGCCGTGCAATCAGAGTGTCTCGATGGCGCATTGCGCCGTCGGGAACCTATCGGCGTGTGGGGCGGTGAGCTCTTCGCCAACGGTCACGTGATCCCGCAGAAGCGACCCCGGGGCCGGCCGCGGAAAGTGAACCCAGACAGCCTTGCTGCGGCCGAAGCGCGACTTGCTGAAGCTCGGATTGCCTGAGGGCACAACCGGGTATAGGCGGCGTGCACGCACGATGGCGGCGGGCCGGAGTGACAGTTCATGAACTCCGGCCCGTCCGTGCGAAGGCGGTCGGCACCGCACCCTTCTTGTCCCTCCGGTTCACCGCTCCCACTAGCCTCACTGCGCTCACGCGGGCGTGTAGCTCAGTTGGTTAGAGCACCTGCCTTACAAGCAGGTGGTCGGGGGTTCGAGTCCCTCCGCGCCCACA
>JBMOIJ010000021.1:0-44939 GCA_049317385.1 Acidimicrobiia bacterium
CGTCGGCGAAGTCGGTGTTGATGAGACCCGGCGTGGTGATGAGGTCGGTGATGCCCTGTACACCTTGGAGCAGCACTTCGTCGGCCGCCTTGAAGGCGTTGAGCATCGTGGTCTTCTCATCCGAGACCGACAGCAGTCGGTCGTTCGGGATGATGATGAGCGTGTCGACCTTGTCCTTCAGATTCTGGATACCGCCCTCGGCCTGCACCGAACGTCGACGGCCCTCGAACCCGAACGGCCGCGTGACCACACCAATGGTGAGCGCACCGATGCTCTTGGCGATCTCCGCAATGACCGGCGCAGCACCCGTACCAGTACCACCGCCCTTGCCCGCGGTGATGAACACCATGTCGGCGCCCTTGAGCACCTCTTCGATTTCGTCGCGGTGATCGTGCGCCGCCTGCGCGCCCACTTCGGGGTCGCTGCCGGCGCCGAGCCCGCGGGTGAGTTCCCGTCCGATGTCGAGCTTCACGTCGGCGTCGCTCATGAGGAGCGCCTGTGCGTCGGTGTTGACGGCGATGAACTCGACGCCCTTCAACCCGGCGTCGATCATTCGGTTGACGGCGTTGCACCCACCGCCGCCGACGCCGACCACCTTGATGACGGCGAGATAGTTCTGCGGTGTTCCGAGCATGACGTTGCCTTTCTGGGGTTCCACGCATCGTGACGGACCCCGCCGCGCGGATGGCGGATTTCCAGCAAACTTTCCGAGGTCAACCCTCGACCTTGGGTCGAGGTTGACATCGGCTGAACCTCTGCTAGCCGTCGAGACTGTAGAGGCTGCGTTCCCGCACGCGCAACGCTGGTGTGCGCGTCATCCCAGGTCAGGAACTACTTCTTGGTGCGAGCCGGGCCGACGGCCGGCGCCGACGGGACTCGCACGTCGATGTACGTGGTGGTGGTGTCGAGTTGTTGCAGCACCGCATTCGCTGCGGCAAGTTTCGCCGCCACATCGCTGTCATCGCCCAACCGCACCTCGGTGCCATCATCGAGGACCACTGCCATCGACGCCGCATCGACAGCGACCGCGCGGTCGCGGATCGGTCCGTCGAGCGCCGCGGCCACTCTCGCCGGACCCCGTTCGTCGAGGAACTCCCCTGGCGCGCCGACCGTACCGATCCCCCGAAGCTCGACGCGGGGACCGTCAGGGGCGGGCGTGAGAACGTCGAGCACGCGCCCGTCGCCATCGACCAGTGCGCGCCGGTCAGGACTCACCGTGATGTAGGCCGTGGCAACGCGCTCGGTGACGGTGACGCGCGCTCGGTTCGGCCAGCTGGTGTCGACGCGGGCGCGCGCGACCCAGGGGAGGCGCTGTATGCGGCGGACCGCGGCGTCGGTGTCGCACCACGCGATGGCGCACCCGCTGAGCTGGGCGGCCGAACGCACGTCACCCGCCCCGGTGTTCGTGGCGCCTCGAATGGTCACGCGAGAGATGGCAAACAACGGGGACGCCAACAGCACCACGATCAGCACCACAACCGCCAGGACTCCGGCGACGTAGCCGATGCGCCGGAGCCGTCGGCGACCCTGCTCCCGCTTCACCGACACCCGACGGTCCCGCAGTCGGGGCTCGATGGGGGCCGGGGCGCGTCGGGCGGCGGTCTCGGTGCTCATGCGCCACCCCCGGTCGGGCCGTCGTCGAATCCGACGAAGCGGATCTCGGGTTGCAGACGTACCCCCGAGGTCGCTTCGACCCGCGCTGCCACCTCACGGACCAACGCCGCGACGTCGGCCGCGGTGGCACCGGGTTCGGCCTGGAAGAAGTTCGCGTGCTTCTCGCTGACGCTGGCGCCCCCGACACGGAAGCCTTTGCACCCCGCCGCCTCGATGAGCCGGCCGGCGTGGTCGCCCGGCGGGTTCCGAAACACCGAACCCGCGTTCTGCCCACCCGGTTGGTGTTCACGACGCCACCGGACGATCTCGTCGATGCGCGCGTTGCACGCCTCGGGGTCGTCGAGCGCCACCGCGAACTCGGCCCGAACCACGAAGTCCGAGCGGCGCAGTGCCGAGTGACGGTACGAGAACGCCAACGAATCGACGGACCGCTCCATGATGCCCGGCGCACCGAAGAAGTCGACGACCCAGGCCCGCGTGCACACCGCGGCGGTCTCTTGTCCGTGTCCGCCTGCGTTCATCTGGATTGCGCCGCCGACGCTGCCAGGAATCCCGACGTAGAACTCGAGTCCAGTGCGCCCCGCCGCCGCGCTCCGACGGGCAAGAACGGGCAACGGACAGGCCGCGCCGGCTACGACCGTGCGCTCCCCCACCGCGACAGCTTCGAGCTCATCGGTGCCCATGATGCCAAGGCCGGCGAATCCGCCGTCGGCCACGACCAGGTTCGATCCGCGTCCGAGTACGAGCACACGCGGACGGACCCGACGCACCACTTCAGCGACCGCGTCCACGTCCTGGTCGTTGCCGATGCGCACGAGCACGGCAATGGGACCACCGAGCCGATAGGTGCCGATACCTGAGAACGCCACGTTGCGTTCGACCCGGCCCGGCACCACCGCCTCGAGTTCGGTGGCCAAGAGATCGAAATCGACGATCATGATTCGGCCTCGAGGCCGCGTACGGCGAGCCACTCGTCGGGCAGTGAGGTGAGGTCGCCGGCCCCCAGCGTGAGGACGAGATCTCCCGGGCGCGCGATGCGGCGCACCACCCCCAACACCTCGGCACGATGCGGCACCCAGGTGACACGCGTTGCGGGATGCGCATCGAGGACTGCTTGTACGACCAACCGTCCACTCACCCCCGGTTGCGGAGTTTCGCCGGCGGCGAAGATGTCGGTGAGCACCAACTGATCGGCGCCCTCGAAGGAGTCGGCGAATTCTCGCCACAGTGATGCCGTGCGGGTGTAGCGGTGCGGCTGGTAGACGACCAGGACTCGGTTCCAGGCACCCTCGAGCGCGGCGGCGATGGCAGCTGCCACCTCCGACGGCAGGTGGGCATAGTCGTCGACGAGGGTCACGCCGTCGACCTCACCGCGGAACTGAAATCGGCGCGCCACTCCGCCGAAACGCGCAATGGCGCGCTCGATGCCCACCGGAGCTGCACCCACCGCTAGTGCGAGCGCGGCGGCTGCTGCGGCGTTCGACGCATTGTGGCGACCAGGAGACGGCAAGGTGACCGGACCAATCGTTGTGGTCGCCGACCGCAGGGTGAACGTGCTGGCACCCCGCGCACCCGAGTAGTCGACGATCTGCACGTCGGCGCCATCGGCGAAGCCGTACGTGGTGGTCGAGACTTCCTGTGCCAAGCGAGCAGCTTCGGGATCGTCGATACACACGACGCGCGGCCCCGCAACGCCCTCGACGAACGTGCGGAACGAACCCCGCAACGCATCGAACCCGCCGTAGTGGTCGAGGTGATCGGCCTCGACGTTGGTGACGATTGCACCGAAGGGGGCGAGCTCCAGGAATGTGCCATCGCTTTCGTCGGCCTCGACCACCATGAAGTCGCCGCGATCCCACGCCGCGTTCGTACCGACCTCGTTCACGTCGCCGCCGATGATGAAGCTGGGGTGCAGCTCCGCCTCGCGCAGCATGAGTGCGAGCATCGACGAAGTGGTGGTCTTCCCGTGACTGCCTGCCACCGCCAGCGTCTGACGCTGCGCCGCAATCGCAGCCAACGCCTCGGCGCGGCGCAACACGGGCATGCCACGGGTCCGCGCCCCCACCACTTCCGGATTGTCCTCACGTACAGCCGTCGAAATCACCACGGCATCGAGCGACTCGGGCAGGTTCGCCGCGTCGTGGCCCACCCTGGCGTTCACGCCGTCGGCACGGAGCCGATCGAGGACATGCGATTCCTTCAGATCGGTTCCGCTCACCGTGTGGCCTTGCTGTCGCAACACCGTGGCAATCGCGCTCATCCCTGCACCGCCGATGCCCACGATATGGATGGAACGCGGCGACGCGAGATCGAGGCCGTCACGCGGCACGGGCCGCTCCTTCCACCAAGGCGGCCAACGCAACAGCCGCGTCCGGGCGGGCCTGGTCGCGCGCGGCGCGCCCCATGGCCTGAAGTCGTTCGGGGTCGCCGATCAATGGCTCGACCACTTCCGCGAGCCGGTCCGGCGTGCACTCGGCGTCGGCGAGCACCACCGCTGCGCCGTTGCTGGCAAAGGCCTTCGCGTTGGCTGTCTGGTGGTCACCCGGTGCGCCAGGGAGCGGCACCAGGATCGCAGGAACACCCGCCGCCGCGAGCTCGGCGACCGTGACCGCGCCCGCTCGGCAGACCATCAGACCCGAACGCGCGTACAGGCCCGGCATGTCGTCTTCGTATTCGACCAACTCGTAGTGGAGCGCGTCGTCCTCGCGACGCATCGAATCCAAACGCTGGACGCAGTCGGCGTAGTCACGTCGACCGGCCACGTGACGTACCGCGAGCGTGGCGCGATGGCGCCAGAGGTCGTAGCACCCCAACACCGAGTCGTTGATGCGGCGCGCCCCCAGACTGCCACCGAACACGCCGACGAGCACCCGATCGGACTGCGGTGCTCGTTCCACGTCGAGTACCTCGCGGCGAACGGGATTGCCCACCACGGTGGCCCCCGTCAACGGAGTGCCCGGAATCGCGACCGCGACCTTGGCGCCCAAGCGGGTGGCGACGCGGTTGGCCAGGCCGGGGCTGCGTTCTGTTCGTGCACCACGATCGGGATGCGGCGGATCCACGCGGCGACCACGCTGGGCAGCGACGCGTAGCCGCCCACCCCCACCACGACGCGCGGGCGCAGCCGGCCGACCAGTCGGAACGCGCGCCAGAACGCAACGACGTTCTCGTAGAGGGCCCCGATGTTGGCCACCGTGAGCCGCCGCTGCAGTCCCCGACCGGGCAGCAAGTCGATGCTGAAGCCCGCGGCCGGCACTGCCGTGGCCTCGAGCCCCCGCTGCGCGCCGACGAAGTGGATCTCGGTGCGCGCGTGCCCATCGGCCACCAGCGCGTCGGCCAACGCGATGGCCGGGTAGACGTGGCCGCCCGTCCCGCCTCCTGCCACGAGCGCGAACACGGTCATCGTGCCCGACGGGCCTCACGAGTGGGACTGGGGAGACGACCCTGGCGGGCAACATTGGCGAGGATCCCCGCTGCGGCCATGGTGATGACCAACGCCGTGCCGCCGAGCGACACGAACGGCAACGGCAACCCCGACACCGGCAACACGCCGACGACCATGCCGATGTTGATGAGCGCCTGACCCGTGATCCAGACCGTGACCCCGGCTGCCAACAACATGCCGAACCGGTCAGGAGCACGAGTGGCGGCAACTGCACCGATCACGCCCAGGCCGGCGAAGAGCGCCACGACGACCAGGCATCCGATGAGTCCGAGCTCTTCGCCGATGACGGCGAAGATGAAGTCGGTGTGCGCGTTGGGAAGGAACAGCCACTTCGACCGCCCTGCACCCAGCCCAACACCGGTGAGCCCACCACTTCCGATCGCAATCAGCGACTGCATTGTCTGGTAGCCGGTGTTCGCCCCGTCGTCGAAGGGGTGCAAGAAGCTGAGGACGCGGGCACGACGGTACGGCTCGAACCAGGTGAGCAGCGCCACGCCCGCCACACCGATGCCGCCGATGCGCAGCATGTCACGCCGACGGATCCCACCGATCAGCAGGATTGACCCGGTGATGAGCGCGAGCACCACGACCGAGTCGAGATCGGGCTCGGCGAGCACCAGCACGGCCAGGCCTGCGGTGACCAACAACACCGGGCGCAGCACGGCGCGGAAATCGCCGATCTCGCGGTGCTTGCGCGCCACGACATCGGCGGCGAACACCAACAACGCGAGCTTCGCGATTTCGACGGGTTGGAACTGCAACGCTCCGGCGCCGAGCCAACGACGCGATCCGTACACCTCGATACCGATGCCGGGCACGAGAACCAGCGCCAGGGTGGCCGCGCTGATGACGAGCAGCGGAACGATGGCCGAGCGCAGGCGGTGGTAGTCGAAGCGCGAACACAGCCAGAACGCGACTGCGCCCACTGCGATCCAGACCAACTGGCGCAAGAACACGTACCACGGCGACCCGTGGCTCGACAGCGACAGCACCGAGGTGGCCGAGAGGACCATCACTGCGCCAATGACGTTGAGCACGGCGATGCTGGCCACGATGAGCAGGTACACGGGAGGGCGGGAGTGCGCGGCCGATCCGATGAAGCCCCGCAGACCCTGGCGCGCGGAACGCGAGACCGTCTGGGTCATGACGACTCCGCCGCGAGGTAGCGCGACACTTCGGCTGCGAAGTCGTCGCCCCGCTCGCCGTAGTTCGAGTACCAGTCGAACGATGCACATGCCGGCGCCAACAACACGACGTCGCCCGCTTCGGCGAACGCGCCCGCCGCAGTCACAGCCTCGCTCATGGAAGCAGCCGTGGCCACCGGACGCACTCCATCGAACACGTCAGCAACCGCCGGAGCGGCATCGCCGATGGCGACAACGGCGCGGATGTGGTCGGCCTGCGTGGCCAAGCTCGAAAGGTCGAGTCCCTTGTCGTACCCACCGGCGACGAGCACGACCGACGGGAACGCGGCGATGGACGCCAGCGCTGCGTGCGGGTTCGTGGCCTTGGAATCGTCGATGAATTCCACCCCGTTAGCCTTGCCGACGGAGGCCATCCGGTGGGGGAGCCTCACGGTGTTGATCGCTCCGGCCGTGATGGCCGCCGGATCGGCCCCCATGCGCTGCGCGGCTGCGGCGGCCGCCATGATGTTCGCCAGCTCGAACGGGGCGCGCCGTCCGAGCCGCGCCCGGTCAATGACCGCGCGCCCGTCGGGGTCGACGACTGCGTCCTCGGTGCAGTGCCAGCTGGTGGTGGCCTGCGGGCGGAGCGAGAACGCAACGAGCTCGCTGGGTGCTGACGCCGCAGCCCCGGCCACCACTCGGTCGTCCGCGTTGAACACGAAGCAATCCGTCGGGCGTTGATGTTCGAAGATCTGAGCCTTCGCGGCCACGTAGTGCACGAGGTCGCGATGCCAGTCGAGATGGTCCGGCGCGAGATTGGTCCAGACGGCGACTGCGGGTTGAAAGGTTGCCGTGGTGAACCGGAGTTGGAACGACGACACTTCGACCACATAGACGTCGGCCGGTTCGGTGACGGCGTCGAGGAACGGGCGCCCGATGTTGCCCGCACTCACGGCTCGCATTCCGTGGGCTGCGAGCATCGCTGTGGTCACCGTGGTCACCGTGCTCTTGCCGTTCGTTCCGGTGATGGCCACGAACGGGACGCCCGTGAGTTCCGCCGCCAGGTCCACCTCGGACCGCACCGGGATCCCCACGGACAGCGCCGCAACGAGGAGCGGGTGATGTTCCGAAACCGCAGGACTGGGGACGACCAGGTCGTGCCCGGCGAGCAACGCGTCGATCCGGTCCGGAGCGACTTCCCCGTCGGCGGCGTCGTCGTGCACGGTGACGTCGAGTCCAGCGCGCGCGCAGTACTCCTCGACCGCCACCGCCGACCGCCCCCGCCCGATCAAGAGCAGCCGGCTCACTCGATGACCCCAGGGATACGGATGAAGTCGTAATAGAAGAGCCCGATCCCGAGCCCGACGAGCGCGCTCGAAATGAGCCAGAAACGCACGAGCACCGTGGTTTCCGGCCAGCCCCCCACCTCGAAGTGGTGGTGCAGCGGCGCCATGCGCAACACCCGCTTCTTGAACACCCGGAACGAGATGATCTGGGCGATCACCGAGAGCGTCTCGAGCACGTACAGACCACCGAGGATCGGCAACAACAGCACCGTGTTGTTCAGCAGCGCGAGCCCGGCCATCGCGGCACCAAGTGCCAGCGACCCGGTGTCGCCCATGAACACTTTCGCCGGCGGACAGTTCCACCACAGGAACCCCATGCACGCGCCGACGAGCGCGGCGGCAACGACCGCCAGGTCGATCGCGTTCGCGGTACCGCCGATGGCGGGGAGTCCGTACTGCTCGGGATGACGGAACTGCCAGAAGCCGATGATGGTGAACGCTGCGAACACGAACGCGCCCGAACCGGCGGCCAACCCGTCGAGCCCGTCGGTCAGGTTCATGGCGTTCGTGCTGCCGTAGACCACGAGGATGGCGAGCACGAACCACAGCTTCGTGCCGAGGTCGAGATCGATCTGACGCGTGAAGGAGAGGCTGGTGCTCGTGTTCACCCAGTACAACGCGAGCAGGGTGAAGCCCGAAGCGACGAGCAGGAGGCCGCCCGTCTTGCCCCGCTTGCGCAACCCGAGGTTCCTCCCCCGCCGGATTCCGAGGTAGTCGTCGAGGAACCCGACGGCAGCGGTACCGAGGAAGAGGAGCAACAAGGTGATGCCCGTACGCGAGAACTTCAGCTCCTGGGTACGCAAGTGCGCGATCACGTAGCCGGCAACCACCGCGGCCACGATGGCGACACCTCCCATGGTGGGGGTACCCGCCTTGGTGGCATGGGGGTGTTCGAACGGACCGTCGTCACGGATCTGCTGGCCGTAGTGCCGGGCCCGCAACACGCGAATCACGATGGGCGTACCGAGCACGGCCACCACGAACGCCACCACGGCGCCAATGAGCAGCGAAATCATGCGCCAGGCTCCTCGACTGCGTCGTCGACCAGCCCCTGCGCGACTTGGTCGAGCCCGATGGCGCGACTTCCTTTCACCAGCACCGCGTCACCGGAGCGGACGTGCGACCGGACGGCTTCGAGTGCGCTCGCTGCGTCGGGGACCGCCACTGTTGAAACGCCGAGTTCGGCGGCACGCACCGCAGTCAACGCTGCGGCCGGACCCACGGCAACCAAGTAATCGATCCCGTCGCGGGCGACGCGCTCCCCCAGTTCCTGATGCTTGGCCGCCGAAACGGCACCGAGTTCGCGCATGTCGCCGAGGACCGCGATGCGGCGCCCGGCAATGTCGAGATGGGACAGCGCGTCGAGAGCAGCGCCCATCGATGCCGGGTTGGCGTTGTACGCATCGTTGATCACGGTGAAGTCCCCTTCGCCGCGATGGATCTCCATGCGCCAGGTTGCAGGCTCCACCGCGCCGAGCGCCGCCGCCGCCGCGTGGACATCGACTCCGAGCGCACCGGCCGCAGCCAACGCCATTGCGGCATTGCGCGCCTGGTGGGCGCCACGGAGTCCGGGTCGAGCAGATGTGGTGCCCCATGGCGTCTGCAACTCGACGACGACGAAGAGATCCCGGTCGAGCGAGACCGCTTCGATCAGCACGTCTGGAGACTTCGCCGGGTCGGACCCCACCGTGATGACTGCCGCGTTCGTGTGACGCACCAATCGCTCCGTGGCCGGGTCGTCAGCATCCAAGATCGCGGTCCCGCCAACCGGCAACTCACTGAGCATCTCGACGAACGTTGCCTCGACCCCTTCGGGACCACCCAGGTGCTCAGCATGCGCAAGTCCCACGTTCGTGACCACACCCACGTGCGGACCGGCGATCTGCGCGACGTACCGGAGGTCGCCCGGCTTTCGCTCGCCGAGTTCCGCCACCACGACGTCGACCCCTGCCGGCGCGCCCAGGACCGTCAACGGGACCCCGAACTCGTTGTTCCAGCTGGCGGGTGACGCGTGGACCAACCGGTCGACTGCGATTGCCGCTGCGGCGAGGTCTTTGGTGGAGGTCTTCCCCGTGGAACCGGTGATGCCAACGACCTTGGTATCGGCGAAACGACTGCGGGCGTCGCGTCCGATGGCGCCGAGCGCCACCAGCGGGTCGGCCACCACGATCGCGGCCTTCCCCGCGGGAACATCGTTGGGCTCGCGCGCCACGATTGCGCACGACGCGCCGCCCACATACGCGGCGGCGACGTAGTGATGACCGTCACGATCAGCAGTGAGTGCAACGAACGCATCATTGGGTCGCACGGCCCGAGAGTCCACGGTGAACCCGGCGACCGACGCGGAGGGATCCCCGATGACGCGACCGTGCGTCAACGCAGCAAGCTCTTGGGCGAGGGCTCGGTAGCTCACAACGCTCCCAGCAACTCGTGCGCCACGACGCGGTCGTCGAATGGCGCGGTGACACCGTTGGCCGTCTGGCCGGTCTCGTGCCCTTTGCCAGCGATCACGACCACGTCACCCGGTTGCGCCGCGCGCAGGGCCGCTTCGATTGCCGCACGTCGGTCGAGCACGATCTCGCACCGTGTCTCGGTCGACCGCAGACCCCGTTCGACTTCGCTCGCAATGTCAGCCGGGTCCTCGGAACGCGGGTTGTCGTTCGTCACCCACACCGAATCCGCACGTTCACCCGCAACGGCACCCATCATGGGGCGCTTCGTACGGTCTCGGTCGCCGCCGCATCCGAACACCACGAGCACCCGCGCGTCGGAGAGTTCACGAGCGACCGCGAGGACGTTTGCCAGCGAGTCGGGTGTGTGCGCATAGTCCACCAACACGGTGAATGGCTGCCCCCGCTCGATACGTTCGACCCGCCCGGGTACCACGATCGGCCCCGACAGGCCACGGGCGATGACGTCGGCTTCGTAGCCACCGGCCACGGCCAGCGCGGCTGCCCCGGCCAGGTTTTCGACGTTGAAGCGCCCCACCAGTGGACTCTGGATCGCGATGTCGCCGGCCCGGGTGGCGAGCAGCAGGTCGGTTCCATCGGCGCGCATCTCGACGGACCGGACCGATACGTCGGCGTCTTCGTCGACGGACCAGAGCAACGTGGGCACGCCATCCAGCCGAGTTCGCGTTCCCAGTCGCACGCCATACTCGTCGTCGGCATTGATGGCCGCCGCTGCGGTACGCCCCCGCTCGAACAGGCGCGCCTTGGCCTCGAAGTACGAGTCCATGTCGCCGTGGTAGTCGAGATGTTCGTGCGACAGATTCGTGAATGCGGCCACCGTGAACTCCGTACCGTCGACGCGACCCTGGTCGAGCGCATGGGAGGACACCTCCATCGCAACCGCGTCGACCTGGGCGTCTCGCATCTGCGCGAACAACGCTTGCAGGTCTTCGGCCAACGGTGTGGTGTACGAACCACCACACGGGGTGTCCCCGATGCGATTGCCAGTGGTACCGATGACCGCGCTGCGCGCGCCCGCACTGCGAATGATCGACTCCATGAGGTACGTCGTGGTGGTCTTGCCGTTCGTACCGGTCACCCCGAACACGCGCATCGACGTCGACGGTTGCCCGTGAATACGCGCCGCAGCCGAGCCAATTGCGTGCGACGGCGCCCCAACGACCGCCTGCGGCACATCAATGGGGAGCGGCCGATCGACCACTACGGCCACCGCCCCGAGCGCCACCGCATCGGCAGCGAACTCATGGCCATCAACGCGAGCGCCCGGAACACACACGAAGCATGTTCCGGGTTCCACTCGTCGTGAATCTTGGGTCACTGCGACGACGTCGACGTCCGGATTCCCCACCCAGTCCAGCACGGCGACACCATCGAGGAGTTCGCGGAATTGCACCGCCCACCTCGGTTCGCTGGTCATCCGGTCCCTGCCGGTGCTCCTCGTACGGTAGCGGCCGACGTGCCGCCGCCCCCTCGGGAGCTGGTTGTTCCTGGTGACCGGCTGGTCGTGGCGGGTGGGCGAACGGTCGTTGCCGGCGATTGCGGGGACGACGCCTGCGAACCGAGATTCGACGGGGGTGCCTGTGGGAGCGGCGCGAGCTTCCCGCCACCCGGTTGATCCGGCGCCACCGACTCGATCCGTAGCGCGTACTGCATGACCCGAGCGAAGATCGGGGCCGCCACCAGGCCGCCGTAATAGGTGTTGAGCGGTTCGTCGAGCACAACGATGGACGCCAGACGCGGGTTCGATGCCGGCGCAAACCCTGCGAACGACGCGATGTACTTGTACGGCGGCGTGTCGTACGGCGGCTTGCGCGCGGTACCGGTCTTACCGGCAACGCTGTAGCCCGGCACCGCAGCTTCGGTGCCCGTGCCGTTGCTCACCACACTGATCATCATGTCGCGCATCGCCGCAGCAGTGTTCGGCGAAACCACGCGAGTCGAAGGCGCCGGTGCAATCTCGCGTCGCGTGCCGTTGACGTCGACCGTGGCCGCCACCAACCGCGGCGGTCGGGACTCGCCGCCGTTCGCCAGCGTGACGAAGACGTTCGCCATCTGCATCGCGGTGACGGCAAGACCCTGTCCGAGCGGGACCGTGGCGATACTCGTACCCGACCACTTCTTCGGGTCCAGCAGGATGCCGCCCGCCTCGCCCGGGAATCCAATGGTGGTCGGTTGCCCTTCGCCGAATGCTCGGAGATAGCGATCGAGCCGGTCCTTCCCGAGTTGCTGACCGATCATGATCGTTCCGACGTTCGACGACTCCCGCAAGATGTCGCTGGTCGTCCACTGCTCCACCCCGTGCGGGTTGTGGTCCGAGAACGTGCCGTCACTCACCTTCATTCGATCCGGAACCGAGAACATCGTGCTCGGGCTCACCAGACCTTCTTCGATCGCCCCCGCGATCGTGATGACCTTGTTGGTCGAACCGGGTTCGTACACGTCGGTGAGCGGACGGTTGCGCGCCTGCGCAGGCACGGGACCGGTGGGCCGGCCACCACTCGCGCCGTCGACCGACGCCATGGAGAGCACGTCACCGGTCTGGACATCGACGACCACCGCGATTCCACCTTTGGCGTTCGCCGCGGCAACGCCCTCGGTGAGAATGCGTTCCGTTTCGTATTGCAGCGACTGATCGAGCGTCAGCACCAGGTCGTCACCGGGTCGCGGTTTCTGGCGCGTCTGTTCGCTGGCCGGGATCTCACGTCCTTGCGGGTCGCGCTCCACCTCGAACTTGCCGGCGTTACCGGTGAGCCGGTTGTCGAGCGAGTACTCCAACCCGCCGAGCCCATTGCCATCGGTTCCGACGAACCCCAACACCGGTGCAGCCAGGTCGCCACCCGGGTAGTACCGGCGCGACTCGGGGTACATCGAGATGCCCGGCAGGTCGAGCGCCTTCACCTTCGCTGCAACATCGTCGTCGACCCGACGGGACAGGTAGACGAACGCGCGATTCGACTGCCCGAGCTTGCTGCTCAGTTCACTGACCGATGCGCCCAGGATCGGTGCCAATTGCGCGGCGTAGCCCGGCGCGTCACGAATGACACGCGGGTCGGCCCAGATCGTTTGCCGCGGCACCGAGATCGCGAGTTCGCGACCGTTGCGGTCGAAGATTGCGCCCCGTTCAGCCGGAACCGTCACGGTGTGGACACGCTGCACGCGGCCTCGCGCGCTCAGCCACTCGCCTTTTGCGAGCTGGAGCTGGACCAAGCGGCCGGCCACCAGGACGAACAGCAGCGTCAGCACGACCATGACCACGATCATGCGCTTGCGAGCGGAGAGTTTCCGTTCCGTTGCGACGGCCGGAGTGGGCCGATGCGATCGACGCCGCCCAACGGGCGGCGTGGCGGTGCGGTTCGTCGTCCGGCGAGGCGACGCGGTCCGGCGCGTCGTCGTGGCGGTCCCGCCCGATCGGCGGGTCGAGGGGCTAGGGGCGCGGGACAAGGTTCGGCTTCACCTTTGACCAGTCGTTGGCACCGCGCGCACTTTCGGGCTGGGCCGTCGGACCGGCCGACGGGAGATAGGTCACCAGCCCCGGATTCACCAGTCCAAGGCGCTCTGCTTCACCAATGATGCGCTCGGGTGATGCCAGCTGCGCGACCTGCAGGCGCAGGTCACCGTTGCGGGTCTGCTCGGACGTCACCTCGGCGCGCACCCGCTGGAGTTCGGTCTGCTTGGCCGCGATCTCGGCGTGGAGTGCCACGGCGAAGAAGAGCAGCGCAACCGTCGCCACCGCGACCGATCGCACCGCCCACCGAACGAACCGGTAGCGAATCACGCTCTTGTGCTCGACGACGGCGAGCTGGGCGCGCCGCTGCGGTGCACGGGGCGCCGGCTTGGGCGCGAGCTGCCGTGCGGTGGAGCCACGCGTCACGGGGGCGCGCAAGGTGGTGACCCATCCGGACTGCGTTCGAGTGGTGGTACTCCGCCGCGGTGGACGCGGCGTGACCCGTGCGCTCGTCATGACGCAGCCCGGGTCTCGCTGATCCGCTCGAGCGCGCGGAGGCGAGCACTGCGCGCCCGCGGGTTCTCGACCACTTCCTCTTCCGACGGCTTCCAGGCTCCCCGCTTGACGAGGCGCGCCATCGGTTCGGCGGTTTCGACCGGCAACGGCGGCATCGGGCCGACGTAGGGCGTGGTGCCCGACGCTTCGGCGAAGTGTTGCTTGACCATGCGGTCCTCGAGCGAGTGGTACGAGATCACTGCGACGCGACCGCCGGGCGTGATCAACGTGACGGCTTCGTCGAGCCCGCGCTCCAAACTCGGGAGTTCACGGTTCACTTCCATGCGAATCGCCTGGAAGGTGCGGCGCGCCGGGTGCCGACCCGTGCGACGCAGCGCAGCCGGAATTGCAGCCACCACGACCTCTGCGAGTTCGCGGGTCGTCTGAATGGGGCGGTTCTCGACGATACGGCGAGCAATACGGCGCGAGTGTCGCTCCTCGCCGTACTCGTAGATGATGCGCGCCAGCTCTTCTTCGTCGTAGGTGTTCACCACGTCGGCGGCGCACGTCTCTTGGCGCATGTCCATGCGCATGTCGAGCGGCGCTTCCTCACGGAAGGTGAATCCACGGGCGGCTCGATCGAGCTGCGGGCTGCTGACTCCCAGGTCGAAAAGGATTCCCACGATGTCGTCTCCTTCTTGCAGCTCGGAACGAGCGATTTCGGCGATTTCGGCGAAGTTCCCGCGGGCAATGCGGACCCGGTCACCGAACCGGGAAAGCGTGACGGCCGCAGCAGCGAGTGCATCGGCGTCACGGTCGAGGCCGAGCAGCGTGCAATCAACGCGCGCGTCCAAGAGTGCGGCGGCATGGCCGCCACCTCCGAGCGTGGCGTCGATGAACACGCCGGGAGGAACAGTGGCGAAGACTTCGACCACCTCCCGCATCATCACGGGCCGATGCTCGAAGGCTTCGGCAGTACTCGAGTCGTTCACTTGCCCCCCGGTTGACCAGGTGTCGTCCGGTTGTCTCTCCGGATACGACGACGGTTGGAAGCGGGCGGAGTAGGGGCCTTCAACCGCGCCAACCGGGAGGCAAGTGAGCGACCCGAGCCGTTCCCTCGGCCAGGTCGTTTCGGATTCACGGGTCGTGATGACGCACCGTTCGCTCCCCCTCGCTCAGATACCGAAATCCGACAGCGCATCGACATCGGCGAGCGACTGGTCGCCCGCGGCCTCTCGGGCACGCCAACGCGCGCTGTCCCACAATTCGATTCGCGAAAACACGCCGACCACCGTGACATCGCGCTCGAGCGCGGCGTACTCGCGGAGTTGCGTCGGAATCGCGACTCGCCCCTGCTTGTCGGGCGTGACTTCGGCAGCACCAGCGAAGAAGGAACGCGCCGCTTCACGACGGCGAGGTTCGAGCTTCGCTTGCTCTCGCACGTCCCCCGCCACGCTCATGAACTCCTCCGCGGTGTACACGAACAGGCACTGATCGCCCTTCGTGACATATGCCCCGGCAGCGAGTTGGTCGCGGAATTTGGCCGGAAGGATCACCCGACCCTTCACGTCCAGGGAGTGCTGGTACTCCCCCAGGAACATCTCCGCCGCCCCTCGCTGCGCACACCAACTGTCTTGCTGTCTTGCCTCGGAAGCCGGTTCCTCCGACGTCGGCTTCGCCTCCGCCTGCGGACCCGTTTCCTGACCTTCACCCGGAAGCCGGTTCCTCCGACGTCGGCTTCGCCTCCGCCTGCGGACCCGTTTCCTGACCTTCCCCGGCGCACCACTTCGCGCCACTGCGTGACACCATACGCCCCCATTCCCCACCCGTCAACACCATCTCGCGCCACTTCGCGCCCCAAGGCGTCCGAAATGGGGAGCAGCCGACCCGGCCGGTCGCGCGCTGGCCGACCCTTGCTGCTGGTCACGTTCAAGATTTGGGCGTGCAGGCGCCGACTCAGAAGGAGACCGGGTCGGGAGCTCGATTTCGGGCGGGTCGGAAGGACGAGCGATGCACAAGCAGCGAGTCGCGGTGTTCGCCACCGTTGCGATGCTCGTCACCAGCACCGCTGCCGCGGCCTACGCCCTCAGTTCGTCGAGCCCTACCCCGACGCGGGCATCGGCGGCGAAGCCCACCCACCGCAGCGCCCAACCACACCGCGCCGCGGCGGCATCTCCGACAAGCGATGACACTGCCGCAGACTCCGGGGCGACCACCTTGCCTTCTGGCGAACTCGTGAGCACGGCGCCCGACGGCACGGCGACCTATGCAGTCACCACTCCGACCGGCGACGTCGTCTACGTCACTGCACCCGCACCCGCCGCGCCCGCCCCAGCGTCAGTCGACCGCGCCACCGAAGCACCGGCATCCGAGCCGTCGCGCACCCCAACAACGACCGCGCGCACGACCGTGCCGAGCACGACGACTTACTCGCCGGCGCCCCCCACGACCGCGACACCCGCGCCCGCAACCACCGCAGCACCGGCACCCACCACGACGACTCGCCCGCCCGGAGTTCCGCGCGACTGGCCAGCAAACAAACCCATTCCGCCGATGCCCCCCGGGTGTCGCGACCCGCAACTCGAGGACAACGGCGTATGGAACTGCCAGCACTGAAGCGCAAGCCCCACGCCGCCGCCGCCAGCCGCATCCTGGCGGGAGGAATCTCGACATCTGCGACGTTGCTGATCGTGGCCGCACTCACGCTGCGCCCACCGGTCCCCACGACCAAAGTCACGGCGAAGCAGTCGCCCGTCACCCAACGAGCCGACGGAACCGGAACCGGCATCGACACGGCCGATGGCGCCGCAACCACTGGCCCAACCGAACCGGACAGCCCGGATCCCGCGGCAACCGACACTGCGCCCGCCGACGGATCGAGTCCCCAACCCGATGCACCGCGCACGCCGGGCGACCCCTCCCCGGCGGCTCCGGCATCGAACGGCGCGCCCGGCCCGGCAGCAGGTGGGCCGCCCCGCACCGTGAGGTCGAGCGGCTCCTCGACCAGCGGCGGCGCGTCGAGCCCGCCCGCCGCATCGAGCCCACCGGCGCCCGCGCCGACCGCCGCGCCTCGGGTCACGCCCACGACCGCGCCGGCTCCCGCCACCACGGCGGCGCCGCGTACCACTGCACCGCCTCCGCCCCCACCCCCACCGTGTACCGGCTCGCAGTGCTGACCCGCACGGGAACCCAGTGCTGACGCGGACGAACGACTACTGGCAGGAGCACGCGTTCCGCGCGATGGGTAGCGACGCGCACATCACCATGGGTGACGGCGACCCCGCACTCATCGACTGGGCCGAACGCGAAGTGGAACGACTCGAAGCGAGTTGGAGTCGATTCCGACCCGACAGCGAGCTCAACCAGCTCGGCGCAAGCAATGGCGAATGGACCGCGGTGAGCCCGCAACTCCTCCGCATCCTCCGCGCGGCACGCGCGCTCTTCGATGCCACCGGAAGACACTTCGATCCGACGGTGCGTCACACGCTCGAGGCCCTTGGGTACGACCGCTCGTTCACCGAGATCGAACGCGACACCACCAACGACGTGTCACCGACCGCGGCCCCTGGTTACGACCGGGTGGAAATCGATGCCGACGCCAGCTACGTGCGCGTGCCCGCAGGGGTCGAGCTCGACCTCGGCGGAATCGGGAAAGGACTCGCGGCCGACCTCATTGCCGAAGGACTCGTTGCGCGCGGCGCCCGTAGCGCGCTCGTCTCGATGGGCGGCGACCTCCGGACCGCCGGCGACCCGCCCGACGGCGGCTGGGACATCCCCGTCCACGACCCGCTCGACGACGAGCGCACCGCGTTCGAACACCCGCTCACCTCCGGCGCATTGGTGACGAGCACGACGCGCATTCGCGCGTGGACCAGGAACGCGCGCCGGTATCACCATCTCATCGACCCTCGTACGGGTGATGCCGCGTGCACCGGAATCGTTGCCGTCACCGCGCACGGAGCGACCGCGTGGTGGAGCGAGGGCGTCGCCAAGGCTGCGCTCATCGCCGGCGTCGAAACCGCGGCGGCGCTCGCCGACCGGACCGGGGTGCACCTCTGGTGTTGGCGCGACGACGGCAGCGTCGCCGAGTTCACCAGCTCGTGAGGAACTACGCCGTCCGACGTTCCAGGGGACTGAAGTCGTCACCCGAACCAGCGAGGAACTCGCGCCACGCCGGATCAACCCGCCCCGCGTGCGCCAACAACCAGACGTGCGCATGGGGCTGCACCGGAACCCGCCGGAGCGGAATGCCGAACTCGGCCGGCAAGCGATCTTCCTTCCTCGCGTTGCACGCGCGGCACGCGGCCACGACGTTCTCCCACACGTGCTGCCCGCCACGCGAACGCGGCACCACATGATCAATGTTTTCGGCCGAACCACCGCAGTACTGGCAGCGGAACCCGTCCCGAGCGAACACCGCTCGACGTGAGAGCGGTACCCGGCTGCGGAACGGCACGCGCACGAAATGAATGAGACGGGCCACCGACGGAACCGAAACCGTGCACCGTTCCGAGTGCATGGCGGCGTCACCGTCCACGACGCTCTCCGCCCGCTCGGAGAGGATGAGCACCACAGCCCGTCGGGCCGACACGATGCAGAGGGGCTCGAAGGTCGCGTTCAGCAGGAGCGTCTGCCCCATGCGTCGCACCTCCTCCCGCCCGCCCTGCGGGCCGCCGGCCCACCTCGAGCGCTCTGCCGCTAGAGGGTGGCGTTGCGGCGGCAGCTTACCGGCGCGAGCCGTGCGTTTCGGTCAACTCACGCGTGGCGCGCTCTTCCCGCCGGCACCACGCCAGGTATGCGACCAGGTCCTCGGGTGTTGGCGCGCCCGAGCGCCCGTACTGCGTGGTGAGACGGAACTCCAGGTATGCGGGATCGGGCAGCGGCAGGAACGGCCACCGGCGAGCCCAGCCCGGCCGGGCCATGCGGCGGGCCTGGCGCCACGCCGTGGCCCAGAGTGCAGGATGTTGCGCGAGAACGCGCAGAGTTGCCGATACATCTAAAGAAGGGGTCGGAACCGACATCGGACCCCACCCTACGGCTCCATAGACTCTCGACACCCGTCGAAGGACGATTGCGTGGCGAATCAACCCATCTCCGAACCGTTGACCGCGCCGGCCGGCGCCGGGACCGCCGACGGAGCACCCCAGTTCGGGCGGCTGTTCGACGCGCTCACCGCCAACGTCGAGCGGGTGCTGCAGGGCAAGCAGGAGGTGGTGCGACTCGCGCTCACTGCGCTCTTCGCCGAGGGCCACCTGTTGATCGAAGACGTTCCGGGAGTGGGCAAGACCTCGCTTGCGAAGTCCATGGCCGCATCGATCGCCGGCGCCTGGCGCCGCGTGCAGTTCACACCTGACCTGCTGCCCTCCGACGTCACTGGCGTTTCGGTCTGGAATCGTCAAACCAACGAGTTCGAGTTCCGCCCCGGCGGCATCTTCACCAACATCTTGTTGGCCGACGAAATCAATCGCGCGTCGCCCAAGACGCAGAGCGCGTTGCTCGAAGCGATGGAAGAACATCAAGTCACCGTCGACGCGCGTTCGTACCGCCTGCCACGCCCCTTCATGGTGATCGCGACCCAGAACCCGGTGGAGCTCGAAGGCACCTACGCCCTCCCCGAAGCCCAACTCGACCGTTTCCTCATGCGCATCCGCGTGGGTTACCCGGACCGCAACGCCGAAATCGAGATCCTGGGGTCGCAGGGCGATCACCCGGCGGTCGAAGATCTCGCACCGGTGGCCAGTGCAGCCGACATCGTCACCGGGATTGCGCTCGCGAACTCGGCGCACGTCGCCCCCACCCTGCGGGCGTACATCGTCGACCTCGCGGCTGCCACTCGCCACCACCCGGAATGCGCGCTTGGAGTGAGCCCGCGCGGCGCGCTCGCCCTTCAGCGCACGGCAAAGGCCCGGGCAGCGGCGGCCGGTCGCGACTTCGTGACCCCCGACGACGTGAAGGCGGTGGCGGTCCCGGTACTCGAGCACCGCCTGATCCTCACCCCCGACGCGCAGATGCGTCGGGTGCGCCCCGGCGACATCCTCGACGAGATCCTGGGGTCGGTCGCAGTACCTGGATCGACCGGTTGACGCGGCCATGACACGGCGGGTCGCTCCCACGCGCGTCGGCTGGACGTTGATCGGCGCGGCCGGCGGCCTGTTCTTCGGGGCCTGGTATCTCGGTTCCATCGAGCTCGCAGTGCTCGCGGTGTGTGCCATCACGCTCGTCGTCGCCTCACTCGTCTGGTCGGCCACGCGTTCACTCGCCATCACGGCCCAACGCGCGGTGCTTCCGGCCGGCGCTTCGGTCGGCTCCGACGCCCGCGCCGAGATCACGGTCACGAACTCGCGTGGCCGCACGTCGCCGCTCTATGCCGTCACCGACGTCTTCGACGACGGCCGGCGCGCCGCGCGCTTCCTGCTCGCACCGCTACCCCCGGGGGAATCCGGGCAGGGGGCCTACCGCCTGCCCACCGGTCGGCGCGGTCGGTTCAACCTCGGACCACTTGCGATCACTACGCACGAGCCGTTCGGATTGTCGACGGCCACCGGGCGCGCGCTCGGTGTCGACAGCGTGCTGATCCGACCTCGGATTCACGCGCTCACGCCACTGCCGGCGCGCCTTCGGGGCTTCGATCTCGGCCACCACGTCACCACCCAGTTCGCCGTCGACGCCGACGAGTTCTTCTCGCTGCGCGAGTACGTGGTTGGTGACGACCTCCGGCGGGTGCACTGGCGCAGCTCGGCGCGCTCGGGGACGTTGATGGTGCGCGAAGACGAGTCGCGCCGTCGGCCGGCCGCAACCGTGATCCTGGACACGTCACGCGATGGATGCACCGCGGATGCATTCGAGCGGGCGATCGAGGCAACCGCGTCGGTGTGCGCCCGCTTCACGCAGGACGGACGAGACGCGCGCCTGCGCGCAGGTACTCAGCAGCTCGACTCCCTCGCCACTTCGCTCGACCATCTCGCGGTGGTCGAGCCGAACGCCGACGCGCGCACCTTCGAAGACAACCTGCGGTACGCGAGCACCCAACGCGGCATCGTGGCGATCGTCTCCGCGGTGTCACACGGTCCGGCGCTCGACCTGGCGCGGGCCACGGCGGCCCGGGTTGGACGCGGCATCCTGGTCTTCGTCGGCGATCACAACCCGCCTCCATCGGACGCAACGCTCCTCGTCGTTCCCGCTCGGTACGGCGATTTCGCCGCAACGTGGCACAACACCCTTTCGTCATGGACCGTCACCGACTCGCCGTTCGCTGCACGCTCGCAACGCTGAACGTTGTCGTTGCGTTGGGCCTGGGGCGCCTCTTCGTGGGCGCCGGCTGGATCCTGCCCGTACTCGCCGCAACCCTCCTCCCCCATTGCATTGCGGCGCTCGCCGACCGGCTGCGGATGCCCACGGCATTGCTCTTCGTGATCTCGCTCGGCGCCTTGGTGCTGTTCACCGGCTGGGTGGTCGCCGGTTCCACCACGGTCTTCGGGTTCCCGACGTCGCGCACATTCGACGCCAGCATCGAGGCGCTGCGAATGGGAGTGAACCTGCTGCGCGTCAGTGTCCCGCCCATTCCCACCTCGCCGGCGATCTTCGCGATCGTCGTGCCCCTTGCGTGGGTCAGCGCGATGAACTCCGACTTCTTGGCCCTGCGCGCCGAGTCGCCGCTGGGCGCGCTCGTCTTCCCGCTTCTGCTCCTCGTTCTCACGGCGGTCTTCGACCGCGGCGCCGGTTCGATCGTCACCGCCGCTGCGTTCGCCGGCGCCGGCGCCGCGTACCTGGCCGCCTGCGGTACCGACCGATTGGTACGCCGGCGCACGTGGCTGCATGCACCGCACGCAGCCAGTCGTTGGCGATTCGCGGCCAGTGGGCTGACCATTGCGGTCATCGCCGTTGCTGCGAGTCTGGCCCTTGGGCCGCTGGCGCCCGGAGCGAATGGCGCGTCGGTCATCGACCTGCGCAAGCTCGGGAACAACGGCGACAACGGCGAGGGCGACGTCAGCACCGACAACCCCCTGGTGGGATTGAAGGGCCGACTGGATCAGAAACCGATTGTCGACCTGTTCACCGTGCAAGCCGACCGACCCCAGTACTGGCGCCTCACTGCGCTCGATCGGTTCAACGGCAAGGACTGGAGCCTCGACGCGCAGTCGCTCACCGGCGACGACGCCAGCGACGAGCTGCGTCGAAACGTTGACCCGGACCGCCCGTTGGTGAGCCAAGTTTTCCGGCTGCAGGCGCTCACGGGGCGCTTCGTACCCGCGGCGTTCGACCCGGTGAACGTGCAGGGCGTTCCAGGGCTTGCGGTGGCCCAAGGTCTGCACTCGCTCGTACGCAGCGACGGAGCCAACGACATCTCGTATCGCGTCGACTCGCGGCTCGCCCCCGAGACCCTCGATCCGGCGGCACGCCAAGGCGCCACCGGCGACGTGCCCGACGACGTGCGCGCCGAGTTGCAGCTTCCCAGCGACTTCCCCGAGTCGATCCGGTCGCTCGCCACACAACTCACGGGGAACGCACCCGACCGATACGCGAAGGCCAAGGCGCTCGAGGACCACTTCGCGCGTAGCGGACAGTTCCGATACACACTCGAGACTGCGCCGGGTACCAGTCAGAGCGTCATCGAGAACTTCGTACTCACCGGCCGGCAAGGGTTCTGTGAGCAGTTCGCCGCTGCGTTCGCCGCCATGGCCCGCGCCGCCGGCATTCCCGCCCGCGTGGTCGTCGGCTTCACGCCCGGGACCGCACTGCCCGACGATTCGGGATACGTGGTGCGCTCGCGCGACGCGCACGCCTGGGCCGAGGTCTGGGTTTCGCCCAGTGTCGGCTGGATGCCCATGGAACCGACTCCGGCGGGCTCGGCCCCGGGCCAGCCGCCGGCGGGCGACGACCCGGCGAACCCACGCCCGTCACCCACCACCACCGCAGCCCCAACGACCGTGGCCCCGCCCACCAGCGCGGCCGCATCAACCACCGCATCGACGCGCACCAGCACCACTGTGGCGGGCAGTACGCGCGTGCGCGTCGGCGGCGACCACTCGACCTGGTGGGTGGTCGCGCTGGTCGTACTCGCGGTCGTGGCGGTCTTGGCTCTCCTGGTGGTGTGGGTCGTGCGCGCCCCGGCGCGTCGCCGCACGCGTCGGGCGCGTGGTGAGCCGCGCGAATCCGTTCACGGCGCTTGGGTCGAGGCGCTCGATGTGTTGGAGAGCAACGGGTTCTCGCCGCGCGGCTCGCTCACTCCCGAACAGATCGCGAGCGCAGCCCCTCCCCCAGCCGGCGCCACCCAGAGCACCGCGCTCCTCACGCTCGCGCGGGTCTATACCGTGGCGCAGTTCTCACCCCATCCGGTTTCGAGTGAGGACGCGGCATCAGCGTGGGCCGCAGTCGAAGCACTCGACGCCGAAGTTGCGACTCGCACCACAGCACGCGACCGCTGGCGGGCCCGGCTCCGACCCCGCCCCGGCCGTCGACGTCGGTAACAATCTGCGATGGACGCGGACTGGAGTTCGACGACGTTGCGCCACCTTGCGAACACCGACGAGCTCGTTGCCGTGCGGGCGCACGCCGAGCTCATGGACGCGCAGCACCCGTTCCTGATGTTCTTCGACCCCGAAGAGCCGTGGCGGAACTATCTCGCCCGCCTCGAGGGGTACCGCCACGGCAAGCACCTGCTCGATCGCATGGTGCCCGCCACGTTCCTCGTCGCAGTGCACAACGACGAGATCGTGGGCCGCGTGCACATTCGGCACGAACTCAACGACCAGCTTCGATACTGGGGCGGACACATCGGGTACGTGGTTCGACCCCGGTTCCGTCGCCGCGGGTACGCCACCGAGATCTTGGCAATGGCGTTGCAGTACGCGAAGCGGCTCGGGGTAGGCGACCGGGCTCTGCTCACGTGTGACGATTCGAACCAAGGGTCGATCGCAGTCATCGAACGGTGCGGCGGCGAGCTCGAACGGTCGACTCCGGCCACGGTCGATCATCCGGCGCGGCGCTACTACTGGATACCGCTGGGATTGGAAGTGGCAATCTGAACCAGTTGAGCAGGCCGTGGGCCCGAGGGTTCAGTCGCGGCGGAAGCGGTCGCGCCACTGCTTGGTGGCGCTCCCGAGTGAGCCGCCACGCAACTGAGTGGACACGCTGTGCATCCCGGCCCGGCCCAGCTTCTGCACGTTGACGGCGATGATCCACGAGCAGCCGAGCATGCCGAGGAACGCCACGGCACCGAACCACATCGAGATCGTGAAGGTGAGCACGAGGACGACGAGGCACACGACGGCTCCCAGCGCCGCCCACTTGATGTTGCGCCATGCATGTCGGTAGACGGTGGTCTCCGACAACTGGACGAGTTGAGGATCGCTCTCCGACAGCGAAGCCTCGATCTCTCGAAGGATTCTCTGTTCGTCCTCGGAAAGAGGCATCCGAACGCCTTCCTGGGTCGCCAGTCGTACCCCCGGCCAGCGAGTGGACTCCTCCGACCGGTAGCGCATTCTCGCGCGCGGTGACTGCTCTCACCAACGCGTGGATGCTCAATCGGCCCGATTGTTGGACCCCTTGAGGGCTGCGGATCAGATCGCGGCCGGGTCCACGGGGGCCCCACCGCTGCGAGCCGAGCGGTACGCCGCCTCCACCAGACGGTGGGCCGCCAGGGCGGTGGCGGCATCCGGCCCAGGGCCCGGGCGACCGGCGGCGAGCGCATCGAGGAACGCCCGGTTGGCCACGGCGTAGCCCGCGATGGAGTGCCGGAGCGCCGGCGGCCCGTCGAAATCATCCACCCATGTGGGGTAGCCATGCTCGTCGGAGACCACCCCGGCCGAGGTGGCGATCTCCAAGGGTCCGGTCTGGTCGTTGCGGGCGGTGAGGATCGCCTCGGCACAGATGATCTCGAGCCGCCGAGTGGAGGCGCGGGACATCACGTCGTGCCACACCGAGATCAGCACTGCGTTCTGGCCGTCGGGGTACGTGAAGGTGACGACCGCACTGTCATCGATGCCGGCGTGGGCCGGACGATCCGTGGTGTGGGCCGTCACCTGCTGGGGATCACCGAAGAACCAACGCAACAGGTCGACGTCATGGATCGAGTGTTCGATGAGCGTGCCGCCACCGGCGCGCGTCGGATCGCCGCGCCAGTCCGAGCCGTAGATCCCTTGGATCGGAAAGTACTGGTCGTCGCGAAAGACAGTGGCCAGATGCCGACCACCGTCGCCGGCGGCCACGCGCGCCGCTATGTCGACGTACACCGGCGAGGTGCGCAGGACCAGCCCGACTTGGTTGGGCACCGCGGCCATCGCGGCGGCAACGGCCTGCGCTTCGGACCAGGTGGGCGCCAACGGCTTCTCGCAGAACACCGCAACCGATCGCGCGGCAGCCCGCTCCACGAGATCGCGATGCGCCGCGGTCCACGTGCAGACCCACAGCGCGTCGACGCGCTCGATGAGGTCAGCGGCCGAGGCCGCGACCGCCGCGCCGTGATGAGCGGCAAGCGTGGCGGCGCGTTCAGGGTCGTCATCATGGACACCGACGACTGCACCGTCGGCCATGCCGTGCTTCAGCAACTGCTCGAGCGCCATCGAGTGCACAGTGCCGATGAAGCCAGCGCCAACGATGCCGATGCGGATCACGGGTCGGTGTCCCCTTCTTGCTGGCGACGCGGCGCCAGAGCAGCCGGGCGAACTGAACGGTCACCGTAGCGGTTCCGAACCGCATCGGCGGCCCGTTCCAACGCCGCGCGGCGTTCGTCGTGCGCATCGGCGTCATCGAACGCGAGTGATGGCTGGATCGACGTCTCGGTTGTGATCTGCGCCGCGGAAACCCCCAACAGCCGCACTCCCCCGCGGGTGTTCACCCCCGCGAGCAGTCGGCGCGTTTCCGCCAGCAATTCGGTGGCAACGTCGGTGGGATGCGACAGCGTGTGCGCGCGGGTGACCGTGTGGAAGTCGGAGAAGCGGACTTTCAGCTGCACCGTGCGCGCCAGCACCTGGCGCGCACGCAGTCGCCGGGCCACTCGGTCGCTGAGCCGGACGAGTTCACGGTCGATTGCAGCGTCCTCGCGCAGATCGCTCGCAAAGGTCGACTCGGCCCCGATCGACTTGGCTTCCCGGTCGGGAACCACCCGACGCGGATCATCGTTGGCGGCCAGGGCCCGCAGGTGGTTGGCCTGTCGGGCCCCCAGGGCAGCGGCGAGCACCCGCGGGTCGAGCGCCACGAGGTCGCCGATGGATTCCACCGACAGCATCGAAAGCTTGCCCTGGGTGACCGACCCCACGCCCCACAATCGCCCGACCGGCAGTGCGCGCAAGAACTCGGCCTCGCGTCCCGATTCCACGATGAGCAGTCCGTCGGGCTTGGCCACGTCGCTGGCGATCTTGGCGCACAGCTTCGTGGTGGCAACGCCGACCGACGCCACCAATCCGGTTTCCGCGCGCACCCGAGCCCGGATACTGCGCGCAATTTCGGCTGGCGCGCCATGGACGCGCCCGGCACCCGATACATCGAGGAACGCTTCGTCGAGCGACAACGGTTCGACCACGGGCGTGTAGTCAGCGAAGATCGTCATCACCGATTGCGACGCCGCCTGATAGGCCTCGAAGTGCGGAGCGATGTAGTGCGCGTGCGGACAACGCCGACGCGCCTCGGCCATCGCCATTGCCGAATGCACGCCGAACTCGCGCGCTTCGTAGTTTGCAGTACTCACCACGCCACGCGCGCCGAGTCCGCCCACGATGACCGGGTGCCCAGTGAGCGCCGGATTGCGCAGAGTCTCGACGGCGGCGAAGAACGCGTCGAGGTCGACGTGCAAGATGGTGGGCTCGATGGGAGCCACGCGCGTCAGTCGGCGCGTCGCACGACACGCATCGAATCACGAGCGGTTCCGTGCACGTCGTAGCGGAATAGACGTGGTTCACTCCACCGTTCGTCGTAGAACTCCGTCAGCGGCTCGCGCACCCAGGGCGCGCAGTCCGAGAGGTACCCGGCGAGCTGGTGGTCGGCTACGTAGTGGGCGTCGACGACGATGCCGTCTGGGTCATCGATGCGCAGCTCTCCGTCGAACGCGACCGCAACATAGACTTCGCAGCGCATGTGCCACTCGAGATCGTGCGCGAGCGCCTCGACCGTGTACACGGGCCCGTGCCACTCGTGCACGGCGAGACCAGTTTCCTCGGCGACTTCGCGCGTGAGTCCGGCGGTGATGGAGTGATCCTCAGGATCGATCACCCCACCGGGTGGACTCCAATCGCAGTTGCCGTTGCGTCGCTCGTTACGAACCAGGAGCAGTCCACGGTCGGTCTCCAACAACCCGCCGGCAACCGTCCACTCGTGCATGCGAGCGGTCACGAACCCCGAACGCGGCGGACCAGCGCCTTCGAACGGTCGCGAATGGCCCACCAGGTGACGAGCACGAGTGCTTCGACCACGATGCGACTCGACATCTTGCTCTGGCCGAGTTCGCGATCGCGGAACGTGATTGGGATCTCGTCGATCCGCCCACCGTTGCCATGCACGAGGTATGCCATCTCCACCTGGAACCCGTAGCCATCGGCGCGGACCGAATCCAGATCGATCTTTTCCATGGCCGCCCGCGAGTACACGCGGAACCCGGCCGTGGCGTCACGCACCGGCAGCCCCAACATGATGTTGGCGTAACGGTTGCCACCGCGCGAGATGAAGCGCCGCAAGCGCGACCACCCTGGAGTACTGCCTCCAGGCACGTAGCGCGAGCCGATGGCCAGCGCCGCACCCCGGTCGAACGCGGCCAGGAGGTGCGGCAACGCGGCGGGGTCATGCGAGAAGTCGGAGTCCATCTCGACGAACGCGTCGTAGCCGTTCGTGAGCCCGTACCGGAAGCCGGCCCGGTACGCGGAGCCAAGTCCCGACTTGGCCGGCCGCCGCATCACGGAGATGTGACCGAGCTCGGCGTCGAGTCCTTCAGCCTTCTCGGCGGTGCCGTCGGGGCTGGAGTCGTCGACGACCAACACGTCGGCGTCGGGCAGCGCCCCGCGGACTTGCCGCAGGATCTCGGCAATGTTGTCCGCCTCGTTGTAGGTGGGGAGAACGACCAGGACTCGGGGCACGGCGAGCCATCGTAGGCGGCGAGCCGGGATCGGGACCGGCGACCGATTCGGCCGCTCGCCGCCGGCGCCCTACGCTCTGCACCTCGTGAGCGATGAACCCACTGCTCCTGCGGTCGAGGCCACCCCCCAGGCGGTCCCCGATCCCCCGCCCACCATGCCCGGCCGGGGCGCGTTCCTCCTCGCCATCACGGCCATTGTGGTGGCGGGGTTCTTCGGCGCAGTCATCGGATACGGGCTCTCGAACTTGCAGTCCCACGGCACGTCATCGGTCGCCGTGATCATCGGGACGGTGATCGGCGCAGCCGTTGCGGCGTGCGGAGTCGGCGTGGTCGCCCGGTTGGCGTTGCGGGCGTACGCCGAGTGGCAAGCCCACCCACCCCACAGCTGATTCGGCGGGCCACCCCACACCTGATTCGGCGGCGCTGAACGCGCCGTCAGTCGTGCAGCATGACGCGGCGGAATGCCTCGGCGTAGCGGACGCCCACCGGCCGGCCCTCTTCCTCGGCCCGATCACGCAGGAACGTGCGGAACCACTCGCCGGCCTCGACGAGCTGACTGCGATGCTCGTAGAGCGCGTCGATCTTCGTGTCGAGTGACGACGCGATGTCGATCCACGCGTTGGGTTCGAACGTCCCTGAGCAGTAGACGGCGCGCACACGGTGCGGAGACAGGCCGGCTGCGATCTGGTCCGCGAAGTAGTGCGGACTGGCTGCGGCCGGACTGATTGCATCGAGAGTTGCCCAACCCGTGACGCGGTGATCACGGTGGTTGATGTAGCGGTCACCGAAGAACACCGACGTGGGGTCGGGACAGAGCACCACTTCGGGTTGCAGTTCGCGCACGACCTGGCAGATCGCTCCGCGCAACGCCTCGATGTCTTCGAGTTCGCCGTCGGGGAACCCCAGGTTCGCGTGCCCGGCCAGCCCGAGCACTCGTGCGGCCGCGTCGCTTTCGGTCGCACGCATTGTGGCGACTGCTGCCGGTTCGGCGTTCGGATCGTCACTCCCTTTGTCGCCAAGCGTGGTGACGAGCACGTGGACCACAGCCCCGGCCGCCGCCCACTTCGCCAACGTGCCCCCCGCCGAGATCTCGGGGTCGTCGGGGTGCGCGTAGACCGCAAGCGCTGATTGTGGGACGCGCGTGTCGACGGTCACTCGCCGGCCGTCTCCGCCGCGTGGGCCCGCGCCGCGGTACCGACCGGACGGATGAGTCCCTCCTGGATGACCGTCACCGCCAGCTTGCCGTCAGGGCGGTAGATGCGCCCCTCGGCGAGGCCGCGCGCGTTCGAGGCACTGGGACTCGTGTGGTGGTACAAGAGCCAGTCGTCGGCCCGGAACGGCCGGTGAAACCACATCGCATGGTCGAGACTCGCGATCTGGTACTGCTCCGTGCCGTCACCCACCACGGAGTGCGGGAACAACGTGGTGTCGAGCAGGGTGAGGTCCGACGCATACGTGACGACGCAGGTGTGCAACAGCGGGTCGTCGGGCAGTGGCCCGTTCGAGCGGATCCACACATCTTGTTCGGGCGGACGCGCGACCGGGTCGAGCCACGGGGGTGGTGCCGTGTAGCGCGAATCAATGGGCCGTTCGCGGATGGCCCACTCGGTCACCTCGTCCGCGCCGTGCCAGTACTGCTCGACCATCTGCTGCCATGTGGGCAACTCGTCGGGACCGAGGACCGTGGGCATGGGTTCGTGGTGTTCGACACCGAGTTCCGCAATCTGGAAACTGGCCGCCAGGTTGAAGATGGCGCGTCCGTGTTGAATGGCGACGACCCGTCGAGTGGTGAAACTGTGCCCGTCACGAATGCGGTCCACTTCGTAGACGATGGGCACGCTGGGATCACCCGGACGCAGGAAGTATGCGTGCAGTGAATGCACGAAACGATCCGGTTCGACCGTGCGCCCCGCAGCGATGAGGGCCTGACCGGCGACTTGTCCACCGAAGACGCGCTGCTGATCTTCGTCGGGACTTACGCCTCGGAACAGATTCACCTCGATCTGGTCCAGATCGAGGAGGCGGAGGAGTTCGTGGAGGGCGGCACTCACGAGCGGCAGCGTACGCGCCGCCGCTCCCCGACCGAATCCTCCGGTGCCACCGACCGACTCCCGCCTCAGCGGTCGCGCTCGGGCCCGATGCGCCCAAGGCCGAGCTCGTGGCCAGCCCGACCCGGCAGGTGTTCGGCCCTGAACGACTCGACCGTGTGATGGGAGTCGATGATCCCCGCCTCGATCCGTTCGAGGGTCCAATTGGGCAAGAGACGCATTGTGCGTTGTAGCGCAAGTGCAACGGGGTCTTTGGCGAGTGCGCTCGCCGAGAGCAGCGGGAATGGGAGCACCAGATCGAACTCAGGCTGATCGGCGCCGGCGTGACGGGTCAGACGGAACACCACGATCGCGTGATCTCCGCCAATGCGCTGCACCGCCCGCTCGCGATCGGGGTCGAGGCGATCCCCGGCGGGACCGACGCACCGCAACAACGTGGCCGACCCACTCGTCCGAGCCCGCTCGGATGCGGGCGGTTCGACCACGGCCGGCACCTCCCGGGCGCTCGACTCGCCGATCGACCAATGGGGCGGAAGCGGGGCGACGCGGACCGCGAGATCCGCTCGCACCTCGTGCATCGCGTCATACGCCGAGCCGGACCGCACTCGCTGTCCGAGCGCGAACGTGCGGGCAGTCTCAACGCCCGACTCGACCAGCGAATGGCGATCAGGCGCCGACTCGAGCTCAGCTCTCAGCTCCTTGGCGTCGCGAACGTTGGAATTCTCAGCCGTCAACGTGGTGACGACATTCCATTCGCGGAGGTCTTCAGAAAGGTCATCGCTCAGCAGCACGGTGCTCATCCTGTTTCCTGAGGGTTTGACCCCGTTCGAGCGCCGCGCACGCCCGTGCAGTGAACCGCAGGGGAATCTGGCAGAGTGGGATGCCTTTGATCGTAGTTCTTGGGCGGCCTCAGCCGAAAAAGACCGACGACAACGCGTACAGATCTTCGGGAACCGTCTTGAGCGCGGCAACCCCGGCCGAGACCGGCACGCGCACCACCTCGGCGCCTTGGAGCGCGACCATCGATCCGAATGCCTGGTCCTCGACGGCGTCGATTGCGGCAATACCGAAGCGCGTGGCCAACACGCGGTCGTAGGCAGTGGGCGTCCCGCCGCGCAGCACGTGACCAAGAATTGTCACCCGCGTCTCGTATCCGGTGCGCGCCTCGATTTCCTCGGCGAGCGCATTGGAGATGCCACCCAGCCGCACGTGGCCGAACTCGTCGACGCCCTGATCGACCAACGTGAGCGATCCCGCTTTGGGCTGCGCCCCTTCGGCCACCACCACGATGGAGAAATTCGCGCGCTCGTGGCGCCGCTGGAGATGCGCGACCACCTCGGCGACGTCGAACTCGCGCTCGGGAATCAGAATGACATCGGCGCCACCGGCCAGCCCCGAGTAGAGCGCGATCCAGCCTGCGTGCCGACCCATGACTTCCACGACCATCACCCGGTCGTGACTCTCGGCCGTGCTGTGCAACCGGTCGAGCGCGTCGGTTGCGATCTGCACCGCGGTGTTGAACCCGAACGTGAAGTCCGTGGCCGACAGGTCGTTGTCGATGGTCTTGGGCACGCCCACCACTGGCATACCCGCCGCCGTGAGCTTGGCGGCGACACCAAGGGTGTCCTCGCCCCCGATCGCGATGAGCGCGTCGATGTTGTGACGTTCGAGTGAGGCCTTGACCTTCGCCTCACCGTCGTGGTCCTTGTACGGATTGGTGCGCGAGGTGCCCAGGATCGTCCCGCCCTTGTGCAGCAGGCCCCGCGTGGATTCGATGGTGAGCTCGACGGTCTCGCCTTCGAGCACCCCCCGCCAGCCGTGACGGAACCCGATCAACTGGTGCCCATACACGCCCTCTCCCTTGCGGACGATGGCGCGGATCACCGCGTTGAGACCGGGGCAGTCGCCGCCGCCGGTGAGGATTCCGATGCGCATGCTCGCTCCTGATGCAGGCCAATGGCTCATTTGTGGTTGCGTGGCGAGCCGGCAACTCACCGCGACCGGGACACGCTAGGCGCGTAGGCTCCCACGGTCGCGGCGATGCCGCACGCGCCGGGAGCACCCAGTGAATCGCACAACTCTTCGAGCACAACTCGAATCGACGCTCGGCCCCCACAACTCGTGGGGTGAGGCCGTCGTGGCCACTGCATTGGTGTGGTCGGCCCAGATCCAGACCCGACGCGGCACGCTGTTCGCCCGGCGGCGGCGGCGCGCGCTGCTCCTCACCGACAAGCGCCTTCGTCTCTACGACGTGGCGTCCAAAGGCCAACTCGTCCCGGTCGTCGACCTGCCGTTCGCCGACGTGGCCGTGGGACGGGTCCGCCGGTTCCGCCTCATGGTCGCAGTGCAGTGTTTCCTTGCCGACACCACCTGGGTGTTCGAGTTCCGCCCGCGCGACCGCCAGATTGCACGCGTGTTCGTCGACACCGTCGACACCGCACCCGGCCTCGACGATGACGACCTCGATGACGACGGCTTCGGCAATGGCGCCCCGGCGCCCGCAGCTGACGCCACGCCCGACCTCGTGGCCACCATGCCGGTCGGAGCGCCAGCACCAACACCGGCATCCGCGCCCCTGACTCCACCGCCGCTGGCCCTCAATCCGCTCGGATTCCCGCCGCCGCCCCCAGCGCCAACGCCGCCGCCCGCACCGGCGGGACCGCGCCCCGAAATGCTGCTCACGGTGCTCGCCATGGGCGACCCGTCCGCGGTGCCAGCACTCGCCGAGATCATGCAGGGCGGATTCCCACCGCCCAAAGACCCGATTCCCAAAGTCGATCGCTTGAGCGTGCGCAACGTGGCCAACCAATTGCGCGAGCGACGCTGCTCGGTGACCGAAGCGCAACGATGGGCTGCGGTCGTACAACGCGCGTTGCGGGCCCCGAACCCGCCCATCATCCTCGATCCGTTCGATCCGTTCCCCGACCAGTTGGTGGCCGCAATCGTTGCGCTCGGTGGGCTCACCTCGATGAGCGACCCCGACGCCACGGCCGAGCAGGTATTGGCAGCCATCGAAGGACGCAGCGCGTGACCACTCGAGTGGTGTTGGCAATCGACGCCGGCACCACAGGGGTGCGCACCGTTGCCATCGATGAGCACGGCACCCCCGGCGCGTACTCGTACCGCGAGTTCCCGCAGTACTTCCCCCAGCCGGGGTGGGTCGAACACGACCCCACCGAGATCTGGGATGCCACACTCGCCACCCTCACCGAAGTCGTGGCTGCCGTGCGTGAGAACGGCGACGAAATTGCGGCCATCGGCATCACCAACCAACGCGAGACCGTCGTGGTGTGGGACCGACGCACCGGTCTGCCGCGGCACCGCGCTCTGGTGTGGCAGGACCGGCGCACCGCCGCGTACTGCGACGAATTACGCACCAATGGCGTCGAGCCCGCAGTACGCGCCGCCACTGGCCTGGTGCTCGACCCGTACTTTTCGGGCACGAAGTTGCGGTGGTTGCTCACCGACGGCGGCGTTGTCGCCGGCCCCGATCTCGCGTTCGGCACCGTCGATTCCTGGTTGGTGTGGCGCCTCACCAACGGTGCAGTCCACGCAACCGACGCGTCGAACGCGTCGCGCACCATGTTGTTCGACATCGGTTCACTCCGGTGGTCCGACGAACTCTGCGAACTGCTCGACGTACCGAGTACCTGCCTCCCCGAAGTCCGGCCGTCCAGCGGCGACTTCGGGACCACGCACCCCGAGTGCGCGGCCGGGTTGCAGGTTCCCATCGGCGGCATCGCCGGCGATCAACAAGCGGCGCTGTTCGGCCAGGCGTGTTTCGACGGGGGCATGGCCAAGAACACGTACGGCACCGGGTCGTTCGTGTTGGTGAACCTGGGAGCCGAACTCCCCGCCCCCACTGAAGGGCTCCTCACCACGGTGGCCTGGACCATCGGCGACACCACCACATACGCCATGGAAGGGTCGGTGTTCATCACCGGCGCCGCCATCCAATGGCTGCGCGACGGGCTCCACATCATCGAGTCGTCCGCCGACGCCAGCGCCATCGCCGCCGCAACCCCCACCACCGACGGCGTCTACCTGGTACCGGCTTTCGCCGGCTTGGGTTCGCCGTACTGGGACGCGTACGCACGCGGCACGATCGTTGGCATCACGCGCGGCAGCACGCGCGAACACTTCGTGCGCGCCGCAGTAGAAGCCATGGCGTTCCAGACACGCGACGTGGTCGACGCCATCACCGCCGCCAGTGGGACACCGCTGCGCGAGCTGCGGGTCGACGGCGGGGCCAGTGCCAACGACGCCATGCTCGCGTTCCAAGCCGATCTACTCGGCGTCACTGTGCGTCGCCCCCAGGTGCTCGAAACCACGGCGCAAGGTGCTGCGTACCTGGCCGGCGTGGCCACGGGCGTGTGGTCGTCACCGGCCGACGCGGCAGCAAGCTGGCAGGAGGACGCTGAGTTCGCGCCCGCCACCGACCGGACGGCACTGGCGAAGCAGTACGAAGGTTGGCAACGAGCGGTGGAACGATCCCGCCGTTGGGCGACCGACTAGGCGGTCAGGCCGCCGACTCCACCGACGCCGAGCCCGCATGCTCTTCGGGCTGCTTCGTGGCGTAGGTGTCGACGTACTCGTACCCGGTGATCTGCTGGAGTTCGAACATCACCTCGTCGGCGATGGCCCGCAGCGTGAGGTGGTCTTCGTCGCCCGACCCGCGCGCATCTGCGTGAATGGGCGCGCCGAAACGTAAGTGCACAGTCTTGAAGAACCGCGGCATTCGCTTGTCGACCGGCTGGATCTCGTCGGTGCCCACCAGACCGCACGGCACAATGGGCGCGCCCGACCGCAACGCGAGACGCGCCAACCCGGTGTGACCGCGATGCAAGTAGCCGTCACGAGAACGCGTGCCTTCGGGATAGATGGCGAACACGCCACCCGTCTGCAACACGTCGAGCGCAGCGAGCAGCGCACCTTCGCTGGCACTACCGCCTTCGCGGCGGATGGGGATCTGACCGACCGCACGGAAGAACCACGCGCTCTTCGGGTCGTCGAAGTACTCGGCCTTGGCCACGAACGTGACCCGACGGCGGATGACGAGCGGAATGAAGATGGAGTCGAGGAACGACCGGTGGTTCGCCGCCACGATGACAGCACCTCGCTCGGGAAGGTGCTCGCGACCTTCGACCCGAATCCGGAAACCGAGGTGCAGTAGCGGTGTGAGCACTGCTTTCATCGCCCAGTACAGCACCGCGGCCCTCCTGGGTCGATCCTCCAGGATACGCGGCCGGCCTCACCTCATGCACCTGTCTCGAGTTCGCTGGCTGCGCCTGCGGATACCCCACTCGCTGCCGCTCGGCTCACACAGCCTTCGCGCCTGCACTTGACTGGTGAGTCAAGTAGCGTCGGGGGATGGCTCGGACCCTCACGCCCCGCGGCGAAGAGCGACGCTCCCAGCTCATGGCCACCGCCGCCGAACTCTTCGCCGAGCGAGGCTTCCATCCCACCTCGGTCTCCGACATCGTCGAAGCCATCGGTGTGGGCAAAGGCGTCTTCTACTGGTACTTCCCGTCCAAAGAAGATCTGCTCGACGAACTGCTCCGGGCCGCTCAACACGACCTCCGCCGCCGCCAACAGCTCGCCATCGAACCCGTCGCCGACCCCATCGAACGCATCGAACTCGGCATTGGTGCGTCCCTGCAGTGGTTCCAGGAACACCGGCAGTACTTCACGCTGTTTCGGTTCGCCGCCAGCAACGAGCGCTTCGCCCCCACGCTGCAGCAGAGCCATGCACTCGCTATCGCCGACACCGCGCGGCACATTCAGGCCGCAATTGCCGAAGGTCGCTGCGTCGAGCGCAACCCCGAGATGCTCGCCGAAGCCATCGTGGGCGTCGTCGAACAACTCACCCAGTCACAGTTGATGGAGCGCGAAGGTTCAGTCGACGCGGTGTGCGACCTCGCGGTCGCGTTCTGCCTGCGCGGTCTGCGCGGCTGACGCCCGGACCACCAGCACCGGCCCGGGCGCCTCACGTACGAGCTGCTCGCCCACTGCGCCGAGTTGGCCCGCCGGCGGCGCACCGCACACCACCACCGATGCCGGCATCGTGCGAGCGAATTCGACGAGCGCGCGCGCGGGGTCGTCGTGCGTGACGATGTCCCAGCCGACTTCGACCCCCGCGCGGTTCAGTTCGGACGCCACTGACTCGAGCCACTCGGCTTCTTGGAGTCCGACGCCCGGCACCACCCCGACCAACCAACACCGCAGGCCACACCCGGCGGCCATCTCGGCCGCGACCCGCACCACATCAGAGAAGGGCGCGTGCTCGTCAACCCCCACCACGAGCTGCTCGATCGCCACGATGGGTGACGCGCACGCCGGGCCCGCCACCATCACCGGGGAGTCGACGGCCATGAGCGCAACGTTGGCGTCTTCGGGCGCACACACCACGACCGGGTCGGCAAAGTGGCCGATCCGCGCCGCGTCGAGCGCTGCGATGGCGACGGTGATCTGCGGCGAACCGACGCAGTTCCCCATGGCGTTCGCCACGTGCTGCACCGGGAGGTCCGACGCAGTGCCGTTGGTCGCGAGGACGATGGTTCCGATCACGACGTCAGCTTGCCCGCAGGGCGGGACCAGGTGCACGCTCCCCTACGGGTTCACGCACCAATCTTCGGAAGACCCCGCTTGAAGTTCCGGATGGCCTGGCCGATGCGCTGCTCGTTCTCGACCAACGCGAAGCGCACGTAGCCCTCGCCGCCGGGACCGAAGCCCACGCCGGGCGACACCGCAACGTCGGCTTCGTTGATGCACATCTTCGAGAACTCGACCGAACCCATGTCGGCGTACGCGTCGGGGATGGGCGCCCACACGAACATGGTGCCCTTGGGTGCGGGGATGTCCCAGCCGATGCGCTGCAACCCGTCGATGAGCACGTCGCGCCGTTCCTTGTAGACGGCGTTCGCCACCTGCGGATATTCCGGCTCTTCGTTCATGACGACGGTGGCTGCGATCTGAATGGGTTGAAACACGCCGTAGTCGAGGTAGCTCTTGATCTTCGCGAGTGCTGCGACCACTTCGGGGTTGCCGACCATGAAGCCGCATCGCCACCCCGCCATCGAGAAGCTCTTCGTCATCGAATAGAACTCGACGCAGTGCTCGACCGCGCCCGGCACCTGCAGGATGCTGGGTGGGTCGTATCCGTCGTAACCCAAGTCGGCGTACGCGAAGTCGTGCACCAAGATCATGTCGTGGTCGCGCACGAAGTCGACCAACTGCTCCATGAAGTTGAGGTCGACGCACGTCGTGGTGGGGTTGTGCGGAAAACTCGTCACGAGTACCCGCGGCCGTGGCCATGCCTGTTCCCACGCAGCTTTCGCATTGGCGAGAAAGTCTTCGCCCTCACCGAGGCGCACGTAATGCACGCCGGCGCCGGCGAGGATGGGACCCCAGATGTGGATTGGATAACTCGGCGTGGGCACGAGCGCAGTGTCGCCCGGACCGAGGAGCACGAGCATGAGGTGCGAAAACCCTTCCTTCGCACCGATGGTCATGCAGATCTCGGTTTCGGGGTCGAGCCCGACGCCAAAGCGTCGGCGGTACATGTCGGCGACCGCCAACCGCAGGTTCGGGATGCCCTTGCTGGTGGAGTACCGGTGATTGCGCGGGTTCTGCGCAGCTTCGGCCAACTTGTCGACGGCGATCTGCGGTGTGGGCAGGTCGGGGTTGCCGAAGCCGAGGTCGATGACGTCGTGGCCGGCGCGGCGTCGCTCGAGCTTCAGCTGGTTGACCTCACCAAACACATACGGCGGCAGCGCGTGAATCCGTCGGAAATCCATCGGGCCAGGGTATCCCGCCGCCCCCGAGACCGCAGCCGACTTCGCCGTCACAGGGGACCGCTAGCTTCCCCGCCATGCCGCCGTTCTCCGCTGATTGCCCGCGCCCCGACGTCGTCCTGCTCGACGTGGGCGGCGTGTTTCTCCTGCCCAACCCGATACACCTCGGCGAGGTGTTCACCCGGGCCGGATTCGAGGTGCCGGCGGCGGTCATGCTCGAAGCGCACTATGAAGGCGCCATTGCGTACACCGAGCCCTACAACGGCGACTTCCCAAGCCGCGACTTCTGGACCACGTACTGCACGACCTATGCCGCCGTGTGTGGCGTCCCCGACGTGTCGCGCGCCCAGGTCGTCGACCACATGATGAGCCTGGTCACCACCAGCGTCATCTGGACGCACGTCATCGACGGCGCCAAAGAAGGTCTCCACGAGTTGTTGGACACCGGCGTCGCAGTGGGGGTGGTCTCCAATGCAGATGGCACCATCGCCGAAGACCTCCGCAGCTTCGAGATTCTCCAGGTCGGGCCGGGCATGGGTGCCAACGTGCGCTGCGTCATCGACTCGGGCGCGGTCGGCGTGCAGAAGCCCGACCCCCGCATCTTCAAGATCGCGCTCGACGCACTCGACGCCACCCCTGATCACGTTTGGTACGTGGGCGACACCCCCGCCATCGACGTCGTGGGGTCCCGGCGCGCGGGCATCCATCCCGTGCTCATGGACCCCCACGACCTCACCGATCACCTAGGAGTCGACCGGGTGCACTCCATGCACGAACTCGCCAGCCGCGTGCGTGCCGCGCGCCAAACGATCGCCTAGCCTGCTTCCCCCATGGGACGAGACGGCAGCCGACGACGCGACAAGACCAAGCACCAGCAGGCGGCCCAGCATCGCCATCAGCAGGAGTCGGCGTACGAGCACGCCGTCGAAGAGCAGCGCCGCGAACGCGACGACGTCCTCGAGAACTTCGGCGTGAGCGGCCGCACTGGCCGCATGATCGTGGGGGCAGCCAGCGTGGTGCTGTTCGCGTGCGCGATCTTCGCCCTGCTCTACCTCATCGCCTTGCGCTGACCGAACCCGTGGCCCGGCGTAGGGAGGGTGCCGCGATCCTCAGCGGCGACCGCTCACGATTGCCAGCAGGCGCAGGATCGTTAGGTACAGCCAGATCAGCGTGACCATCAGCGCCCACGCGCAGTACCACGAGTAGTACCGCGGCGCGCCCATCTTGGAACCCTGTTCGATCATGTCGAAGTCGAGCAGCAGGTTGAACGCGGCCACGCCGGCCACCAACACGCTGAAGCCAATGCCGAGCCAGCCGTTGCCGAAGAACGGCACACTCACGCCGAAGAGCGACACGATCCACGAACCCAGGTACACGAGCAACACGCCCAGCGTGGCGCCAAAGATCATGAGGCGCAGCCGCGGCGTCACGCGGATGGTGCGCGACGTGTAGAGCGCAAGCATCACTGCGAACACCGCGCCGGTCACGAGGACTGCTTGCAATACGATGCCCGAGTAGAACGCCTCGTAGACCGCCGAGACGGCGCCCACGACGATGCCGTAGCCAAGCGTGTAGATGGGCGCGGTGACCGGCGCGATCTTGGGCACGAAGGCAGTGATCATTCCTACGATCAGCGAACCGAACATCGGAATGAGGAGCCAGGTCGGAAACACGGGCGCAGTGCCCTGGCCGCCGCCGACGGTGATCCACCCCACGACCCCGCCCACCACGAGGAGCGCAAAGAGCACCAGGCCTCGCCCAATGGTGCCGTCGATCGTCATGACCGCGCCCGAGGCCTGCGCCTCGCTCTGCAGCGCCACGGCCCGCTCGCCGCTGAAGGTTTTGTCGTTCAGTACCGGGTTCGCCATCGATGCCTCCGAAAGGGAATGACCCAAGCGTACCGGTCCGCACCTTCTCGCGTTGCGCGCGGGCCCCGTCACCGGCGGTGCACCACGGCCCTCTAGCCTCGCCGAGCGATGACGCACTACGAGCCCGCCCCCGGCCAGCCCACCGTCGCCGACTTCGACACCGAAGCGCGACATGCGCTGACGGCGTCGGTGCGCCGGCTGATCGACGCGACCCTCACCAGTGAACGGCTCGACGACGCCACGATGCTCGCGGCCCGCGCCACCCTTGATGCCGTTGCGGACACACTCGTCGACGGCGAGCCCGAACCCGGCGTCCGCAGCCGCTTCGAAGGCACCCACGCCGACTACCTGCCGCGCTCTCCAGTGGTGGGAAGGTGCAGCCCGATGGCACCGCCGGTGCAGATTCGAATGGTGGGCACGCGTCTCGTGGGTGACGTGACCTTCGGCGCCGCCTACGAAGGCCCACCCGGCTACGTGCACGGCGGGGTCTTGGCGCTCGTCTTCGATGAAGTGCTCGGCATGGTCAATCTGGGCAGTGATCACCCGGGCATGACCGCCGTCCTCACGGTGAAGTACCGCCGCCCCACTCCCCTCTACCGACCGACCGTGCTCGAAGGGTGGGTGGAACGGGTGGAAGGCCGCAAGGCGATCACGCGCGGGCGAATCACCGTTGACGGTGAAGTAACCGCCGAGGTGGAAGGACTCTTCGTGACGCCCGACATGGAGCGAATCATGGAGTACTTCGGCCGCCGCGACGAGACGCCCGACCCACTGCCCTGAGCGAGCATTCCTCAGTCGCGAACGAGCGGCGCGATCACCTCGCCGAGGATGGCGGCGTTGTCGGGATTCGTCGGATCGGCCGGACCACACACACACCACTGCGCGCCCGCTTCACCGAAGGCACGCAACGCCTCGGCCACCCGCTCCGGTCCACCAACAACAACGTCAGGTGCTGGGTCGATCCGCTGACGCTTCTGTTCCGCGTCGGCTTCTGATTCTCCGAGCAGTACGAGTCCACCCCAGGTGGCAACAAACCGCTCTGGTTCCCAATCGTTGTCGATCACCTTGGCATGCAACGACGCGAGATCTTGCGCGAACTGGGCCGGCGTTCCGCCCCAGTGGTTCCACCCGTCGGCGTGTTCCGCGGCGATGTCACCAACCAAGCGAGCATGTCCTCCGACCCACACCGGGTAGCCGCGCCCTTGGGCCGACACGACTGCACTCTCGAGTTCGACGAGGCGCGTCTCGACGCTGCCGAACTCGTAACCAAATGTCACCATCTCGTCGCGACTCTCGGTGTCGCCGGCACCGATACCCGCGATCAGTCGTCCGCCGCTGACGCGCTGCACGCTGTCGAACGAATTGGTGAGCACCGCAGCCGGGCGCAGCGTGGCTCGGGCGACCAGCGAGCCCAACTTCACGCGCTCGGTTTCGGCGGCCACCGCGCCGAGCAGCACGAAACACTCGAGCGCGGGTCGCTTCTCGCCAGTGCGGCTGTACCGAAACAGGTGGTCGTACGCGAACACGCCGTCGACACCATGTGCGTCGGCCGCTTGCGCGACGGCAATGGGCACGTCGGGATCGTCGACGAACGACGGCAGTGTGAGCCCGAGCTTCATACGAGCGCGCGCGCCAGCGCAGCCGCGCCCACCACCCCAGCAGTGTCACCGAGCGCAGCCGGGACCACGGGTTGAATCGCGCGCGATGCGCCCGCTTCGACGTTGCGCGCGTATGCCGCCCTCACCCGGTCGAGCAAGATGTCGCCCATCTCGACGACCCCACCGCCGATCACGATGATGGCGGGGTCAACGATGTTTGCGAGTGCACCCAACCCGACGCCCACGTTGTCGGCGTATTCGTCGAGGATGGCCAACGCATCGGGTTCTCCTGCGTGCGCACCCTGCGCCACCGTGAAACCAGTGACGTTCTCGGGGTCGCCCCCGGCGAGTTGCAGCAATGCCGGCGCACCGCCCGACGCTGCGGCCTGGCGAGCCAGGCGCCCCAACGCGTTCCCCGACGCAATCGCTTCCCAATGGCCGCGATGTCCGCACGCACACTTGGGCCCGTTGCGTTCGATGGTGAAGTGGCCGATCTCACCGGCGTAGCCGTGCGCGCCACGCAGCACCTGGCCACCCGTGACGATGCCGCCACCGATGCCGGTACCGAGCGTGACCATCAGCACTTCGCGATACCCCTGCGCCGCGCCATGCAAGGTTTCGGCGTACGCGGCCACGTTCGCGTCGTTGTCGACCACCACGGGCAACGGACAGCGCTCGCTGAGCGTTGCTCCCACGGTCGCGTTGCGAAATGCCGGAACATTCGGCGAGTACTCGATGGTCCCATCGAGTCCCACCAACCCTGCGGCACCGACGCCCACTGCCGCCACGTCAGGGACGTCGGCCCGCAGCTTCTCGATCATGTCGAGGATGCCCTGCGCCATTTCGTCCCACGAATTGGGGCTGGGGGTACGGGCGTCACGGACAACCACTCCGTGCGGGTCGACGACCGCGCCGCGCAGGTTGGTGCCTCCGATGTCGAGTCCGATGGTGACAGTCACAACGGTTCAGATGACATCGATGTGCTGCACCCGAGGCTCGGGTTCCACATCGTGGGGCGTTTCGGATTCACGAGCGTGTTCGGCAGCCAAGTCGATGTGTACGCCCGACTCCGGATAGTGCCGCTCCATTGCAGCGTCGGCCGCATCGAGCAGCGCCCGGCCAGCACGGATGAATTCGCGCGCAGCACTGGTGAGGTGCTCAGTGACCTCGGGTTGCGCGCCGCTCACCGTCTCGAAGAAGGCGCACATGGGGCAGCCCGCGCGGTGTTGGTGGTCGTGTTCGAAAGACGCGTCGGTCATTGCTCACTCGGGGTGTAGGTCTCGAACCGGACGCGCAAAGTACCGTCCTCGAGCTTTGCGTCGGTGACATCGCGGCGCGCCAGGCTGTCGGGGAGCACCACCGACCGCCGGTACGGGCCCACCGCAACGAGCAGCTCGTCGTCGAGGCGGCCGAGGTCGATCTCGTCGCGTTCGGCGTGCGGCAGCGGAAGTTCAAGGAAGAGCGCGTCGCCATCGGCCGCGACTCGCATGGCCGGACCGGACGCGAACGACGCGGCCGGGTCGGAGTCGCCATAGAGCATGCGACCGAGCCGGCCCAGGCGGTACACGCCCACGGGCTCTTCCGGCGTGAGTTCGCTGCACAGCATGGGCAGCGGCGCGAACGAGTCGGCGATGACGCCGAGCTGCTCGTCCTGACGCGCCCGAGCGGCTGCGAACCACGGGTCCTGCACTGCGGGCGGCAACAGTCGGTTCACGACCACGGCATCGACGTGATAGCCGAACAACGCGAGATAGGTGAAGGTGCGCCGAGCCTCGGCGGTGACCACTCGCTCGGGCGTGCACACGACGCGCGCCGTGGTGATCTCGGGGTCGATGAGCAGTTCGCGAACCCCGTCGAGCCGTTCGTAGAGGCGCCGCAACGCGCTGAACACTTCATCGCCCGCAACCGGAATGTTGCCCAAGCGCGACAGCAGCGGCCGCACCACCCGCGTGGCGCGTCGCTGCGCAGGGAACACGCGGTCCATGTACCAGCTCAACACATCGGGCAACGAGAGCAAACGCACGGTCTCGGCCGTGGGCGCGCAGTCGACGACGATCACATCCCAGTCGCCCGAGCGCGCCAGCGTGCGCAACTCGGCCAACGCCAGCACTTCGTCGAGGCCCGGCACGATGGCGAGTTCCTCGGCGCTGACGGCATCGGCGCCCGCCCAATCGAGCACGGCCGCGAGGTAATCGCGCACCTCGCCCCATGACTGTTCCATACGCGCCCGGCTGTCGAGTTCCTGGCCGAAGAGCGCGCCACCGCTGGCCGGCAGCGCAATGGGTGTGGGGTGGTCGCCGAGCGGTGCGCCGAATGCGTCGCCAAGCGAGTGCGCCGGGTCGGTGGAACAGACAATGACCCGGGCTCCGAGCTCGGCCGCGCGAACTGCGGTTGCCGCGGCCACGGTCGTCTTCCCGACGCCGCCCTTCCCAGTGACCAGCACAATGCGCATGAAGCGCCCAATGCTAGGCGGTCTGGCCCTTTTCTGCCTCTCGCTTCAATTCTTTGAGCGCAGTGGAGAGGATGAGGCCCGACGCCCGGCGCTTCACCAAGCCGGGCAGCGGAAACGCCAGGTCGATGGTGAGCCAGTAGTCCACCGTGGTGCCGCCCTCGGCGGAGTCGAAACGGTAAGTGCCATCCAGGGTGCGAACCATGTCGCCCTCGACGAGCTTCCACGAGAACTCGCTGGGCGCGTCGGTGAAGTCGTATTCGAGCACGTACTGAATGCTGCGCCCCATGGCCGCGGCCCGGTATTCAACCTTGGTGCCCCGGCCCTGTTCGTCGCGCTCGAGGACGTCGACTTGGCGAACGTCCTTCGCCCAATCGGGATAGCGCTCGAAGTCGAGTGCAATTGCATAGCAACGCTCAGGGCTGGCGTTCACCTGGATGGATTCGTGCGCGGCATCTGACATACGGATCAGACACTACGCGCTCGTACGGAGCGAGAACGGGAGCGTTGCGCTCAGCGCCCCAAGAGTCCGTCGAGCTGTCCGAGCCCGGCTTCCAGCACGCGGTACAGCCCCGAGGAGGGATCTTCGCCCGCCAACACGGCGCGCACCGAGCCGATGCGCCACCCCAACGCCCGCGTGACCTTGCGCCACGACTCCTCGGAGACCGTTTCGCCCCGCTCCATCTTCGAAATCAACGACGGCGACCGGTCGATGCGTTGCGCGAGCGCGGCCTGCGACTGCCCACGCGCAAGACGAGCGTCGCGCATCAACTCGCCGAGCCGGTTGCGATGCAGTCGATCGCGGTCGATCACGATGGCGGGCTGCGGCTCCCAACCGTTGTTGACCACTTCGAGGAAGCGGCTGAGCGCGTTCACCTTACGGATCTGCTCGGGGCGACGGCACTGGGCAGTGACCAGGTCGGGGTTCCCCACCCACACGAACTTGGCGCGTGCACGCGAAATGGCAACGTTGAACCGGGCTCGGTCGAAGATGAAATCGATTCCGCGTGGCGCAAGATCGGCCTGCGAAGTGCCGGTACTCAAGATCACGAGCGCCGCCTCGCGCCCTTGGAAACTGTCGAGCGTGCCGATCTCCAGCTCGGGCGCCACCTCGGGCGCCACTTGAACGAGCGCATCTCGCAACGCCGCGAGCTGCGCATTGAACGGCGTCACCACCATGA
>JBMOIJ010000022.1:0-40335 GCA_049317385.1 Acidimicrobiia bacterium
TTCGGAATCGAAATGATCTGGTGACGCGGATCATCCCCTTCTTCGAGGCGAATCCGCTTCTGAGCTCGAAACGACAGGAGTTCGTCACCTTCGCGGCCATCGTTCATGCGATGACGCAAGGAGAGCACCTGAGCGCAGAAGGTTTCCGAGTGCTGCGGCAACTGGCAGTTTCCATGAACGGAGGCGGCCGGTATCGCCGAGTGCATCGGACGGTGAAGACGTGAGAATCCTCAGAGACCATATGCCGAACATCGGTTCCTCTTGGCGAGGAATGCGATGAAGATATGGTCCGATCTGCATGGCGACATGCAGAGCCGGGCAGAAATGACCCGGCCACGGACGCAGCAGCCGGCTGCGGACGGAGTAACAACAATGTCGGTCCCTATCCAGTGTGGGCGCAGGAATTTTGTGAGGAGCTATCCCTAGTACGAGAGGACCGGGATGGACGAAGCTCTCGTGTGCCAGTTGTCCTGCCAAGGGCACGGCTGGTTGGCGACCTTCGGAAGGGATAACCGCTGAAAGCATCTAAGCGGGAAGCCCGCCTCGAGATGAGAATTCCCACCGGGACAACCGGGTAAGGCCCCTGGGAGACGACCAGGTAGATAGGCCGGAGGTGTAAGCACGGTGACGTGTTCAGCCGACCGGTACTAATCGGCCGAGGGCTTGGATGTTTCTCAATGTTCGTGCTCACTATGGAAGTCTTGAGGAGCTGCGCGCCGTGTCGCGTACCCTTGACAACAGATCGCGGGCAATGCCCGCAACCGTTTCCGGTGGCGATTGCGGCGGGGAAACACCCGTTCCCATTCCGAACACGGCCGTGAAGACCGCCAGCGCCGATGGTACTTGGAGGGAGACCTCCCGGGAGAGTAGGACGCCGCCGGATTTTTTCTCAGAAGAAGCGCCCCTCGGGGCGCTTCTTCGCGTTCATGGTCAGGCGCGGCGAAGACCGAGGCGTGCGACGGCGTCGAGCGCCTACGATCACCGTTTCCCTTCCGCAGGAGATGTCTGTCGTGGCGCGTCCGGAACCTGGCAAACGTGTTGGAGACGGCGCTCGTCGCGGGCGACCGGCCCCGAGCGGCCGCAGCGGAGGTAACCGGGGCAGCGCCGCCGGCGGGAACCCCAGCGCTGGCGGTCGTTCCAGCGCCGGTCGAAGCAGCGAGTCTCGGCGCCGTGAGACCGACGAAGAACCCCGTCGCGGTCGACCGACTGGCGAGCGTTCGGGTTCATCCGGTCGCGCCGGTGGGCGCGCGGGCGAGCGTTCGGGTTCATCCGGTCGCGCCGGTGGGCGCGCAGGCGAGCGTTCGGGAACTGGGCGTGCGCGGCCGGCGCCGTCGGGGCGCGGGCGTCCGGTGCGTCGCCAAGACGAGGAGCCGGTGCGTCGCGGAGACAAGGAGCCGGTGCGGTACCAAGACGCGCCGTTGGAAGGCCCCTTCGGCCCCAAGGCAGCGCGTCGGGCGCGGCCCAAGCCGGCAAACCGTGGTCGGGTGTTCGACCGCGACGAGGTGGTCGAGGAGCGCGAACCGTTGAAGGCGCGGGTGAGAAGGGGTGGCAAGAAGGCTGCGGTCAAGCGGACGCGGGCTCCCAAGCCAGCCGAGAAGAAGACGCGCAAGCGCGTCAAGCGCACTGAAGCGCGCGATGAGATTCTGAAACTCGGTGGCCGTAAAGGTGAGCGCTACTACGACGCGCTCATGAAGGCAGCCGAGGCGTACAACAGCGAGCGCTACAAGGATGCGATTCGTCTGCTCACGCCAATGGCACAAGAACTTCCCGATGCGAGCAGCGTGCGCGAACTGCTTGGGTTGTCGCTGTATCGCATGGGGCGTTGGGGGCAGGCGAAGAAGGAACTCGAAGCGTTCGCCGACCTCACCAACAGCGTCGACCAGCATCCGGTGTTGATGGACTGTGCTCGGGCGCTCAAGCGCCACGACGACGTTGCGGTCTTCTGGGAAGAGCTCGGGAGCGCATCGCCGGGGCCGGAGCTCGTGAGCGAAGGTCGCATCGTGATGGCCGGCGACCTTGCCGACCGCGGCCGGGTACGCGACGCAATCGTGCTGCTCGAGAAGCGCGGCGCGAAACCGGTGAAGGCGCCACGTGAATATCACCTGCGGGTTTGGTATGCGTTGGCCGATCTCAACGAACGCGCGGGAGACGTCCCCACGGCCCGCGCATTGTTCGAACGAGTGCGCAAGGCCGACAACGGTTTCGCCGACGTGGCCGAGCGCTTGGCTGCGCTCGGGTAGCTGTCGCACCCCTGCCGTAGGTTTCGGAACGCCTCCTCCGCCATGAACGAGAGGAGCGATCCATGTCCGAAGTGGTTCCCCGAAACATTGCGGTTCTCGCCGGCGTGTGTTCCGCGCCCGCAACCACCAAGGTGCTGGAGTCGGGCACCACGCTCTGCCAGTTCGCAGTGCGTGTTCCGGGTGGAGGGAGTGGCGCGAACACGTCGGTGCCGGTTGCCTGTTTCGACCCGCCCGCTTGGTGCGCGGACCTGGTCGAAGGTGACGGGGTCATCGTGTTGGGCAAGGTGCGGCGGCGCTTCTATCGAGCCGGTGCTGCCACCGGGAGCCGGGTGGAGGTAGAAGCCGAACGAATCGCGCGAGCAACAGATCGTCGAGCGATCGCAGCCATCGTGCGGCGAATCGGGGCTGCTGCCGGCGAACTCGCATCATGAGGTCCTGAGGTCGAAGGGGCCGGCCCCGGGGGTTCCGCGGCGGTACGATCCCCGGTGCGGCGCCCGGTACTGCCCACGGGTGCACCGTCCCACAAGCGGGGTCGACGGCGACCCCAGGAGGTGCCGGCGTGACGGCCGATACGACCACCAGTCCCGAGCGGCGCGCGCTCGAACGCGTTGTCATCCGTTTCGCGGGCGACTCCGGCGACGGGATGCAGCTCGTCGGCGACCGCTTCACCGACATCAGCGCTGCGTTCGGAAACGACCTGGCCACGTTGCCGAACTACCCGGCCGAGATCCGCGCTCCGGCGGGAACCATCGCCGGAGTGTCGAGCTTCCAGGTGCACATCGCCGACTTCGACATTCTCACGCCGGGTGACACGCCGAACCTTCTGGTGGCCATGAACCCGGCCGCCTTGAAGGCGAACCTCGCCGACCTCACACCGGGTTCCGCGATTCTGGCCAACGTCGACGCGTTCGAAGAGCGCAACCTCGAAAAGGCTGGATACCAGTCGAACCCGCTCGAAGATGGCTCGCTCGCGGCGTACACGGTGTACCCGGTGAAGATGACGTCGCTCACGCTCGACGCCACCAAGCCGCTGGGAGTCAAGCCGCGGGACGCGGAACGCTCCAAGAACTTCTTCGCGCTCGGTCTGATCTGCTGGATGTACAGCCGGCCCATCGACGCAGTGATCGAGTGGATCGAGAAGCGCTTCGCCGACAAAGAAATGGTCAAGAACGCCAACCTTGCGGCGTTCAAGGCGGGCGTGAACTTCGGTGAGACCGCCGAGATCTTCGAACACGCCATGGAAGTGCAACCGGCGAAGTTGCCGCCCGGTCGTTACCGCAACATCACGGGCAATGTCGCAACTGCGTACGGGCTCATTGCGGCCGCGCAGCAAGCGAAGCTTCCGCTGGTCTACGCGTCGTACCCCATCACGCCGGCATCCGACGTGCTCCACGAACTCTCGAAGCACAAGAACTTCGGGGTGCGCACGGTGCAGGCCGAAGACGAAATCGCAGCGGCCGGGGTTGCGCTCGGTGCCGCATTCACCGGGGCGCTCGCTGTCACCGGTACCAGCGGTCCGGGGGTCGACCTCAAGGCCGAGGCAATCGGTCTGGCCCTCAGCATCGAGCTGCCGCTCGTGGTCGTCGACGTGCAGCGCGGTGGCCCATCTACGGGCCTGCCCACCAAGACCGAGCAAGCCGACCTCTTGTTGGCGATGTACGGCCGCCACGGTGAAGCTCCGCTGCCCATCATCGCCGCGCAATCGCCCAGCGACTGTTTCGACGCCGCGCTCGAAGCGTGTGCCATCGCCATCAAGTACCGCACACCGGTGATCCTGCTCACTGACGGTTTCTTGGCCAACGGCGCCGAGCCCTGGCAGTTCCCGAGTGTCGAGGACCTCCCCGACATCCCGGTGGTGTTCGCCACCGAACCCAACCATGGCGACGCGTACTGGCCGTACCTGCGCGACGAGCAGACTCTTGCGCGCCCGTGGGCATTGCCAGGCACACCGGGGCTCATGCACCGCGTGGGTGGTATCGAGAAACAGGACGGCACCGGCAACGTGAATTACGAGCCGGCCAACCACGAGAAAATGATTCACCTGCGCGCCGAGAAGGTGGCGCGGGTAGCCCAGGACTATGCGCCCACCGAAATCGATGGCGATGTCGATGCCGACTTGTTGGTCGTGAGCTGGGGGAGTACCCGCGGGTTCGTGAAGGCCGCGATGCGTGACGCCGAGAAGAGCGGGCACAAGGTGGCGCACGTGCACTTGCGTCACATGAATCCGTTGCCCGACGACCTCGGCGACATCGTGAAGCGTTATCCGAAGGTGTTGGTCCCTGAAATGAACCTGGGTCAGCTGGCGAAGTTGCTGCGGGCCGAGTACCTGGTCGACGCCGTGAGCCTCACCAAGGTGCAGGGCTTGCCGTTCCGCGCCGCCGAAATCCAAGCGAAGATCGAGGCGCTCGCGACGGATCGGAGCGGAAGCGAGCACGACGGCGACCTGCGCAACGGGAAAGAGGAACTCGCATGACCGAAGAAGCAGTAGCGCTCTCCCGTAAGGACTTCAGCTCCGACCAAGAGGTGCGGTGGTGTCCGGGCTGCGGTGACTACTCCATCCTTGCGGCAGTCCAGTTCTTGCTGCCCGAACTCGGCGTCAAGCCCGAGAACCAGGTGTTCGTGAGTGGTATCGGGTGCTCCAGCCGATTCCCGTACTACATGAACACCTACGGCGTGCACTCCATCCACGGGCGCGCGCCGGCGGTGGCAACGGGCGTGGCAGTCACGAACCCCGAGCTCGATGTGTGGGTGATCACCGGCGACGGCGACGCCCTCTCCATCGGTGGCAACCACCTCATCCACGCGCTGCGCCGCAATGTGAACCTGAAAATCCTCATGTTCAACAACCAGATCTACGGGCTCACCAAGGGGCAGTACTCGCCCACGAGCGAGCAGGGCAAGGTGACCAAGTCCACCCCGTTCGGATCGGTCGATTACCCGTTCAACCCGTTGTCGGTGGCGCTGGGCGCCGAAGCGTCGTTCGTGGCTCGTACCCACGACATGGACCGCAAGCACATGATGGAGACGTTCCGCGCCGCCTACGAACACCAGGGCGCGGCATTCGTCGAGGTGTACCAGAACTGCAACGTCTTCAACGACGCAGCCTTCGAAGAGGTCACGGCTAAGTCGGCCCGTGACGCCATGCTCATCAACCTCGTACACGGCGAGCCCATCCGCTTCGGCGCTGAACACGAGCGCGGCGTTGTGCTCGACGAGTTCGGCGAGGCCCACATCGTCAACGTGGCCGACGTCGGCGAAGACAGGTTGCTGGTACACGACGCGCACCGGCCCGAGCCCACGCTCGCGTTCGCGCTGTCGCGTCTCGCGCACGGCCCATACTCACCCACTCCGGTCGGCATCTTCCGTTCGGTCGAGCGCCCGGTCTACGAGACCGAGGTTGCCCAGCAGCTCGTCGCCGCGCAGGCGAAGAGCGGCCCCGGTGACCTGCAGAAGCTCATCGAAGGCCCGAAGACCTGGGAAGTGAACTGACGCGTCAGAGGCCGTCCGTCAGTGAGGCCGCGGGCGGCTGGATCGCGTGGTGCGGCGCCGAGAAGTCGCGTGCGATGACGCGCGCGAAGTCGCGGTAGGGCGAGTCCAGCGTCCCGGCAGACGAGACGTCGCGGCCTTCGTGCCACGCGCGTTGGCGAGCGTCGTGGGCGCGGCGGATCTGTTCGAACGTGCGGTTCTCCGCGCTCAGGAACGCCGGTCCGTAGATCGCGGCAGGCGCACCGTTCGCTTCGGCCCACATCTGGTTGCCGAAGTTGTAGTGCCACCACTCGTCGTCGTACTGCGTGAACCCGACCGCTTCCATCGCGTTGCGCAACAACGAGCGGTTGCGTTGGATCTGGGCCTGATCCGGGATCTCGGGGCGCGGGACGGCGAAGTAGTCGGCGTGCGCGAGGTCGGTCATCTCGTCGAACGCGGTGCCCATGTCGAGCGGAACCGCGGCGGACCGGTGCAAGTCGGCGAGCTGCATGTGCAGGTCGTACGCGCGCTGCCAGTTGTAATCGGTGGCCGCGTCGTCGACGAGCGGGCGACCGGCTTCGAGTTCGTGCAGCTCGTCGAGAATGGCGCGCCGCACCTGCGCGTCGCGTGCGGACACCTCGGCGATCGTGAGGTCGATTGCTCCGCCCGTGAGATGAGGCGATGGCTTCTGCGGATCGACCGACGGCATCGACACGTACCGCTGCACGTACACGCTCAGTTCGTCGCCCTCCAACGCGAAACGAGCGGTGACTTCGCGTTCGAACCAGTCGTAGAGCGTGCGTTGCGTGTCTTCGGAGCGGTATGTGTCCCAGAGCCAGAGGACCTGTGTGTCCGGGAGCGACGACGCGACGCGTGCCAGGCGCTCGACGACGCCAGCTCCCGCGAAGTGGGTGAGCAGTGTGCCGGGTCCGCCGGTCGGGTACGGCGAGTCGCGGCGCTCACCGAAGTAGATCGCGCTGCCGGCAAGCTGCGGGAAGTCGGAGAAGGGCCCCATCGCGACCAGCGGCTCGCCGTTGTCGGCGACGGGCCAGCGCTTCCATGTCGTCATTCGCACTCCTTCGCCGATCAGTGTCGCGAAGTGTCAACGAATGGTGCAATCAGGTCACGTGCCGAAGCGGCGAGCGGCCGCTCGTCCACCGATGACGGCGACGCCGATGAGGAGCACGACGGGACCGGACCACAGCGGAGCGCCAAGCACCGGCAGGACGCAGAAGCATGCGATCGCCGCGAGCGCGATGAGGAGGTCGACGACCGAGAGCGCGGACTCGTTGCGCGGACCGGCGGGTACCACTGCCATGGTGCGACCTCCCTTCTGGAGAACATGTCGGCCACGCTCGAGGCTCGATTGAGCGCGGTCCCCGCCGGAGTTCGGCGGCCCATACGCTGGACCCATGAGGAAGGTGCACCGCCCGCTGGCCACTGCGGCGTTGAGCGCAGGCCTCTTCGCGGTGCGAGACGTGATCGGCGAACCGGAGCGGCAACGGCCCGCGGTGGTGTTCCAGCTCGACCACACGCCGCTCGCGCCGCACGAACTCGCCTGGGCGTGGCCCGACGGACGCTTCGCGTTCGTGCCCGTGCTCGACTGACGACTCAGCCTGGAAGCGAGAAGCCGCGCTCCGGCGTACGTTGGATCCTCACGGGGTCGGACGCCACCTTGCCGATCCCGGCCGCGACCACGGCGCGGCGCGCTTGCGGTGACGCTTCGGCAATGTGGCCGCCAAGCGGAGCGGAAGTCGGGGTGTCGGAGAACCATCCAAGCCCTGCCTTCTCGGCCAGGCTGTCGCGCGAATCGGTGTGCGCTGCGGTGCTGATGCCCCACTCCGCCGCGAGTGCTCGAAGGGACTCCTCGCCGTGGATCGCCCATTGGCCGGGAGCGGAGCGCTCGACCCCGAGGCGCGCGAACGCGCGGTCGACGGCGAGGTCACGTGCTCCCAGGGCGAGTGCCCGCTGTACCCGATCTGTGGACAGCCCTTGCCGTTCGAGGGCATCAACCGTGGCCTCGACGAGCGAATCGTTGTCGAACCACTCAGTCGTATCGAGTCGGTGCAGCAGGTCGAGCCCGTCGGCGTCTTCGTGATGAGCGAATCCTTCGGACTCGTCGCCGCTCCAGGAGAAACAGCCGAACAGCTCCATGCTCCGACGCTGTCGCGCCAGTGTGGTCACGATGGTGCGCGCGTCGTCGCGGGTGAAGCCGCGACTGCGATAGACGATGTCGCCATCTCGTTCAGCGAGGAGCGGAACGTCCGCGCCGCCGGCGCGAACGAGGATCGCGTCGGGAAGTCGTACCGGTGCTCCGGGATCCCGCGCCCACCACGTGTCCACGCCGTTCAACGTTGCCGGCGCGCCGTTGGTCGCGACCGCCGCGCCCAGGGTCCCGACGACGACGTAGTCCTGGCTGTCCCACACTTGCGCGTAGAGGTGCGACTTCACCACGTGGTTGATCGCGAAGTGCAAGCTGGCACGGGGGTAGCCGTCGGCATCTTGACGGGTCCGTAGTACGACCGCACCGGTCTCGTCGCGCGTGGGTTCATAAGCCGTGGAGTGCACGATCGCGATCCGTTCCGGATCGGCCGGTGCGGTCTTCGGGTCGATCAGTGTGTAGCCACGCGCCGCTCGCACTCGCTCGTCCCGCTGGTGCGCGTCGTGTTCGTGCAACAGCGCGAGTTGTGACTCGACCTGTGTCTTCGCCGCGGGCTCGCCGAGGAGCGCCCGCGTGACCAGCGCGAACCCATCGGCATCGAGTTCCTCTCGGAACCAGAAGTCATGGGCGGCGTTGTGCGCATCGCCGAGAAGATCGCGTAGGAGCAGCGCCGACTGCGGGAGCGCGCGCCCGGTCAAGTCGTACGGCAGCGGCGGATCGGTTCTCCCGACGAAATGCCGAATGAACTCGATGAGTCGTTCGTGCGCGACGTCGTCGGCGAGCACGGTTCGCCAGTGGTCGCGGGCCGCGCGTTCCTCGTCAGTGGTCGGCGGGGACGAGAACATCTCCACTTGCGCCGAGATGCGAGTGAACACGTCCGGGTCGGTGTGTTCGAGTGCGCGTGCAGCGTTGGTGACTTCGCCGGTGAGGACTGCGTCGAACGCGATCGCGCCGACCTGGAGCGCTCGTTCGTATGCGGCAGCACGGGCGTCACGCACGGCCTCGAAGCGGTCGCGTGCGTCGGGTGCGAGGTACACGGTGGCGGCGATCGCGTCGGCGAGCTTCACCACGTGTTCGGGCGCGTCGCCCCGGCGGATGGCGTCGGCGCGCTCGGCGCGCTCGGGCGTTGGCGCGAGGTGCGACGCGAGTTCGGCCAGGCCAAGTGGCGTGGTGTCCACCACGTACACCGGCGGAGTGCGAACACCTTGCGAGTGGCGGGCGCACCACGCTTCGTATGCGGCCGGGCCATCATCTCGAATGGTCGGCGGCGCACCGAGGTGGACGCCTGCGCCGCGCGCGAGCGGGATCTCGGGGAGGTCTTCGCGTCCCTTCCACACGACGGTGGCGACGACGTCGTCGCCGCGGAAGACGGCGTGGGCGGGCCAGCGGGCGCCATCGGCGCCCTCGACGGTCGTCGGAGTGAACGTCAGCACCACCGAAGACTAGCTGAAAAGGTGCGAAACGTACAGCGACCGTCAGTCGTCGAGGGTGCGGAACACGAAGCCGGTGCGGGGCTTGGGGGCGAAGAAGGTGCTCTTCTGCGGGAACCGCAGGTCTCGCTCGGCGGCGAGGTGGATCTGCTCCACGGTCACCGGACGCAACAACACCGCGGCGTCGATCTCGCCCTTCTCCACCCAGCTCGCGAGGCGCCGAGCGCCGTGCGGATATCGCACGTCGGCGGCCTCCGGGAGCACCGACGCGATCGCGTGTTCGAACAGCACCGCGTCGGTGTCGCCGACGGGATCGGGCTCCGCCGCGGCCGCTGCCGCAGCAACGTCCGCGTTCGGTTCGAGCTTCCACAGTCCCTCGCGGTCCACGAGGGTCAGTGTGCCGAGCCGCACCTCGTCGAGGGGCGTGATCGTGAACGAGTCGCTGAGCGCATCGCGCAACGAGAATTCGTCGAGGTTCGTGATGGCGCGGTGGATTGCCTGCACCCACATTTCTTCGGCCGCGAGTTCGACGACGTACGTCATGATCGCGTTCACACCCGGCGTACCCGGCGCTTCGTCGCGGTAGTTGCGCGCGGTCTGGTAGCGGTGATGACCATCGGCGAGCACCACTGGTGATTCGCCCACGAGGTCGGTGATGCGTGCGATTGCGTCCGCCTCGCGAACGATCCACGCTTCGTGCACCACGCCGTCGTCGTCGACGCTCCGCACGTCGGCCGGCGCGGCAGTGAGCGGTGCGAGCGCGGCACCAAGACCACCGGTGAGCGAGAGGCCCCAGATCGGGTCGGTGTTGGTGCGCGTCGCGCGCAGCAGCCGCAAACGGTCGTCGCGGTGCTTCGGGATGGTGCGCTCGTGCGGCAACACGCCGCCATCGAGACCGAGCGCGCCCAACACTCCGGTGGTGGTGCGTGTGATGCCGTCGTCGTCCGTGTACGTCATCCGGTAGATCGTGAACGTGGGCGTGTCGTCGACCGCGACGACGCCGTCGGCGCGCCATCGCGCGAGATCGCTCGCGGCTCCCTCGTAGCTGCCCGGTAGGATCAACCGAATCGAGTTGTACGGGTCGCGCGTCTGCAAGGAGGCACGCTCGTCGTCCTCGATCACGTCGTAGGGTGGCGCCGCTCGGTCCTGCAACGACTGCGGATCGGCGTATCGGATGGCGCGGAACGGAAGGAACTCGGGCATCGGTGGAGTCTCGCACGCACCTCTCGCCCGATGCCGTGGTCGCGCTCGATCTCGACGGCGTGATCTGGCGCGGTCGCACCCCGATTCCCGGTTCCGGTGAGGCGGTGGCGCGCTTGCGCGGTGCCGGCCACCGCGTGGCGTTCGTCACCAACAACTCGGCGCGCCCAGTGGGCGACGTTCTCAGCCAGCTCGCCGACTGTGGAATTGCGGCGACCGCCCATGACGTCGTTGGGAGCGCCGAAGCTGCGGTCCACCTGGTGGCTGCGCAGTGCGCGCCCGGTGCGCGGGTATTGGCGGCCGCCGGACCGGGGGTGGTCGAGGCGCTCGCCGCGGCCGGGTTCGAGGTGGTGCGCGAAGGCACCGCCGACGCGGTGGTGGTCGGTTGGCATCGCGACTTCGATTTCGATCGCCTGACGGTCGCTATGCGAGCCATCCGGGCCGGCGCGTGCTTCATCGCCACCAACACCGACGCGACCTATCCCACCGAAACGGGGCTGTTGCCGGGCGGGGGCGCCATCGTGGCCGCGATCGCCACCGCGAGTGGTGTCGAGCCAATGGTTGCGGGCAAGCCTCATGCGCCCATGGCTGCTCTCGTGCGCGACCGGTTTGGTACGCGCGGGGTGATGGTGGGTGACCGCATCGATACCGACGGCGCGTTCGCAGCCGAGCTCGATTGGCTATTTGCGCTCGTGCTCTCTGGCGTGACCGAGTCCGTGCCGCAGCCGCGACCAGCGTTCGTGGCGCATGATCTGGCCGAGTTCACCAGCCAGCTGTTGGCGGCGGCTCCGTAGCTTGGCCCCGAGGGTGGCCGACGAGGGACCGCAACGCGAATGTGATGCCGGCGCCGGCGACGAATCCAGCCACATGTGCAACCCACGCCACTTGTGACCCGGGGTTGGTGAAGAACTGCATCACGAACCAGATCCCCAACACGATGAACGCGGGGAGTGGAATCACCACGATGAGGAAGATGGGGATCCAGGTGAGGACCCGGTTGCGCGGGAACATCACCAGATACGCGCCCATCACGCCCGCGATTGCGCCGGATGCGCCGAGGATCGGGACGGTCGAACCGAGGTCGACGAACACTTGCGCGGCGGTCGCGATGACTCCGCAGGTGAGGTAGAGGAGCGCGAAGCCAAGGTGGCCGAAGCGGTTCTCCACGTTGTCCCCGAACACCCAGAGAAACAGCATGTTCCCCAGTAGGTGGAGCCAGGATCCGTGCAGGAACATGGCGGCCAGGCCGGCGAGCCAGACGTTCTTGCTGGGAAAGATGGGGAGGGGCGCGAACACCTGACCGGTGGCCTGAACCCGAACCGGCCGGTCGATTCCGCACTGCTCGGCGGCCACTTCGGCCGCGGTGAGCGGTGCCCCTTGGCGGAGCTCGCACGGGACGACGGCGTGGCGATACGTGAATTCCGCGGCCGCCGTGGTAGGGGCCGAGCGGGCGCCGATGCGTTCCAGGATGGCCCGACTCTGGGGCTGCAGGAGGACGAAGATCGCAATGTTTGCAACCAGGAGCGCGATCGTCACCCACGGCCGGCTGCGGGTCTCTGGGTTTTCGTCGCGTAACGGGAGGACCACGCCGGCAGCGTACGGTCCGCGCCGCCAGGACGGGTGGCGGGCGTTTGCGCTGGTCAAAGCCCGGGAACAGGCGCTTCGGACCCAATGGCCCCTAGGCTGTCCCACCGGGCGCGCGACCGTCGTGCCTGTTGTGGAGGAACACACCCGCCCATGAGTCCGACGCCACAAGAGTTCGTGGAGAGCGGGCGACGCAAAACGGAATCGTCGCAGGCCACCGCCACCCGGTGGATGAGCGGGATGCTCCAAACTTCTGTCCTTCGTGTCGCATCGGTGCCGGCGTTTTTCCGCGGGCGGGTGCGGGCCGAGCTCGATGCGCTCGGTGTTGCGTCCCGTGCGGACCTCGAGCGCCTGGCGGCGCAGACCGGTCCAGCGAGCGCGGCGGCGCGTGCCGACCTGGAGCCGGTCGACGGCGGGGTGAACGACTTCGACGCGATCCGGCAGGAACTCGCCGAAATGCGCGCCGCGTTCCAGCACGGCTTCCAGCTCATGGCGTCACGCCTCGAGGCGGTGCAGCTCGAAGCGCATCGCGATCTCGAATCACTGCGACACGAGTTCGTCGCCTTTGCCGGTGACCAGCGCAACGCCGCGGCCCGGGTGCAAGACGAGCTCATGGGGGTCGGACGCGCCACGCGCCGTGACCTCGAGCGCATTCGCACCGAACTCGTCGAAATGGAAGCGGCCACGCGGCGCGACCTCGAACACATCGCAGGGGCCCTCACTCCGGCGGCGCGGCCGGCACTCGGTACGAGCGCCAACGAACCGACAGTGGTGACCCCGGCTCCGGCGCCCACGCCATCGGCAGCTCCGGTGACGATCGAGGTGACTGCGCCGGCGTTTGCCCCGCCGGTTGCGGGGCCGAGGGACACGGTCAACCACGGTGTGGTCACTCCGTCGCCGACACCGCCGCCGACAGCAGCGCCGACACCAGCTCCGACGCCTGCGCCGACGGCAGCGTCGGCGCCCATGAATCGCGCTCCCGTCGAGGACGCGGGGGCTCGTCACGGCCGATGGGCTCCGGTCTGGCGTCGCCAGGAAACCCCGCCGATCGTCGACCTCGTCGAACCCGACATCGACGATCCCGAGGTGCCCGCCGCAACGCTGGCGGAGATTCCGCCGCGGCGGTGACCGGGTGCGGCGGCGCCTCGACACGGAGCTCGTCCGGCGCGGGCTGCTCAGCTCGCAAACTCGCGCCCAGGAAGTGATCAAGGCCGGCTTGGTGACCGTCGCCGGCGCGCCCGCCACGAAGCCTGATCGCATGGTGGCGCCCGACGAAGACTTGGTGGTGCACGGCGCAGGGCCGCGCTTCATTTCGCGTGCGGGAGACAAGCTCGACCGCGCCCTCGATGCATTCGCAGTGTCAGTGGCGGGACGGTCCGTGCTCGACGTGGGGGCATCAACGGGCGGCTTCACCGACTGCGTGCTGCAACGGGGTGCGGCCAGCGTCGTGGCGGTCGACGTAGGCCGGGGGCAACTGCACTGGCAGTTGCGCAACGACGAGCGAGTCGTGTCGCGGGAACGCACCGACGCCCGCGCGCTCGATGCGGAGACGGTGGGCGCGCCCGTCGACGTCATCGTCATCGACGTGTCGTTCATTTCCCTCGCGCTCATCATCTCGGCCGTGGTGCCGTTCCTGGCGCTCGACGGTGATGTCGTGGCACTCGTGAAGCCGCAGTTCGAAGCCGGTCGCGAGTCGGTGGGGCGAGGTGGCATCGTGCGCGACCCGGCGGTCCATCGCTCAGTGCTCATCGAGGTCTGTCATGCGTTCGCAGCATGCGGACTCCCTGTACGAGCGGTGATCCCGTCCCCAATTCGGGGTGCGGAGGGCAACGTCGAGTTCCTGGTGCATGCTCGGCGTGACGCCTTGGCGCTCGACGATGCCGCAATCGAGGTGGCCATTGCGACCGCTCCAGGGGAACGAGAATGAGCGACGTGCCCTGCATTGCGCTGATCCCGAACCCGGAGCGCGACCATGCGCTCGACATTGCCAAGCGAATCGTCGAGCTGATCGGTGATCGGGCCGAGGTCCGGCTCCTCGAGGAGGACGCCGCCGCAGTGGGCCGGCCCGACCTGGGCGTGCCCTCGTCGGGGTTCGTGACCGGAGTCGACGTTGCGTTCGCAATTGGGGGCGACGGCACCATGCTGCGCACCGTCGACCTCATGTTGCCCACTGGCGCCGCGGTGCTGGGCGTGCACGCCGGTCGCCTGGGCTATCTCACCGAGGTGGAACCCGACGCGCTGACGACCGCAATCGACAAGGTCTTGGTCGGCGACTTCCAGATCGAGGCACGCACGGTGCTCGACGTCACGATCGAGCGCGGTGGTGTCACCGAGCGCGTGAGTGCACTGAACGAGCTGGTGCTCGAGAAGGTGCACGCGGGCCGACTGGTCGGCCTGGCGGTCGACATCAATGGCCGTCCGTTCACCACGTACCGAGCTGACGGTGTGATCGTGGCCACGCCCACTGGTTCCACGGCGTATTCGTTCTCGGTCCGGGGCCCCATCGTGTCGCCGCGCATGAGTTGCCTCGTGTTCACGCCAATCAGCCCACACATGTTGTTCGACCGGTCGTTGGTGTTGGGCGTCGACGAAGTCGTGCGCTTCGAAGTACTCGATGGTCCTCCGGTTGCCTGCACGCTCGACGGACGCGAGTTCGGTGAGCTGACTGCCGGCGATGTGGTGGTGTGCCGCGCCGGTGACAAGTCAGCTCGCCTTGTCACCTTCGGCGGGCGAGATTTCCACCAGGTACTCGCTGAGAAGTTCTCGCTCGGCGCTGGCGACGGACGTGGCGGTGACGACTGATGTTGGTCGAACTCCACGTGGTGAACCTGGGCATCATCGGTGACACGACCATCGTGTTCGGGCCGGGACTCACAGCCATCACGGGCGAAACCGGTGCGGGCAAGACGCTGCTGGTCGATGCCATCGCGCTGCTCCTGGGTGGGCGGGCCGACGCCGGCATTGTTCGTAACGGCGAGTCCGAGGCGCGGGTTGAAGGTCGGTTCACCGCACCCAACGACACCGAGGTGGTGTTGGCGCGCGTCGTGCCGCGAGATGGTCGCTCGCGTGCGTACGTCGATGGTCGCCTCGCCACGGTGGCGGAGCTGGCGGACGTTGCGTCGGCGCTGGTCGACCTCCACGGTCAGCATTCGCAGGTGCGCCTCTTCGACCCGGCGGCGCAGCGGGCAGTACTCGACGACTTTGCCGGGGTGCCGGCACTCGATGCCCGGCGCGAATACCGGGAACGACGCGCGGAGCGCCGTGAACTCGAGGCGCGCCTCGACGCGCTTGGTGGTGACAGCAAAGCGCGCGCTCGTGAGATCGACTTGTTGCGCTTCCAGATCGAGGAGCTCGATGCCGCGGGTCTCGATGATCCCGACGAAGACGCGCAACTGGCCGAAGAAGAGGAACTGCTGGCGCACGCGACGGCGCACCGCGAGGCGATCGATCTGGCATACGAACAGCTCGAGGGGCCGGCCAGCGACGCAATCGGCCGCGCTCGGGCAGCGCTCGACGGTCGCGCGCCGTTCGTCGAGTACGCGAACCGCGTGCAGGGGCTCGAGGCCGAAGTGGCTGACCTCGTGTCGTCGCTGCGCATGGCTCGCGAGGACGTGGCGCTGGATCCAGAACGGTTGGCCCTGATCCAGCAACGTCGCACGCTCCTGCGGGAACTCCGGCGCAAGTACGGCGACTCGTTGGCCGAGGTCATCGCGTATCGCGGGGCCACGGCAGCGCGGCTCGAAGAACTCGAACAGCACGACGCAATCGTTGCGGAGATCGAGTCCCAGCTGGATGCAATCGACGCACGAGTCGAAGCGGCGGCCTCAGAACTGCGCGCGGCGCGCACGGCGGCAGCGGCACCGCTCGCCACAGCTGTGACCGCGCGCTTGGCTGATCTGGCCCTTCCGCATGCCACGGTGACGGTGACGGTGCGAGCCGGCGACCTGCTCGACGACGGGGCCGACACCGTGGAGTTCGAGTTCGCGGCGAATCCGGGGGAGTCGGCCGGACCGTTGGCCAAGGTGGCGTCGGGTGGCGAACTCTCGCGGGTCATGCTTGCGCTGCGCGTCACCGCTGGGGGTGACCCGGTCGAATCGTCGGTGTTCGACGAGATCGACGCGGGAATCGGCGGCGAGGCCGGCGTAGCCGTCGGCCGCACGCTCGCGGAGCTGTCGGATGGACGCCAGGTCCTCTGCGTCACGCACCTTCCTCAGGTGGCGGCGTTCGCCGATGCGCAGGTGGTCGTGAGCAAGGCCAGCGACGGTGGTCGCACCGTTGCGACGTCCGAGGTGCTCCTCGACGACGCGCGGGTCGACGAACTCGCTCGCATGCTCGCCGGAGTTGCCACCGACACCGCGCGCGACCACGCCCGCGAGCTGCTCGCCTTGCGTACCAGCGCACCGGCAACCCGCGCGCCGTCGAAACCCAACAAGGCGCGTCGGAGCTCGAAGTGAGTCGCGCCCGCGAAGACAACAGCCTGGTGGTCGTGACTGGCCCGGCTCGCCTCGGCAAACGGACCAAGGACCTGGTTCGGCGGCTCCGCCGCGGCGACATCGCCATCATCGACCACGAAGACCTCGACCGGGTGGCCGCCGAGGGGCTCGTCGAAGCAGGGGTTGCGGCGGTGGTCAACTGCAGCCCGTCGATCAGTGGTCGCTATCCGAACCTGGGGCCCCAAGTCGTGGTCGAGGCCGGTATTCCGCTGCTGGACCTCCCCGACGCGGCGGTGTTCGACGGCGTGGCCGAGGGCGACGCCATCACTATTCGGAGCGATGTGTTGGTCGCTGGCGAGGCCGAGTTCCCGGGCATGCGGCTCAGCGTCGAATCGGTTACGGCGGCGATGGAAGTGGCGCGTGCGTCGATCGGCACCGAGTTGCGATCGTTTGCGGTGAACACGCTCGAGTATGTCGGGCTCGAGGCCGAGGCGTTCTTCGAACCGGTGGACTTGCCGCCGTTGCGTACGGACTTCCGTGGCCGCCACGCGCTCGTGGTGGTGCGCGGTCACGACTATCGCCACGACTTGAAGGCGTTGCGCCCGTACATCCGGGAATACCAGCCGGTGTTGGTGGCAGTCGATGGCGGCGCCGATGCATTGGTCGAGGTCGGACTCACACCCGATGTGATCATCGGCGACTTCGACTCGGTGTCGGAACCCGCGCTTCACCTCGCCAAGGACCTGGTGCACCACGTGCATCGTGATGGGCGCGCACCGGGTCGTGAGAATCTCATCGAGTGGGACGTGCCCTACCAGGAGTTCGTCTCGGATGGCATGAGTGAAGACGTCGCCATGCTCCTGGCCTACGAAGCGGGAGCCACGCTCATCGTGGCCGTGGGCACGCACTCCACGATGGTCGAGATGCTCGACAAGGGGCGCAAGGGAATGGCATCGACATTCCTCACCCGGTTGCGGCTCGGGCCGGTGCTCGTGGATGCCAAGGGAGTGAACCGGCTGTACGAAGGCCGCGTGCGTCGACGGGACATCGCGTTCCTCGTGCTGGCCGCGGTGGCCGCAATTGTCGTGGTCTCGGTAGTGTCCGAACCGATTCACGTGTTCGTCGACGGGATCCGATTCACCTTGCGCGACATCTGGTTCACGGTCCGCGACTGGTTCACGCCGTGATCAATTTCCGGTTCCATCTGATCTCGTTGATTGCGGTCTTCCTCGCGCTTGCGATCGGTGTCGTCATGGGTTCGGCGGTCATCGATCGGGTGATCGTCGACGGGTTGCGGTCGCGCATCGACACGGTGGAGCGCAACGCCGACGCTCGGCGCGACGAGAACGACCGTCTGAAGGCGGACGCGGCGCGTACCGGTGACTACATCGATGCCACTGCGCCGTATGCCGTCACCAACCGGCTCACCGGCGTTCCCGCCGTTGTGCTTGCGTGGCGCGGCACCGACGACTCTGTGGTGCGGAATCAGATTGCGCTCATGGCGACGGCGGGGGCGAAGGCCGCTGGAGTGCTGTGGCTCGAAGGGACCTGGGACCTCGCCGACACGCGTGCTGCCGACCTTGCGGCAGCCATCGGCATCACGGGGACCGACCCCGATGCGCTGCGGAAAGAAGCAGTCGCACGGATTGCTGCGCGTTTGAGTGGAGCGGGTCCCGGCGACGTGGTCGAGAAGCTGGTGGATGCCGGCTTCGTGACCTTCGAGCCCATCGGCGACACCGCAGCCGCGGCGACTCCAGCGCAGTACGCCCCGCCGGGCGCGTCGGTCGAGGTGATCATCGGTTCCAGCGCGGTCCCGGCCGCCACGGCAACCTTCCCGATCTTGGTGAAGGGACTCGCGGACGCACGCGTTCCCACCGTGGTCGCGGAGTCGTACAAGGAAGCGGGCAAGAAGGGGCCGGCGCGCGGAGCACTCATTGCCCCGGTTCGTGACGACGCCCAGATCGCACCGCGCGTTTCCACGGTCGACAACGTCGACACGGTGCAGGGTCGAGTGGCTGCGGTGTTGGCGTTGGCCGCCGCTCCGAGCGGTCGCATCGGGAAGTACGGCGTGGGGCCGGGAACGCGACCAGTTCCGGAGTGGACCCAACCGTGACCGACGCCACGGCTCGCGCCGTGCCGACCCGGTCGGTGGCGCGAGCCGCAACGGGCATGGGTGCCGCAACTGCGCTTTCACGAGCATTCGGCTTCGTGCGCGTGCTCACGGTCGCAGCAATCCTGGGCACCACGTATCTGGGAAATGCATTCCAGTCGGCCAACCTGGTGTCGAACGTGCTGTTCGAGCTCATTGCTGCCGGTGCGCTGTCGGCGGCGCTGGTTCCCACGTTCGTGCGCTCCCTCGAGCGGCACGACGATCGTGAGGTCGAGCGACTGGCCGGTGGTCTGCTCGGGATCGCGACGGTGGTGCTCGGCGTTGTGAGCGTGGTGGGCGTGGTGGCGGCGCCGTGGATCGCCGACCTGCTCACTGCCGGCGTGCGCAATCCATCGATTCGCGCGCAGCAAGCAGAGCTCACCACGTTCCTCCTGCGGTTCTTCGTGCCGCAGGTCGTGTTCTACGCGTGGGGAACGATTGCCATTGCAGTGCTCAACGCGAAGCGGCGGTTCGCGCTGCCGGCGGCGGCGCCGATCGCGAACACGGTGGTGATGGTCGTATTACTCGTGATGTTCCGAGTCGTCGCCGGACCGAATCCCTCCTTGGAGCTGTCGACGGCTTCCAAGCTCACGTTGGCCGCGGCGGGGACGCTCGGCGTGGTGGCGTACGTGGCCGTACCCACGGTTGCGCTGTTCGCCAGCGGGTTCCGGCCGCGCATTCGGGTTGCGTTCAACGACCGGGCCGTGCGCTCGTTGCTGGGCCTGTCGGGTTGGGCCACGTTGTTGCACATCGGAACGGGACTGTTGTTGGGCGCCGCCATCGTGGTGGGCAACGGCGTGGCCGGCGGGTCGGTGGCCTACAACGTGGCGTTCGTGTTCTTCTTGGCGCCGTACGCGATCTTGGCTCAGCCGGTCCTCACCGCGATTCTTCCGGAACTCGCCAATGAGCGACGGGAGCTCCGCACGTTTGCTGGGTCCACGCGCTGGTCACTGGACACGATGGCGCTCCTCGTGGTCCCGGTGAGCGTGGCGATGGTGGCGCTGGCGTTGCCATTCGCCCGGGCCATTTCGTTTGGGTCGGCTGCGAGTGCCGGACCGGAACTCATCGCGGCGGGTATCGCGTCGTTGGGCGTCGGCCTGTACGGGTATTCGGCGTTCCTGATGCTGGCCCGGGCGTCGTACGCGCTCGACGACAGCCGCACCCCGGCGATCGTCGGGGTGCTCTGCGCCGCGCTCAGCGTGTTGGCCATGGTCGTGGGTGCTCCGATGACCACCGGTGCCGCGCGGGTGGCGTTGATCGGTGGTGCGCATTCGGGCGCAATGATCCTGGCGGCCGCGATGCTGGGGGCATGGAACGCGCATCGCCTGGGCCATTCATTGGTCCCCACCGCGTTGATCCGCTCGCTGCTGGTTGCCCTTCCGTTGGGTCTGGCGGCGTGGTGGTGTGCGACTGCGCTCGACCCGCAGAGTCGATTGGCCTGCGCCGCGCTGGTGGCGGTCGTCGGAGCCGTGGGCGGTGCGGTGTACCTGCTCGTGATCCGAGTGACGGGTGGCTTCCCAAGTCGGGTGGCGACGTCATGTTGATGCTGGTGAACCTGGCCGCGGGTGCAGCGGTTGCCGGGTTGTTGCTGGTTGCGCTCCGGTCGGTGCTGGCTGCGCCGGTGCTGCAGCGCACGAACTTCCGGGGCCGCGAGTTGCCCACGGCCGCGGGCCTCGTACTGGTGTTGGCCACGGTGGTGGTGACGGCCGGCGCCGCGATGGTCAACGCCTTGCGGAGCGCGCGCGGGATCGACGAGCCACATGCAGTCGTGTTGGTTGCCGTACTCGGCTTCGGTTTCCTCGGGTTCGTGGACGACCTGGTGGGCACCACCGACACGCGCGGGTTCAAAGGCCATGTGCGGGCGTTGGTGCGGGGGCGCCTCACGACCGGGGGAGTGAAACTCGTGCTCGGCGGCCTGTTGGCCCTGGTGATCGCGGCCACGCTCGAAGTGGAATCCGTGGGACACCTACTGATGGACGCCGCGATCGTCGCGCTCGCTGCGAACCTGGGGAACCTCTTCGACCGCGCACCGGGTCGGGTCATCAAGGTCGGGCTCGTGGCGTACGCGCCCTTGGCGGCGGCGGCGGGGTTCACTGCCGTTGGTGCCGCCATTGCGGCGGTGATGGGGGCGGCTGCGGCCCTGCTTGTAGGAGATCTGCGCGAGCGATTCATGCTGGGAGACACGGGCGCGAACGTTGTTGGCGCAGTCCTCGGCGTGGGCGCAGTCCTCGTCTGTTCCACCCCGGCGAGCTGGGTGGTGCTGGGTGTGCTCGTTGCGTTGAACGTGGCGTCGGAGTTCGTGAGTTTCAGCGCCGTGATCGCGAAGGTCGCCCCACTCCGGGCGCTCGATCAGTTGGGCCGCCCGCGCTCGTGAGCATCGCCGGCTGGCACCGTCACGATGGACGGGTCGCACATTGCGGTCGGTACCAGAGCGGTGCGCTGCTCGACCGCACGTACCCCATCTGTGCCAGCAAGTTGGAGAGTTCACGAAAGGTGTCGGTGTTCACGGCCACTGCGCACACGTCGGAGGGTGCTGCTTCGCGGGCTATGACGGCGGAGTTGATTCGGAGTTCCAGCACCGGTGTGTCGATCCGCAGTGCTGATGTGTCGACCAACCAACTGGGAGTTCGTCGTCCGGCCTGCCAGACGAGCCCTGGATTCTGATCGATGACGACCGCGGTGGATGGGAGTGAGCGGTAAACGCGCAGCCGCGCTGCGGCGTCGGATTCGAGTGGCTGGGGCCAGAAGTACGCGCGCAAGGTAATCGCCCACGGGACTGCCGCAACTGCGAACGCAGCAACGGTGACGCGCGCCGGCGGCGCATGTACGCCCACCACGATGCTGCACGGCACCACGAGGTACACGACGTGGGGCTGCCAGAGGATCGGTTGGAGGATCAGGAGCACGGCGGACAACGCGGCCCACGCCAGCAGCGCACCGTCGGCGGGCGTGCGCCGGTACTCGTTGCGCGGGATCGCCCACCAGACGACGGTGACGACGCCGACCACCAGCAGCGGCCATTCGCGGGTGACCAGGACCCGCGCGATCTTGTCGACGTTGTGCCACGGGGCCCAGGTCCCGCGCGTTTGCAGGTGGTACACGAACCACTGCTGCCACACGCGGGTTGGACCGAAGGTGACGAGCAGGACCACGTTGATTGCGGCGGCGGCGCCGAGCGCGATGGCGAGGTCGACGACCCGGCGGGTGCGGGCGACCATCACCAGTGCCACGGCCACGGCTGGAAGCACCAGGGCGCTCTTGATTGCGAACGCACAGCCGGCGAGCACGCCGACGACGACGGCGCTCGATCGCTTGGCGGAGCGGTGATAGGCGAGCGCACCGGCTACGGCCCAGGTGGCCAAGGCCACGGCGGGCCCATCCGCCGCGATGGGGCCGGTGGTCCACAGGACGGAGCCACTGAGTGCGAGCAGTAGGCCGGCGGTGTTGGCCGCGAGGCGTGCCCGCGAGGCGGGGACCGCACGGCGCGCGATCCACCATCCGGCGCTCACCACGGCGAGCGCGGATACCAACGCGACCATCCGGGGCGCAGGGCGGGATTCGAACCCCACGAGGTCGCCCAGGCGAACCAGGATCAGGAAGAGCGGTCCCTGGCTCGAAAAGACGTCGCGGAATGGCATGGCGCCGTGGCGCATCGCGACGGCCGAGGCCCCGAACACCCCGTCGTCGACGGTGAGCGGCCGGGGTGACCAGAACGCAGGGAGGCGGAGCGCAACTGTGGCGAGCAGGACCAGCACCAGGTCGATCCGCCCCGGTGGCGCAGTGACCGGTGGTGCCGGGGGTGACAGGGTGGCGCCGGTGGTCACGAGGCGACCGTAGCGAATGGTCACGAGGCGACCGTAGCGAGTGGTCGCGGACGTCGGATGGTCTGTGGGTCGGTCGGGCCGCGCGTGGTACCGTCGAAAGTGTCCCCTGGAGCCGCCCTCCACCCCTCGCCGGTGGTCGCGCGCGTGCTCACAGCGGGGTTTGGGCGAGTGCGTGAGTGCGTGAAGGGGCTGGAGTGACGAAGCACATCTTCGTGACAGGTGGCGTTGCATCGAGTTTGGGCAAGGGGCTCACTGCGAGCTCGCTCGGCCGTCTCCTGAAGAGTCGGGGATTGCGAGTCACACTCCAAAAGCTCGACCCCTACATCAACGTCGACCCGGGAACGATGAACCCGTTCCAACACGGTGAGGTGTTCGTCACCGACGACGGCGGTGAGACCGACCTCGACCTCGGCCACTACGAACGTTTCGTCGACGTGCCGTTGCGGCGTGACTCCAACGCCACCACCGGTTCCATCTACCAGTCGGTGCTCGCCAAGGAACGCCAGGGTGCGTACCTGGGGCAGACCGTGCAGGTCATCCCGCACATCACCGACGAGATCAAGGACCGCATCAACCGCTTGGCGGCCGGCGAGCACGACGTCGTCATCACCGAGATCGGTGGCACCGTCGGCGACATCGAAATCCTCCCGTTCCTCGAGGCCATCCGCCAGTTCAAGAAGGATGTGGGCCACGAGAACGTCTTCTACGTGCACGTCACGTTGGTGCCGTTCATCGGACCGAGCGGCGAGCAGAAGACGAAGCCCACGCAGCACTCGGTCACCGAGCTGCGCAGTCGCGGTATCCAACCCGATGCGATCGTGTGCCGGTCCGACCGTCCCATTCCCACGCGGTTGAAGGAAAAGATCAGCCAGCTCTGCGACGTGCCCGAGGCCGGCGTGGTCAGCGCGATCGACGCGAAGAATCTCTACGAGATCCCGCTGGTGCTGCACGAAGAGGGACTCGACGACTACGTGTGCGAGGTCCTGCACCTGCCCGCCGTCGAACCCGACCTCACTGACTGGCAAGGGCTGGTCAATCGGGTGAGCGCGGTGGAAGACACTGTACGCATCGGCATCGTCGGCAAGTACGTGAACCTGCCCGACGCGTACCTCTCGGTGGCGGAAGCCTGCCGTCACGGTGGCTTCGACCACGGGGTCAAGGTCGAGATCGACTGGATTGCGTCCGACGACACCGAAGGCTTGTTGGCCGACGGGCGACTGCGTGACCTCGACGGTGTGGTGATTCCGGGCGGGTTCGGGTTCCGCGGGATCGAAGGCAAGATCGCGGCGGCGGGTTGGGCCCGCGAGCACAGCGTGCCGTTCCTTGGCCTGTGCCTGGGCATGCAGGTGGCGGTCATCGAGTTCGCCCGCAACGAGTGCGGACTCGCCGGAGCCAACTCGAGTGAGTTCGACCCGCACTCGCCGCATCCGGTCATCGATCTCATGGACGAGCAGCGCGAGATCGTCGAGAAGGGTGGCACCATGCGCCTCGGCGCGTACCCGGCCAAGCTCAAGCCCGGTACGCACGTGCGCAACGCCTACGGCGATGAGGTCGTCTACGAACGCCACCGGCACCGCTACGAGGTGAACAACCGTTACCGCCCGCAGCTTGAAGACGCGGGGCTGGTGCTGAGCGGTACCTCACCCGACGAGATGCTGGTCGAGTTCGTCGAACTTCCGGCCGCTACGCACCCGTTCTACGTGGCCACCCAGGCACACCCTGAGTTCAAGAGCCGCCCCGACCGTCCGCACCCGTTGTTCTCGTCGTTCATCGCGGCGGCACGCGAGCGGTCGCTCGAGCGGGCCGGGCGGTTGCCCATCGACCTCGAAGCCCACGTCGAGGCCACCGAATCGGCGTCCAGCAACGCGTGAATCGGTGACCAACTTCCGCGTCGTCACGTCCGAACCGGTCGTCGATCGCGGGTGGTTCACGCTCGATCGCATCACGGTCGAAGGCCCCGATGGCGCGTGCTTCGAACGCGAAGCACTGCGCCACCCGGGAGCAGTCGACGTGGTGGCAGTGCACGACGACCGCACGGTGAGCATGGTGCGGCAGTTCCGGGCCGCACTCGACCGCGAGGTCCTCGAGGTGGTGGCCGGTCGACGCGACGTCGACGGTGAAGATCCGGAGCGCACCGCAGCGCGCGAGCTGGCCGAAGAAGTCGGCCTGTCGGCGGGCATGTGGGTGAAGCTCACCGAGTTCCACAACTCGGTCGGAATCACCGACGAGCTTTCCTTCGTGTTCCTGGCCCAAGACCTGGAGCCCCTGCCGGCCGACGACCGCCAGGGTCCGGAAGAGCAGCACATGGTGGTGGAGCGCATTGCGCTCGACGACGTCGATCGCCTGATCGCGACGGGCGAGATCCACGACGGCAAGAGCATCATTGCGTTGCTGTTGGCGCGTGACTTCCTCGACGGCCGCTACGCCGGTTGGCAGCAATGACCGACGCGCCGACTTCCGACGAGTTGGCGCAGCGGCTGGCCGAGCACGAACTGTGGCTACAGATCGAACGGGGAGCGTCACCCAACACGGTTGCGGCGTACCGCCGGGATCTGCGTCGCTACGCCGCGTTCCTGCGCGCCCGCGGCGTGCACGATGCGCAATCCGTGGACGAGGACCTCATTGCCGAGTACGTGGGGTCACTGCGCGCTGAGCGCACCGACGAAGGATCCGCGCGCTACCAGGCCTCGTCGGTCGCCCGCATGGTGGTGGCGGTGCGTTCGTTCCATCGCTTCTGCCTCGAGGAGGCAGTCGTCGACGCGGATCCGTCGAGTGAGATCGGCGCGCCCCGAGTGCCGCAGGGGATCCCGAAGGCGCTGAGCGAGCAGGAGATCGAAGCGATCCTCGCGGTACCGGCTGGCGACGCGCCCATGATGCAGCGCGACCGTGCCATGTTGGAGTCGCTCTACGCCACGGGTGTTCGGATCAGCGAGCTGGTGGGCCTCGACCTGGGCGACATCGACGTGGATCACGGCATGCTCCGCGTGCTCGGAAAAGGTGGAAAGGAACGGGTGGTGCCAGTGGGGCGGGCCGCCCGCAACGCGCTCGAGGACTACCTGCGCGATGGTCGGCTCGAACTCGTACGGCCCGGCGTGCGCGCCGCCGATGCGGTGTTCATCAGTTCGCGTGGCACGCGCATCACTCGCCAGGCGTGCTGGCAGATCGTGCAGAAGGCGGCTGCGCGTGCCGGTATCGAGGCCCACTTGTCACCCCACGTATTCCGTCACTCGTGCGCAACGCACCTCATCGAGCACGGTGCCGACATTCGGGTGGTGCAGGAACTTCTGGGGCACGCTCGGGTCTCGACGACGCAGGTGTACACCAAGGTGTCGCCCGAACGGCTGCGCTCGGTGTACGACGCTGCGCACCCGCGGGCTCGCCGGGCCGGATGACGACTGAGACGGGTCCACGACGTCCCCGCAGTACAATTCGCGCATGACCGAGACGCTCCACGCCAATCGCCGCGCCGACCTCCTTGCCGAGCGCTCGCGGCTGGTGGAACAGCTCCGTGAGCTCGGAGTGAGTGTGGACACCGACTCCGATGAACTCGCCTATGACGGCGGCTTCGCCGACACTGCTCAGGTCACGGCCGAACGCGCGGAGGTCGAAGCGCTGGCCGGAACACTGCGCGACACGCTCCGCGACGTCGACCATGCGATCTCGAAGATCGAAGACGGCACGTACGGCCGCTGTGAGGAATGCAACCAGCCGATCGCCGAGGCCCGGCTCGAGGCCATGCCGGCCGCCCGGTTCTGCATCGAACACGCCGCGCGTCACTGACGTTCGTACGCCATGGACGGTTCCGTACATTCTCCGCTGCAGCGAGCGCGCCACTTGGCCGGCCGGTTCGCCCGGGCAATCGTGCCGGGCCGTCCGAGCGCCGAGGACGAAGCCTGGGTCGCCTCGCTGCTCACCGAACGGGAACATCAACTCTGGCGCAAACTCCCGAACCATGACCGGCGGCACGCGGTGCGCGTGGCGCGCGACGTGCGGACGCAGCTCGCTGCCACCGAGTGGGCCGAGGACCCGTCGTTCCTCGAGGCCGCGTTGCTCCACGACGTGGGAAAGCAAGCGGCAGGGTTGGGGGTCTACGGCCGCGTGGTTGCAACGGTCAGTGCTGCGGTTGGCGGACGCGACGCCGCTGCGTTGTGGGTGCGCGGGAAGGGTTTCACCCGCCGGGTTGGGCTCTACGTGGACCACGGCGCCATCGGTGCCGACATGATCCGGCTGGCTGACGGCAGCGAGGCGGCGGCCGCCTGGTCGGCCGCTCATCACGAGCCCCCCGAGACCTGGTCGGCCCTGCCCATTCCGGCGCCGGTGGTGGCGATGCTCGACGCCGCCGACAACGAGTGAGGCCGTTGGAGGAGAGGGTCGCAAAGGGCCTGGTGAGGCGGGGTTCGCGCCCGTTCGGGAACCCCCGGCTACCCTCGAAATCACCATGACGTACGAGGTCCAAACCGAGGTCTTCCAAGGGCCGTTCGACCTGCTGCTCGACCTCATCTTGAAAGAAGAGGTCGACCTCTGGGAGGTCTCGATCGCGCGCATCGTTGACGCGTTCTTGCATGAGGTCGAGCGGATGGAGCGCGTCGATCTCGACTCCACCACGCAGTTCTTGTTGGTCGCCGCAACGCTCGTCGACCTCAAGACGCGTCGGCTGTTGCCGGTTCCCGAGTCGGTCGAACTCGACGAGGAACTTTTGCGCTTCGAAGCACGGGACTTGTTGCTCGCGCGGTTGCTCGAGTGCAAGACCTTCAAGGATGTGGCGCGCGAGTTCGAGGCGCGCTTCGGTGTCGCCGGTCGCAGCGTGGCGCGCACCGCGGGCCCCGAAGAGCCGTTCCGGTCGCTCGTGCCCGATCCGCTCGAGTCGTTGAACCCAGTCGCGCTGGCCCGCGCCGCCGACCGAGCGTTCGCGCCCAAGCCGGAACCGCCGCAGGTCACCCTCGATCACGTCACGCTGGTGCGATTCACCGTGCGCGACGCCATCGAAGAAGTACTCGCGCTGCTCCCAGACCGCGAGCACGCCAACTTCCGTGACTTGGTCTCGGGGGCGCAGTCGAAGATCGAAGTGGTGGTGCGGTTCCTCGCGGTCCTGGAACTCTTCAAGCAAGGCTTCATCGATCTCGAGCAGGTCAGCACCTTCGGCGACCTCAAGGTGCGGCGCCTCTCCGACGGCGAAGACGCCGGCATGGTGCTCGACCTCTCCGACTGGGACGAAGACGACCTCGACCTCGCCGACACCGACCACGACGGCGTCGAGCTCGACACAACGATCGAGGTGTGATGGAAGTGCAGATCGACACCGAGCTGCGGCGCGCCATCGAAGCGGTGGTGTTGGCGGCAATCGAGCCGGTGGAGCCCAACTTGTTGGCGCAGCTCACCGAGCGACCGGTCACCGAAATCGAAGCGGCGTGTGAAGCGCTGGCCGCCGAGTACGAGGCCGAAGGCCGCGGATTCGCATTGGTGCGGGTGGCGGGCGGCTACCGGTACCAGACGCACCCGGAGATGGCGCCGTACGTCGAGCGGTTCGTGCTCGAAGGTCAGCATGCGCGCATGTCGCCGGCCGCGCTCGAGACATTGGCGATCATTGCCTACAAGCAGCCGATCTCGCGGGCGCAGGTGTCGGCGATTCGTGGCGTCAACGTCGACGCGGTGGTGCGCACGCTCGCGCAGCGTGGGTACGTGGCCGAGGTCGGCACCGACCCCGGCCCGGGAAACGCCACGCTGTACGGCACCACCACGCTGTTCCTCGAGCGCCTGGGCTTGGACTCGCTGCGCGACCTGGCACCGTTGTCCACGTTCGTGCCCGACGCCGATGTCGTCGAGGCGCTGGAGCGGGGCCTGCGGGTCGAGGCTGATGCGGTGGTCGCAACCGAAACCGAGGCCGACGGGGAAGCCGAAGGAGCCGTGGAAGCGGACGCTGAACCGGCAGTCGAAGCGGCAGCCGATCAGCCGGCCGAGAACCCGGCGGAATGAGCGACGCGCCGGCGGGCGCGCCCGGCGAACGCATTCAGAAACTCTTGGCTCGGGCCGGTCTCGGCTCGCGCCGTACCTGCGAAGACCTCATTGCAGCCGGCCGTGTCGCGGTGAACGGCGTGACGGCGGTGCTGGGAACGCGCGCCGACCCCGAAGTGGATCGCATCGAACTCGACGGCGTGCCGGTGAACGTACGCGCCGATGTCGTCTACTACCTCTGCAACAAGCCGGTCGGGGTGGTGTCGACCTCGAGCGACCCACAAGGGCGGCCCACTGTGGTTGCACTTGTGCCCGATGAACCGCGCGTCTTCTCGGTCGGTCGTCTCGACATCGACACCGAGGGTCTGATCCTCCTCACGAACGATGGCGAGTTCGCGAATGCCGTGGCGCACCCGCGCCACGGCGTGGAGAAGGAGTACCTGGCCGAGGTGCAAGGAGTTCCCGATGGTCGCGCACTGAAGGCGCTGCGCACCGGAGTGATGCTCGATGACGGGATGACGGCGCCGGCGCGGGTGACGGTGAAGCAGGCCCTCAGGAGCCGAGCGCAGATCGAGTTGGTGATTCACGAGGGGCGAAACCGCATCGTGCGCCGCATGTGTGAGGCTGTCGGTCACCCGGTGCGCCGCCTGGTCCGCACGCGGATCGGCTCGCTCGCTGACCCAAAACTCAAGCCCGGGCAGTGGCGGCTCCTGACCCCCGACGAGGTGCGGGCGTTGAACGAGGGTGCTCACCGTGAGGCCCCGGGCCGTCACGAGGCGCACGACTAACCTGCGCAGCCGTGCAACTGCCCCCTGGCGTTCGTCGTGTCGCGCTCATCGGCACCGGTCTGATCGGTGGATCGATCGGTCTTGCGCTGCGAGCCGGCGGTGTAGAAGTGCGGGGCTACGACCGCAACCCGGATCGCCTCGAAGCGGCGCGCGCCGCCGGCGCGATCGACGTGGCCTGTGCCTCGGCTGACGACGCCACGGCCCACGCCGACGTGACCGTCATCGCCCTGCCCGTGGGTGCCGTCGCCGACGCCGCCGTCGCGGCGCTGCGGTCGGGCGCGCGGGTGGTGACCGACGTCGGTTCGGTGAAGGAACCGGTTGTCGACTCTGTGCGTCGGTCCGCGCCCGAGCTGGCAGCGCGGTTCGTGGGGGGACACCCCATGGCCGGATCGGAGCAGGAAGGGATTGGTGGCGCGTCGGCCGACTTGTTCGCAGGTGCGATCTGGGTGCTCACGCCGGCGGCCGACACCGATCCCGAAGCGTTCTCCATCGTGCGCGACCTGGCCGGCGCACTCGGAGCCGAGACGGTCGCGCTGCCTCCTGATCAGCACGACGCATTGGTTGCCATGGTGTCGCACGTGCCGCAGCTGGCCGCAACCACGTTGATGGATGTGGCGGCGCAGAGCGGGCAGGAACATGCGATGTTGCTGCGCTTGGCTGCCGGCGGATTTCGCGACATGACGCGCATTGCTGCCGGAAACCCGGCGATTTGGCCCGACATCTGTGTCGCGAACAAGGACGCAATCCTTGCCGCGCTCGACCGATATGTCGCAGCTCTCACCGAGGTTCGTCGCCACGTTGCCTTCGCAGAGCGCGACGACTTGCTCAGCCTCCTGGAACGCGCGCGCGCCGAACGGCGCTCGCTGCCGGTGAGTGCCCAGGCGTCGGGCGCGCTGGCCGAGGTGCGAGTACGAGTGCCTGACCGGCCCGGCGTGCTGGCCGAGGTCACCGCAATCGCCGGTGCACGCGGCGTGAACATCGCTGACCTCGAGATCGCGCACTCCATCGAAGGCACTACCGGTGTGATGGTGCTGGTGGTTGGAGCCGATGCGGCGCCCGCGTTGGTCGACGGATTGGCCGGGGCTGGGTTCGCCTGTTCGTGGACGGCGCTGCCATGAGTGAACTCATCGTGCATGGCGCACGTCCGCTGCGCGGCGAAGTCCGCCTTCCGGGCGACAAGTCCATCTCGCACCGCGCGTTGTTGTTCGCGGCTATGGCCCAGGGCGAGTCGCGTCTTCGAAACCTTGGCGCCGGGGCCGACGTGCGCTCGACCATGACCGTCTTGCGCGCGCTTGGTGTTGCAATCGAAGCGCACGGCGACGAGGTCGTCGTCTCCGGTCGCGGGCTCGACGGGTTCGGTGAGCCGCACGAGGTGCTGGACACCGGCAACAGCGGTACAACTACGCGATTGCTGTTGGGACTCTTGGCGGGTCGCCCGTTCCATGCGGTGCTCAGCGGTGACGAATCACTGAACCAGCGTCCGATGCGACGAGTGGTCGCACCGTTGCGCACGCTTGGTGCGCGCATCGACGGCCGCGACGACGGCGAGCATCTCCCTCTGGCCATTCGCGGTGGGGCGCTCCGGGCACAGCGCGTCGACCTCCAGGTCGCGAGCGCGCAGGTGAAGAGCGCGCTGATCCTGGCGGGCCTGCAGGCCGATGGCATCACCCAGATCCGCGAACTCCTTGCCACCCGCGATCACACCGAGCGCATGTTGCAGGCGTTGGGCGCGCCGGTTCGCGTCGAAGGCGACGCAATCGTGGTCGAGCGCGGGGCTCCCGAGCCGTTCGACTTGGATGTTCCGGGCGATCCGTCGTCCGCGGCGTTCTTCGTGGCGGCCGCGTGCGTGGCGCCGCAGTCGGAGGTGGCATGCGTCGACGTGGCGTGCAACCCGGGGCGCATCGCGTTCGTCGACGTGCTCCAACGCATGGGCGGGGACGTGAGCGTCGAGATCACGGGTGCGCGTTGTGGCGAGCCGGTGGGAACCATCCGGGCGCGCACGTCCCAGTTGCACGGTACTGAGGTGCACGGCGCCGAGGTCCCGGCACTCATCGACGAGATCCCGATCCTCGCGCTGACGGCTGCGTTCGCCGACGGGGTCACGGAGTTTCGTGACGCGGCCGAACTGCGCGTCAAGGAGAGCGACCGAGTGGCCACGGTGGCGGCTGCATTGTCAGCCTTTGGTGTGGGCACCGAGCCTCGTCCCGACGGGTTGAGCGTGCGCGGCGGCGCACCCCGGCCCGGCCGCGTGCAGAGCGCCGGGGATCACCGCATCGCCATGGCGGCCGCGTCAGTTGCGGGCGCCATGGAAGGTGAGACCGTCATCGAAGGGGCCGACGCCGCCGCGGTCTCGTACCCCGGGTTCGCGGCAGATTTCGAGCGGCTGGCTGAAGGCGCGTCGTGAGCGCTGGGCAGGACATCATCGCCATCGACGGGCCGGCGGGGTCGGGCAAGAGCACGGTGGCGCGTCGGGTTGCCGATCGGTTGGCGCTTCCGGTGCTCGACACTGGGGCCATGTACCGCGCCGTTACGGTCGTGGTGCTCGAACGCGGTATCGATCCCGCCGACGGCAACGCAGTGGCGGCAGCGGCCGAGTCCTGCGACCTGGAAGTCGGCACTCGCGTGCTGTGCAACGGACTCGACGTCACCGAAGCCATCCGTACGCCAGAGGTCGACGCGCACGTGTCGGCGGTGGCTCGCAACCCGTTGGTGCGCTCGATCCTGATCGCCCAGCAACGCAAGTGGGGTGCCGCGCACGCGCCAGCGGTGGCCGAAGGGCGCGACATGGGTGCGGTCGTGTTCCCCGATGCGCGCGTGAAGATCTTCCTCACGGCCTCCGACTCCGAACGGGCTCGCCGGCGCCAGATCGATCGCGGCCCGGCCGAACACGCTCACGCTGCGGTGCAAGCCGACATCAACCGTCGGGACCAGGCCGATGTGCCGTCAACGTTGGAACCGGCCCCGAGTGCAGTGGTGGTGGACACCACCGAGCTCACCATCGACGAAGTGGTCGAGAGCATCGTGACGCTTGTCGAGAAGGCGAACGCATGAGGGAGCAGCACTGGGGGTACCGGATCCTGCGCACCATCGTGTTGGCGTTGTCGTCGCTGCTGTTCCGTGTCCGCGTGCAAGGGCGGCGCAATGTGCCACCGCGTGGTCCGTACGTGATCGCCCCGTCGCACCGATCGGCCGTCGACATCGTGTTCGCGGCCTACGTCACCAAGCGGCGTATCCGGTTCATGGCCAAGAAGGAGTGGTGGGAGCACAAGCTCGCCGCCCGCCTCTTCGAGGCGTTGGGAACGTTCCCCGTCGACCGCGACGGCGCCGACCGCCAGGCCCTGAAGGCAGCACTCGGCGCCTTGGCCGACGGTGAACCGGTGGCGATCTTCCCGGAAGGCACGCGCCGTTCGGGGCCCGTACTCGGCGAACTCGCCGAGGGCGTGGCATACGTGGCGCTCAAGGCCGGCGTACCGATCGTGCCGGTGGGTATCGGCGGTGGCGAGGAGATCCTGCCCAGTGGCGTAACGCGGCCGCGGTTGCACCGTGGGGCCGTCGTCGTCGGAGCACCCATCGTGGTGGATCAGGTGGCGGGCACGGTCAAGCGTTCGCAGATGGGCGAAGTCACCAAGGAGTTGCGCGACCGGCTGCAAGCGGCCTTCGACGCCGCGCAGGTGTTGGCCGGGAACTAGCGCCCGAGGCTCGCCAACACGTCGGACGCGTCGGCATTGCGGTCGTCGGCGAACGGCCCGCCGTGCGCCGACGCAGCATCGGGGTCTCCGCCGAGTGCGAAGGCGACCACGCGATCCAACGTGGGCAGCAGATCGCGCAGTTCGCGCGGCGGGGGGAAGTACTCGTCTTCGTCGGTGACGCGCACGGGTTCCACGCCCTGGGTGGGGGCCAGCTTCTCGATGACGGCACGTACCAGCTCCTCGGGGGCGCTGGCACCGGCAGTGACGCCCACCACCCGAGCATTGCCCACCGCTTCGAGATCGAGTTCATCGGGGCCGTCGATCCGCAGCACCGTGGCGGAGCCCGACTCGGCTGCCACGCGTGCCAACGCCAACGTGTTGGACGAGTTCGCGCTGCCGATAACCACCACCGCGTCGGCACGATCAGCAATGGCGCGCAGTGCGGATTGACGGTTCGTGGTGGCGAAGCACAAGTCGTTGCGGGCTGCGGTCCAGAGCTCGGGGAACTCGTCACGCGCGCGATCCATGATGCCTTCCCACTCGCTGAGGGCGAGAGTGGTCTGTGCAAGGAGCGCAACCTTGCTGGGATCGTCGACGGTGGCAGCGGCGGATGCGACGTCGTGTTCATGTTCGACGAGCTTCATGGATTCGGGCGCAACGGCCAAGGTGCCGACGGCTTCGTCGTGGCCGGCGTGGCCCACGTAGAGCACGGTGAACCCCTTGCGGGCGCGCACCTTGGCTTCGTGGTGCACCTTGGTGACGAGCGGGCACACGGCGTTCACCACGAAGCGGCCCCGCTCGTTCGCCGCGGCCACCACTTCGGGTGCGCTGCCGTGCGCGCTCAACATGAGGGGCGCGCCATCAGGGACTTCGTCGATGTCGTCGACGAAGACGACGCCGAGTTCTCTGAAGCGGTCGACAACGAGCCGGTTGTGGACGATCTCGTGGTAGCAGTACACGGGCGGTTCGAACGCGCGCACCATCCACGCCAGCGACTTGATGGCCATCTCGACGCCGGCGCAGAACCCGCGGGGCGTGGCCAGGAGCACTCGTTCGACCATGGCGCTTGACCGTAGTCGCGCGACTCGGCCCGGACCCGCTCGAGGCGAATCCGGGCCGAGGAGCAGCGCCGGGGTGCTCACAAGGTGTTCGGGTCGACCTTCCCGGTGAGGTTGTCGCCGACCACGCTCCAAGGAACGACGACCTCCTGCGCCCGCAGGGTTCCGTAGGCCGCAACGGTTCCGGCCCGCCACGTGAGGTGCAGTCCGTCCTTCCCGACGGCCCACGCCGCTGAGTCCTGACCGCCGAAAGGGAACTCGGCGTCGTCGGCCACCCAAGGGAAGAAGCCAATGTCTTGGTCTCGGCGCGCCAGGTCATCGAGGGCGAATTGGCGGATGGCTGGACGGGCGGCATCGGTGATCACGTCGTTGAGTGCAACCGGGTCACCCGTCTCCAGGTCGAAGGTGTAGCTGGTGGCCGTCTCGCCGCCGTGGGCACCACCTTCGGGCGGGGAGTAGAAGCCGAACACCTGCACGCTGTAGATCGCAGGGGTCAGCGCGACGACGCGGTAGCGCAGGTCGACACTCGACTCTGCAGAGTCGATGTAGTCGGCCCGCAGTGCGATCTGCAGGGTTGCGTTCACCTTGCCGGCTACCGACGTTCCTTCGAGGCGCGGAACCACGCCAGTGCCCCGGATCGTGAACTCGGCGTTGGACTCGTCGAACTGCTCGTCAACCACCGTGGGGCCCGCGGGTGCGGGGGCCGCGGTCGTGGTCGTCGGAACCGTGGTCTCGGGCGCGGTCGTGGTGGTCGTGTCGACGGTGGTGGTGGTGTCGCTCGGGTCGGTGGCCACGCGGTTGCTCCGGGACGAATCGTTGCCGCCAAGCAATGCAACCCCGGCGCCGCCGATGCCGGCGACGAGTGCGAGCGATGCGACCGAGGTGACGGTGATGTCGCGGCGGCGACGGTTGCGCACGCGGCGGGCCGTGGTCGGCTCGAGTGTGCCGCTCGCTTCGAACAGTCCGGCCGCGTCGCCGAGGCGATCGCGCATGATGTCTTCGAGATCAGTGTTCATTGGATCCCCTCCTGGGATGCGGGTTCGAGGATGTCGCGCATGCGGGCGAGCCCTCGGGAAACGGATGCTTTGACGGTGCCGACGCTGCAGCCGAGTGCGGCCGCGGTGTCGGCCTCGGAGCAGTCGTCGAAGAAGCGCAAGACGATGGCGGCCCGCTGACGGGGTGACAACTGATCGAGCGCAGCCATGAGGACGGCTCGGTCGTCGAGTGCACCTTCTTGGGGGAGCTGCACTGCGATGGACTCGTTTGCGAGTCGTGCTTCTTCTCGCTGTTCGAGGTACTTGCGGCGCAGTCCCTTGTTGAACCCGTTCACCAGCGACGTCCGCAGGTAGGGCCACATCGCGTCGATGTTGGCCCCGGCTCGGTACCGCCGCCAGATGCGGGCGAACGCATCGGCCACGGCGTCTTCGGCTTTGGCCGAGTTGCCATAGAGCAGGCCGGCGAAACGCAATGCCCGTCGGTGGTGTTCTTCGTAGGCGGCGGCGAAGGCCGCGTCCCGGGCTCGAGCGCCCCGGGTCACGGGTTCGGTGGCCGCGAATTGGGTGGTCATCAGCGTGTTCATCGGATGAGAAGACCCGCAACTGCCGGAAATGGTTGACGAGTGAAGCGAGAAATGTCGGATTTCTTCCCAGGTCCTAGCATTGGCAGCCATGTCCACCGCCCGAGTCGTTGCCGTCGCGCCCGAGAGCGCCGCCGCCCGGGCCGGCATCGCCGTCGGTGACGAGCTCCTGGCGGCCAATGCCGAGCCGTTGCGCGACGTCATTCGCTACTCGTTGGCGGCCGACGAGCCGGTGGTCGAACTCGTCTTGCGCCGGGGCGGGGTGGAGCGCACCGTCACCATCGAGAAGGCGCCAGGGGAGCCATTGGGGTTGGAGCTCGATGGCGCAGTGTTCGACCGGGTCCGCACCTGCGACAACCACTGCCCGTTCTGCTTCATCTACCAATTGCCGAAGGGGATGCGAAAGAGCCTGTACCTGAAGGACGACGACTACCGGTTGTCGTTCCTGTACGGGAACTTCACCACGCTGACGCGCTTCACCGAGGCCGACCTCGAGCGCGTGATCACCGAGAAGCTCGATCCGCTCTACGTCAGCATCCATGCCACCGACCCCGACGTGCGCACGACGCTGTTGCGCAACACGCGGGGCGCCACGTCGCTGCGGTGGCTCGCCGCGTTGCTCGATGCCGGGGCCGAAGTGCATGGTCAGGTGGTCGTGTGTCCGGGCGTGAACGACGGAGCGGTGCTCGAGGACACGTTGTTGGGGGTGCTGGAGCGGTTCCCGAAGCTCACCACGCTCGGTGTGGTGCCACTGGGTGTCAGTGACCACAACACCGAACCCGACATGCGCGCGTGCACCGCCGCCGAAGCGCAGGCGGTGCTCGACACCATCGACCGCTGGCAAGAGACCTACCTGCAGTTGTTGGGTCGACGGCTCGTCTATGCGTCCGACGAGTGGTACCTGATCGCCGGTCGTCCGTTTCCATCCATCGACGCGTACGACGGTTGCCGCCAACACGAGAACGGCATCGGCATGGTGCGCACCTTCGAGGCCGAGGTGCTCGGCGCGCTCGCCGGCGAAGAGATCGAAGGCACGAGTCCGGCCAGTGGGTTCTTCGCCTGGGTCGAGGGCGCGCCCGCCGAGGGGTATCGAGCCCCGCGCACCGTTGCCGAATCGAACGAGCAGCCGGTCATGTTGCGCGCCCGCCGGGATCAGCCCGTCACCATCCTCACCGGCGAGTACGGCGCCCGGGTGATCGAACCGCTCCTCCCGGCGTTGCGGGCCGCGGCCCGGGTGCCGGTCGACGTGCTGGCCGTTCCCAACCGGTACTTCGGGGGCAACACCGCCGTGGCCGGGTTGATGACCGGCGCCGACCTGGTGGCGGCACTCGACGCCGCCCCGACTGGGCACCGGTACCTGCTGCCCGACGTGTGCCTCTCGAACGGGGTGTTCCTCGACGGGATGGGGCCGGGCGACCTGCCCCGGCCGGTCGAGGTCATCGGCACCGACGGGGTCGCGCTGGTTTCCGCAATTGTTTGACCGCGCGGTTATTTGCCGCAGCTGCCCGATATCAACTAAACGCGACATATGGTCCAAATTGCTGAGTTCGCGAACCAGACCCCGCCGGGGGCGTTCGACGAGTTCGGCGCCGCGCAGAGCGCACTGGTGGCCTCGGTGCGGGCCCGCATCGACACCGCGTCCCAGGACCTGATCGCCGCCATGGGCCAAGGTCACAGCGACGCCGAAGCTGGGCGGAAGCCGAGTCGAGCGCCCGGGGCGATCCGGCGTTCCGGCGCTTCGGGCCGGGCCCGAGCCGCCTCGACCAACCTGCAGGTGGCAGTCGGTGAGGCCAGCCGCATGGGCGTCGAGTACTCCACAGCGGTGCTCCAGGAGAGCAACGCGATCGAGGCCGACAATTCGCCGGCGCGAGCCATCGACCAGTTCGGTGATCGGGTCGCTCAAACACTCCACCCCTTCGCCAACGAGGACCGCGGGCGTGACCGCGAAACGAATCCCCTCGACCCCGTCGGGCGCCACATGAAGATGTTGCTCGGCCAGGCGGTGGGCAAGGCGGTGAACCCCTTCGCACGTGGGCCCATGCACCGGGTCGGGCGCGAAGTCCTGCGTTCGTCTCTCGGCATCTGATCGACGACGAAGTTTCGACGCAGTCGACGCCCCCTGCTCGTTGCGTCCATAGTCTGGGGTCGTGAGGACTCCAGTGGTTGCGGTCGTCGGCCGCCCAAATGTCGGCAAGAGCACTCTGGTGAACCGGTTCGCGCGCCGGCGCGAGGCCATCGTCGAAGAGAAGCCCGGCGTCACGCGCGACCGCAAGGAGCTCGACTGCGAGTGGAACGGACGCTCGTTCACCGTGGTCGACACCGGCGGGTGGTTGCCCCACGGCCACGGTCGCGAAATGGCGGGCGGCGCGGCCCTGGCTCAGGCGGTGAGCGAACAGGCGGAGCGGGCCATCAAAGAAGCAGATGTGGTGCTCTTGGTGGTCGACGCCACCGTGGGCGTCGCCGAGGAAGACGCCCGGATCGCGCAGACCCTGCGGCGCGCGGATCTCCCGGTGTTCCTGGTCGCCAACAAGGTCGACGACACCAATCGCGAGCAGGACGTCTGGGCGTTCACGTCCCTCGGGTTGGGCGAGCCGGTGGCAGTGAGTGCCATCCACGGCCGGGGGAGTGGTGACCTCCTCGACCAGGTGGTCGCGGCGCTGCCGCCCGAGCCCGAGGAACCCGAGCCCGGCGAGCGCTCTGAGATCTTTTCAGTAGCCATCGTGGGTCGACCGAACGTGGGGAAGAGCACGCTGTTCAACCGCTTGGTGGGCGACGAGCGTGCAGTGGTGCACGACATGCCTGGTACCACCCGAGACGCCATTGACACGGTGGTCGAAACTGACGCCGGGCCACTGCGGTTCGTCGACACCGCGGGAATGCGGCGCAAGTCGCGCGTCGACGAAGACACCGAGTACTTCTCGTTGGTGCGCGCGCTCAATGCTGTTGACCGCGCCGACGCAGCGTTGTTGGTCATTGATGCGACGCAGGGCGCAACCCATCAGGATCAACGATTGGCGGAGCGGGTCGACGCTGCGGGCAACGCGATCGTGGTCGTGTTGAACAAGTGGGAACTGCTCGACGCCGAGCAGCGGGTCGAAGCGCTCGAGGGTGTGCACGATCGGCTGAACTTCTTGAGCTATGCGCCGGTGCTGAAGATCTCGGCCTTGACCGGCCGGGGAGTTCAGAAGTTGCTGCCGGCGCTGCGCGAAGCCGAGGACGCCTACCGCCAGCGAGTGCCCACGGCCAAGGTGAACGCCGTCATCAAGGAAGCGCAGTTGCGCCATCCGCCCCCTGCCGACGGGAAGCACCGGCCGCGCATCCTCTACGCCACGCAAGGCGCGCCGAACCCGCCCACGTTCACGCTGTTCGCGACTCGCCGTCTGCCGCCCACCTACCTGCGGTACCTCGAGAACCGCTTGCGCGACGCATTCGACTTCGGTCCCACGCCCATCAAGCTGCGGGTGCGCTTGCGCAACGAATGAGTCGATCGGCCTGTAGGCACACGTCACGCGATTCCGTACGGTGACATTGTCAACGGCAGGGAGGCCCACGACGCCCAACTGCCCCAGTGCGCCAGGAACGGATTCGTGTCTGACCCAGACCGGCGCACTGGGCGAGGGCGGCGCAGTGCGCCCGGCGTGCGCGACCATTGAACGTGCCTTGGTGCTCCGCCTGTGATCGCTACTTCGCCCCGTCGGCCGTGAACTCCGATGGCACCTGCCCCGAATGTGGACGTGGCGTCGATCCGGGCGGCGCCACCGTGGCCACCGACGAGGACCTTCCCCGAGTGCCTTGGCATCTGAAGCTGTTGCTCGGCGCGCTGGCCGTGTACCTCGGGTACCGCGTCTGGGAGGGCATTGCCTGGGTGTGGCAACACGTTGGCTGACCTGCTAAATCTCCGCAACTGATGGTTCAGCGCGCCCGGCGGCGCGACGACAACCTGAGTATGGAACGAGCGGAGAGTCAAGGACGGTTGGACACCCCCGTGGTGGTGGCACTGTGGATCGCGTTGGCGAGCGCCATCGTGTCGTTCACGGCCAACATAGGGTCGATCATGCTGAGCGGCGTGACCAAGTTCGTGGTGTTGCAGCTCGCGGTGGCGTTCGCTATTGCCTGGACTGCGGTGTCGGTGTTGCGTTCACACCGCCGAACGGTCTGAACCGTCAGGTCATTTCTGTACCCGGGAACAGCCGTCGACCACTCACGTGGTCGGGTACGAGCTGAACCCAACGGTCGCGGGCTTCGGGTGCGGCCCAGGCAGGGAGCCCGAACGCGTCGAGCGCTGCGATCTCGGTGTGGTCGGTGACTTCGTGCAACGTGCCGCTCACATTCACGCTCCATCCGTCGTGGGTTGCTTCGTCCCACACGTCGACCTCGAACACCGACGGTCGATGAAGGACCGCAGCAATGAGCTTGTCGCCGGGCGCAGTGCGAAACGCGATGGTGCGGGCGTGTGCAATGAAAATCACCGGCATGATGGCTGGATGTTCGCCGGCATCCACATAGACGCGTCCGACGGGGACGTCGGCGATGAGGTTCCAGCATTCGTCGGCGCTGAGGTCTTCGAGTCCGATGATGGCCATGGGCGGGACCTTAGGGGCGGGGCGCACTGCGGTCCGGATGCTGCGGGCGGGTCCCGGACGGCGAATCGGGCGGGGCAGTAGAGTGGCGCCCCGGCCGGTGGCCAATCACCGGTATCGGGCTGTGGCGCAGCTTGGTTAGCGCGCTTGTCTGGGGGACAAGAGGTCCCGGGTTCAAGTCCCGGCAGCCCGACCAACAACTTTGC